>NZ_CP051774.1:1282415-1923623 GCF_012913485.1 Luteolibacter luteus | reverse complement strand
ATGACGAAGGCTGCCGCAGGGCCCTGTCCCGTCTGTTGCGCGTCGAAGGTTACGAAGTCCGCGACTTCTCCAGTGCCGAGGATTTTCTCGCCTCCTGCCATGCGGGCGAGGTGGATTGCCTGCTGCTTGATGTCTCGTTGCCGGGACTTGGCGGACTGGAACTGCAACGGCGGCTGGTGCGTGCGGGAGCTAGATTTCCGATCCTCTTTCTGACCGGTAATGGAGATATCCCCACCGCGGTTCAAGCCATCCAAGCAGGTGCCGTGGATTATCTTACAAAGCCGGTGAGTGGTGCCGTGTTGTTCCAAGCTGTCAGAAGGGCGCTGGCTTTCGGGGCTGCGCGGAAGCGGGAGAGCGAGGAAAGCCTAAGGGCCGCCACCCGTTTCAGCCGTCTGACCTCGCGGGAGCGCGAGGTGATGGAGCGGGTGGTGGAGGGGATGCCGAACAAGATCATCGCGGCTGATCTTGGGACATGCGAGCAGACGGTGAAGGTCCACCGGGGCCGGGTCATGGAAAAGATGGAGGCGGAATCGCTCGCCGATCTGATCCGCATGGCACGCCATATCGAGTTCTCGAGGAAGGCCTTGGAGCTCCTCCCGCGATGAAGGCGTGCAACCAAGGTTCAATGGCGGAGCCTCCCGGCTTCCGCTGAAATGTGCTGCCAAACTGTCCCATGAAAGGTTGTTCGTCCTTGCTGTCCTTCCTACGCTTGAGCCTTGTGATGACGGGGCTCTTTGCCGGAGCTTCGATCCATACGGGATGCTCTGGCTATGCTTCCGTTTCTGAAACAAAGCCTGTCTTCCGGCCCTTGAGATCCGCCTTTACCTCCTTGGCGATTCCCGAGCAAAAAATTGTCACTGCTCAGAAGGAGGAAAGCAAGGATCCTGCGGCCGCGATCGGCAACTGGTTGGTGGCGGTCCGTCATGCGGAGGCCCGGCTGAAGGTGAATCCCGGGGAAACCCAGACGCGGGATGCCTATAATTACGCCGTCGCGCGGGTGTTTGACGTGATCCGGAAAGCGAAGCTGGACCCGTGGGGACGACCTTTTGTGGTGCCATCCTCGGAAGGAGAGATCGTCCTTACCCACCGGAAGGATTCTCGTCCGGGCTGGGATCCAGCTCTATTCGATTTCACTCCGGCCGACCGCATCGCGTTGGAAGGGTCCTATGTGAAAAACCGGACCGTTCGGCCGGGGATTGGCGCGCCGCTGGTGGCAAAGGGGAAAGGGATGAACGAGCGGGCGAAGCAGGATTTCACGATTCCCAGGATCTACTACGGGGTCACCGCCTTGGTGCGCTTCGAAGGAAACAAGGCGGTGGTTTCATTTGAGGATCCATTGGCGGAGGAAGAGGTGCGCTTTGCCGGCCGGGTTCAGCCGATGGCCGCCGATTTCACGGTGCCCCTTGCGGTAATGCTGGCGAGTACGGAGCCGCGGAAGCTCGAGATCATGCGCATGCTAACGCCGGAGAAGTATGCAGAGACCGCCCGCATCGCCCGGCTTCAGCCCTATGATCCGAACAAGACGGTAGTGCTGGTGATCCATGGTCTCATGGACTCGCAGGCTACCTGGACGCCGATGATCAATACACTGCGCGATGATCCGGAGATCCGGAAGAACTTCCAGTTCTGGTTCTATAGTTATCCTAGTGGCTACCCTTATCCTTATTCCGCCGCCTTGCTGCGAAAGGAGCTGGATGCGATCGGAAAGCGCTACCCGATGAAGAACATGGTGGTGGTCGGTCATAGCATGGGTGGATGCATCAGCCGGTTGCTGATGACGGATACGGGCGACAAGCTGTGGCTGGAGCTCTTCAAGAAGCGGCCCGAGGAAACGAAGCTCTCGCCGGAAACGCACAGGCTTGCGAGTGATGCCATCATCTTCGACCACCGGAAGGAAGTAGGCCGGGTGATCTACATTGCTGCTCCGCTGAAGGGCAGCAACCTTGCCTCCCGCAGAATCGTGCGCTGGGCTTCGGGAATCATCCGTTCTCCGGTCAAGCTGCTGCATGCAGGATCCGAGATGCTGCAGGCGACTACCTTTGAGGCAGACGATCTGAAGCTCGAACGCGTGCCGAGCAGTGTCGATACCTTGACGCCGAACAATCGCTTCGTGAAAGCGATCAACAAGCTGCCGCTCACGCCGGGGATTCCTTACCACACGATCATCGGGGACCGAGGCAAGGGAAACAGCCCGGATTCCTCGGATGGCGTGGTTCCTTATTGGAGTTCACACATGGAAGGCGCGATCTCCGAGAAGATCGTGCCCTCCGGTCACAGCGCGCATCAGAACGAGGAAGCGATTGCGGAGGTGCGCCGAATTCTCCTGCTGCATCGCCATCTAAAGAACTGACAAAGACACCCAGATTTCAACCCGGCTGGCCAAGCGACCGGTCCGGGCCACCAGGCGGGGGGAAGTTTGCCTGGTTCCATCCGGTAGTGTGACGCTACAGGTACAGGCGGGGCATGTTGGCAACGGGCTGCAGCATGCTCCGCCTCGTAGCGGGAACGGGTCCTCGGTTTGGGCTTACTTGAACGGATGGTCAACATCTCCAATCTTCCCCTTGGCGCGCGCTTCCAGGAGTCGGTGGGCAATGCCAAAGAAGATCGCGGTGGAGAGGCCGCACATGAGGATGCCGGTCAGCCCCTCGGTGGGGCCGAGCATTCGCCACTCATGGGGGAGCACGACATCGCCGTAGCCCAGGGTAGAGTAGCTGACGCCTGAGAAATAGAGCGCCGTTTCGAAATCGGGGAGGCAGCCTTTGCCAACGTAGTAGAGCGCCCAGAGCACGATCTGGATGAGGTGCAGAAATGTTAGCCACCAAGCAATGTGGACGATGAAGATCGTAAGCTTCCACGGATGCCTGCCAACGGAGGGCGGGCGCGCGTAGGCCCAACGGAGCAAGAGGGCGAGGCCGATGGCGTGGATGACGACGCAGGCGGCTAGCAGAAGGAATGACGCGAAGAGGCCGGGCAGCATCGGATCAGGTGGCGCCACGGGTGAATGCGTCCACTGCGTCCGCCACCGAAGTGAAGCGACTGAGGGTGCCCGCCTTCTCTTCCAAGCCCTCGTTCCGCAAGGTGCCGCGCGCCGCCGCGTGAGCTTCGACAAACTGGAGTTGGACCCCTCCAGTGGCGAGCTCGCGATGGAGCATGCCAAGCGTTTCAGCGGCTTGAAGATCGATGTGAGGAGACGAAGAGAGATCGATCAGGACGAGTTGCGGGCGGGTCGCGGCCGTGTCGACGGAAGCCATCACTGCATCACGCAGATGGTCGATGTTGAAATAGACGAGGCTGGCTTCCGGGCGGAAGATCAGGAGGCTTGGAATTATTTCGTTGTCCGGGTGACGGGCGAGATCGGAAAAACGGCGGGTGCCGGGGATTCGGCCCAAGCTGGCGACGTGAGGGCGTGAAGCGCGGCGGATCAGCAGGAACAAAGAAATGATCGCTCCGACGAGAACGCCGCGCAGCAGGCCGGAGCCTAGCACGCCGAGGAGTGCGGCCATCGCCGCGATGAACTCGGCACGGTAGCCGCGCCAGAGGTGGATGAGAGCCTTCAGCTTGAAGAGGCCGGCGACCGCGACCAGCACGATGGCTGCGAGTGCAGGTTGGGGGAGATTCTTGAGCAGGCCCGAGAGGAATAGCGTGACTCCCAGAACGATGAGCGCCGCGAAGAGCCCTGAAAGCGGACTGCGGGCGCCGCCGCTCTCATTGACGAGCGATTGGGACATGCCCCCGCTGACAGGAAAACCTTGGCCGAGCCCGGCGGCGAGGTTGGATGCTGCGAGGGCCAGGAACTCCTGATTGCTTTCGAAACGTCCACCGTGCTTTGCGGCGAACATCCGCCCGATCGCTGCCGTCTCTACTGCGCCTAACAGGAAGCAGGCGAAGGCGAGCGGAAGGAGCTCGTTGATATCGTTCCAGCTCACCGCAGGAAGCACGAATGGTGGAAGACCGTGGGGGATTTCGCCGAGCATCTTCACGCCACGGCTCTCCAGATCCAACATGCTGGCAACGACAATCCCCCCAATGACAACCACCAGGGCGATCGGCTTGTTCTTCAGGAAGATCTTTCCAAGGATGAGGATCGTAAGGGCGACAAGGCCGGTAGCCAGTGCGGCAGGCTTGGTCTGATCGAGGTGTTTGAAGAAATGGCTGCTGCGTTCCCAGAAGTCGCCGTGGCCGCCGCTATATCCGAAAAGCTTTGGAAGCTGGGTGCTCGCCAGAAAGAGAGCGACGCCGCACTTGAATCCGATCATCACCGACTCCGAGATGAAATTCACGATCGTGCCTGCCTTTGCCAGCCAGGCGAGAAAAGCGATCAGGGCGACAAGCAGGGCCGTGCATGCAGCCAACGCCGCATGGCGGACCGGGTCTCCCCCGGACATCGGCGCGAGCGATGCTCCTATCAGGAGGGAGATGGCAGAGGTGACGGTGATCGCGGTATGGCGGGAACCACAGAAGATCCAGAAGACCAGGCCGCTGAAAAGACAGGCATAGAGGCCCGCTTGAGCTGGCAACCCTGCGAGTGAAGCATCGCCGAGTCCTGCGGGTAAAAGGTAGGCTGCCAGCGTGATCCCGGCGATCAGATCACCGCGGAACCAGTCGCGGGGATAGGCGCGCAGCCAGGAGAGGACAGGCAGGTTTCGGAGGGGGTTCATGGCGTGGCGGCATCGAGAACCGCCTTGGCGCGGGTCAGGGCCGCGGGAGCGGAAAGGATCGAGACGTGGTCTTCATTGTAGCCTTGGATGCTGACGGCATCGTCCTTTGCCTCCGGCCGAAGCTGGCTGGCCACGCTAACGGTTCCGTCGTTTTCGGCAGGCATCGAGAACGAGCGCGAGCTGTGGTGGCTGTAGAAGAGGTGGTGGTTCACCTTGCCCTTCAGCCTTTGGTCGAAGAGGTGGTCGAGGAAGGAGGATCCCTGCTCCATGTCGCGCCAAGAGGGAACAACGGACGGTGCCCACTTTACCCCTGCCGCGGCGGCTTCATGCCCTCCCCATGGCGAGGAGAAGGTGATGAAGGTATTGATATATTTTTGCCGATCTTCGAGCACGTTCTTCTGAACGAAACGGCGGGCCATGAGGCCGCCCATGCTATGAGCCACGACGTGGAGACGCCTGAACTCATAGCGCTGATGCAGCAGTTTGACTCCCTGATTCAAGAGTTCCGCAGAGTTGTCCAAGCGTCCGCCGGAAGGATAGAAGGCGAACCACGCCTGATAGCGCTGGCGATCAAGCCGCTCCATGGCGAAGCGCCAATCCTGCGGCGATCCGGCGGCTCCGTGGATGAAAAGGACCGGGGTTCGACTGGGATCGTAGGGTTCCAGAAAGTAGATGCCGAAGCCACTGGTGATCGCCATGGTGGCCGGGGTCCAGAGACCATCCTCCCCACGGGTGGCGGCGAAGCGGGGCTCGTCGAGCTTGGCGCCTTCGCCGACGCTCAGCCTGACGCCGTGGTTGGTCACCACTTCATTGACGCTGCGGCCTGCCAGGAAAGCCGTCATGGCGTCGTGGAGATCCCGCGGGATGGTTCCGGAGGAGAGTTGCCCATCGACCTTTGCGGCGCGGTGTTCGCCATCGAGCTTCACCGGGCTCGGCTTTCCATCGGTGCCCGTGTGGATCCACATGGGTTCGCCGGAATCATAGGTGCCGCTGCGATTGCGATCGGCGAAAGCGACCACATGTTGGTGAAGCGGGCTCTTTACCGAGAATGCGAAGGCGCCACCGGGTGGAAGTTCGATGCGATCACCGGAGTAGACACGTGCGTCGCCTCGATGCCACTCCACCACGCCGGCATAGACCGGCACTTTCTGGGTGTCCGCATTCCGGATGACTCCGTAGATTCGATATTCTTCATCAATGACCTTCAGGTCTCCCGCCAGCCGTCGGAAGTTTCCGCAACTGGTGAGGAATGGGAGCAGGGCGAGGCAGACAAGTAAGGCTCTCTTCATGATAGGATGAAGAATGGAAAGCGGTCTTGTCATTACCCGCCCGCCGGATCGGCAAGTCGAGCATGGGTTTCCCGCCGGGCATGCTACTTTGGTATTACTGGAATCTCTTTGTCCGGTGCATCGGATTTCCATATGGAAAAACCTATGCTCGGGTCGTCTTCCAGCCGCATCCCTAACAATGCCACTTGGCTTTGCTTGGCTGCCACCATGGCACCGCTTGCCGTCGCTCGTGGCGATGATATGGAGGAGATGAAGAAAACCCTCGCGACGATGGAGCAGACGATCGCCGAGCTGAAAGGGCGAATTGCTACCTTGGAGGACGAACGAGCGGGGCAGAAGTCCTCGCCTCCTCCCAAGCGGGGGCAAGCTTCAAAGGCCGCGGCTTCAAACAAGCCGGCAGATCCTCCCGAGGTCCAGGTCGCCACCGTGGTGGCTCCGCAACCGGGTGCCGCCGGTGCCCAAGCCAAGGTACGAGACTATGATGGCTTCCAAGATCTCCAGCAGGCGGCTCCTCGTCCTGAGAACCGGCCTCTGGATCCTGCCTTGAAGGGATTCGTGGTGATCCCCGGCACGCAGACGATGTTCAAGATTGGCGGTTCCGCCCGAGTCGATGCGATTGCGGACTTTGCCAATAATGGGAACCCCAATCTCTTTGTTCCTTCGACTATCCCCGTAGGAGACCAAGCCGGCTTTAGTGGGGACGAACGGTCGACAATCCATGGCAAGGGCACGCGCATCAGCTTGGAAATCCGGAGACCCACCGAAGCCCTCGGCAATCTCCGCATCTACAATGAGAACGATTTCTTCGGGGATTCTTCATCGAATACGATGAGCTTCCGGGTCCGGCACTTCTATGGGCAGGCATGGAATTTCCTGATCGGCCAAACGTTCTCCGGCTTCATGAACCCGGATGCGTGGCCCGACGTGCTGGATTATCAGGGGCCGGCCGGCATTATCAACCGGCGTCAGGCCCAACTTCGATACACTCATCCGCTGTGGGAGGACTGCGGTGAAGGGCACGCCTACATCAGCATCGAATATCCGCAGAGCGACATCCTCGGTAGCACGATTCCCGACGACTCGGAAACTCGCAGTGTCACACCGGATGTGATCATTGGCGGCCGATGGGAAGGCGATGTCGGGAACTTGCAGCTCGCCGGCATCGGACGGAGCTTGAGCTTCGAAAGCGATACTGGTCCGGATGGCGATACCATGGGCTGGGGTGCCAGCCTTTCGGGTACCTGGCACATCACCGAGAGCGATGATCTTTCCGCACAGCTCGCCTACGGCGAGGGAATCTCGCGCTATGTGAATGACTTCAGTGGCACGAATCTTGATGCGGCGTGGGTGGGAAATGACCTGGAGGCCATACCGATCTTTGCGCCGATGGTGGGCTACACCCACCGCTGGAACGAACACTTTCGTTCCACGCTCGCCGCGAGTTGGGTGATGGCTGATTTGCCGCCGTCCGTCGCCGCTTTAACGCCAGAAACCACGGCGAGCTTTGGTGCGAACCTGGTGTGGCAGCCGACAAGCTCATTCCGCATGGGCTTTGAGTACCTCTACGGAACCAAGGAAACCTACGATGGGTCCGATGGCGATGCCCATCGGCTTAACTTCGTGATCCGCTACGATCTGGTCAAATGAGTGTGATGCTAATTGTTCATTTCCTCGTCATCATCACCGCGCTGGCAGTAGGCGCGCGGGTGGGCGGTGTTGGCCTCGGCTTGTGGGGCGGTATCGGATTGGTGGTCCTCTTCCTGATGGGGGTGGCACCCACTGGCCCGCCGGTGGATGTGATGCTGATCATCCTAGCCGTGATCATGGCAGCCTCGGTGATGGAGGCTGCCGGTGGCATCCAGTTCCTGGTACGGGTTGCGGAGAAGATCATCCGGAAGAACCCGAAGCAAGTGACCATTGTCGCCCCACTTACCACTTACGCGTTCACCTTCCTCGCGGGGACGGGTCATATCGTCTATCCCCTGCTGCCGGTCATCTATGAGGTCGCACACCAGAATGGCATTCGTCCGGAGCGGCCGATGGCGATTGCGACAATTGCCTCACAGCAGGCGATCACAGCGAGCCCGGTGGCCGCTGCGACGGCGGCGATGATCGGACTGTTTCACAGCCAGAATCTTCCGTGGGGGCTGCCTCAGATCTTGATGATCTGCGTGCCGGCCACCCTGAGCGGGGTGATCGTCGCTGCGCTGGTCCAAACCCGGGTGGGCAAAGAACTCTCTGAAGACCCCGAGTATCAGGCTTTGCTAGCGGCAGGAAAGATCCCCGCGCCCGTGAAAGCAGGTGAAGCCGAGGCCCTGCCAAAGTCCGCGCGCACGAGTGCCATCATCTTCCTGATTGGCGTCGCATTCGTGGTGGTGCTCGGTCTTGTCCCGTCCCTCCGGACGCTCGAGGGCGCGGATGGGAAGCCGATCAGCGTGCCGATGCCGGTTGCGATCGAGATGGTGATGCTCGCGGTTGCCGCAGCCTCGATGACGATTTGCAAGGTAAAGCCGGACCTGATCCCGCAGACCTCCACCTGCCGCGCCGGGATCACCGCGGTGGTGGGCATCTTCGGCCTCGCTTGGATGGGAGATACCTTCATCGCCGCGCACAAGGATGAGATCATCGGCGGTCTCGGAGGCATGGCGAAGGCCGCGCCATGGTCCTTTGCCTTCGGACTCTTCTTCGCCTCGGTGTTGTTGTATAGCCAGGCTGCGACAGCCCGGGCCCTGATGCCGCTGGGGCTTTCACTCGGGATCGCGCCGCCCTTCCTGATCGGGATGTTCCCCGCTGTGAACGGCTATTTCCTGATCCCCAATTACGGCACGATCATTGCCGCTATCAACTTCGATCGCTCGGGCACCACCCGGATCGGCAAATACGTCATCAATCACTCATTCCTGCTGCCTGGCTTGGTTAGTACCACCGTGGCAGTTGTCGTCGGTCTGCTCATCGGCAAGATCATGGCGTGAACCTTCAATCCCAAGATCCAATGAACTTTTCAGAAAACCGAGTCCGGGACATTGCCGGTACCATTGGCATTTCACCTGATGAACTCGAAGCGCTGCTGACCCAAGGTGGCTCCCACGAGTATCAATCAGGCGACTATTTGTTCCATGAATCCACACCCCGCCAGTGGATGGGAATTGTGGAAGAAGGCGAGATCGAGATCGTGGCGGGGGTTCACGGTAGCACGACGCGGCTGGCCACCTTGACCCGCGGAGCAGCCTTTGGGGAGGGCGTGATGCTGGACGATCTTCCCCACTCCTCTTCGGCAGTGGCGCTTTCCAAGGTGAAGGTGCTGAGGATCCCGCGTGAGGTCTTCGATGAATTGAGAAGCTCCAAGCCGGAGACCTTCTATCGTATGGTCGGTCATGTGGCCCGGCGTCTGAGTGTCCGCTTGCGGGACGCGAACCGCCATGCCGCCGGAGCCGGGCCTTCGGTGGTCTCCACTTGGCGGAAGGAGCACGATTCGCTTGGCGAGCGAGAGTTGCCGGATAGCGCCTACTACGGGGTGCAGACCCTGCGCGGAATGGAGAACTTCCCCCTTTCCGGGATCCCTCTCAGCCACTTCAGTCACTTCGTCCGGAGCTTTGGCTACGTGAAGAAAGCGGCTGCCATCGCGAACAAGCAGTTGGGCGTGCTCAAGCCCGAACGGGCCGATGCGATCGTGGCCGCTTGCGACGAGGTGATCGCCGGGCAATGGCATTCCCATTTCACCGTCGACATGATCCAAGGTGGAGCGGGCACCTCGACCAACATGAACGCGAACGAAGTGATCGCGAACCGTGCCTTGGAGCTCTTGGGGCATCGTAAGGGGCAATATGAGCACCTGCATCCCAATGACGATGTCAACCGCTCCCAATCGACCAACGACGCGTATCCGACAGCGATCAAACTTGGTGTGATCCTGACCTTACGGGATGCGGTTTCCGCACTGCGTGAGTTGAAGGAGGCTTTGGAAGCGAAGGCTGCCGAATTTGCCGACGTCCTCAAGATGGGCCGTACCGAGAACCAGGACGCCGTGCCGATGACGCTGGGACAGGAGTTCGGAGCCTATGCGGTGATGATTGGCGATGGCATCCGATACCTGGAGCGTGCTTCGGAAGAGCTCTATGAGATCAACATGGGGGCTACTGCCATCGGTACCGGCATCAACAGCCCTCCCGGCTATGCCGAACTCTGCACGAAGCAACTTGCGGAGATCAGCGGGTTGCCCGTGAACCTGGCCGCGAATCTGGTGGAAGCCACGCAGGATAGCGGATGCTTCGCGCTGATGAGCAGTGCCATGAAGACGGCTGCAGTGCAGCTTTCGAAGATCTGCAATGACCTGCGCTGGCTCTCGTCCGGGCCGCGTTGCGGGCTTTATGAGATCCGCCTGCCCTCGATGCAGCCAGGTTCTTCGATCATGCCCGGGAAGGTGAACCCGGTGATCCCGGAGGTGGTCAGCCAAGTATGCTTCCAGATCATCGGTGCTGATGTGACCGTGTCGATGGCGTCTGAAGCCAGTGAGCTGGAATTGAACATGGCTGAGCCGGTCATCGCCTTTAACCTGCTCTTCGGTCTTACGCTTTTGCGGAATGCTGCCGTGATCCTGAATGCCCGCTGTATTGCGGGAATCCAAGCCAACCGCGAACGCTGCCTTGAGTATGTCCGTCACTCGATCGGACTGGTGACCGCGCTCAACCCGGTGCTTGGCTACGAGCGGAGTGCCGCGATCGCCAAGGAGGCACTTGCGACGGGTGGTAGCGTTTATGACCTCGTCCTCGCGAAAGGTTGGTTGGCCAAGGAGCAGCTCGATGATCTGCTTTCGCCCGAGAAGATGACGCGGCCGCGCGTTGTTTGAGGATACTGGAAAACGGGGGTAGCACCAAGGTGCAATAGTCATCTGGCTCCCGGCGGTTCATGAAGGGAAGGCTGGGATCGGATTTCGGGCCCAGTTTCCCAAACCGCTGTAAAGCCATGTCTGCCATTGATCTCTCTTCGACAGGTCTGACCGTCACAGAAGTCTACCGCAATCTTTCTCCCAGCACGCTGTATGAGCATGCGATCCGGTATGAGAAAGACGCAAGCATTGCCGAGAACGGAGCATTGGTCGCCTATTCCGGTGCCAAGACGGGCCGTTCGCCCAAGGACAAGCGGGTCGTCAAGGATCCGGCCTCGGAGAATGACATCTGGTGGGGCCCAGTGAATATCCCGCTCGATCATCCGACCTATCTCATCAATCGCCAGCGGGCGATCGACTATCTCAATACCCGGGAGCGGCTCTATTGCTTCGATGGCTTTGCGGGCTGGGATCCGAAGTATCGGATCAAGGTTCGTGTGATTTGTTCGCGTCCCTACCACGCGTTGTTCATGCATACGATGCTGATCCGGCCGAGCAGGGACGAGCTCGCCAGCTTCGGGGAGCCGGATTTGGTGATCTACAACGCCGGAGCCTTTCCCGCGAATCGCCTGACGACGGGCATGGGGTCGACGACGAGCATCGATCTGAGTTTGGAAGATCGGGAACTGGTGATCCTGGGCACCGAATACGCAGGGGAGATGAAGAAGGGCGTCTTCACCGTGGCGAATTACTTTGCCCCGCGACGTGGCGTGCTTTCGATGCATTGCTCGGCCACCGCCGACAAGGAGACAGGGGTGTCTTCCTTGCTTTTCGGATTGAGTGGCACCGGGAAGACCACGCTCTCCGCGGACCCGAAGCGCCACCTCATCGGTGATGACGAGCACTGCTGGAGTGACGACGGGATCTTCAATATCGAAGGCGGCTGCTACGCCAAGGCGATCAATCTCGCGCCTGAAAGCGAGCCGGATATTTTCCAGGCGCTGCGTTTCGGCGCGGTTCTGGAGAACGTGGTGCTCGATGAAGATCACGACGTCGACTATACCGATACCAGCATCACCCAGAATACGCGTGGAGCCTATCCCATCGAGTTCATCCAGAATGCGAGGATCCCTTGTGTCGCGGGTCATCCGACCGATGTGATTTTCCTGACTTGTGACGCGTTCGGGGTCTTGCCGCCGGTCAGCGCTCTTTCCCCGGCCCACGCGATGTATCACTTCATCAGCGGATATACGGCGAAGGTGGCAGGAACCGAGATGGGTGTGACCGAGCCGCAGGCGACCTTTTCGCCATGTTTCGGCGGGCCCTTCCTTGCCTGGCATCCGAGCAAATACGCCGAATTGCTGGCAGACAAGATGCGCAAGCACAACGCACGCGTCTGGCTCGTGAATACCGGCTGGGGTGGCGGTGGCCACGGAGTGGGCAAGCGCATTAGCCTGAAGAACACCCGGGCGATCATCGATGCGATCCATGATGGCTCGCTGGCCAAGGCGAAAACCGAACGCGATCCCGTCTTCGGCTTCGACATCGTGACGGAGGTGCCCGGCGTGCCTTCGGAGATTCTGCGCCCGCGAGATGCCTGGGCAGACAAGGCTGCCTACGATGCTACCGCGAAGAAACTCGCGGGCCTGTTCGTGAAGAACTTCCAAACCTATGCCCCAGGGGCGAGTGCTGAAGTGAAGGCCGCCGGGCCGATTCCCTGATCTCCAGCCAAACCTTTATAGCCATGATCGAGTATGATCTGGATGAGGCGCGGGGCATTCTTCATGTCCGGCCCGCCGAGCCACTGGAGCAGTCGGACTTCTGGAAGCTGTCCGGTGTGGTTGATCCCTTTCTTGCCAGGGAGGGAGATCTCACCGGCCTGATCGTGGAGGCACGGAATTTTCCAGGTTGGGCTTCGTTTGGAGCCATGGTCGCCCACGTCCGCTTTGTCCGCGACCACCACCGGCATATCAAGAAGATCGCGGTGGTGACTGACTCCGCCTTGGGAGACCTCGCGGAGCATTTGATCTCGCACTTCGTTTCCGCGGAGATCCGCCATTTTGAGCCGAAGGATATCGGAGTCGCCCGGCAGTGGATTCTTACCTAGTGTTGCATGCGCTGGCTCTTCGAGCTTCATCAGACGCAGCCGATTGCCCACGCGATCGGTGCGTTGGCTTTTGTCTGTGTGCTTGGGATGTTTCTCGGAAGCTTGAAGTTCCGCGGGGTCGGCTTGGGAACCGCAGGAGTTCTTTTTGCCGGGATTATCGTCGGTCACTTCGGGCAACCGGTGGATCATGCGACGCTTGATTTCGTGAAGGAGTTCGGCCTCGTGCTCTTCGTTTTTACGATTGGTTTGCAATTGGGGCCCGGCTTCTTTGCGGCGCTCAGGGAAAAGGGCTTAAAGATGAACCTGCTGGCCGCCGCGGTTGTCGTGATCGGAGCGATTGCTGCGCCCTTGGCTGCCAAGCTGGGAGGATTTGATCCGGCCGCAGTGCTAGGCATCTACTCGGGGGCCACCACAAATACTCCGGCCCTGGGCGCGGGAACCCAGGCGATCAGCACGATGGAGGGAGTCTCCGCCGACCAACTTGGGATGCCTGCCTTGGCCTACGCTGTCACTTACCCAGCGGCCATCGTGGCCATCATTGGAACACTTCTGGTCTTGAAGCAGGTCTTCTCGATCAACGCTCCAAAAGAAGCTGACGAATTTGCCGCGGCGAATCGTCGCCAAGTTGATCCCTTGGAGCGGCGTACGCTGGAGGTGGGCAATCCAAATCTGGAGGGGATACGGTTGGCCGAGGTTCCTGGACGTCTAGAGGCTGGTGTTACGATTTCCCGTCTGAGGCATGGTAGCGAAACTTTGATCGCACATGAGGAGAGCAGCCTTCACTTGGGAGATCTGCTGGTGGCTGTTGGGACGCCCGGCGCGCTCGACCGCTTCGAACGAGTGATCGGCCATCGAAGTGAAGAGGATCTCGCCGTGGTGGAATCGAACATCACCTTCCGGCGGGTGGCGGTGACGGACCGGGCGGTTCTCGGGAAGACCGTGAGCCAGCTTGGATTGGACAAGCGCTTTGACGTCGCGGTGACGCGAGTGACCCGCGCCGACTTGGAGATGTCCGCCATTCCTGGTTTGCGGCTGCAATTCGGGGATCAGGTGCAGATCGTGGGAAGCGCGGCTGATCTCGATCGCGCCGCGAAGGTCTTGGGGAACTCGCTAAAGGAACTTAACGAAACCCATTTTATCCCGCTCTTCATCGGGATCGTGATGGGCATCGCGCTGGGAACCCTCCCGATCATGGTGCCTGGCATGCCACAACCGGTGAAGCTCGGGCTTGCGGGTGGTCCATTGATCGTGGCGTTGATCTTGGGGCGGGTGGGGCGCATTCGTCGCCAAGTGTGGCATATGCCAGTGAATACCAATCTTGCCTTTCGTGAGTTCGGGATCGCGCTCTTCTTTGCGGCGGTGGGATTGGGTGCGGGGGCGAAATTCTTCGCTACTGTCTTTAGTGCGACTGGCCTTCAGTGGCTGCTGGCCGGGATCGCGGTGACCATGGTGCCGCTTCTGCTGGTGGGTGTTTTTGCGCGGGTGGTGCTGAAGATGAACTTCATGGATCTCAGTGGTCTGCTTGCCGGCAGCATGACGGATCCGCCAGCTCTTGCCTTTGCCTCGAATATTGCCGGCTCCGACGCTCCCACCGTCGGATATGCGACCGTTTATCCGCTTACCACGTTGATGCGGATCCTTTCAGCCCAAGTGCTGGCGATCGCCCTCTTCGGCTGAATCCGTCCGGCCCGTAAACCAAAGTCCAATAGACCGCCGTGGAAAGGCGGGACAGCATCGATCAAGGTCATGGAAACTCCTTCCCTAGGCCAAGCCACCATTGTTTCCGGGCTCCACCACACCGTGGACGATGGACTTCGTATTCCCGAGCGGATCGAATCCGGATCGGATCCCGGGATCTTGTTTGAGCTGGCGGGACCGCGGGAGAAGATCTTCTTCGATCCTGCGAAGACGCGGGCCGGTATTGTGACCTGTGGCGGTCTGTGTCCCGGGTTGAACAATGTGATCCGTTCGCTCTTCCTCGAGCTTCATTACGGCTATGGCATTGCCGAGGTGCTGGGTTTCCGCGGCGGCTACGCCGGGCTGGATCCTGCGAATGGTGCCGAGCCGGCAACCATCACGCCGGAGTACATCGAGGGGATTCATCGACAGGGTGGCACGATTCTCGGAACTTCACGTGGGCCGGTCGACATTGAGCGAGCGGTGGACAATCTCATCCGACGTGGTGTGAACATTCTCTTCACGGTCGGAGGTGATGGAACGCAACGCGGTGCAAATGCCCTCTATCAAGAAGCCCGCCGGCGCAATCATCCTCTCTCGGTTGTCGGAGTTCCGAAGACCATCGACAATGATGTGGGCTTTGTCGCGCGGACTTTCGGTTACTTCAGCGCCGTCGAAGAGGCTGTCCGGGTGCTTGATCGTGCCCATACTGAGGCTCGCAGCACGCCGGGAGGGATTGGATTGGTGAAGTTAATGGGGCGCCACGCTGGCTTCATTACCGCGGGCGCGACAATCGCGAGCCAAGATGTGAACTTCGCGCTGATACCGGAAGTGCCATTCAGGCTGGACTCCTTTCTTGAGGCCTTGGAGAAGCGCATGCGTCAGAAGACCCATGCTGTGATCGCCGTGGCGGAAGGAGCAGGGCAAGAGCTTCTCGAATGTGGCGAAGGTGCAAAGGATGCTTCCGGAAATCTGATGTTGAAGGATATCGGCTTGTTCCTTAAGGGGCAGATCGAGCGGCATTTCAAGGAGGTCGGCGTGCCGGTGGTGATGCGTTACTTCGATCCCAGCTATCTGGTGAGAAGCTGCCCGGCGAATTGTGAGGATGCCCTGCTCTGCGATCTCTTTGCCCGGCATGCCGTCCATGCTGCCATGGCTGGAAAGACCGGCGTGGTCATCGGCTTTCTCCATGAACGGTTCATCCATGTGCCGATCGAGTTGCTCGCGGTTCACGTGAAGCGGCTCGATCCCGACAGCGGCTGGTGGCGCTCGGTTCTTGCGGCGACCGGTCAGCCGGATTGTTCGGTTTAGGAACGGGAATCAAATCATGACAAGCTTCCGACGATGAACCGCACCGTTGTTTTCGACACCAAGCCCTACGACCGCGAGCAACTCGAGCTTGCCTCAAAGGGCAGCGGGATGGAATGGCAATTCCTCGAGTCCCGTCTCTCGGTGGATACCGCGGTCATGGCGGGGGGAGCTTCCGCGGTTTGCATCTTTGTTAATGATCATGGTGACAGGGCCTGCTTGGAAGCACTCAAAGCACTCGGGGTAGGACACATCGCGCTACGCTGTGCCGGGTTCAATGGAGTGGATCTGATTGCCGCGAAGGAGCTGGGGATGTCCGTAACCCGTGTGCCTGCCTATTCCCCATACGCCGTTGCGGAGCATGCTGTGGCTCTCTTGCTTGCCCTCAATCGAAAGATTCCTCGCGCGAACAACCGCGTCCACGATCTGAATTTCTCGCTCAATGGCCTGGTAGGCTTCGATCTCCATGGAAAGACGGCAGGGATTGTTGGTACGGGAAAGATCGGTCGGATCGCGGCGCAGATTCTCCGGGGCTTTGGCATGCGCGTCCTGGCCTATGATCCCTTTCCGTCTCCGGAATGGGCCGCCGTGCATGACATCGAGTATACTGATCCCCGGACCCTTGCCACCGAATCGGAGGTCATTTCCCTGCACACACCGCTGACACCCGAAACGCATCATATGATTCGTGAGGAAACCCTAGCTCTGATGAAACCCGGAGTGATTTTGGTTAATGTCAGCCGCGGTGCCCTGATCGATACCCGCGCCTTGATCGGAGCCCTCAAAGGCGGACGTCTCGGGGGAGTGGCCCTGGATGTCTATGAGGAGGAAGAAGGAGTCTTTTTCGAGGATTTGTCCGGCACGATCCTGCATGACGATGACCTCGCCCGCCTACTCACCTTCCCAAACGTGCTGATTACCGCGCACCAGGCATTCCTAACCAAGGAAGCCTTGGCGGAGATCGCGCGAGTGACCGTTGAGAATCTGAACGCTTCTTCCAAGGGGCTTCCTTTCCTGCCAGATACGGTGCTGGTGGAGGGTGCCCGGCAAAGTCCATGAACCGGCCCCTGCCAGAGGTGGATGTTCCGGTGGCGGATTTCCCGGTGTGGCCCGGGAAGCCGGTCCCGTTGGGGGCGACCTTCGATGGCCGCGGCGTAAATTTCGCGCTCTTTTCCGATCACGCCACGCGGGTGGAGCTTTGCTTGTTCGATTCTGTCGATGCGGAGGCCGAGTCTCGGCGCATCGCGCTACCAGAGCGAACGGCCCAAGTCTGGCATGGATATCTTCCGGATGTCCGGGCCGGTCAGATCTACGGCTACCGAGTCTATGGCCCCCATGCTCCGGCAAAAGGCCATCTCTTCCGGCCCTGCAAGGTACTGCTCGATCCATATGCAAAGGAGATTGCGCGAGACGTTCGCTGGCATCCGGCGATCATGGACGATGAAAGCGATAGCGCTCCCTTTGCTCCGCTAGCCCGTGTCGCCGATTTTTCCTTCGCGTGGCACGGTGATCGTCCGCCCCTCACACCGTGGCATCAGACGGTGGTGTATGAACTGCATGTGAAGGGCTTCACCCGTCAACATCCCGGAGTGCCGGAAAGGCTGCGCGGCACCTACGCGGCACTCGCTTCTCCCGCAGCCGTTGGTCATCTCAAGGATCTTGGGGTCACGGCGGTGGAACTGCTGCCTGTTCACTATCATGTGGATGAGCCCCATCTGGCCGAATCCGGAAGGACGAACTACTGGGGGTATAATACCTTGGGCTACTTTGCGCCGGATCCCCGGTTTTCCGCGAGTGGTCCGGAAGGGGCCGTGGCCGAGTTTCAGGAGATGGTCCGCGTGCTTCACTCCGCGGGCATGGAAGTGATCCTTGATGTGGTCTACAATCACACTGGTGAAGGCAATCATTGCGGCCCGATGCTTTCCTTCCGCGGCATCGATAATGCAGCCTATTACAGGCTGGCCGAGGACCGAACGCACTACGTTGACTTCACCGGCTGTGGAAATTCATTGAACGTGGCTCATCCTCACTCCCTGCAGCTCATCATGGACTCGCTGCGGCACTGGGTGCAGGAGATGCATGTGGATGGCTTTCGTTTCGATCTGGCCAGTGCTCTCGCCCGTGAACTGTGGGAGGTGGACCGGCTGGGTGCCTTTTTCGATATCATCCATCAGGATCCCGTGCTTTCCCGGGTCAAGCTTATCGCCGAGCCGTGGGATCTGGGGCCGAATGGCTATCAGGTCGGGAATTTCCCGGTGCTTTGGAGCGAGTGGAATGGCAAGTATCGCGATTGCGTGAGGCGCTTCTGGAAAGGGCAGGGCGGCTCGGTGGGGGAGTTGGCCACCCGCCTTGCCGGAAGCAGTGATCTCTATTCGCACAATGGACGGCGACCAAGTGCGAGCCTCAATTTCATCACGGCTCACGACGGATTCACGCTTCGTGATCTGGTGAGTTACAACGCGAAGCACAACGAGGCCAATGGCGAGGAGAATCGCGACGGCTGTGATGAGAATCATAGTTGGAATTGCGGAATCGAAGGGCCGACGACGGATCGAGCCATCAACTCCTTACGCGAGCGGCAGCAGCGGAATCTCCTCGCGACACTGCTGCTCTCACAAGGAGTGCCGATGCTGAATTCCGGTGATGAATTCGGAAACACCCAACTCGGCAACAATAACCCCTATTGCCACGATTCTCCGCTGGCGTGGCTGGATTGGAGTCTCTGTCCTGCCCAGCGTGCATTGCTCGCTTTCACCCGGGATGTGCTTCGCCTGCGTCGCTCGGAACCGGTCTTCCAGCGGCGGCGATTTTTTCAAGGACGCCCTATCCATGGCGCTTCGATCAAGGATCTTTACTGGATCCGACCGGATGGTGAGGAGATGACAGATGCGGACTGGAATGCGAGCCACGCCCGTTGCTTCGGTATGGCCTTGCCAGGAGATCAGATCGAGGAAACGGGGGAGCAGGGAGAACGGATTACCGGCGACACGTTTGTCATCATTTTCAATGCACATGATGAGCCCGTTTCCTTCCGGCTAGGAGCGCGTCACCGGAACCTCCATTGGGCCCGCGAGTTCGATACCTCCAATCCGGAAGCTCCTCATGAGAGCTTCCCTGCGATGTCCATCTATCCGCTGCAGAGCCGCTCGCTAGCCGTACTGCGGGCCAAATTCTCCTGAACATCTCTTTGAAAAGCCCATGACCAACCCAGGTAGCAACTTCGGCCAGTCCGATATCATTCGCCTTGGCGATGAGGACGCCACCGTAGCGGTGCTCGAGCGAGCGATCATCGGAATGTGGGATTCCGTGAACGAGCTGACGCGCTTGCGCCGGACGTTCCGTTCCAATTACCGCGTCACCATTTTCGGGTCGGCCCGCCTTCAGCCGGGCACGTCTGCCTATGAGAGCGTGAAGCAGCTCGCGGCTGGGCTGACGGAAATGGGTTGCGATATCATTAGCGGCGGCGGTCCGGGCCTCATGCAGGCAGCCAATGAAGGAGCGCTCTCGGTAGATCCGGACGCATTGCACCGGTCCGTGGGAATCCGCATCGATCTGCCATTCGAGCAGGCGGTGAACCCTTACGTCGGCAAGGCCTACGGGCATGGTACCTTCTTCTCCCGGCTGCATCATTTCATGATCGCGTCGGATGCCTTTGTAGTGGTGCCTGGCGGGATCGGGACACTCTTGGAGATGTCGCTCGCTTGGCAATTGCTCCAAGTACGCCGCCTCTACAACACCCCCCTGATTCTCGTCGGGAAGATGTGGGGTGAATTGGTGAACTGGAGCCGCGAGTGGATGCTTCAAGAGGGGCAAGCGCTCGCAAGTCCCGAGGACCTTGACATTCCGCTGTGCGCGGGGTCCGTGGAAGAAACCATCGAACTGCTGCGCGCCCGCCGCGAAGAATGGCTGCGGTCCCAAGGCAGGCCGGACGAAAGATCCATTCCGTCATGAAGATCAGGTGCCTTGGCGCTTCAGGTGGCGGAGCAACCGGCTTTTGTTACATCGCCGAGACCCGGCAGGTCCGGATCATGATCGAATTCGGGATGTTTCAGGGGCGCCGCAAGAGACATTCCCGGCGGCAAATTCCTGGGAGCTACGCCATTTCAGCCGAGGTTCCGCCGGCGGGTGGAGCTGTCGAACTTTAACACCATTTGAAGGCCATGAACGCGATTTCTCCCTCCAACACGATCCGGACCGGCACCAGCGCGGAGAATCTTCGACAAGCCTTCCTGGATAATCTCGTCTGCGCGCTGGGCCGCCTGCCGAACTATGCCAGTGCGCACGATCACTACCTTGCTCTGGCGTTGACCGTGCGGGACCACGTCGTGGCGCGCGCAGTTCAGAGCTTTGAGCAGGGTGTCGTGAAGATGATGCGCCGGGTCGCCTATCTATCCGCCGAATTCTTGCCCGGTCCGCACTTGGCAAATCACCTGCTCAATCTAGGGATCGCCGAGGCGACGCGGGAGGCACTTGGCGGGATTGGAATCGACCTCGACAGGGTGCTCGCCGAAGAAGAAGAGCCCGGCCTTGGCAATGGAGGACTCGGGCGTCTTGCCTCATGCTATCTGGATTCCCTGGCCACCGTGGAGGTGCAGTCGATCGGCTACGGAATCCGCTATGAGTTCGGGATCTTTGACCAGGTGATTCGTGATGGATGGCAGGTCGAAGGGACCGATAAATGGTTGAGCGGCGGGAATCCATGGGAGATCCATCGTCTTGGGATTGCCAAGCAGGTGAAGTTCGGCGGGCATACGGAGACTTGGACGGATGATCAGGGGCGAACCCGGGTGCGGTGGGTTCCTTCCATTGTGATCAAGGGCGAGGCCTATGACACGCCGATCACCGGCTATGGCTCCGGCACCTGCTCGTTGATGCGGCTTTGGAAGTCCGAAGCTGTCGAGTCTTTCGACTTTGAGGCCTTCAATCACGGTGACTACGACCGTGCTGTCGAACAGAAGGTCGATTCCGAGAACCTTAGCAAGGTGCTCTATCCGAATGACGAGCTTCATCGAGGAAAAGAACTCCGGCTCAAGCAGCAGTTCTTTTTCACCAGTTGTGCCCTGCAAGACATGCTGCGCCTAGTGGCGATGTCTGGTGGGAAGGTGGCAGCGTTTGACGAAAGTTGGGCAGTTCAGCTCAATGACACGCATCCCGCGATCGGGGTGGCCGAGCTGATGCGTCTTCTGGTGGATGAGCATGCTCTTGAGTGGGACGATGCTTGGGCGATCACCCAGAAGACCTTTTCTTACACCAATCATACTCTATTGCCGGAGGCCTTGGAGAAGTGGCCGGTCGAGCTCTTCGGCAGCGTGCTCCCTCGTCATCTGGAGATCATCTACGGGATCAATCACCGCTTCCTCGATGAGGTCCGTACGGCCTTTCCTGATGACGATGCTCGCTTGGCGAGGCTGTCGCTCATCGATGAACACGGAGCACGATATGTGCGCATGGCCAATCTCGCCTGCGTGGGAAGCCACAAGATCAATGGGGTGGCCGCGCTGCATTCGGAGCTCCTCAAGAAGACCGTGCTCGCTGACTTTGCCGCGCTATGGCCGGAGAAATTTGACAATGTTACCAATGGCGTGACGCCACGCCGCTTCGTTGCCTTGGCCAATCCGGGGCTGGCGGGACTGCTCGAGCGTGAACTCGGTGCCGGGTGGCCTGGCGATCTTTCTTGTCTGGGGCGGCTTGAGCCCCTTGCCGCCGATCCCGGATTCCGGCGGGAATGGAGGGAGGTAAGGCTCGCTAACAAGCGGAGGCTCGCGGCCTTGATCCAGGAGCGGACGGGTATCGTGGTTACCCCCGACTCGCTCTTCGATGTGCAGGTGAAGCGCATCCATGAATACAAGCGCCAACATCTCAATTTGCTTCACGTTCTCTCGCTTTATCTCTCGATCAAGCGGGATCCTGATGCTGGGGTCGTGCCCCGAACCTTCATCTTCGGAGGAAAAGCGGCACCAGGCTATTTCCTCGCGAAACGCATCATCCGCCTCGTTACGGCGACCGGAGAACTCGTGAATCAAGATCCCGACGTGGCGGGGCGGCTCAAGGTGGTCTTCTTCCCGGATTTCAACGTGAAGAATGCCCAGCACATCTATCCGGCAGCCGATCTCTCCGAGCAGATTTCCCTTGCAGGGATGGAGGCCTCCGGAACGGGCAACATGAAGATGTCGCTCAATGGAGCTCTCACGATCGGCACCCTGGATGGAGCCAACGTGGAGATCCGCGATGCCGTGGGCGCGGAGAATTTCTTCCTCTTCGGTTTGACCGCCTCGGAGGTATCGGCTCTCAAGGCAGGAGGATACCAGCCGCAAACTTACTACGAGTCTGATTCGTTGCTAAGGGAAACGATTGATTTCATTGCGAGCGGTGCCCTTGGCGGCGATCCGGATCTCTTCCGTCCAGTGGTGGACAATCTCCTCCACGGCGACCCCTACCTCTTGCTCGCGGACTTCCGTGCCTATCTGGATGCCCAGCAGCGTGTTGGTGAGCTGTGGGGTGACTCCGATGCTTGGACCTCTAGCTCGATTCTCAACGTGGCGCGGATGGGTCGCTTCTCCTCGGACCGTTCCATCCGTGAATATTGCGAACGCATCTGGAACGTGAACGCAAAACCTTCCCAAACATGACCGAAGATTTTCTCAGTACAAAGGTGAAGCTCTTCGCGGGCTTTGACACGGTACGGCTCAAGGAACTTGCCGATGGATCGGGTATCGAAGCTTTTGTCCCCGGTGAGAGGATCGCTCATGCCGGAGATGAAGTGCATTTTCTTGGGGTCGTTCTGGAAGGGGAAGTGCTTGCGACGATTGACGATGATTCAGGGCCCCGCGAGCTCGCTCGTTTTAATCCCGGGGACACCTTCGGTGAGATGGCTCTCATGAGCGGCGAGAATGTTCTCGCGGACCTGACGGCGGTTTCAGCCTGCAAGGTGATGCTCATCCCGCTGACGCTCTTCCGTTCCCACATCATGGCGGATGCTGGAGCGGTCCAGCAAATTTCCAGGACGATCGGGGAGAGGTTCCGACTGGTGATGGGGGATCCTGCCAAGGCGGCCGCCATTGCCCGAAAGGAGGATATGAGTGCTTTGCTCGAGCTAAAAGGTGAGCGCCCTGAATGCGTGCTCGTTCTCAATTGCGGCTCTTCCTCCCTGAAGTGGAGTATCTTCGATACCGCGCGCCCACAGAATGATGCGCATGGGCAGATCGAGAGGATCGGAGCGAGTGGCACGCGTCTGGTCCAGCATGGACCCCGCTGCGAAGTGAACCGGAAGCTCCCCCTAGGAGGTCATCCAGAGGCCTTTGCCGCGATGATGGAAGTGTTGCTGGATCGGGGCTTCGGAGTCATTTCCGAACTCTCTTCGATCACGGTGGTCGGTCACCGGGTGGTCCATGGCGGAGAGCGTTTCACGGGTCCAACGATCATTGATGGCCATGTGTTGGAAGAGCTCGATAAGCTTGCAACGCTGGCACCTTTGCACAATCCGGTCAACGTTGCCGGCATCCGCGAGGCCCTCCGTTTGTTTCCCGCGGTGCCTCAAGTGGCCGTCTTCGATACTGCCTTTCACGCGACCCTTCCAGCCCACGCTTTTCTCTACGGCCTCCCATCACGCTACTACGAGACCGAGTCTATCCGGCGTTATGGCTTTCATGGATCCTCGCACGGGCATGTGGTACTCGCCGCCGCCCACTTTCTTAAGAAACATCCGAGGGAGCTGAAGATCGTGAGCTGCCATTTGGGTAGCGGTGCTTCCTTGTGCGCCATTGACCATGGGCGCTCGGTAGATACCACGATGGGTTTCACCCCTGCGGAAGGTCTGGTGATGGGGACCCGTTGTGGGGATATCGATTCCGGAGTGCTTCTCCATCTGCAACGCGGTGGATTGGATGCGGCCCAGCTGGACAGGCTTCTCAACAAGGAAAGCGGCTTGCTCGGCCTTTCTGGAATCTCGGGCGACATGCGTGAGATCGAGGCCGCGGCCGATCTCGGAGATGCACGTGCCCTGATTGCTTTCAAAGTCTTTTGCTATCGGGTCCGCAAAGGAATCGGAGCGCTTGTCGCTGCGTTGGGCGGGATTGATGTTTTGGTTTTCACTGCCGGTATCGGGCAAGGAAGTGCCGGAGTGCGTGGTGCAGCGGTGCAAGGATTGCAGTGCATGGGAATCCATCTGGATGAGACGCGCAACCGAGCTGCCACTGGCAAGGAGGTTGACCGGATCTCCACGGATTCCTCTGCAGTTCAGATCCTTGTCTTGCCGACCGACGAGGAACGCATGATCGCGCGCGAGAGCTTGAAGGGGCTGAGCCGCGATTATCTCGTCCGCGCCAGCGAGGCATGCCGGACAGAGCCGATTCCGATCGAGGTTTCCGCTCACCATATCCATTTGTCTAAGGAGCACGTGGAAGCCCTCTTCGGCCCTGGCCACGAGCTGACGAAACATGCCGATCTCTCTCAACCCGGACAGTATGCCTGCAAGGAGCAACTCGCCATCGTCGGGCCCAAAGGCCGGATCGAACGGGTCCGGGTGCTAGGCCCGGCGCGGAAGACTACTCAAGTGGAAATTGCCATGACGGAGCAATTCAAGATCGGCATCCAGCCTCCGATCCGCGAGTCCGGGGACATCGAAGGTACACCCGGCTGCATCTTGGAGGGCCCGGCGGGTAGCGTGGAGCTCGACAAAGGCGTGATCTGTGCCCTCCGTCACATCCATATGACCCCCGCGGATGCCCTGCGTTACGGGGTGAACGACAAGGCGTCGGTACGAGTTCGCGTGGATGGGGACCGGGAGATGGTCTTCGGCGATGTGAGGGTTCGCGTCGACCCGAAATTCGCTCTCGCGATGCACATCGACACGGACGAGGCAAACGCCGCCAACTTGGGAAATGGCGCGCGCGGATTCATTGATGGAATTCAGAGGGAAGCGTGACATCTTCTAACAAACCCATGAGAGAATCCGTGCTCGATGACTTTTCCTCTGCCGGGGGCTGGCGTGCTTTTGCCTCCGGAGAGGCCGAGATGCACATTTCAGTGGAGGGAGGGGCCTTGAGGTTGGATTTCGATTTCCACGGCGGAGGCGGTTTTGTGGTGGCCCGCAAGGAGTTCTCCCGGCGCATGCCTGCCGACTACGCATTTGCCTTCCGGGTTCGCGGGAGCGCACCGAAGAACAAGCTGGAATTCAAGCTGGCAGATCCGTCGGGAAAGAACGTGTGGCGCTGGCAGGAAGAGGAGTTTGATTTCCGCGAGCAGCCACGCGAGCTCCATCTCCACGGCAGCGGCATCAGCTTTGCGTGGGGTCCGGCGGGTGGCGGGGCGATCCGCGAGCTGGGAGCGATCGAGTTCGTGTTAAGCGCGGGCCCGGGCGGGAAGGGGACGATTTGGATCGATCAATTCCGTTTCCAAGACCGGACACTGAGGAGGAAGCCGAGGATCACAACCTCCAGCTCGGCTCGTGGATCGAATCCCTTGGCTTTGCTTGCCGCTCATCCCGGAGCGGGCTGGAAGAGCCTCACCGATGATGCGGAGCCTTGGCTGAGCATCGATTTCCATGAGCCTCGCGAGTATGGTGGCTTGATCATCGACTGGCTGCCCCGGCCCGCTAGGCGCGCCTTTACGGTTCAGTCTTCGGACGACGGCAAGCAGTGGAGAGATCTTCATTCCGCACGCGATGCCCGTGGTTCGCGGAGCTTTATACACCTTTCGCTTACTCGGTCCCGCTTCCTGAGAATCGTCTTTGGTGTCCCCTGCCCGGGCGTGAAACGCTTGTCGGTCCAGTCCTTCGCTTTTTCGAAGACACTGATCGAAACCTTTCATGCGGTCGCCTCGGCAAGTACGCGGGGTTATTACCCGCGCTACCTTTATCGCGAGCAAAGCTATTGGACCTGTGCCGGGGGACCTGATGGCATCACCTGTGCCTTGATCAATGAAGAGGGCATGGTGGAGCCGGATAAAGGTTCCTTCTCGCTTGAGCCCTTTCTGAAGCGCAATGGCGACCTGATCACTTGGGCGGATGCCCGGCGTTCGGTGGAAATGGAGAAGGACGGCCTGCCGATTCCCACATCGTCCTGGACCATGGAGCAGATGAGACTGTCAACCACCGCCTTTGCTACCGGGAAGGGGGCGGCGTCCGTTCTATTCGTCCGCTACCGTGTGAGCAATCTCACCGAGGAGGCTTGCCGGGTGACTTTGTTCGTCGCGGCCCGCCCGTTCCAAGTCAATCCGCCTTGGCAGGAATGGAAGCATCTTGGGGGTGTCAGCAAGATCAGCCGCCTCGCATGGAAAAATGATGTCCTATGGGTGAATGGCGGGAAGGCCGTGGTGCCGCTGGCTAGGCCCTCGTCGATCGGCATGGCTTCCTTCGAGCAAGGATCGGTGACTGAACACCTGGCAGCCGGCACCTTGCCCGATCAGACGGAGGTCGAAGATGATTTCGGCTTTGCCTCCGCGGCCATGGGCTTCTCACTGAAGATCCCTGCGGGCGGGCATCGGGACATTTTTGTCGCGGTGCCTTTTGGCGAAAAGAATAGCGCGCGACAGGTCGCTAGCGTGGCTCGCCTTGATGGGGGAGCTCAATTCGCTGAGGCCCTCCGCGATTTGGGCAAAAGGTTGGATGCCGTGAGTTTCCGCTTCCCCCGAGCGATGGCGCGGGATGCGGCAGATACCTTCAAGACTGCTGCTGGACAAATCCTCATCAATCGGGATGGTCCCGCGTTGCAGCCCGGACCGCGTCGCTACACCCGTTCTTGGATCCGTGATGGCGTGATCATGGGTGCGGCCCTGCTGCGCGCGGGAGAAAGTTTGGCCTTGCCGGAGTTCCTCCGCTGGTATGCGCCCTTTCAGCGGCCCTCGGGCTTCGTTCCCTGTTGCGTTGATCGCAACGGTCCGGACTGGCTTGTTGAACACGATAGCCACGGGCAGCTCATCTATGGAGTGCGCGAGTGCTATCGGTTCAGTGGCGATCTCTCTTTCCTGAAGGAAATGTGGCCGCATGTGCGAAAGGCCGCGCGGTTCATCGAGCGGCTTCGTGCCCGCCGGATGACTGCGGAGTATCTGGCTCCCGACAAGAAGGATCGCTACGGCCTGCTGCCGGAATCTGCGAGCCACGAAGGCTATCTGGCGCACCCGGTGCACTCCTATTGGGATGATTTCTGGGCTCTTCGCGGATTGCTCGATGCCGCAGCGATTGCGACTCGCTTGGGGAAGAGGAAGGACTCTGAAGCTTTTGAGGATCTTGCCCGTGCCCTTAGAGAATCGATCCGCGCGTCCATCCGCATCGTTATCGCGGAGAAGAAGCTCAATTACATTCCTGGCTCGGTCGAATGGGCGGACTTCGATCCCACCGCGACTTCCAATGCGATCTCCTTGCTCCATGCGGCGGATGACATGCCATCGGAGCAGCTTGATGCGATGTTCGATCTTTTCGTTCGCGACTTCCGGCGGAAGCACAGCGGAGAGATGGAGTGGAACAATTACACTGCCTACGAGATCCGGATCGTCGGTGCCTTGGTGAGGCTCGGAAGAAGGGAAGAGGCCGTCGAGTTGATGGAGCGATTTCTCGATGACAGGCGTCCCTTACGCTGGAACCAGTGGCCGGAAATCTCTTGGAGGGATCCCCGTAGTCCGGGACACCTCGGAGACGTGCCCCATACATGGATCGCGGCTGAGTATATGCTCGCCTTTGCCAGCATGTTCGCATGGGAGCGCGAATCCGATGATGCCTTGGTCCTCGCGTCCGGAGTTTCCCACGACTGGCTGGGACGTAGAAATGGGATCTCGGTCAAAGGGCTAAGGACCTGGTATGGGCCGCTCGATCTGACCTTGAAGCCGGGAGATGTCATGACGGTTGAGATCGGAGGGAATCTCGATATGCCCGAAGGGGGCTTTGTCCTGCGTCCGCCTTGTCCGGCTCCGATCCGATCGGTCACGGTAAACGGAAAGCCTGCTGCGGCCTTTAGTGCCGACGAAGTGATCGTCCGCGAATTTCCAGCCAAGGTGCTTCTCTCCTTTCATCCTTTGCCATGAAACCCAATCCCATGCTTCCCTCGCCGCACGCCCGGCTGCTATCGAACGGTCGCTATTTCACCTTTATCACCGCAGCTGGTACCGGACAGTCGCGGCGTTATGGCCACGTGGTAAACCGCTGGCATGGCGATCCGGTGGAGGATTCCCAAGGCCAGTTCATCTACCTGAGGGATCTCGATAATGGAGCGCTTTGGTCTGCGGCGATGCAGCCGGTGAAGTGCAAGAGTACCGCTTATCAATCGTCGGACCTTCCCGGGGTCTTCAGGATTGTTAGCGAGACACGCGGTATTCGTGCGCAGCTCGATGTCGCCGTTTCTCCCGGGGACGACCTTGAAGTGCGACGTCTACAATTGACCAACCTTACCAAACGTCCGAGGCGGATCGAGGTAACGAGCTTTCTTGAAGCCGTGCTTACCTGGCAGGGGGCGGATATCGGCCATCCTGCGTTCTCGAAGCTCTTCGTGCAGACCTCCTATGAGCCTGCATCCTCGACCTTGATTGCCGAGCGCCGTTCACGCGGGGCGGATGAAACCTGGCCTTGCCTGTTTCACTCGCTGGCCGGAGCGGGCGCGACCTCGTGCGAAAGCGACCGGCTTCGATTTCTGGGGCGGGGACGAAGCGTGGTCCACCCTCAGGCTCTGGAAGTGGACGAGCTTTCTGGCTCGGTAGGGAATGTCCTTGATCCCTGCTTGAGTCTCCGGACCGTGGTGGAATTGGATACGGAAGGAGAATCGGTGATCGGTTTCGTCACCGGCATTGCGGAAAACAAAGCCGAGGCACTCAAGCTTGCTGGGAAATTCCGCGGAATCACCGCGGTGGATCAGGAGTTACTTGATGCCGTCGACGCGGAGGAGAACGTCCGGGTTGAACTTGGTATCGATGATAAGACAGCCTCAAAGTTTCAGTCGCTGGCTGCCGCGATGAACTATGGACATCGTGGTCTGATCCCCTCGCCGCGAGTGCTTGAGGGGACGGCGTTGCCTCCAATCCCGCGCGACCGGCCAACCATGATCCTCTGCGATGGTTGGGCTGCAGCACCGACGCAAGAGGCGCTAAAAGCCCGTGGCTATTGGGGAACAAAGGGATTCTATACCAATTTCGTCGTGCTGGATGACTCGGGCGCTGGCGTACCTGATGGTCTGGATGACCGGGTCTTTACATTCAAGCCCAAGGAACTGGGCGAGGAGGGAGTGGCGATGCTCTTCGCGATCGCTTCCCTAGTCGTCCGGGGCAGCTTGCCCGATGTCTCCACCAATCACGTACCCTGTGTTCCAAAGGAGATCCAAGTGGCGGGAGAGAGTGGGTCGGGATCGGAGGCCTTGGAAGATCTTCGCTTCTTCAATGGCTACGGTGGCTTCAGTCACGATGGCAGCGAGTATGTGATTCGCCTTCCAAAGGGTGGCAAACGTCCGCCAATGCCATGGATCAATGTCGTGGCGAACGAGGTTGCTGGCTTTCTAGTGAGCGAGAACGGGGCGGGGTGCACATGGACGCGCAATAGCCAGGCGAACCGGCTCACCCCCTGGTCGAACGAGCCGGCATCGGACCCCCACGGTGAAGCTTTCTATCTCCGCGATCTGGAGACCGGCGAAGTCTGGAGTCCTTTGCCGGGACCGGTCCCTTCTGGCGGCGACCATGAAATTCGTCATGGCCATGGTGCCACCCGTTTCATCTCGACCTGTCAGGGAATATCTCAGGAGACGACGATGTTCGTGCCGCGGCATGACCCCGTGAAGATTGTCGTCGTTCGGTTGACCAATCGATCCGGAGTTGCGAAGAGGCTTTCAATCACAGCGTATCAGCGCTTGGTGATGGGAACGCTGCCAGCGCAGCCCAGTTTGATCGTGACGCGCCCGGGTGCCGATGGGAGCCTGCGAGCGGTGAATCTTGCAGCGGGCGACTTCCGTGGAGGGATCGCCTTTTCTACACTCACGGTAAGTGGGGTCGCTACCGAATCGAATGACTTCACCTGTGACCGCTTTGAGTTCCTCGGTCGCCATGGTTCTCCGGCGAATCCGGCCGCTCTTTGCCGTGGTGGGGAGCTGGGGGGGGCTTGTGGAGCGGGACTCGATCCCTGCTTTGTCCAACAGTCGGCGTTTACCTTGCAGGCAGGGTCCAGTGCCGAATGCATCATTCTCCTCGGGGAGGAAATGTCGGATCGGGCCGTGGACGAGTTGGTCGGTCGTTATCGTGATCCGGAGACCGTCCGTGCGGCGCTTGCGGAGATGCGGGATTTTTGGAGGTCGCTGGCAGCTGGAGTAAAGGTCAGCACGCCATCTCCCATTCTGGACCTGATGGTAAACGGATGGCTTCCCTATCAAACATTGTGCTGCCGGATGTGGGCACGTACTGCCTTTTATCAATCGAGCGGAGCCTTTGGATATCGGGATCAACTTCAGGACTCCGCTTCGCTTCTTGCCTTGGACCCTTCCTTCGCAAGACGCCAGTTGCTCCTACATGCCCGTCATCAGTTCGTGGAAGGGGATGTTCTCCACTGGTGGCACGCGGAACCTATCGGTCGTGGCCTGAGGACTCGTTTCTCCGATGATCTCTTGTGGTTGCCGCTATTGACATGCGATTATCTGGGGGCAACCGGCGATAGCTCTCTGCTCGATGAGGTGCTCCCGTACCTCAAGGCCCCGCTGTTGGCAGAAGGTCACGATGAGAACTACCTCGAACCTGAATTGTCAGGAGAGGATGGCTCGTTTTACGACCATTGTTGCCGGACCATTGACCGTTCGCTGGTGACGGGAGCCCACGGCCTGCCCTTGATGGGAACAGGGGATTGGAATGATGGAATGAGCCGCGTTGGCCGCGAAGGACGGGGCGAAAGTGTGTGGGTGGGCTTCTTCCTTTATCGGATTCTGGGAGAGTTCATCCCGGTGTGCCGGAGCCGTGGCGATGTTGAACGTGCCACACGATATGAAGATCATCGGGTCAAGCTGCTCGCAGCCCTGAACGATGGAGGCTGGGACGGTGAGTGGTATCGCCGCGCTTACTACGATAACGGCGCTCCCCTTGGCTCCCGTGAGAGTGACGAGTGCAAGATCGATACCTTGGCCCAGTCTTGGGCGATCATCTCCAAAGCGGCACCGCCCGATCGTGCGGACCTGGCCATGGAAGCGATGGAGCGAGAACTCGTTTCAGAAAGAGAAGGGATCATTCGCCTGCTGACGCCACCCTTCGTCAATACGCCCAATGATCCGGGCTACATTAAGGGCTACGTCGCCGGCGTGCGCGAGAATGGTGGGCAATACACCCATGCTGCTTGCTGGGCAGTCCAGTCGATCGCGGAGCACGGCGAGAATAATCGGGCACTGCGTCTGTGGGAAATGCTCACGCCGATTTCTCATTCGCGCACGCCTGAAGCGGCTGATGTTTACAAGGTGGAGCCCTATGCCGTGGCGGCAGATGTTTATGGTGCGCAACCCCACATCGGCCGCGGAGGATGGACTTGGTATACCGGATCCTCCGGGTGGATGTACCGTGTTGCACTTGAGTCTATCCTCGGCCTGACGATCGACGGCGGATCGACCATCGTGCTGAAGCCCTGCATTCCTGACGATTGGGAGGGATTCACCATCGAAGGCCGCCTACCCAACGGGGCGGCCAGCTATCGTGTGATTGTCGAGGCTCCCGGCGGCTTTGCAAAGACCATCGACTCCGTCACGCTGGACGGGGTTCCCCTCGGCGTCGATGGAGATGCAGCCCGTGCGACGTTACCAAGTAGCGGCGGAACTCATGAAATCCGGATCAGGATGTCCTGAAAAATCCCGGTGATGATTAGACCGCAGGAGGTGCTGCGGTCTTTTCCTCCCATTTCCAGCTCCCATCTGCGGCGATATGAAGAACGGCATCATAGCCGTTGCCCCCGGACCGACCGTCGCTGAATACGACAGCAGAAGCCCCGTGGCGGGAAATAGCCGCTCGGACGAGCGCGAATTCGTCGCTATCAAGCGCGGATTCCAAATGGTCCAGAAAGATGAACTCGGGGGCCGAGAGAAGGGCTCGTGCGATTGCGAGTAGCTGGCCTTCTCCGAGGTTCAGGACGTCGTCCCAGCGGCGTTGGCTGTCGAAATCATGCTTCGTGGATCCAGGAACTTCGAGCTTCAGTTCATCGAGGATGCCGAGAATCGTCGCGTCCGGAAGCGGCTCCACACCGGGTGGGGTCAATACCTCGCGAAGCGAGCCTGGGGGCAGATAGGGCTGTTCCAGGACGAAGGCCATCTTGGCCAAGGGGGGGCGCTGAATGCTACCGCTTCCCGCTTCATGAAGGCCTGCCGTGGCACGGAAGAGTGCCATCTTCGCCGAGGGATTGGGTCCGGTCACGAGAACCGTTCGGCCTGGCACAAAGGTAGCATCAAGGTTCTCCAAGAGCAGACGCTCGTCCGTGTCCGAAGCCCGCAAGCAGAGACGGGAATAAATGATTCGCTCGGCATCCATCTTGCAGTCGAGGCAAGACTTGGAATCGCGGACCACTGCGGATTCAGAGGCATCCACGAGTTCGCTCAGGCGCGCAACGACCGATGCATAGGACGAGATCGATTGGAACTGCGTCACCACCAGTGAGAATGCCCCGACAAGGGTCGCGAAAGCCATGGTCGATTGACCGATCACCCCGAACTCCACTCCTCCGGCAATGAACATCGGCGCTACAAAGAGGGCCGGGATCAGCTGGATCATGTAGTTGTAGCCGCCCGTGAAGAAATTCAGGTTGCGGTTCACCGAGATGATCTTCCGAAAGTTGCCAACCAATTGGTCAATGCGCGCAGCGAGCCGGTCTTTCATCCGGCTTTCATCTCGGGTGAAGGCGAGTCCTTCTGCATTCTGATGAACGTAGATGAGCTCGGAGCGGAAATCCGCTTCACGGTCTGCCTGCTGATAGTTGAGCTGAATCAGCGGACGTCCCAGCCAGAAGGTCAGGCAGGAGCCGGCGGCCGCATAGATGACCGCCACCGCAAAGAGGATGGGGCTAATCGACCACAATACTCCGGAGAAGGAAATGGTGGTGAAAGTCCCGTTCAGGATCATCAGCAGAAAGGACAGCGAGGTCGTAGTCAGCGCCCGGATGTCCTCGGTCATGCGCTGGTCCGGATTGGTGATCGAGCCAGTCTCCTTGAGGTGCAGGTAGATGTGCTTGTCCAGGTAGCCCCGGACCACCCGTTGTGTCTGCCACTCACGCCAGAGAAGTGCGAGCCGCTCCTCGCAGAACCGGAAGAACACGGCTACCACCGTAGAGCCGGCGAAGACAGCCACATAGAGCCAAGCCTGGCGAACGAAACCTGCATGGTCGCGTGCCTCGATCGCGGAAAAGAAATCGCGGCCGACGTAGCTGTTGAGCACGTTCATGCCGTTGATCATCAGCATGAGTGTCAGCAGGCCTGCCAGGAGCCAGCGCGCACGCGAGCCGGTCTTGGAGCGGAGGAACATCCGCACGACCCGGCCAAGGCGATACAAGGTCTCGCGTGAGACTGCGGCTTTCTTGTCGGGCATGGATTGGGTTCGCCGACCGGCTATGGCTGATATCTAACCAGCGGAGGAGCGGATTTCCATAGAAAACGCCCGGTGCCGGATTCAGCTCACAGGCCCTGTTTCGACGAAGAGACTGCTTCCGAAGAACAGCCTCCCCCGAGTGCGCGATAGAGTCCGACCACGGCCAAGTATTCGTTGAGCCGGATGCGGGCGAGCTGCAGCTCCGTCGGGAAGAGCTCGAGCTGCGCATCGAGAATCTCGAAGTAGTTAGCGCGCCCGGCACTGTAGCGTTCGGTCGAAACGCCTACGGAATCAGTCAGGGAGTGCACCGCCTGTTCTTGGTCGGCTCGCGCCGCGGCGAATTTCTGGCGCGATACCAAGGCATTCGAGACTTCTCCGAGGGCGACAAGAACAGTCTTTTCATGCCGAAGCTTGGCTTCATCAAAAGCGGCCCGAGCCTGAGCTTCCTGTGCCTTCAATCGTCCTCCGTTGAAGATCGGTCCCGAGATGCTTGAAGCGACGGACCACGCGTTACCCACTCCATCGGAGAGATCGGAAAGATCCGGACTGATCCGGCCAGCAAAGGCGGTAAGCCCGATTTTCGGATAGTATTCCGCGATCGCGGCCCCTACCTCGGCGTTGGCGGCGCGTAGCAATTGCTCGGATTGCCGGATGTCCGGCCGACGGCGGATCATCGACGAGGGCAAGCCCGCCGGCACGGCCCGCGAGACCACATTGTCGTCGAGCTTTCCACGCGGATGAATCGGGCCAGGGGCGCGGCCGGTTAGGATTGAGAGTTGATTCTCCTTTTGCGCGATCAAGCGTTCAATGTCCGGGATGGTCGCCGCGGCTTGCGCCGTAGCAGCTTTCGCCCGTGAGGTCTCGATCGTGGATGCGACACCTCCTTGGAGACGGCTGTCGAATAGATTGAAGCTCTCTTGGAAGGAGTCGCGGGAGCGGATGGCGATCTCCTTCTCGAGGTCCAACTCTAGCAGTTCGAAGTAAGTTTGTGCCACATCGCCGATTAGCGACACAATCACCCCGCAGCGGGCTTCATCGGTAGCCAGATAGCGGGCGAGGTCGGCTTCGCTGAGGCGCCGGATCCGTCCCCACAGGTCCACCTCCCAAACCACCGATAGAAGCGCCGTGGCATCGTCCGCTGTGCGACCGCCGGTGAAGGAGCCGGTTCCTCCAGCCTGGTTTCGTCCCCGGCTTATCCCGCCTCCATAATCGACCGACGGCAGCCCCAGAGATCGCGTCTGAAGCGCAACTTGTCGCGCTTGCTCCACCCGGGTGATTGCGATGCGGAGGTCATGGTTATTCGAAAGCGCCTCGTTGATCAGCGACTGGAGCTTTGGATCGTGGTAAACCTTCCACCAAGGAAGATCAGCGATTGAGCTCGAACTCGCGTTCGCATCGAAGCGGAAGGACATCGGTACGCTTGTCAGCGGGTCCTCGAAATTCGGGCCGACATTGCAGCCGGCGAGGAGAACGGCGGAAAGCAATCCTAGGGAGCGAAGCTCAAGCATGGGCGTGCGGAGCGGGAGGTGGCGTATCGGTATTCTGGGGCTTCTTCTTGCCCGCGATTTTCTCCACCATGTAGTAGAGCACCGGGATCAGGAAGATGGCGAGGAAGCTGGCGAAGATCATGCCGCCGATGATCACGAAGCCCATGACCTGCCGGGACAGGGCACCCGCACCGGTGGCCGTGGCCAGAGGAACGCAGCCTAGCATGAAGGCAAAGCTTGTCATGAGGATCGGTCTCAGCCGGAGCTTGGCTCCTTCCAAAGCCGCTTCGATCAAAGGCAGGCCTTCCTCGTATTTCATCTTCGCGAACTCGACGATAAGAATGGCGTTCTTCGCAGAGAGGCCGATCAACACGACCAGTCCGATCTGGGCATAGATGTTGTTCTCGTATTTGCCCACCAACAGGGCCCCGAAGGCGCCGCAGACGGCTACCGGGACGCTGAGCAGCACGCTGAAGGGCAGGCTCCAGCTTTCATACTGAGCCGCCAGGATCAGGAAGACGAAGAGCAGCGACATCGCGAAGATCGCGGTCGAGGATACGCCCTCTTGCGCCCGCTTTTCCTGATAGCTCATACCCAGGTAGCCGAAGCCAAGATCGCTGGACATGGTCTGCTTGAAGACATCCTCCATCGCTGCCATCGCCTGTCCGGACGAATATCCGGGTGCTGGTGTGGCATTGATTTGTGCGGAGCGATAGAGGTTGTAGCGCATCGTGAACTCCGGGCCGCTGACCGGCTTCGAGTAGGTGAGCGCGCTCAGTGGAACCATCCCTCCATCGTTGTTCCTCACGAAGAACTGGCCGACTTGGTCGACGTTCGTCCGGTAATCGCCATCGGCTTGGACGAACACCTGCCACTGACGTCCGAAGCGGTTGAAGTAGTTTACGAAGTAGCCGCCCATGAAGGTTTGCAGCGTCTTGTAGACGTCCCCCAAGTCGACGCTCTGCTTGAGCACCTTTTCCCGGTCCACATTCAGGAAAACCTGGGGAACGGAGGGCGAGAACATCGGTGTCACTCCTGCCAGTTCCTTCCGTTCGCGGGCCGCAGCCAAGAACTTCATCACGTTCTCCGCGAGGAAGGCCACATCTTTGCCGGAGCGGTCCTGAAGCAGGAAGGTCACACCACCGCTGGTGCCGATCCCGGGAATGGCCGGAGGAGAGAACGCGAAGGCCCGGGCAGAGGGAATTCCGGCGAACTTGGTGTTCACGTGCTTGAGGATGGCGTCATACTGCTCCTCGGGTGCCTTTCGTTCGGACCAACCCTTCAGGGAGATGAAGAAGATCCCGCTATAGCTGGTGTTGACACCTGTCAGGAAGTTGTAGCCGGTGACCGTGCTGTAGTATTCCACCCCGGGCGTGTCCTTCAGAATTTTTTCGCACTCCTTCATTACCTCGTCGGTGCGCTGCATGGAGGCCGCGTCCGGCAAGATGATCTGGGCAAAGAAGTAACCTTGGTCTTCTTCCGGTAGGAAGCTGCCCGGGACCGCTTTGCCAAGCTTCGCGGCTAGGGCGATGAAGCAGCCCAGAACGATCAGCGCGATTACCCACTTGCGGATGAAGAAATGGCAACCGCTGACAAAGCCATCGGTGGCCCTGCCGAACACGCGGTTGAACCAATCGAAGAATTTCTGCAACGGCCCAGTGCTCTTCTTCTTAGGCTTCAGGAGGATCGCCGCGAGGGCTGGCGAAAGCGTGAGCGCATTGAAGGCCGAGATTAGCATCGAGATGGCGATGGTCACCGCGAACTGCTGGTAAAGGCGGCCGGTGATGCCTGGAATGAAGGCGGTCGGCACGAACACGGCGGCAAGGATCAATGCGATTGCTACTACCGGGCCGCTTACCTCCGACATCGCCTTGAGCGTTGCTTCCCGCGGGCTGAGGCCGTGCTCAATGTGATGCTCCACCGCTTCCACCACGATGATCGCGTCATCCACGACCAAGCCGATCGCGAGCACGAGGCCAAAGAGCGAGAGCGTATTGACGGTGAAGCCGAACGCCGGGAATAGCACGAAGGTGCTGATCAGGGAGACGGGAGCCGCCAACAGCGGGATCAAAGTCGCCCGCCACCCCTGGAGGAAGATGAAGACGACCAGAATCACCAGCACTAGGGCTTCGATTAACGTGTGCTGGATCTCGGCCATGCCCTCGGTCACGGCCAGGGTGGTATCGAGACAGATGACGTAATCGAGATCGGTGGGGAACTTCTCCGCGAGGCGCTTCATCGTGTCCTTTGCGCCATCGGCGGCCGCAATGGCGTTCGAGCCAGGAAGCTGGTAGAGGGCTACGAGCGCGGCGGGCTTGCCGTTCAGACGGCCATTGATCGCATAGTTCTGCGCGCCGAGTTCGATGCGTGCCACATCCTTCACCCGCAGCATCGAGCCATCCGCATTGGCGCGGACAATAATGTCACCGAATTCCTCCGGAGTCTGCAAACGTCCTTGGGCGCGCACGGCATAGGTGAATTCCTGACCCTTCGGGATCGGCTCGCCGCCGATCGTGCCGGCAGGGTTCACCGTGTTCTGCGTCTGTACGGCCTGCAGGATCTCCGGGATGGTCACGCCGAGCTTCGCGAGTTGGTCCGGCTTCACCCAGATGCGCATCGCGTACTGGCCGGCACCGAAAACGGTCACGCTCGCGATGCCCTTCACGCGGGTGAATTCGTCGTTCAGGTTGATGTTCGCGTAGTTCGCCAGGAAGACGTTGTCATAGGTTCCGTTCGGCGAGAAGAGCGCGAACATGATCAGTGGCGACGAGGTGGACTTCTGCACCGTCACACCGAACTTGTTCACGTCCTGTGGTAGCTGGGATGAAGCTTGGTTGGACCGCATCTGGGAGAGGATCTGGTCCTCATTCACATCGGTGCCGACCTCGAAATTCACCGTCAGCTTCAGCGTGCCGTCGTTGCCGTTGACGGACTGCATGTAGTTCATGTTGTCCACGCCGCTCATCTGCTGTTCGATGGGCGTGGCGACCGATTGCTCGACCGTGAGTGCGTCAGCTCCGGTGTAGGTGGTTTTCACCTGAATTTCCGGAGGGACGATGTCGGGGAACTGCGCGACTGGCAGACGGAAGTAGGTGATGATCCCGATGATGGTCATCAGGATCGAGATCACCATCGCGACGATGGGGCGATTAACGAAGAAAGAGGCCATGCGTAATTATTTCCCCTCCGTTTTGGGCTGCTCTGGGGCGCTGGGCGGAGTCCAAGGGCTGGCCTCGACCGGTGTGTCGTTGCGAACCTTCTGGAGACCCTCGACGATCACGTTCTCGCCTGCCTGGAGGCCCGTCTCGATCACCCAATCGGTACCCGAGCGTTGGCCGACCGTTACCGGACGGATCAACGCCTTGCCGTCGGCGACGACGGCCACTTGATAGGCGCCTTGCACTTCAGAAACGGCCCGCTGCGGGACGAGGACTGCATTGACAGTGCCCATGACGGCATCGACGCGGGCGAATTGTCCCGGACGAAGGATATTGCCTGGATTCGGGAAGTGAGCAGTGAGTTCGAAAGTACCAGTGTAGGTATTCACTTCGCGGCTGATGCTCACCAGCTTGCCGGGTTGTGGGTGGCGGTGACCGTCCGCGAGGATAAGGCCGACCGGAATATTGGGAATATCGACCTCGGGCTTCCCAACTTCCTCCCGCTTCCGCTTTGCTTGGAGATACTCCTGCTCGCTCACCTGGAAGCTAACCTTGATCGGATCGACCGTGGAAACCGTGGCGAGGGGCTTGGAGTCGAGAGGTCCGACAAGGTCCCCGATCTCGCGATTGGCGAAGCCGGCTACGCCGTCGATCTCGCTGTAGATCTTAGTGAAACCCAGATTCAGTTTGGCTTGGTCGATGACGGCGAGAGCGGCAGCGACATTGGCATCGGCCGCCTCATGCGCTTGGATCGAATGTTCCAGCTCTTCCTGGCTGATCGCACGCTTCTCCGCGAGAGGCCGGTAACGAGCTACGTCTTGTTCTGCCTTCGTGCGCTGGGCGATCGCCTTGAGGTGGTCGGCTTCGGCCTGCCGGAGTTCCGCCTCGAAAGGACGCGGATCGATCGTGAAAAGAAGGTCGCCCTTCTTCACCGTCTGACCATCGGAATATCCCCGCGACTGCAGGTAGCCGGACACGCGGGGACGGATATCGACGTTCACCGATCCGTCGAGGGAGCCTGTCCAACTGCGAACAATGTCTACCGGGCGGGTGGATGCCGGAACAACGGACACCGCGGGCGGGGGCGGCGGGCCGGAGGCTGATTCCTCTTTCTTGCAGGAAGCGAAGGGAATGGCGGCTGCGAGGAGCAGATGTCTCCCGCGAAGGCGGAGATAATAGGACGTCGGGCAATCCATCGGTGTGAGCGGTTGAAAGGAATCGGAGGGTCTATGCAAAGTTATCCCGGCTAGTCCTTCTCAAGCTCTTCGCGGATCTTGAGGAGTTCAGCGCGCCGTTCCTCGGAAACCTCGGGGAACTTCAGCTTCAATTGTTCCAGCACGACGCAGATCGCTTCCGAAATTGCCAATCGTGCGAACCACTTGTTGTCGGAGGGAATGACGAACCACGGCGCATGTTCCGTGCTCGTGTGGTTCAGCATGTCTTCGAAGGCTTGCTGGTAGTCGTCCCACAAGGCTCGCTCCTTGAAATCGGCGACCGAAAACTTCCAGTTTTTCTTTGGTTCATCGATCCGGGCGATGAAGCGCTTCTTCTGTTCCTTTCGGGACAGATTCAGGAAGAACTTGATGGGAATGATCCCGTTGCTGGTGAGATACTTTTCGAAGCGGTTGATCTCCTTGTAGCGGCGTGCCCAGAAGGCTTTGCCGCCGGGCTTCCCGGGCAAGTTCTGCTTGGCCAGAAATTCCGGATGCACCTTCACCGCCAGCACCTCTTCATAGTAGGAGCGGTTAAAGATCCCGATCATTCCTCGTGCGGGCAGGACCTTTGTCGCGCGCCACAGATAGTCGTGGTCGAGATCTTCGGAAGAGGGGGCCTTAAAGCTGGTGACATGGCACCCTTGGGGATTGATCCCTGACATCACATGGCGGATGGCCCCGTCTTTTCCGGCGGCATCGATCGCCTGGAAGATAATCAGAATGCCATAGACGTCCTGTGCATAGAGCTTCTCCTGGAGCTCCGCCAAGCGCTGCACGTTAGCGGCCACGCGCTGCAAGGCTCCAGCCTTGTCTTCATAGCCACCGGTGAAATCGGGATCGAAATCCTTCTTAAGGGATATCTGGTGATCGGGGATGACAAGAATGTCGCGAAGCTTGAAGTCGACCCGGTCGCCTTCGCTGACCTCGATCTTGATTTTCCTGTCGGGGTCCAGATTGTATTTCATGGCTTTAGGAACGGTTTATTTTCCTTCGATTGCCTTCTGTAATTCCTCGTCCACCGGGCCATCTTCCCGGACGTTGTCAGGCTTGGTGCTGATAACGCTGACTTTGCTGGTAAGCGTTTCCATGAGTTCCATCACTTCGGCGACGGTGCCGAAGAGAAACTCCTTTCTTCGATCTTGCACTGGCATACGAATGAACCAGTGGGTGCCTAGCCATGCTCCGGATCTGCCGAGCAGGTAGTCTCCGGCCCGCATGGATGCGTCACCGGGCTCATAGCCGTGCTGCATGATCAAGTAGGGTCCGTTGCTGTCCTTGTTCAGGATCTCCGATGCGGCCTTGAGCTTCGCCAAGCTGATGAGGCGGCAGGCACTGAAGTGATTCGACAGGCGTTGGGAAATACTCATGAGGTTGCTGGATTTGAATCTTTCCGGCCGGAGATGCCGGGTTATTCGCTCTTCTTTGCCGCAGGATCGTTCTCCGCGAGCCACTTCTCGCGTGCCGCGAGATTATCCTTCACTTCATGGATCTTCTGGCGTTCTGCCACCACCGAGTGATAGAGGCGCACGGTGCGTGCGAAGTCGTCTGCAATATCACGGCGTGCGTCGCGCAGCATCTGCTTGAGGTCGTCCGCCTCGTCTTTGGAGGCGCCCATTTCAGCCGCGTTGGAAGGCGCTGTGACATCGGCGAGCTGTGACTTCCGGACATCGGAGAGCTTGGTCACATGATCCAGCTCCTGCTCGAAGATGGCCTTTTCGGTCTCGCTGAGTTTCCCGCTGGCGAGCTGCGACTTCAGCGTGTTGCCCCGGGCTTCGAGGTCCGCGATTGCTTTCTTGAGAGCGTCTTGGACCTCTTTCCGCTGCTTTTCCGTCTGGACGCGGTCGCGGCGGTTCTGCCGCCACTCTTCGCTGACGCGGCTGTTTTCGTAGTAAACCCCGTTGGCTTCGTAGCTGCTATCCTGCTCGTACTTCGCCACGTCTTCGCCGCCAGGCATGGACTTCACAAGCTCAAGGATCTGGGCCACACGCTTCTCGGTGAGCGCATCGATCGTGGCCATGTCACCCTTCAATTCTTCCTCGGGCACGGACTGATCGCTGCGCAATTGCGTGATGATGGCGTTCCGCTCGCGCTTGTAGACTTCGAGCATCTTCTTAAGTCCGGCAATCGCCTCGGCTTTGGTCTCAGTCACCCGGCGCTTGGAGGACTGGGAGTCCTTGAGACCGGAGAGCATGTTGACCAAGTCACCGATCTTCTTGTCGGTCGCTTCGCCGCGCTGGCGAATCTCGGCGCTGACTTCAGCCAGGCGTTGTTCGCGCATGGCGAGATGCTGTTTGAGCGTGGCGACTGATTGCCGGCGCGCTTCGATGTCGGTTGTAGCGGATTCCTGTGCAGCCGCGATTCCGGCTGCCAGGCTTAGGATCAGAAGGGTTCGTGTCATAGAAGTTGCCTCAAGCTCGGATTGTGGACGCGCGATCGCTGGACCGCCTCGTGGTTAGAATGGATTCAAGGTGACGCCGGAGGTCCGCTTGACTGTTGATCCTGGAGGCGTGTTGAGGAATTGCGCGCCTTGCTTGGCCCAGATTTCGATGTTCGCCTCGGCGCCGCCGTACCACTCGTAGCTGCGGAGATTCACCGGCGAGACGGGATCACTGCGGCGGTCTGAGAAAGAGGCTACTTTGCCCTTGCTGTCCTGCAGGGTGCCTGAGACGGCGATGCTGCCGCTGCCAGCCATGCTTAGAAGTCCGGCTCCCGGTACCACGAAACCTGCAGCGGTAGCGCCCATGTTCCAGTAGGCCTTCGAAGGTGTGAGCTCGGTGATTGCCATCCGGATCGTCAAGGTGTTCGGGCCTGGACGGGAGACAACGGAAAGCCGGTTTCCCGGATAGGCGCGGATTTCGCGGGCGAGGGAGGTTTCCAGCTGTTGTGCGAGTTTTCGTGCGTCCCGCTTGAGGACTCCCGATTGCACCCGGGCGTTCTGGCTCTGCCACCAGTCCTGTTTTGCCAAGTTCGATGTATCGACCGGCGCGATATGAACCGAGCTGTATTTCTTCTGGACGTCGGTCTGCTTGAACTCCGTCGAGGCCCAGCTTTTTTCCAGGAAAGCGCCTCGTCCATTTTGCGAGGAGGAAGCACAAGAGGTAACGAAAAGAGCGGTGGCGGAAAGCGAGATCGCGGCGACGCGTCGCAGAAGGATGGGATTCATGATTGTTGCAGGATGCTGGCAGATCGGGGCTAGGGCAGCCATTGCACCTTGGTGCAACGGCTGCCTCAGAAGGGGGTCAGCGGCCCGGGTGAATTCGAGTGATCTTGGTTCCTTGGAGGCCAAGTCCTCCCATGAGGCCGCTCTGGTTGAAGAAGAACGCGTAGGTTCCCTTGTCGATGGTGGTCGTGGAAAGCGATCCGGCCACGCCCTTGTCGACTACGACGAGACTCGGACTGCTGCCGACTTCCCAGCCCTCAGCCCGGTTGATGTTTGCGAAGGCCTCGCGGTCCATCAGGAACAATGCGTAACCGTATTTCTGCACGCCCGCCTGAAGGCCGTAGGAAAGTCCGCCGGTCTGGTAGTAGTCGTGGATGCTGCCGTCGGGCCGAATCAGTGCGCCGTTTCCACCCATGCCACCGACGACGAAACCTCCCTTGGCAATGCTAGGGAAAATCAAGATGCCTTTGGCGTGATTGCCGAGTTGGCGAGCTTTGGGATTGGTGCGATAGAGATCCCTGAGGGCCGAATGGGAATCGGCGGAGATCTGTGAGGCACTGGCACCCGAACTCGTCGGGCCAGTGGCACATTGGTTCAACAAAAGGCAACCGACAAGGACGCCGGCGGCACGCTTCAAGTGATGGAGGATTCGGGTCATGGTGTGTTCTCTTCTGATCAATGGAGGAGAGTTTAGGACTTCAGCCAGGCGAGGGCCTCGTCGGTTTGGCCGATGGGGAAATATTCGATCGGGAAGGGCCGCATCCGCTTTGCGGTGAAGATCACCACCAAGTCCTGCCATCGGGTGTCTCCGACGATTGCCATCTTGCGAATCAAGTCGTCGTTGGCGGTTTGGAAGGCCAGATCCGCCCAGTCGCCTTCACGGGTCCATCCTTGAAAGTGCTCTCCGTGGATCAGTAGGGATCCGCCGGCCCACTCGCGGAGGTAAGCACCGGCCGAGGCATGCGCGGCAGCGAGGTCCTCCGGCGAGAGTCTGCCGTTTATCGTGATGGTGACGATGCCGTCAGCAGCGTCGAGAAGGGTTGCGCTCATCGTCTGAAATGCTGTCAGATGCTGCCATGAGCCGCCATTGAACCTTGGTTCAATCATGAGCCCCTCCCCCTTTTGAGAGGGTGATTTCTCGTTAGAAGGCGTTCCAGGAGGCTGTGCCGGTCGCCTCGGAAATCGCCGACAGGAGGGCGGCTTCATCGACCGGCTTGGTCAGGTAGGCGACGGCACCCATGGCGATCACGCGCTGTGCCGTATTGGGCTCCCCGTGCCCGGTCAGTACGATCACTGGTGTCGTAATTCGGCGAGCCGTGATCCCCTCCAAGACGTCGAAGCCGGTGAACTCGGGCATGTGCAGGTCGAGAAGGAGGCAGTCCATCGGCTGCGCCTCGAGGGCTGCCAAGGCATCCCTGCCATGTTCAAAGTTGACCACTGCAAATCCGTGCCCAACCAGCAGACGGCGCAGCGCCTTGTGCAGCTGCGGCTCGTCATCGAGGACGGCAATCACGGGAAGGCGCTTCACGCTTACCATAAAAGCGTGTTAGATGGCCTTCCGCCATTGCACCTTGGTTCAACCGGCGTTCCAGAATAGTGCCACGTTCAGTTCACAGAGGCACTGGATGCGGCCTTCTTTCCGATGTTCAGCCGATCGGCGAAGCGGATCAGATCGGCCAGAGATTCGGCACCCATCTTCTCCATCACGCGGCCACGATGTACCTTCACCGTTTGTTCACAGGTGCCGAGATCGACCGCGATGAGCTTGTTCGGTTTGCCGGCCACCACGCACTCCATCACCTCGCGTTCGCGGGGCGTTAGCCGGCTGAAGCGAGCCGCCGCCCGCGCTGTCTCATCGCGTTCCTCCTTCTGTTCTGCCGCAATTTCCAGCGCGCGTTTTACGGCACGCAACAAATGGGTCTCGTCCACGGGCTTGGTGAGGAAATCCACGGCACCAGCCTGGACGGCTCGTACGGTCATCGGGATGTCCCCATGACCTGTCAGGAAAATGATCGGGAACCTTGCTCCTGCCCGAACTAGGCGCCGCTGCAGTTCGATGCCATCGAGCCCGGGCATCGCGACATCCAAGAGCAGGCAGCCGATTTCCGAGGCATTGCAAGTGGACAGGAATTCCTGGGGCGATGCAAACGCGCGCACATCATAGCCTTCAGCATGCAAGAGCCGGGACAATGCTTTCCGCATCCCGGCTTCGTCGTCGAGGAGGTGAATCGTCTCGGAGATCATCTGTTCATGGTGCTTGGAGAGTTCGAGGGGGTGGGTCGAAAAGCGGGAAGAAGCCGGGGCGGCGGAAATACCACCCCGGCTTGGATAGATCGGATCAGCCCTTGGTGAAGTTCAGGCCGGGATCGCCGTCGGGTCCGCCGATGATGAGGAAGTTCATCTTCGAGTCCCCGTCCAACTTGACCGCGGTGACCATCTGGGAATTGTCCGCATTCATGATGAGAAGGCCCTTGTCATTGAGACCCCAGCTTCCCTTCATCTCCGAAGTTTTCCCGTTGCCGGTGAAGCTCCAAGTGAACTTGTCGTCGTTTTCGAGCTTGAAGGTGATCTTCCCGCCGGATGCGTCCGAGGTCCAGGTGCCGAGCAGTTTTTCCTTCGGCACCGGGTCGGGCCGTGGTGGGGGTTGACCGTCCGGATCACCGCCATCCGGCAGCGAGTTCTTGGTCAGGTCGCGCAATTGCTTGGCGATCCCGTCTGCCGGTTGCAGCTTGGTGGTCTTGTCGAATTCATCGTAGGCCTTCTCCATGTGCCCGCAGACCAGGTAGTGGTAGCCCAAGAGGAAGTGACCCTCCGCCTTGTTGGGGCTGGCGTCGACCCATGCTTCCAGTCTCCGAAGCTGTTCTTCATAGACGCTCGTGCTGGTGTAGAAGCCGACCATCGTTTCCCAGCTCCAGCCGGGTCCTGAGGCAAGGACTGGATTCAAAACCCCGGCTGCATCGCCATAGCGGTTAAGAGCGAAGAGAATCAGCGCACGATACTCGTGTAGGGTTCCGTCATCCGGTGTTGCTGCAATCGCTTCGTCAGCAGCTTGCAGGGCGGTGGTGTAGTCACCGGTTCTGAAGGCTGCCCGGGATTTTTCCAAGGCATCGTCAGACTTTTCGTCGGCTGCTGCGGCGGTCTTCTCGTCACCCGGCGGATTGGCTGCACCGGTGACCGACATCGGCTGGGTATAGACCACCGTGCTGTTCTGCACCGGAGGGGCAGGGTAGGGGTTGCTATACGACTGGTAGCCCATGTCGAAGATCATGCTGCCGAGGCTCCATGCGGCGATGCCCCACATGAATCCTTCACCGAAGTCATCATCGTCGTACCACCAGTGGTTGTGCCCGTAGCCGCCGTTCCAGCAATGACCCCAGTGGCCGTGATGCCAGTGATGGCCATGGCCTGCGCCCCACCATGGATGTCCGCCCCAGCAATTCGGGTTCCAAGCGAAGTTGTTGTTATTCCGGAAGTTGTTGTTGATGCGGATGTTGGTGTTGTTGTTGCCCCAGACACCGTGGTTGCCGCCCCAGCGGTTGGAATCCCAACCGCTGCCAGCGCCACCGATTCCACCGACGCCGCCGATCCCGCCGGGGCCACCGAGTCCGCCCAAGCCACCGAGGCCTCCGATGCCGCCGGCAATACCGACCCCACCGATGCCACCGATCCCACCAGGGCGGCCAATGCTTCCTGGACGACCGGGGCCACCGATGCCACCCACCCCACCGGGGCGGCCGAAACCGCCAATCCCGCCCGGTCCACCCGGACGACCGACGCCACCGATCCCTCCGGGACCACCTGGCCCCCCGGGACGGCCGACGCCACCAGCTCCACCCGGGCCTCCCGGTCCACCGGGACGACCTGCGCCGCCAATTCCACCTGGGCCTCCAGGTCCGCCCGGGCCGCCGGGACGACCTGCGTCACCGATGCCACCAGGACCGCCCGGTCCACCCGGACGACCGGCGCCACCAATGCCCCCGGGACCGCCCGGGCCTCCAGGTCCGCCGGGGCGTCCTGCGCCACCAGCACCGCCCGGACCTCCGGGACGGCTGGGATAGCCCACCATTCCCGGGAGTGTCGAAGGTTTTGCCCCACCCGGGCGCGTGTTGTTCATGCCGCCTCCGGGACGTGTGCCCCCGGTATCAGGACGGGTTGCCGGACGATTGGCTCCGCCTCCCGTCGATGGCCTCGTCGACGGCCTTGTGGCAGGTTTGGTAGAAGGCCTCGTGGCTGGCTTCGTGGAAGGGCGCGATGAGGTCGACGGCCGCGACTGTGGTCTCGATTGTGGTCTCGATACCTTTGAGCCGGTCGCAGGGCTACGGCGCGCGGAACTCCCTCCGCTATAGCCCCGATTGCTACCGCTGTAGCTGCGGCTGCCTCCCCCTCCGCGGCTCATGCCGCCTCCGCCGTAACCACCGCCTCCGCCGCGCGCTCCACCTCCGCCTCGAGAACCTCCGCCTCCGCCGCCCCGGGCACCGCCTCCGCGTGCTTCCAGTTCAGCGGTGAAAAATGACAGGCCAATGATGGCCACGATGATCGATGCAAAACGTTTCATGGCTTGAGGAGGTTCGATTTCACTTTTCCACTTTCGCCGCCGGGTCGGGCGTTTGCCGGACGACCCGCATTTCAATGTCCGGCTGTTTCTCGCCATCCACGAGCCGCTCGGTGGCGGTCCAGGTAAAGGCGTCTTCCCCGTCAAAGGTGAGGGTTTGGTTGGCGCTGGTGAGCTCTCCGTCGGAGGTGGTGCCCTCGGTGTGGATCATCCACTGGTCGTCCTCCAGCTTGGTCCAGTCGCCCTTGGCAAAGCCGCCGCCGTCGTCAAAGGTCCACCAGGTGATGGTCTGGTGGGCGGGGTCCCAACCTATGCGGATATTGGTGGAAAGCGGTTCCGCATCCGCGGCGGTGACCAGCATTTCTCCGATCAAATACTTGCCCGAATCATCCCATCCAAAGGCAAGATCCACCCGCATGCCATCGACCGTGGTGGTCCAATCTCCCTTCAGGTCGGAGGCCAGCTCAGCGAGCTCACCGGCGGCGTCCGAGGCATCCCCGCGGTCCCGCGTGCTGGCGATCTGCCATTCACCGGAATCGCCTTTCTGGAGCACCGCGGTGTAGTTCATGGATGTTGGCACCGCATCCTCACCCGGTGGCGTGGAGTGCACGGTCCCATCCTCGATCGCCAGGCCCTTGCCCACCAGTCGCACCGAGTCCACCTCCACGGCGATCTGCGGGGCCTTCGGAGCGGCGAAGATCGCCTCGTAGCGGGCTTGGATATCAGCTCGCCCGCTCGTCACTTCACTGGCATCGAGATCGGTAATCTCTCCGTTTTCCGTGAAGAGCGCGGCGACTGCCGCAGCGTCTTTCTTGTTGAAGGCGGCCACGAAATCCTTGGCTGCTTTCTCCAAGCCGGCGATCTCGGGGTCAGGGGCTGCCTCTTCAGCACAGAGGCCGGAAGCAGGAATCATCGCCAGGGCTAGCCCGGCGGACAGCAGTTTCGTTTTCATTCGGCGAGGATGGGAAGGTTCGCCGGAAGCTGCAGAGATGATGGAAACTCACCTCCTCTTCCGGCAGTCTCCTCTTTGATATAATAAAATCCCAAATTTTGTGAACTGCACTTTGGTGCTATATCGCTTCGAGAAGCCCCATGATCTGAGAAACGTGTTTGTTAATGAATAGGAATCTTCCCGTGTCGCGTGACGACGGGAGATGTCCGAATTTGCGGCTCGGCGAGCAAAGCGGGAAGCTCGAGTTCGAAGATTGCTCCCCCATCGGGATTTGAGCTCGCCCGCAAGTGCCCGCCATGGGCGGTCATGATCGATCGTGAGATCGCCAGACCCATGCCCAGTCCTTCCGCTTTGGTCGTGTGGAAGGGGATGAAGATCTGCTCGATCTTCTCCGGGAGACCGGTGCCTTGGTCGCGAATGGTCAGCCAGACGCTGTCGTGTTTGGTGGAAGTAGATACGTCCAGACGCCGCATTTCCTGAGGCTGACGGATCATGGCTTCCGCGGCATTGGTGATCAAATTGAGGAGCACCTGCTGGAGCTGAACGCGGTCCCCCTTCGCCTCCGGGAGCTTCCCGTCGAGGCATCGGCTGGCCTTGATCCCGTGCCCGCTGAGTTCCCGATGAGTGCGATGTAGCACCTCTATCACCAGCTCGTTGAGGTTGAGCGGCTCCATCTTGGTCTCCTCCCGCTTGAGCAGCGCCCGCAGCCGTTGGATTACATCTCCGGCCCGTCGATCCTCATCCACGATATCGGAAAGGATTTCCTTCACCTCATTGAGGTCCGGCGGTGACTGGGTGAGGAGCCGCTGGGCTGCCTGAGCGTTGGCAAGGATGATGGCCAGAGGCTGATTGAGCTCGTGGGCCAAGGAGCCGGAGAATTCGTTCAGGGTACTCACCAGGGTAACCCGGGCAAACTCTCCGGAGCCGGAGGCAGGGTCCGCCTCATTCTCGTTCCGGTGCCCGGGGCCTTCCGCGGGGCGAGCCCCGGACATCCTCCGGCGTCCCTCGTAGGCAATGACAGTAAGGGAGGCACCAAAAGGGAAGCCGATGAGATAGGGCATTGCGGTCTTCCCGGCCGGGAGAAGAGCAGCTTGGAGAGGGGAAAAAGCGATGAACAGCAGTGCACATCCTCCCAGGGCCAGTGCGTGCAACCGCTCCTCCTTTCGCCACAGCCTCCAAGCCGCGTCGCTCAGGAAGGCGGCCAGCAGCAGGAGTGCTGTCCCTGCCAGCCACGCTCGCGGACCGGACACCATCTCCGCCACTGCTACGTCCTGCCCGAGGAAGTGAATTTCCCGCAGCGCGGAGATCCCGGAAGGATTCTGACCCAGACCGGTGAGAAGGTTGAAAGCCAAGCAGAGCGCGCTGAGTGCCAATACCAGATGGCCCAGCCAAGTCCTGCCGCCACCGAGGAACCATTGAACGTAGCCGACGATGGAAACGCAGGCTGTGTAAACGGGGATCTGCATCCAGTGGAGTGCTTCAGCATACGCTTGGGGTGTGGTTGCCAGCATCGCGGCGAGTTCCCCGGCACCGATGCCCGCGAGTGAAATAGCCAGCAGGGCCACCCACAAGCAGGCCCGGTTCCTCGCCGGAGCTAACACTTGCACCAATGCCAACATCAAGCAGGCACCAATTACCAATAGCCAAAGAACTTCGACCGCGTTCATGGGAGAGCTGTTCGCGACAAGGAGATAGGTCATGCCTTCTCCACAGCTAACTCATCTTGGGGAATCGAAAGGACTTTGTCGAGAAGTGAGAGGAACCATGTCAAAGGTGACCTACGGGGGTGATCTACTTCAGCAGGGAGCGCTTGGGAAGATGGGTCCACTGCCATTCCCTGTTCCGCCTGCTAAAAATAGGAAAAATAACAGGTGGGTCTCGGGTGCCGACGAGTTGAAATTGGACAATGGCCCTGTAGAAAATGCCATCGATAGGAAGCTCTTGATCGTCATTGGATCCCCATTGATCGCACGTCGCGACAGGGACTTTCAACTGCCAGCGGGAGAATCATTACCGGGAGAAGGGCACGGCTGTTGGACAGCGGCCTGGATTCCGCGGATAGTGGAGGATGGCCGGGAAAATCCGCATCGGCATCTCGGGCTGGACCTATCCGCCTTGGCGCGGGGTCTTTTACCCGGATGATCTTCCGCATCGTTCGGAACTCGCCTATGCCTCGCGGGCCCTGCGGACGATCGAGATCAACGGGACATTCTACTCGCTCCAGCGGGCGACGAGTTTTCACAAGTGGTCGGGTGAAGTGCCGGACGATTTCGTCTTCTCGGTCAAGGCTAACCGTTTCATCACCCACATCCGCAGGCTGCGGGAGGTGAAGAAGCCGATGGCGAATTTCTTCGCCTCCGGACTTCTTGAACTAGGGCGGAAGCTGGGGCCGGTGCTCTGGCAGTTTCCGCCGAGTTTCAAATTCGATCCTGCGCTGTTAGATGAGTTCTTTTCACTCCTGCCGCGGGATATGGATGGAATGGCGAAACTGGCTCGCCGGCATGAAGGCCGGCTGCCGGGGAAAGCGGCATTGAAGCCGCGGGCGGATGGTCCGGTGAGGCACGCGATGGAGGTCCGGCACTTCTCGTTCCAATGCGAGGAGTTCGTATCGCTACTCCGGGAACACGATGTGGCGCTGGTGGTTGCCGACACCGCTGGCAAATGGCCCTTCATGGAAGATGTGACTTCGGATTTCATCTATCTACGCCTTCACGGGGACGAGGAACTCTACACAAGCGGTTACTCGCCATCCGCGTTGGACAACTGGGAGAAGAAAATCAGCCGATGGGCGAAGGGTGGATCGCCCCGCGGCACCAAGCGGATTACCCCTGCACCGGCGCCCACGAAGTCCGGGCGTGATGTGTTCGCCTACTTTGACAATGACGTGAAGGTCCACGCGCCTTTTGATGCCATGGCTCTGGCGCGACGTCTGGGAATGGATCCCCGCTATGAGGAGCCACCCCCCGGGCGTCCGGAAGCCAAGCGCAAGTCCCGGACAAAAGCGTCGTAGGCCGCGGCCCGCTCTTCATCTGACCCGCGAATGCGCAGGAGGGATGATGGATGAATGGTAAGCACCACCTGCGGAGCAATTTCCGGCGCTTCGATCAAGCCCCGGTCCACCGTTACCCGGATTTTATTTCCTAATAGAGAGCGAGCCGCCGTGGCTCCCATGATGACCAGCACTTCGGGATGGATGGCGCGAAGTTCGCCGAGCAGCCAAGGCTTGCAGGCGGAGATTTCACCCGCGGAAGGCTTCTGGTGGAGACGGATCTTTCCCCGGGGCTTCCACTTGAAATGCTTTACGGCATTGGTGACCCATGTCTTCGAGCGATCGAGTCCCGCCTCCGCAAGCGCCTTGTCGAGCAAGCGTCCGGCCGGACCTACGAAGGGACGTCCAGCCAAGTCTTCCTGATCCCCGGGTTGTTCTCCGACGATGATGATTCGTGCCTTCGCCGGCCCTTCACCGAATACGGTTTGGGTCGCGTTCTTCCAAAGGGGGCAATTGCGGCAATGGATCGCTTCCTTCTTCAATTTCGAAAGCGAGGCTTTCGGAGGTGTGTCGACAGAAGGCTTAGTCCGGTTCATGGAGATCTCCTAGCATTCCACGAACCGCATTTGGCGGAGATGCTGCCGCGCAAAACTACTATCTCCAGCGTGCGGGATGCACTTTTGGGTCGCCGGATGTCCGCCGGAAAAACCGGCTCAAGCTTGTTGATGTTTCTCCTCTTTATCTTTCTTGAATCGCGGGTCATGCCGGTGGTCCTTGCCGTTCTCGATCATTGGGGCACAGGAAGAAGCGAAGAGAATAACAAGGCCATAAAAGGAGGCGATAAGCAGTTGTTTCATCGCGACAATGTCAGCGAAGTATCCAGAGCGTGCAATCGATTGGTATGGTCATTGCGAATTGGCGGGATGGTTGCCGAACCGAAACGCGGCACCGTGAACCGAAAGCAACGAACCATGAAAACCATCGCAACAGCCTTCAGCCTCGCGGCGCTTGTGACCTTCCCTCTTCTCGCGCAGGTGGAACGGACCGTCGAGAAAACCGAAGTCATCGAGAACCCCGACGGGAGTGTGACCGAGAAAAGGACCGTGACGACCCATAGCTTCAATCCGGAGGCTCAAACGCATGTCGTGAAATACTTCGATCCCTACAAGAGCGAACTCTACGGCCTCCCGCCGGATCTTGTGGGAACGGTCGACATCAAACGGGTGCCGAAAGTTTGGCGCACTACCCGCATCGCTCCAGGTGTCGTGGTTAAGGAAGAGGAGAGACCTTATCTGATCGCTGCCCCCCCGAAGCTGGTGGCGGTTCTGCCCAGGATCGAGAAGGTCCATTACTACGTGGCAGGAGGGAACGTGGTGGCAGTTGACGAGAACTATCGAGTGGTAGATTCCGTTCAAATCCCTTCGGTGAAGATCGCCGTTGAGGACTGAAGCCGCCAAGTGAGGAGGTCCCGTTCGCAAGGGTCAGAAAATGCCCATGCGCTGCGGGGCCTTTTTGCATTTCGCGATGCGAGGCGGCGAGAAAGGGCAATTTGCAAACGGAGCAGGTCGCGAATTCCCGGGATTTTAGCGGATAAGCTTATCGGCACGCGCACTGCGAAAGCGAATGTCTATGGCACGTTCCATCTGGAAAGGGTCCATCGCCTTCGGCTTGGTGAATATCCCGGTCTCTCTCACCGGCGCGGAACAGCGTCCCGATGTGCAGCTCCACATGGTGGATAGCAAGAATCACGCGCGGATACGATACGAGCGGGTGAATGCAGACTCCGGCGAGGAGGTTCCGTGGGACCGGATGGTGAAAGGCTACGAATACGAGGAGGGCCAGTTTATCCTGCTTTCGGAGGAAGAACTTGCAGCCGTCGAGCCGAAGCTCACGAAGATGATTGAGATCTCGGAATTCGTCGCCTTGGAAGACATCGATCCCTTGCTCTTCGACAAGCCTTACTATCTCGAACCCGAGAAGCGCGGGCGGAAAGCCTATGCATTGCTGCGTGAGGCGATGCGGAAGTCGGGGAAGGCCGGCATTTCCCGCGTGGTGATTCGCACGCGGGAGTATCTTTCCGCGATGTTCGTGAGGTATGACGTGCTGGTACTGATGCTCCTCCGCTTTCCGCAGGAGATCAAAGCTTCGGCGAAGCTCGAATTGCCATCCTCGAAGGACAAGGAGTGGTACCCGGTGAAGCGGGAGCTGGACCTAGCCGAGCGCCTTATCGATGAGATGACCACCAAGTGGGACCCTGAGGAGTTCCACGACGAGTATCGGAAGACGCTGATGGATTACATCGAGAAGAAGATCAGCACCGGTGAGACCGTGGACGATGTGAAGAGCTCCGATGAGCAGGAGAGCTCGCCGAAAGGAAAGATTGTTGATCTTGCCGACTACCTCGAACGCAGCGTGGGCCAGAAGAAATCCAAGGGCAAGCAACCGGCCGCGAAGAAGGCGGCCAAGAAAGCCGCGAAACATGCCAAGAAAGCCGCCAGCAAAAAAACAGCCCGCAAGAAAGCCCGCTCAGCTTGAGCCGTACCGCAAGAAGCGGAACTTCAAGGCGACCCCGGAGCCTGCCGCGGGTCGGGGCAAGAAGGAGGGGCGGATCTTCGTCGTGCAGGAACATGATGCCAGCCATCATCACTTTGATTTCCGTCTGGAGATGAATGGAGTGCTTGCCAGCTGGGCAGTGCCGAAAGGCATTCCCGAAGACATCCATGCCAAGCGTCTGGCGGTTCACGTGGAAGATCACCCGGTAAGCTATGCTTCGTTTCACGGCGTGATTCCCAAAGGGAACTACGGAGCGGGAACCGTCGACATCTGGGATAGTGGAACCTGGGAACCGCTCGACCGCGATTGGCGTAAAGCCTACGAGAAGGGCAAGTTGAAGTTTATCCTCCGCGGCAAAAGATTGGAGGGGCCCTATCTTCTCGCAAGAATGAGTGCAGAGCCAAATTGGCTGCTGCGAAAGCTGGATCCGGAGACGCATCCTACCGGAACGCCGGTCGAACCCACCGCGGAAGCCGTGGCGTTTGTCCTCCCGCAGCTTTCCCGACCGGTGCCAACGGTGCCGGAAGGCAAGGAATGGGTTCACGAGATCAAGCTTGATGGCTACCGCTTGATCGCCGTGAGGAAGAAAGGTGAGGTAAAGCTCTACACGCGGAAGCAACTGGATTGGACGGATCGTTTCGCGGATGTCGCGAGCCGCCTGGAGAAGCTGAAGGGGGGGGATTTCGTGATGGATGGAGAGGCGGTGGTCTTCAATTCCAAGGGTCACTCGAGTTTCAGTGCACTTCAGGAGGCATTGAAGTCGGGGAAGGGCAGGGCCATCACCTTCGTTGCTTTCGATCTTTTGAACTTGGATGGAAGGAATTTGAAAGAGTTGCCCCTTGTGGAGCGCGTGAAGTACTTGGCGAAGTTGCTTCCCGAGGAGCAAGGGCCGTTGCGCCGCTCCAAGGTTTGGCCCGCCGACAGCGGTGCCGATCTTTTCCTCCAAGCGTGCAAGCTGGGGCTCGAAGGGATCATCAGCAAACGGGCAAGCGGGCGATATGTCCCGGAGAGCCGGAAGGATTGGACGAAGTCGAAATGCCGTCCCCGCCAGGAGTTCGTCATCTGTGGCTACACGGAGCCTCGAAATTCTTGTCCCGCCTTCGGGGCCCTGGTGTTGGCATCCTATGAGAATGGGAAGCTGATCCCGAGAGGCAAGGTGGGCACTGGATTCTCCGACGAGTCGCGGCGCTCGCTCCTCAAGCAGATGGCCTCGCGGAAGATGCCGCGCGGTCCTTTTCCCGGGGAAAAGGGCGTGACGTGGATCAAGCCGGACCTTGTGGCCGAGATCGAATTCGCTGAGTTGACCCATGAGGGTTCAATCCGCCAGGGAAGTTTCCTCTCATTGCGGGAAGACAAACCGGCAAGCGACGTCCATCTTGATGCCGTGGAAAAAGCATCCGCCAAGGGCAAGGGAGTTACCGTTGCCGGGATCGAGATCACGCATCCCGAGCGCGTCGTTTATTCCGACGACTCGATCACCAAGCTGGAGGTCGCGCGCTACTACGAGCGGGTGGGGGAACTCATCTTGCCGCATTTGAAGGACCGGCCGCTTGCCCTTCTGAGGGCTCCCGACGGGATCGGCAGTGACATGTTCTTCCAAAAGAGCTTCAAGGCGCATGTTCCGCCGCACGTGAAGATGAGCACGCTGGACGATGGAACCGAGGTGATCTCCATCAAGAACTTGAAGGGCCTCATTTCCCTTGTGCAATTCGGAGTGATCGAGATCCACCCTTGGGGTGCGTCTTTAGCGAAGCCCGACAAGCCTGATCAGATCATCTGGGATCTCGATCCCGACAAGTCGGTGCCTTGGAAAGAGGTGCTGGGCGCCGCTTTTCTCCTGCGGGACGTTCTTGAGGCGCGCGGTCTCCAGACCTTGGTGAAAACTTCAGGCGGCAAGGGACTTCACGTGGTGCTCCACCTCAAGCGCCAGCACTCTTGGGAAGTCATGAAATCTTTTGCGAAAGGGGTGGCTGCCTCCGTCGCGGAACAGAATCCCCAGCGCTTCACGATCACCTCCAGCTTCAAGAAGCGCGGCGGGAAGATCTACATCGACTGGCTCCGCAATGGCCGCGGTGCCACTTGCATCGCGCCATGGGCTTTGCGCGCCCGACCAGGGGCCGCGGTTTCCATGCCGCTGGAGTGGGATCAACTTCCGGGCTTGGAGGCCCAAGGTTTCACCATTCGTGAACCGGCGGAAACTCCGGCGAGTTGGCTGAATATCATTTCCCAGTCCGTCCCGAAGGCGCTGCTGGCTGAGTTTGCCTCGCTGTAGAGGCGGCCTCTCACGCGACTGCCGCCGCATTGTCGACCACGCCTTCCACTCCCGAAGCGCGCGCGCAATGGGCGCAACAGTACATGTCATCGCGCTCTCCTTCCACGCCATGTCCCATGATGCGACATCCGCAATGAGCGCATTTGGGAGCAAGGGTCTGGATTGCACATTCGAATGAATCGAAACTGTGGGTCTTCCCGTTCATCGTCACGTCGAAGCACTTGTCGTAGGCGTTTCCGCAGCATTCGCATGTTTTCATGGTGCCGTTGCTTTCGCAGGCACCGTGCCATGCAAGAGTCGACCGCCCGCAGGGGATTTATGCAATGCGCTCCCAGGGCTGAAGCGAGCAAGGTTCAGATGTTCAGCATCTTCCGTGTTGGCGCGACTCCTGATGAAAGATAGGAATGGAAACTCTGGAACAAACCCCTCTCTTGGAAACCTGTCGCGAATTGCTCGCCATGGAACGGGGCGCATTCGAAACCTACACCGAGGCGCTGGAGTTTTACGGTGATCCATTGCAGGCCATCCTGCTTTCGATCCGCTCCGCCCACGATGGCAACCTCGATTTCCTCGCTGATCAGGTGGGATCATCATCGGAACCGGAGCTTGGCGTTGACCGCTTCTCCGGTGCCGTGGGAGGAACCTCCATCGTCTTCGGCGAGGGAGCTGCGCTCATGGCCTTGGAAGCAGGGGAAAACCAGCTGGCTGAAGCTTATGCCCGCGCCATCTCCGATCCGCGGCTGCCTCGCTATCTCCGTGATGAATTGAGAAACCGCCTGCTCCCGCTTATCAAAGCCAATCTCATGGAACTCGAGATGGCCCGTTTCTCCTGAATCCTTCCTCCACCATGGTCGAGAACCTGATTCGCCTCGAGGAACTCCGCCTGCGCCATCTGGTGTTCACGCACGACGGAATGCCGGGCTATCACCGCCAGCGGAGCGGGAAGGGCTTCAGGTATCTCACTCCTGAGGGGGTGACGCTTCGTGACCGATCGGAACGCAGTCGCATTGCCTCGCTTGTGATCCCGCCTGCCTACGAATCGGTGTGGGTGAGCATCCGGGCGAACGGCCACCTGCAAGCGACTGGCATCGATCAACGTGGCAGGAAGCAGTATCGCTATCATCCCGATTGGCATCTCTTGGCGGCGGATCGGAAGTTCGAGGTCCTGCCGGCTTTTGCGATGGCTCTTCCGCGCATCAGGAGGAGAGTTCGTGCAGCCTTGTCGGGAGACGAGTTGGACAAGGACCGGATCATTGCCGGGATCGTCGCGCTGCTTGATGCGACCGGTTTTCGCGTCGGTAACCGCCGTTACGTGAAGGAGAACAAGAGCTTCGGGCTTTCATCCCTGCTTTCTCGGCATCTTTTCGAAGAGGACGGCCAATGGGTGATCCGGTTCAAAGGAAAGTCTGGCAAGGAGCACCGGGCGGATGTGGCCGATGCCAAGCTCGTATCGCTCATTTCCGAACTACAGGATCTTCCCGGCCAGCATTTGTTCCAATGGGAGGATGCAGCGGGTGAATTGCGCCCGGTCGAGACGGCAGATGTGAATGCCTGGCTGAAGGAGGTCTCGGATGGGGATTTCACGGCGAAACAATTCCGAACCTGGCGGGCAACGCTTCTGTGTGCGCGTGAATTAGGAAAGCTTCCGCCGGAGGAAAGCCAAGCCGCCCTCAAACGAGCGGAGGTAGCCGCGATTCGCTATACGGCAGAAGCCCTCAATCATACCGTCGCCACTTGCCGGAAGTATTACGTGCATCCCGGGATTCTGAAGGCGTTCCGAGGCGGTGAACTCCACCGCGTGATGAATTCCAAACCTCCGCGGCTGCGTCGCGCGGATGAAAGCGCCCGCCTCAATGCTGACGAGCGCCGGGTTCTCTCCCTCATTGAACGATTTCCCGTTCGAGCGCGGAAGAAAGCGGCGCGAGGCGTGAAGCCATGATATTCTGCATTGTGACCAAATAAGACCGTTGCAGTTCGCCCCTAAAACTCGGTTCCAAGCCCCAATTTGCTTCGTCTCCCCGTGGAATGGGGATTGCGAGAAGAAGAGAATAAACCAAGCACCGAAGCCATGACACCAATTGATCCAGTTAAACCAGTCCCCTCCACCCGTAGTTCCTCCGCCGCGCCGCCTTATGTCGACGAGGACCCGAATATCACCCTCGTCGAGCAGGGACTCGAGGTGGCGGAGGACGAGACACGCGACGCGGTAGCAGACGCCTATGAAGAGGGTGCCCGCTCCAGCGACGATCCCTCGGAATCGATGGACGACATCGATTTCACCGAGGCTGAGGAGCCCTCTGTTTCGCCGGAACTCGCGGCCATGCATGAAGATTCACTTCCTCTGGACGAGGACGAGGAATGATCACTCACCGCCCATGGACCTAACGAAATATACCGTCGTCACTTCCGATGATTTCGGAGTGTTCGAGGATCGTGTGAACCAATTGATCGGTGACGGGTGGAAGTTGCAGGGCGGTGTCACCGGTACCGCTCTTCCGGACACCAAGGCCGGCTTGGTCCATGTCCAGTGGAGCCAAGCGCTGGTGCTTCCGGCACGGGCGGCAGCATTGGAAGTCCAAGAGGAGATGGAGAAGCCCATGCCGACGGACTTCGAACGCGAGGCTGGTCTAACCGTTCTGCCCGAAGAAGGTCGTCCCGGCCAAGCGGGCGGCTTCGTGGCTGGACAGCCCCTTCTGGAGGATCAGGAGATCCGATAGGATTCAGGTTCCTTCGCCAAGCGTTCCAGCATCCCGGTTAGCTCGGCGGTCTGCCGCTCCATCATCGAGATGACGCGGGAGACCTTGTCGGGATCGTTTTGGGCAAGGCGGAGCACCTCGATCGCGGTTTTGAGACCGGACAATGGTGTGCGCATGTCGTGTACGGCTTTCCCTAACACTTCGTCCCAAGGGATGCTGTCGGTCGTTGTCGCCATGATTCAATGAAGCAGTCGCCGGAGTTCCGCGCTTTTGCAAGCGCTGTAAAAATGCAAGTTGCATCCCCGGGAATCGCAAAATGCACGTTTGATTCGTCGGTCGGTCTGCTAGGCGGCCCGCCCGTCTGTCGCCATTCCTCTGAGCTAGAGGGATGCCAAGTTGCGGAAGAGGGATGGAATGCATTTTGCGAAAGATGAAGGCTGCATGCCCACCAGAAAAGCCTCCTCCTCAACCACGGTAAATGGAGCGGCCTCCGAGACCAAGGCCTCCAAGAAGGCTTCAGACTCGGTGCTCGCCCAGCTCCATGCCTCCCTGAACGCCTTCAAGCGGGGGGATTTCTCGGCGCGAATGCCTGAGGATTGGGAAGGCATCGAGGGTAAGGTGGCCGACGCTTTCAACGAGGTTATCCGTCGCAATGAGGAGCTGACCAATGAACTGGCGCGAATCAGTGAAGTGGTCGGCGTGGAGGGACGCATCAACCAGCGCGCATCCTTGGGGGATGTACAAGGCGCTTGGAGCGGGGCAGTGGGTTCGATCAATAGCCTCGTCGGCAATCTAGTCCAGCCGACCAGCGAAGTGGCCCGTGTGATCGGGGCCGTGGCCAAGGGTGATCTTTCGCAGAACATTTCGACCGACATGGATGGTCGGCCTCTCAAAGGAGAGTTCCTGCGCACGGCCCGCACGGTGAATACGATGGTGGAACAGCTCGGGGCCTTCGCCTCGGAAGTGACCCGTGTGGCGCGCGAGGTGGGTACCGAGGGGAAGCTAGGCGGTCAGGCGAAGGTGAAGGGGGTGGCAGGGACGTGGAAGGACCTTACCGATAACGTGAACCTGATGGCCGGTAACCTCACCGCCCAGGTGCGTAACATCGCGACCGTGACCACCGCGGTGGCGAACGGTGACCTCACCAAGAAGATCACCGTTGATGTCAAAGGCGAGTTCCTAGAGCTGAAGGACACGGTCAATACCATGGTGGGTCAGCTCCGGTCCTTCGCTTCGGAAGTGACTCGCGTGGCCCGCGAAGTGGGCACGGAAGGAGCCCTCGGCGGTCAGGCGCGGGTGGAAGGCGTTTCGGGTACTTGGAAGGACCTTACGGATTCGGTGAATTCGATGGCGGGTAACCTCACCTCTCAAGTGCGTAACATCGCAGCGGTGACCACTGCGGTGGCGAATGGCGACCTTTCCAAGAAGATTACGGTGGATGTGAAGGGCGAGATCCTGGAGCTGAAGAACACGGTCAATACGATGGTGGACCAGCTCAACTCCTTCGCTTCGGAAGTCACGCGCGTGGCCCGGGAGGTGGGCACGGAAGGGAAACTCGGCGGCCAGGCAAACGTGTCCGGTGTCTCGGGCACGTGGAAGGACCTGACTGAGTCGGTAAACTCGATGGCGGGTAACCTGACCAACCAAGTACGTAACATTGCGGCGGTGACGACCGCGGTGGCGACCGGCGACCTTTCCCGGAAGATCACCGTCGATGTCAAAGGCGAGATTCTGGAGCTGAAGAACACGATCAACACGATGGTGGACCAGCTCAGTGCCTTCGCCTCGGAAGTGACCCGCGTGGCGCGCGAGGTGGGCACGGAAGGGAAGCTTGGTGGCCAGGCGGATGTGAAGGGCGTGGCAGGCACCTGGAAAGATCTGACCGACAATGTGAACATGATGGCGGGCAATCTGACCGACCAAGTGCGTAACATTGCCGACGTCACGACCGCCATTGCGAATGGGGATCTTTCGAAGAAGATCACGGTGGATGTGAAGGGCGAGATCTCGGAGATGAAAAACACCATCAATACGATGGTGGACCAGCTCAGCTCCTTCGCCGATCAGGTGACGCGCGTGGCGCGCGAGGTGGGCACGGAAGGAAAGCTTGGTGGCCAAGCCGAAGTGCGCGGCGTGGCGGGTACTTGGAAGGACCTCACCGATTCGGTGAACTCGATGGCGGGTAACCTGACCAACCAGGTGCGTAACATTGCCGAAGTGACGACGGCGGTCGCGAAGGGTGACCTCTCGAAGAAGATTACGGTGGATGTGAAAGGGGAGATTCTCCAACTGAAGGACACGATCAATACGATGGTGGACCAGCTCAGCTCCTTCGCATCGGAAGTGACCCGGGTGGCGCGCGAAGTGGGCACGGAAGGGAAACTCGGTGGCCAGGCGGATGTGAAAGGTGTGGCGGGCACTTGGAAGGACCTTACGGAATCGGTGAATTCAATGGCCGGTAACCTGACCGACCAGGTGCGTAACATTGCCGATGTGACGACCGCGGTGGCGAATGGCGACCTTTCCAAGAAGGTCACCGTGGATGTGCGCGGGGAAATTCTCCAGCTGAAGGACACGGTGAATACGATGGTGGACCAGCTGAACTCCTTCGCCTCGGAAGTGACGCGCGTGGCGCGCGAAGTGGGCACGGAAGGGAAGCTTGGCGGTCAGGCGGATGTGCGAGGCGTTGCGGGGACGTGGAAGGATCTCACCGACTCGGTGAACTTCATGGCGGGCAACCTGACCAACCAAGTGCGTAACATTGCCGATGTGACGACGGCGGTCGCGAAGGGCGATCTCTCGAAGAAGATCACGGTGGATGTGAAGGGCGAGATCCTGGAGCTCAAGGTTACGATCAACACGATGGTGGACCAGCTCAGCTCCTTCGCCTCGGAAGTGACCCGTGTGGCCCGTGAAGTGGGTACGGAAGGGAAGCTTGGTGGTCAGGCCGATGTGAAGGGCGTCGCGGGCACATGGCGGGACCTCACGGAATCGGTGAACTCGATGGCAGGCAACCTGACCGGCCAGGTGCGTAACATCGCGGACGTCACGAAGGCGGTCGCGGCCGGCAACCTTTCGAAGAAGATCACGGTGGATGTCCGCGGTGAGATTCTGGAGCTGAAGGACACGATCAATACGATGGTGGACCAGCTTCGCTCGTTCGCTTCAGAAGTGACCCGCGTGGCGCGCGAGGTGGGCTCGGAAGGAGCTCTCGGTGGCCAGGCGCAGGTGGAAGGTGTTTCGGGAACGTGGAAGGACCTTACCGACTCGGTGAACTTCATGGCCTCCAACCTGACGAACCAGGTGCGAAACATCGCGGCGGTGACGACCGCGGTGGCGAATGGCGACCTTTCCCGGAAGATTACCGTCGATGTCAAAGGCGAGATCCTGGAGCTGAAGAACACGATCAATACGATGGTGGACCAGCTCAGTTCCTTCGCCTCGGAAGTAACCCGTGTGGCGCGCGAGGTGGGCACGGAAGGAAAACTCGGTGGCCAGGCCGAAGTGAAAGGTGTGGCGGGCACTTGGAAGGACCTGACCGATTCGGTGAACTCGATGGCCGGTAACCTCACCAACCAGGTGCGCGGCATTGCGAAGGTGGTGACCGCGGTTGCGCGAGGCGACCTCAACCAGAAGCTGATGGTGGAGGCGAAAGGCGAAATCGCCGAACTCGCTGACACGATCAACAGCATGACCGGCACGCTCGCCACCTTTGCCGAGCAGGTCACTAGCGTGGCGCGCGAGGTGGGTGTCGAAGGGAAGCTCGGTGGCCAGGCCCACGTGCCCGGCGCCTCGGGAACATGGCTGAACCTCACCGACAACGTGAACCAGCTTGCCGCGAATCTCACCACCCAGCTCCGGGCGATTGCCGAGGTGGCGACGGCGGTGACGAAGGGAGACCTGACTCGAAGCATCCAGGTCTCCGCCCGTGGCGAGGTGGCCTTCGTGAAGGACAACATCAACGAGATGATCCGCAACCTGCGCGACACGACCTCGCGCAACGAGGAGCAGGACTGGCTCAAGACGAACCTTGCGAAGTTCACCCGCATGCTGCAGGGCCAGAAGGATCTCCTTACCGTCGGCAAGCTGATCCTTTCCGAGTTGGCACCCGTGGTTTCCGCTCAGACAGGGATCTTCTACATCATGGATAGCGATACTCCGGATCCGGAGCTTCGCTTGCTGGCCAGCTACGCCTTCACCGAGCGCAAGAACCTCAGCAATCGTTATCGACTCGGCGAAGGCCTGGTGGGCCAAGCGGCCTTGGAGAAGCAGCCGATCCTGCTGACCAATGTCCCTCACGACTACATTCAGATCAGCTCGGGCCTTGGAGAGGCGGCGCCGGTCAATATCATCGTTTTGCCCATCGTCTTCGAAGGCAGGGTCAAGGCGGTTATCGAGTTGGCCAGTTTCCAAGGCTTCAACTCGACCCACGAGACCTTCCTCGTCCAGCTCGCTGAAAGTATCGGTATCGTCTTGAATACCATCAAGGCGAATACCCTTACCGAGGACCTCCTCAAGCAGTCCCAGTCCCTTGCGGGCGAGCTCCAGAATCGCCAGGATGAGCTGGAGAAGACCAACAAGGAACTTCAGGACAAAGCGGCCCAGCTCGCCGAGCAGAACGAGGAGGTGGAACGGAAGAATTCCGAAGTGGAACAGGCGCGGATGGCGCTGGAAGGAAAGGCGCAGCAGCTTGCCCTGACTTCAAAGTACAAGTCCGAGTTCCTCGCGAACATGTCGCACGAACTGCGGACGCCGCTGAACAGCCTTCTGATTCTCGCCGACCAACTCGGTTCGAACTACGAGGGCAACCTCACCTCCAAGCAGGTCGAGTTCGCCAAGACCATCGTCGGATCCGGGCGTGATCTGCTGCGTTTGATCAACGACATCCTCGACTTGTCGAAGATCGAATCCGGCAACTTCACCATTTCGGTCGCCGAAGTCCGGCTCGATGACTTGTTGGACAACATGGATCGCACCTTCCGCCATGTCGCCTTGGAGAAGGGGCTCGATTTCAGCCTTTCCATCGATCCGGATCTCCCGGAGCTGGTTTTCACCGACGAGCACCGGCTGGATCAGATTTTGAAGAATCTGGTGTCGAATGCGCTGAAGTTCACGGAGCGCGGCAGTGTCTCGGTGGATGTCTCCCGCGCCAGAACCGAGAAATTGAAGGAGTATCCCTCCCTCGGTGGGGCCGCAAACGTCCTCGCTGTCACGGTCTCCGATACAGGCATCGGCATCCCGGAAGACAAGCAGATGGTCATTTTCGAGGCTTTCCAGCAAGCAGACGGAAGCACCAGCCGCCGTTACGGCGGCACGGGCCTGGGTTTGGCGATCAGCCGCGAACTCGCCCGCTTGCTCGGAGGTGAGATTGTCGTGGACAGCAGCGAGGGAAGAGGCAGCTCCTTCACCCTTTATCTTCCGCAGCCAGCCGATTTGCCACTTCTTGAGGCCCCGCGACCGCGCGAACTCACTAGGGATCACGTTCCCCCGGTGCTGGCAGACCGCGGTTGGGTGCAGGACGATCGCTCCGATATCCAGCCCACGGACACGGTCGTTTTGATCGTGGAAGACAGCAAGGACTTCGCCGAGCATCTCTTGTCCCGGGCCCGGGCGGGGGGATTCAAGGGAGTGGTGGTTTCGCGAGGCTACGCGGCCCTTTCCATCGTGCGGGAGCTACAGCCTTCCGCGATCACCTTGGATGTCAGCCTTCCTGATCTGGATGGCTGGAAGGTCCTCAGCCGCCTGAAGTCGGACCTCATGACCCGGCACATTCCCGTATTCGTGATCTCGGCGGATGCCGAACCCGAGAATGCCCTCAAGCAAGGAGCCGTTCGCTATCTCGGAAAGCCGCTGGAAGATGCGGCGATTGATGATGTCTTCGAGCGCGTCCGGCAGCTTCGCGACATACCGTCGGGACGCTTGCTCGTGGTGGAGGATGATGAGACGCAGCGTAACAGCATCAAGGAACTCCTCTCGGACACACCCGACCTGACCGCGGTGGGAGATGCGGCCGAGGCTATCAAGGTGCTCGACTCCATGGAGTTCGATTGCGTGGTGGTGGATCTCCTCCTGCCGGGGGTTTCCGGCTTCGAATTGATCGAGCAGATCCGCACGCGGCATCCGCAGATCCCGATCATCGTGTATACGGGCAAGAGCCTGTCTCAGGACGAGGAAATCCAGCTGAACCGGCTCACGCAGACCATCATCGTCAAGGATGTCCGCAGTCCCGAGCGTCTCTACGATCAGGTGGCACTCTGGCTGCATCGCAAGGTCGCGGAGCTGCCTCAGCACGGACGGGATGTGATCCAGCGGCTGAACGATCCGAACTCGATCCTCGCCGGTCGCCGCGTGCTGATCGTGGACGACGACGTGCGGAATATCTTCGCGATGACGAGCCTCCTCGAACGTCACTACATGGACGTGGTTTCCGCGGAGCAGGGCGAGTCGGCCTTGGAGTTCCTCCGCAATGGCTCGGAGTTCGATGTGGTGCTGATGGACATCATGATGCCGGAGATGGACGGCTATGAGGTCATGCGCGCCATCCGCGCAATGTATGGTTTCCAGGATCTCCCGATCATCGCCCTCACTGCGAAGGCGATGAAGGGAGATCGCGAAAAGTGTATTGATGCCGGTGCTTCGGACTATATTTCGAAGCCGGTCGATACCGATCGTCTGCTCACCTTGCTCCGCACCTGGCTCTACCGATGATGGGGTTTCCGCTCATAGCACGGCAGGAGATCCCCCGGCCTGCGAATGTTCTTCTGGTCGATGACCGGCCGGACAAGTTGCTGGCTCTTCATTCGATGCTGGAGGGCTTGCACCAGAACCTCGTGACCGCGCGGTCCGGGGATGAGGCCTTGCGCAAGCTCTTGCAGCAAGACTTCGCCGTTATCCTCCTGGATGTGAACATGCCGGGGATGGATGGCTTTGAGACCGCGGCCATGATCCGGCAGCGGCCACGCTCCGAGACCACCCCCATCATCTTCATCAGCGCGGTCAATGACACGGATAACCACGTGACCCGCGGCTATTCCTTGGGGGCGATCGATTACATCCTCACGCCGGTCATGCCGGAGATCCTGCGCGCGAAGGTGTCCGCCTTCGTGGATCTTTTCCAGAAGACCGAAATGGTGAAGCGCCAGGCTGAGGAGCATGCTTTGCTCTTGCAGGCCCAAGCGGCACGGGAGGCTGCGGAAGCGGAGAAGGAACGCATGGCCTTCCTGGCTCAAGCCAGCAATGTCCTGGCGGGATCACTGGAGTACCAGCAAACCTTTGAAAATCTTGCGCGGCTCATCGTCCCCCGCCTCGGAGAGTTTTGCATCGTCGATCGCATCGATGACGACGGAGGGCTCATTCAGGTGGCGGTGGCGCACTTCGATCCATCGAAGGAAGCTCTGCTCAGAAAGATCCCCTATCCAAAGGCGGAAGAGACCTTTCACGGGGCCTTCCGGGTCTTCCAGACAGGCAGTCCCTTCGTGTGCAACAAGATGGATGAGGCCGTGATTTCCGACCTCGTGCCCGAACGCGACCGCGAATTCATGCGCTCACTTGGCGCCACGAGCTTTGCTGCGGTTCCTCTCTCCGCACGTGGCCGGGTGATCGGAGCGATCACCATGGTCCATACCAAGGAGGGTGCTGTCTACGAGCAAGATGACCTCTGGTTGGCAGACGAACTGGCGCACAAGGCGGCGATCTCGCTCGATAACGTCGAGCTCTATCACCGTGCCAACCGTGCGCGCGAGGAAGCCGAATCCGCGAGCCTCGCGAAGGACCATTTCCTCGCCATGCTCAGCCATGAGCTGCGGACTCCATTGACCCCGGTCATCACCCATCTTGTGAAGCTTCAAAGGGACGAGGCCTTGCCCGAAAGCATGCGGCATCCCCTCGATGTGATCCGTCGCAATGTGGAGCTTGAAGCACGCTTGATCGATGACCTGCTCGATCTCACCCGGGTCAGCAAGGGCAGGATCCATCTCGAAACCCGCGTGGTGAATGTCGAAGATCTCCTGCAGAACGCGCTCGATATCTGCCGCGACGATGTGGAAGCGAAAGGCCTGGATCTCAAGATCGACTTTGATGCCAAGGAGCCCTACGTAAAGGGCGATCCCGCGCGCTTGCAGCAGGTCTTTTGGAATGTCGTAAAGAATGCGGTGAAGTTCACCGAGTCCGGCGGACTGCAGATTGCGACCCGCGACGACGAGGGCGATCAGGTCGAGATCATCGTGCGCGATACCGGTATCGGCATCGAACCGCGGGTCCTGTCACGCGTCTTTCAACCCTTCGAGCAGGCGGAGCGAGGCAAGAAAGGCGGCCTTGGCCTCGGTCTGGCGATTTCCAGATCCCTGGTGGATCTCCACGGGGGAAAGATCTCCATCACCAGTGATGGCAAAGGACATGGCACTGCGGTCACGATCACGCTGCCGACGGTTGCCGAACGTCCGGAAGGGGGAGAGACCGAGAAGAACTCCGGGCCTGAAGAAGCCCGCAAGCTACGGATTCTCCTGCTGGAGGATCATGTGGATACCAACGAGTCCCTGACCCTCTTGCTCGAGATGCAGGGTCACACGGTGACCCAGGCTTTCGATGTCGCCACGGCCCTGTCCTTCGCGCAGGCGAGAGACTTCGACCTCCTGCTCAGCGACCTAGGACTTCCCGATGGCACGCCCGAACCCGTGATGAAAGCAGTAGCGCTGCGGAATGAGACTCCTGGCGTCGCCCTTACCGGCTTTGGCATGGATAAGGACATCGAAAGAACCCGAGGCTACGGGTTCAGCTACCACCTGGTGAAGCCGGTGGATGTGGGACGCTTGGAAGAGATCCTTCTCGAATGCGCTGCGCAAGGCGGAGCGGCCCTTTCCCGAGTGCCGTAGAGTAATGCGGACCAGCTCGCTGAATCAGCGCTCCGGCAGGAAAGGATCCAAGTCTAGGAAATCCTGGCCGTGAATGATCTCCGCGAGGATCGGCACTCCGGTCAATTGCTCGATGATACCCTTGTTGGTGATGGCCGCGGTATCGAGCTCATCCACGAGTTGATTGATGATCAGTCCCGCGATCTCCAGTCCGCGCGCGCGGATGGCATCCACGGTGAGCACCGTATGGTTGAGTGCTCCCAAGCGGTTTCCCACCACCAGGATCACCGGTAATTTCAGATCCGCTGCCAAGTCCGCGATGTCGTATCCTTCCGCGATGGGTACTCGCCAACCGCCCGCACCTTCCACGATCACCATTTCGTGCTCCGCCGCGAGCCTGCGGTAGCCTTCGAGCAAAACCCCCGGATCGACCGGCCGGTTCTCGAGCATTCCCGCGACGAGCGGTGCCACGGAAGCTTTCAGCCACACCGGGTTCACGGAATCCAGCTCGAGACCGCCGGACGCATTCGCCAGGAGCACCGCATCATCCCGATCACCGGAACAGACGGGCTTGTAGCCCACGACGTCCCGGCGTTCCGCGCGAAGCGCCTCGATCAGGAGGCAAGAGAAACGGGTCTTGCCTACACCTGTATCGGTTCCAGTGACGAAATAGCTCACGCCGCAGCCGTGGCTCTCTGCTCTTCCCCGGTCAAGGAGATTACCGCTACTCCGGCAGCTCGCGCACGGGAATTGCCCGGGGCGGAGCCGTGTCGCCCGATTCGATCAGCTCCCCGCTGTCCCGCAGGTGCTGCCTAATCAGAAACCAGATCGCGGTCGCCAGAAGCAGTGACACGATCTTCGGGACCCAGTTCTTTCGGAGCGCTCGTTTCATTCTTGTCGTCGTTCGAGAGGAAGATCTGGGCCATCCGCTTGCGGAATTTCTCCTCGCCCAGATTTCTCTCCAGGATCCCCTCCATGCAAATCGAAATGGCACCCGTTTCCTCGCTGACGATCACGGCCACACAATCGGTTTCCTCTGTGACCCCGATTGCCGCCCGGTGGCGCAGGCCGATCGAGCGGTCGCTCAGTTCCTTCTGGCTGACCGGGAAAACACAGGCCGCCGTGGACATCTTTTTATTGGAGATCACCACGCCACCGTCATGGAGGGGGGTCTTCGGGAAAAAGATCGTCATGGCCAGTTCCGGGGAAAAGTCGGCACTTAGCGTGACACCGGTTTCCTCGTAGGGCTTCATCGAGATGTCCCTCTCGATGGCGAAGAGAGCCCCGATCCGCTTTTTGGACAGCGCGACCACCGAATCCTCGAAGATTTCGAGGAAGTCCAATTGGCTCTTGTTCGAGAAGGAGAAGAGCCGGCTGCTGCCGAGCTTGGCCAAGGCATTCCGGAGCTCAGGCTGGAAGATGACCGGTAGGGCGAAAACGAGCAGGATCGCCGCCCGCGTCACCAGCCAGGTGATGACCTGGAACTTGAACTGGAAGAGGATCAGGGTGACTGCCACCAGGATCACGACCAGACCGACCAGAATCCGGGCACCCCGGGTCGCCCGGAAGGCGCGGTAGATCTGGTAAATCGCGATCGATAGGATCAGGATCTCGATCCCGTTCTTCCAATTCTCCCTGACAAAATCCCACGCCATGCCGCGCCCGATATTACGCTTGCGTGAGCTGGGCTGTCATTCCCTTTTGACTTTTCCGAGGATTTCCTTTCGGCCGGATCAATAGCAGTAGGGCCCGTAGTAAGGGGCGTAGTAGTGATGATGGCTATTGTGGTGGCCGATCGCGTAGCCAGCGATGCCCGCGGCGGCGATTCCGAGGGCCGCGGCACCCGGATCCACGGTTTGCACAGGGCGTCCGTAGGCGTCGTAAGTGGTCATGCAGGAGGTCCCGGCAAAGGCGACCAGTAGGGCGGTCACTTTGAGTAAAAGCGATTTCATGGTCTTTGAGGCACTAGATTTGACGGTCGGAACGAGGGATTATTCAGAAAGAAAGGCGGATTACGAGCATACACCGTGCATGATCGCCTCCGTCATCCGCAGGGCCTCCACATTCGGCTTCACCTCGTGAACCCGGTGGATACGGGCTCCCGCGTCACGGGCCCAAGCGGTGATGGCGACCGTTGGCCAAGCCCGGTCTGCCAGATCCATGCTCCCGAGTGTTTTTCCGATGAAGGATTTTCTCGAGACTCCCAGCAGCACCGGGCGTCCTCCGACCGACAATAGCGGCAGGGCACGTAGTAGCGCCAGATTGTGCTCCACCGTTTTTCCGAACCCGATCCCCGGGTCGAGACAGATGCATTCCGGATCAATTCCCGCGCTGGCGAGGGTCGAGATCCGCTCCTCGAAAAACGTGATAACCTCGGCCACCACGTCGCCATAGCTTGGGGCGAGTTGCATGGTCCGGGGATCGCCCTGCATGTGCATCACCACCACTCCGCAACCGGTTCGGGCACAGAGGGGGGACATTTCCGGGTCTGCGGTAAGCCCGCTGACGTCGTTGACGATATCTGCCCCGGCCTCCAAGGCCGCAGCGGCCACCGCAGCCTTCGAAGTATCGATGGAAATGCTGCCCTGCCACTCCTTCCGAAGCGCCTCGATCACCGGTCGGGTGCGGGCAATTTCTTCTTTCGCAGTGACTTCGGGTGCTCCGGGGCGGGTGGATTCGCCGCCGATGTCGATGATCTGCGCCCCCTCGGCAATCATCCTGCGGGCGTGCTCCAGCGCGGCGCAACCTTCGTGTTTTCCCCCGTCCGAAAAAGAGTCTGGAGTCACATTAAGGATTCCCATAATGCGTCCGTTCCGGCTGAGGTCGGTCCGGCCAAGCGTCGTTTTCCACCACATCGCGGGTGGGAAATGGCCTCTTGCCGCCTTTGGAGCCAAGCCCTAATCTCCGCGCCATGAATTTGAAGTCCTACCTTTTTGTCGCCGCACTGGTCTGCGGAGCGGCCGCTTATGGCCAAGTCCCGGGACTTGAGGTCAAAGGTCCCTACTCGAGCTTGAAGCGCAATAAGGACGGCTCCTATGAGGAATTCACCCGGACTCCGGGTGTGCCGACGATTCAAAAGGAGCTCAAGGACGCCAGCGGTGTGGTGCGCACCAAGACCGTTTACCGCCTCAGCCCGCAGGGAAATCCGCTGACTTGCGACATTTTCGATGGGAAGGGAAATCGCCTTTTCAAGACCCGCTACGGCTACGACAAGCGTCCTGGCAGCCCCACTTTCAGCCTTTTGCTGGAGGAGGAGATGTTCGATGCCCGCGTGAAGCGCAAGGATCCGCGAACCGGTCAGGAAATGCCGGTGCGGAAGTTCATCTACAGCTACGATGCCCAGGGGAACCGGAACGCGCCGGTGGCCTTTACCCTGATCCCGGGCAAATATGCCAAGGAAGTCTTCGGTCCTTCTGCCTTGGAGTTCGACCCTTTCGAGGGTGCCACGTTGCCGAAGGGCGAACGTGCCGTGAATCCGAGTGCGAAGCGGGTGGGTACCCCCAAGTGAGCCCATGCGTCCGGAGAAGGTTCTCCCTTGGCTGCTCGGTGGTGCCATTGGCGCAGCCGGCTTGATCCAAGGCATGCATTGGCGCGCGTCGGCTCCCCGGGCAGGTGGCGAGGATGCCGAAGGCAAGATCGTTGCTCTCGAAAACGAGATCGAGATGCTGCGCCGGGAAAACGAGAGCCTCCGCTCGCTCGCTCAAGGCGGCGGAGAACTTCACGTGGACCCGGCGACGATCAGCTTTGTTGAGGAAGCGCTCCAGATGAATTTCCAGAGCAACCCGAAGGTCCATAAGATCGCGGGTGAAGAGCTTCGCGACCGGATCATCGCCTCGATTGAGGCGCGATATGGGCCTCACGGCCTTGATTCCCGGCAGCAAGCTTGGGTGATGATGGGATTGCTGAATTCCGACGACCGTTTCGCCGCGCAGCTCGCTGCCACGAAGTCGGTCGGTGCTCGCTCCTGGTTCGATGAACTGACCGGAGAGGGCTGGGTAACGGATCGCTTCGATGAGAAGTCGGTGCCCGATCAAGCAGCCCTGATCCGCGCCTTGGGCCGCATCCTGATTCATCAGAACAATCCGCCGCCGCCCGGATGGCCGGGAGATGAGGCTGCGATCGCGCGGGAAGCTCTGAACCATGGTGCCGCGATGGCGGTCGAGAATCGCTTTCTTGCCCGCCAGGCCTTGGCCAACGGCTTCACCGGGGCGCAGGAGAATGCCGACGCCCGCGAATTGATGGCGAACCTGCCTGCTTATGTACGGGGGATCGCGACCTTTCCCGCCGTGCTCGGCCTGCCCCGGGCGGAGCGACTGATGGATCAGGAGGAGCTCCTGTCCTTCCTCCACAAGCCTCCGACGATCAGCGCCGATCTCTTTCCGGAGCACGAGGGTATGGTTGCCAAGGCGCCGGAGCCTCCCGCGACCCCCGGCAATGTACTCTTGGAAGAATCCGCCGGCATGCTCGGCCTGAGTCTCTGGATGGAACCGCTGGGGGAGGAGTTCCCGAAGCTGGCAGGAAACTGGGTGGGTGACCGCTACCGTCTCCACGCCACTAGCGATGCAGATGTCCATTTGCTTTGGGATATCCGCTTCGAGTCCGAGGCGGGTGCGGATGAGTTCATCAAGGCAGCCTGCTCCATGACCTCGGCCTTGGCTGGCAGCGAGAAGGATCCTGCGCCAGGTGAGATCGTGGCTACGCCGGAGAACCGCTTCGTGGGAGTCGTGAAAGTCGCGCCGGATGTGGTACGATTCATCAATGCTTCATCAAGGGATCACGCGACACTTTTAACGAAGTAGCCATGGGTGGAAGCACGGCGGGATTCAGGAGACAAAAGCCGTCATTGTTCCGAGAGAGCCCGCCGCTAGACCCATTACCCTTGGTGCGAGTGAATCCCGAGCCGCCCTTCATTGAACCGCCGCCTCTGCCGCAACAACGGCAGCCGTTGCCTCCCCCGGTGCCCGGTCGCAAGCGCGGACCGGCCCGCTCGATCTGGTTGTTCCTTCTGCTGGCCCTGGTCCTCCTTTATGGCGGCCCTCTGAGGACGGAAGTGAACTTTGTCGATGATCTCGGCCGCTTGCCGCCGGACTTTGAGGTGACATTGCGCTCGGGCGGGTCGGAGCAGAAGGTGATCGTTTCGGAAGGACACCTGAATTTGTTCCGCTACCGCTGGCAGGAGCTGGATGTGAGCGATCTCAATTATCTCCGCTCGATTCATCCGCTGCGAGGCCGGGAGATGAACGTGACCATCGAGCGGAACTCCATCCGGAGGCTCAAGGATGCCGCTTCCGGATTGCCCTCCGTTCCGCAAAGGGGAGATCCCGATCCCAAGGGCGAACGGCGGTAATACTTGGTTAGAGCTGCCCCTCGATGGGGAGCAAGCCCAGAAAACGCACGGTCAAGCGCTGCCATGCCGTGGTCCGTGGATCGTGGAAGAAACGCACTTCTTTCCCGTTCTCGTTTGAGATCCAGATGATCCTCTCGCCTTCCAAGGCCAGACGGTAGGCGTTTTGATCCAGTTCCTTGAGCACGATATTGGTGAAGCTGGCAGCCAGTTCGGGGGACTCGAGAAGGATCCCGATCTCGGTATTCAAACGGATAGACCGCGGGTCGAGATTCATCGATCCCACGAACATCCTGCTTCGGTCGAAGGTGAAAGTCTTCGCGTGCAGGCTGGCATCGCTGCTGGGACTACTGCCGCCGAAATGATGCGGTGCATTCCGTTCCCAAGTGCCGGATGGCTTGTTTTCGTAAAGTTCCACTCCAGCGCGCAGCATCGGTTTGCGGTATTTCTTATAGGCCGAATGCACGGCCGCCACGTCGGTGGAGGCGAGGGAGTTGGTGAGGATCACCACCCTCACACCACGACTGCGGAGGCGGACGAGTTCCGCGACGCCTGCCTTTCCCGGAACGAAATAAGGAGAAACGATCAGCATCTCCCTCCGGGTCACACCCGTGAGCTCGCGCAGTTTCGGGGCCAGGTGGGTTTCAGTGGCATGCGCGCTGGCTCGGACTTTGGCGGGATCATCTGCCACGACGGTTGCCCGGCCAGGGAAGAAGCGCACTTCACCACGTCGGAGCTTGCGGGTGAAGTTCTTGCCGGAATCCGCCTTGGGAAGAGCAGCAAGGAGCGCCGCTTGATGCTCTGGCTTGGCGACTCTCCGAGTGAGGGTGGCGATGTCGATGGAAGAGGAGGAATTCCAGTATTCGTCGAAGGATGCGGAAACCTCACGGACGACGGGACCTATGGCGGCCACGTCGAAATCGGCGAAGTTCGTCTGACCGTGTGCGTCGAAGTATTCGTCTCCGATATTGCGGCCGCCGATGATCGCGATCCGGTTGTCAGCGACGAATGCTTTGTTGTGCATCCGCCGGTTCACCCGTCCGAAGTCGAAGACGGTGCCTAGCAAACGCGCGGAACGGCTTGCGATGGGATTGAAAAGGCGCACTTCGACGCCTGGATGGCTATCGATCGCCAGCAGAATGTTGTCATCGGCGGAGGTGCCGAGATCATCGATGAGGATACGAACGCGCACGCCACGCGCCGCGGCAGCCTTGAGGCTGGCGAGGACCTTTCGGCCGGAGTCGTCATTGCGCCAGATGTAATACTGCACATCCAGCGTCTGTTCCGCCACTCCGGCAAGACCAAGTCGCGCGTCGAGGGCGTCGCTCCCTTTCCCGAGCGGGTGAAACCCGGAGCTGCGAGGGTGGGCAGCCGCGAAGGACACTGCCACCCGATCGAGTTCCGTTCCCGCCCTTGCGGGGATCGCGTGGGACCTCGCCCGGCCTTCGGTTTTCGGCAAGCCGGTGCAGGCGCCGAGAAGCACCGTGGCGGCAAGGACGATGAGGCGAATAGAGGACGTCATTTGCTAACTGACGGAGGTTCAGGTGAGGAAGGCATATCATCATCCGCAAGAAGATACCGGCAATCTTGAAGCCGATTTCCCAATGCTTCGACCGTGGTAAAGGTCCGGGCTAGCCAAAGGATCCCGGCACAGCTGAAATGCGGGTGGCGTCCCATGAATCTCCTGCCGCTGGCCGTAACCCTTTTTCTGGTTCTCGATCCTTTCGGGAACGCGGCGATTTTCCATGCGGTACTTTCCAAGGTTCCGGAGCACCGGCGACGGCCGGTGCTGATCCGGGAGTTGCTCTTTGCCTTGCTGATCCTGCTGGGCTTCCTGTTGGCGGGGAAGCATCTGTTGGGCTTTCTTGGGGTGAGGCCGGAGGCTCTCAGTATTTCGGGTGGGATCCTGCTTTTCCTGATCGCGCTGGGCATGGTGTTTCCCGCTCGTTCGGTGCTGGGCGAGACGGGGGATGAGGAGCCCTTCATCGTGCCGCTGGCGGTGCCGATGATGGCAGGGCCCTCGAGCATCGCGCTGATTTTGTTGACTGCCTCGAAGTACCCCGGGGAGATCGGGGCGATTGCGCTTGCGGTGACCGGTGCCTGGCTGGCCTCGGCGGTGATCCTTTTGCTATCTCCGGCGCTCCTGCGGCTCGTGGGATCGAAAGGGACGCGGGCTCTCGAGCGGCTGATGGGCCTGTTGCTGATCCTGGTAGCGGTTCAAATGTTCCTTGATGGGGTATCGAACTACAGCGCATCATCAACCCCGTGATTGCCCGCCGTGTTATCTTCGAAGGCCGAGTCCAAGGCGTTGGATTCCGCTATACCACGAAAGACCTTTCAAAAGGTTTCGAGGTTTGCGGAACGGTGAAGAATCTGCCGGATGGCACCGTGGAGCTTGAAGTGATGGGCGAACGCGAAGAGGTGGAGGCCTTTCTCAAGGAGATCGCCGAGGAGTCTCCGCTTTCCCACAACATCAAGAGCATGCACGTGAAGAACATCCCGCCGCTTGAAGGGGTGAAGGGGTTCACGATCGAGCGTTGAGACAATGCTCCATTCGTAGCATATACGGGAGCCTCCTCATCAGGTGAGGATGAGTTCTCGAACTATGACTATTTCCAACGAAGCGAAACCGCGCCGTCCTCAGGTTTGTGTCCTTGGTAGTGCCGAGCCGGGGTCGAAGGCTTATGATTTGGCTGCGGCTGCGGGTGAATTGTTCGCGAAGCTCGGGATTACCTTGGTGAGCGGTTGTGGGAGTCCGGCGACGCGGGTGGCTGCGGAGCGAGCCCTCGCGGCAGGCGGTACCGTGGTGAGCATCATTCCCTCGGACGATATCAACACGGAGAACTGGCCCTGCACGGTGCTGATTCCTTGTGGCATGGGCGATGCGCGCAATCTCCTGATGGCCTTGGCGGGAGATGCCTGCCTGGTGATCGGCGGCCGTGCCGGGACCATCTCCGAAGTGTGCCTGGCATGGCTTCATCATCGGCCCCTGCTACCCTTGGAAGGCTGCGGGGGGTGGTCGGACCAGTTGGAGAAGAATCCCCCGGACGAGCGAAAGAACTCGCCGATCCTGCCTTGGAGTTCGGTCGAGAGCTTGGAGGAAAGATTGAGGTCCTTGGGACTGGTCTAACCTCGGTTCCCGGACCCTTTTCCCGAGGGTGGCAGCCGTGCCGCCCTCGGGTCTTGGTGCCGCTAGCTATTATTCGCCCTGTGGCTGTTGTGTCTCAGCAGCGCGCTGGGCTTCGCGGGCCTTGCGCTGTTGCTCCATGATGGGGCCCAGATCCTGCAGGCCGCCCATGCCTTCCATCATGCTCTTCATGCCGGCGGTCAGCTTCTTGGCGGAGGTGACGGTCTGGTCCATCTTCTCGAGTTCCATCGAGGGCAGGGCATTCATGGTGCGGTCATCTTCCGCTTTAGCCGCTTGTTCGGTGGCCGCGTTGCCAAAGGTCTCGGCCTGTTCGGGCTCAAGGATCGCCGACAACTCGCTGCGGAAGGTTTCATCCTTCATCGGCTGGCCGCCGCGGAAGTTCTCGCGATCGAGGGGATTGATGGTCCCTTTCAAGTTCTCCGCGTTGGATTTCTGAAGCTCGTCGTATTCCTCCTGGGTCATGGCACCCCGGGAATGGGCATCGCTGGCCAGCATCAGTTGCATGATGGCGGTAGGGTCTTTCTTGAGCTTCTCGATGGTCTCCTTCGATTTCACGATCTCGCGTTTCTGATACTCACGGTAGATCGCGCCGGCCTTCTCCTGCTGTTCGTCGCTGAGCTTGAGGTTATCCACGAGGTCTCCGCCGAGGCTCATCCGCAACCCGTTGCGGGGACCGCCAAAGGCATTGCCCGCCTCACCGGAGGTGACCATTTCGCCCATGGCGACGGCATCTTCCAGAAGGCTGATCAGGTTGTTCGCGACGTGCTTGGAGAGGTTGGTACGAGCGTCGCCGTACTTCGCGATGAATTCCGGATTCTCCGCTGGATCGCGAGGCTTGCTGCGTGCTGCGCGCTCCGCTGCAGGATCTGCCGCTGAGTGTCCCGCAGGCGGGGCGGGAGCCGAGGGCTTCTGGGCGGCGGCGGAATCGGTTCCAGCCTTGGCCGGATCATCCTGGCGGCTGATGAAGGTGACGGCAGCGGCGCCTGCGAGTAGCACGGCGACTCCGGCGGCAATGGTGGCTTTCTTGGTCATGATGATGATTCCAATGGTAGTGAGTGTGCTGGCTGTGCTGCCGGTGGCAGCGGCGATGGCCTTCGAGGCGAGAACCGAACTGGAGGGGATGGCCGCCTGCGAATCCGCGCCGAAACCGGCGATCATGATCGCTCCCAAGGAGCTGCCGACCTGGCAGCCGCGGCGAGCAAGCTGGTGGCGCAGGCGCTCGGTCGCGCGATCAAGCCGTTTCTGCGCGGCGTCAGTGGCGATCCCTAGTGCCGCGGCGATCTCGCGGACACTGAGGGAGCGATAGAAGCGCAGCAGCAAGGCCTCGCGGTCCTTGGAGGAAAGCGCGGCGAGTGCTTCATCGAGCACGGGTTGCATGCGTCGCCAGGCATCGGCGGTCGGGCCGTGGGAATCGGTTTCCATATGCGTGCGCAGAAGTTCGCGTTTGCGGTGTTCGCGGAGCCGCTGGCGGAGGAGGTTCTTCGCCTGCATGACGGCGGTGAGGTGCAGCCACCCCGCGAGGGAGCTGCGGGAAGCGAGAGATCGCGCCTTCCGGGCGAGGGTGATGAAAGTCAGTTGGGAGGCCTCGGCCGCGAGCGAGTCGTCGCCCGTGGTTCGTAGTCCTGCCTGATGCACCAGGCCTGCATAGCGCGCCACCAAGGCGTGGAAGGCCGCCTCGTGGCGGTTCCGCAGCCAATCGGCGAGGAGCTCAGCGTCGGATGGACCGTTTTCCGGCATGTTCTGGGATCATCTGTCCGTGCGGGGACGGAAACGGACAAAAAATTTCGGTCATTTTCTGAGGTCCTGTCACCCGGGGCGGTGGTCGGGTGGTGGGGACCTCTGTTTTTCCCGCCTGATCTCCCTGTTAAAAAATGGAAATTCTGCAGGCCACGACCAATCGAGAGGACCTGGCAGTTGAAACCGTCTTCGGCGACGCGGCAGTGGAGACGAAGACGCGAAAAATGTGTGACTGGCGTATTATCGGTCATCTTGGTATCGGTCATCTTGGCGGCAAACTTCGCACAAGAGGATCAAGGCCTTCTACTGCCGCGGAAGCGGGGTTTCGGGAAAAGAAAAAGCCCTGCCAGGCAGATGCCGGCAGGGCTTTTCCGAAAGAAGGAATGACCGGTGTTTCAGGCCTTGGAGAAGCGCTCGTTGACGTTCTTCCAGTTCACCACGTTCCACCAGGCGGTGATGTAGTCCGGGCGGCGGTTCTGGTAGTTCAGGTAGTAGGCGTGTTCCCAGACGTCGAGGCCGAGGATCGGGGTGCCGAGATCGGAATCCGGGACGATGCCCTTCATCAGCGGGTTGTCCTGATTGGCGGTGCTCACAACCTTCAGCTTCTTGTTCTGCACGATCAGCCATGCCCAGCCCGAGCCGAAGCGCTTGGTCGCCGCTTCGCTGAAGGCTTTCTTGAAGGCGTCGGTGGATTCGAAGGCGGCCTTGATCGCGGCGAGGAGATCATCGGAAGGAGCACCACCACTGCCGGCCGGAGCCATCATTTCCCAGAAGGCGGCGTGGTTCCAATGGCCGCCGGCGTTATTGCGAAGCGTCGTGCGCAGTGCCTCGTCCTTGATGGCGGGGAGATCGGTGACGATTTCTTCCAAAGACTTGCCCTTCAAGGAAGCATTCGCGGCCACCGCGGCATTGAGATTGGTGATGTAGGTGGCGTGGTGCTTTCCGTGGTGAATCTCCATGGTCTTCGCGTCAATGTTTGGCGCGAGCGCATCCGGCTTGTAGGGGAGCTCTGGCAGGGTGAACGCGGCGGGAGCCTTGTCCTGGCCCATGGCGGCAGGAACGGCGGCCACAGCCCCGGCGGCGAGAGAGAGCTTCACGAAAGTGCGGCGGTCGTAGTTCGGCGTATTCATGGTAAGCGGGACGATAGACAGGTCCGCCGAAGGCACAAATGGAAAGCTGTTGGAGGCAGGTGTCTTGTTATTCCCGAAAAATAGATGGAAATGTCCCTTTTGTTCTGTTGGGCGCCTAGGAAACTGTAGCGAAAAGGAAAAGGCACCCCGTTTCCGGAGTGCCCTTCCTTGATGCGAATCTAGCCTGGAAAGTGCGTTAGCTGAGCGTCCATTCCGGCAGGCGGACGATCTCGCCACCCTTGAGGGCGGACTCGTGGGCGAGGATGCCGGTGCAGGTGATGTTCGCGCTCTGCACGGCATTCGGATAAGAATCCTGGCCGGTCTGGAGCATCTTCACGAACTGGTGGACGAGATGCGGGTGGCTGCCGCCGTGGCCTGCGCCCTGGGTGAAGGAGAGGTGCTCCTCACCAGTCTCGCCGCCGTAGACGCCGCCCTTCGTGAAGAGCTGGATTTCTTCCGGCAGGTAATGGGCGAAGTCAGGGCACTCGACTTCCTCGGGGATTTCCGGTTCGGGCTTCTTGGCGGTGTGGATAACAAGTGGGTCGTGCTCGATGAGCGGCCACTCGACGGACTTCTTGGAGCCGTAGACTTCGAAGGACTCGCGGTACTGGCGGGCGACGTCGAAGAGCGAGCGGACAACCTGCGCGGACAGATCGCTGTCCTTGAACTTGATGTGGCAGGTCTCAATTGCGAAGGGTGATCCGTAGCAGGCGTGCATCTCTTCCGCGATGGTGCCGGAGCCGAAGCAGGAGACGTATTCCGCCTGGCTGCCCATCAGGCCGAGGATCGGGCCCACGCAGTGGGTGGCGTAATACATCGGCGGCAGGCCGGGCCAGTAGCCGGGCCATCCTTCCATGTCCTGCTGGTGAGTGGCACGGAGGAACTGGACCTTGCCGAGTTCGCCCTTCTCATAGAGTTCCTTCATGAAGAGGAACTCGCGGGCATATACCACGGTCTCCATCATCATGTACTTCAGGCCGGTCTCCTTGCAGAGATCGATGATCTGCTTGCATTCATCGAGGCTGGTGGCCATCGGCACGGTGCAGGCCACGTGCTTGCCGGCTTTCAGGGCCTTGATCGACTGCTGGCCGTGGTCCGGGATCGGGGAGTTGATGTGGACGGCGTGAACTTCGGGATCCGCGAGGAGGTCGTCGTAGGAGGTGTAGCGCTTGGCGATGCCGTATTTGTCACCGACCTCGTCCAGCTTGGACTGGGTGCGTTGGCAAATGGCGTACATGTTTACACCCTTCAGGCGCTGGTAAATGGGAATGAATTCGGCTCCGAAGCCGAGGCCTACGATGGCGATGTTGATGTCACTCATGGGTTCGAGAAAGCGGATCTAAAATATAGGGCAGAGGGATCGCGGATGGAAAGACCGATCAATGGGCACCGGCCAGCGCTTGGATTTTCGCGGGAGCGGGTTGGTCGAAGAGATCGCGGAGGAAAGCGAGGCCGCGGGCGGCGAATTCGTCCTGGGTGGCAGTGAAGCGCTTCCAGATGCAGACGGCGCCGGCGAGATCGCGGTTGTCCGGGGTAAAGGATTCGATGACCACGGCACCCTTGTAGCCGATGTGGCTCAGGGCATCGCGGAAGTCCTGCCACGGGGTCAGGCCGGTGCCGGTCACGCCGCGGTGGTTTTCACTCACCTGCACGTGGATGAGATCATCTCCGGCGTGGCGGATGGCAGCACCGATGTCGGCCTCCTCGATCGTCATGTGGAAAGTGTCGATCATGGCCTTGGCAGACGGATGGTCGATGGAGCGGACGAGGCGGATGGTGTCGGCGGTGGTGTTGACCAGATCGCTCTCGAAGCGGTTGATCGCCTCGAGGGCCAGCTTCAGGCCGCGGTTTCCGGCTTCTTCGGCTACGGTGCGGAGTTCGGTGGCGGCGAGGTCCCATTCGCGCTTCCGATCTTCCGGGGAGAGTTGGCGGGCCTTGCCGACCTGAGCGTACATCGGGCCGGCAATGAAGGGCACGCCGAGTCCTTCAGCGAGGTCCATCAGCCTGGAAAGGTAGGCGCGGGTATTCGCGCGCACCGAGGCGTCCGGATTGGTAAGATCCCGGCCGGGGCCGAAGGCACCGCAGAGGTAGGGGGTGAGTCCCGTCTCCTCCAGGATTGGACGGATCTTGGCGGGGTCGACAAGATCGGGATCTTCGATCGGCAGTTCGACGGCGTCGAATCCGAGACGGGAAATGCTGCGCAGCAACTCACCCTGGTCCGAAGAAAAGGGGGAGGTCCACAGCCAGGTGCTGGCTCCAAAGGTCACGCTCATGATTTGCCTCAACCCTAGTCCAGCATGGCGGAGAGGCTATGATGAATCGGGTTAAGGCGTGTATGTTTCCCCATCAAGTGTGACATAAGGAGACGGAACTTCAGAAACCGCGTCCCTGGTCCGGCTTTGCCTTCCCACCCGGCCCAAACCATCCAGAACGGCCTCCAGGAATGGCAATCCGCGAGCGACCCGTTTTGCCCTAATCAACAGATGCCAAAGGGGTTCACACTTTTTCCATCCCGCAGCGTAGGCAAAATGGCGCAGGCTTCCGCTCAGTTCTTCGTGCGCGGTAGCGCCGCTGAAAATGTTCCGCCAAGTGTAGAATTCGCGATACGCCCTCCAGTATCCTTCTTCCAATTGGTCTGGCGTGAGCCGTGCCGGACGGAAGACGGTATGGCGGGTGTCGTAGAGATCCCAATCCCGGTGGAGCAGACGACCTTCCTGTTCGATTCTCTGGAAAAGTCCTGTGGAGGGGTAGGGGGTCATCACATGAAAGGTCGCGGTTTCAATGCCTTGCGAGACGGCCCATTCCACGGTGCGGCTGAAGACATCCGGGCCGTCCCCGTCCATGCCGAAGACAAAGGAGCCATTTACCATCACTCCTTGGGAGTGGAGACGTTGGATGCAGGCGGCATAGTCACGGCCGAGGTTTTGCACCTTGCGATGCTCGCGCAGGTTTCGCTCGTCCAGATTTTCGAATCCTACGAAGAGCGAGCGCAGTCCGGCGTCTGCTGCCTTTTCCAGCAGTCCGGGTTTCAACACGGAGTTCACGGTTGCGGCACTTTGCCAAAGTCGGCCCATGCCCTTCATGCCGTCGAAGAGCATGGTGGCGAAGCGCCGGTCGCCGAAGAGGTGATCGTCCAGGAAATAGAGATGCCGTCCGGGCAGGCGCTCGATCTCGGCCAAAGCTTCATCGACCTTCTGGACGTAGTAGGAATTTCCGCCCTCGAAGAAGGCTTCCTTGTAGCAAAAATCGCAGCGATGGGGACAGCCCCGGGAAACCACGATCGAGTTCGGGACCAGATAGAGCTTCCGCTTGATGAGATCGCGGCGGATCGGCGGGATGCCGTGGATGCTGCGTTTCGCCGGGGCGACGTAGCGATCCCGCGCACGGCCTGCGCGGAAGTCGGCGAGGAATTCCGGCCAGGTGTCCTCGCCGGGTCCCAGGAATATGGTGTCAGCATGGGCGGCTGCTTCCTCCGGCAACGATGTGACGTGCAATCCGCCGAGGCAGACGTGTGCGCCGCGCTTCCGGTAGTGATCGGCGTGGCGATAGGCGCGCGAGGCATTGGTGATGTAGACTTGGATGACCACGAGTTCCGGGTCGTCGTCCAAGCTCAGCGTTTCGACGTGCTCGTCCTGCAGGTCGATCTCGTCGTCCGGAGCCAGATAGGCCGCGAGGGTGGCGAGACCGAGTGGAGGAAAGAGGGAATACTTGATCGGCCGGAAGAGCGGGCTCTTCGCTTCGGTCAAGGCCGGAAGGATCATCTTCACTCGCATGGGCATCACATCGTCGTGCTTGGTTAGCGGGCGATGAAGGCTAGCCGCAGATCCGGTGAAAAGCTTGCGGAGATTTGCGTTTCCCGCACCCGTGTTCCGGGGTTGGAATCGTGAGGTGATCTGGAAGCTGCCCGCGCGCGAAGTCGTCTTTCCCCGCCGTCCCCTGGTGATGGGGATTGTGAACGTGAACGACGATTCCTTTTCGGGGGATGGAACCTTGGAGATCGGTGCCGCCTTCGAACTTGCGAAGCGTCAGGTGGAAGAGGGCGCGGATATCATCGATGTGGGCGCGGAGAGCGCGCGGACGAATCGTGCCGCAATCCCGGTGGAGGAGGAGGTCCGGCGTTTCCGTGGCTTTCTTGATCGCTGGCCGGAGTTGGTTGCGACAGCGAAGCCGCGAGACGAGGTTCAGCTGTGGCCGCCGGTGCTTTCCGCGAATACCTGGCGACCGGAAACGGTCGAGGCTGTGCTCCCGCACGGGGTGGAGCTGATCAATGACATGGGAGCTCTGCCTGATGACCGGAATGCGCGGCTCTGTGCTGCTGCCGGGGCTTCGCTGCTGGTGATGCATTCGATAGGTGAGCCGAAGGTGCCGCACTTTCACCAGCAGTGGGAGGATGTGATGGGCTCGATGGAGGCGTTCTTTGAAGAGAAGGTGGCGGTAGCCGTGAACGCGGGTTTGCCGCTGGAGTCGCTGGTGCTTGATCCGGGTCTCGATTTCGCGAAGCAGCGCGATGACAACCTGGCCGTGCTCCGGGATCTCGAGCGTTTGCAGCGATTTGGCCGGCCGATCCTGGTGCCGGTGAGTCGCAAGACGGTGATTGGCGAAGTGCTCGAGCTGCCGGTGCCGAAGGATCGCGATGCCGGGACCGTGGCCTGCATCGCCGCGGCAATGCAACGGGGAGCGCAGATGCTGCGCGTGCACGATGTGCGCGCGGCGTGGCAGAGCGTGAAGATGCTCGATGCTATTTTGAGCCGCTAGAATCCTGCTTCGCCTTGTCGATGGCAGCGCGGAGTTCGTCGTTGTCGATGATCAACTCGTCGGTGTCGGTGCGTTTGGCGTAGGTTTCCAGCCATTCCTCCGCTTCGGTGGGATTCTGGAGCGCGAGGGTGTAGATCATCGTGGGCAAGGTCTCCTCGATATTGGTCTCCACCGGATCCTCAAGCGCCTTGGTGACCTCGTCGTCCAAGGCGCGGGCACCGTGGAGCTGGATCTCCCGTGCTAGCAAGGGGAGCGAGATCAGGGTCTGGAGGATGAGTGCATCCTCGCTGGATTCCTCATTGGTGCGGACGAGTTCCTTGAGTTCGGCGAGCTCGGCTTCGGAGGCCTTGTCGATCGAGCTCATCACCCGCTCGAGTTTCGAGAGGTCGAAAAGGAGGAGCTCGGATTGGCTGCCATCCGGCATGGTGAGATCCTGATTGTTGAAGGAATTCACCACTTCCTGAAGCGAGGCGGCAAGCGGGCTGCTGACAGGTTTGTTAGAACGGCTTGAGGAGCGGCGTGCCGAGGATTTGTTGGAAGATTTCTCCGCGCGTTCCCGGGCGCCGCCGTCCTTTGACTTCGTCTCCTGTGCGGTCGCGTCGCCGCGGCTCCCCGAGGGCCCCGGGGACTGCGAAAGGCGTCCTCCGAAAAAGCCAGCGGCAGCACATGCCAGTGAGATCGCGATCGCAACGGATGATTTCATGGCCCGATCCTCAGCGCGGATCGGCCTGGCGTCTACGCGGAAAGCAAGGCTTTGTAAGCTTCCAGCGAGCGGGCGTAGACGGGAGCGGTGTCGCTGGCGGGCTCCAGCCGGGATCCGGCGGCGGGCTTGCAGAAGGCTTCCTGCAGGGTGGCGAGGTCCTGATCGCAGGCATGGGCGGCACGCAGGGCGGCACCGAGGCCGGCGCCATTCGCGATGGCAAAACGCTCCACGGGAGCTTGGAAGATGTCCGCGACGAGCTGGGCGATGCCATCGTTCTGCGAGGCACCGCCGGTGAGGCGGATCAGCTCGACCTTCTCGCCGATCCACTGGCTGTGCAGGCGCATGTTGAGGAACTGGCCTTCAAGCAGGGCCCGGACTTGGACGGGGGCTGCGTCATCGGCGGAGAAGTTCCGCAGGGGGGCCTCGAAGTCGCGGCGCGGGGTGATTTCGGGACCGAAGAAGGGAAGCATCACCTTGCCTTCATTGCCTGCGCTGGTCTTTGCCAAGCCGTCGCGATCAAAGGCGCTCCAGTCGGTGCCGAGTTCATCGCGCAATGCCTCGCGTGCCAGAGAACCATTGCGGAAGCAGATGAGGGACATGAAGCCACCGGCGGGATTGCCGAAGACGTGACCGAAGCCTTGAGGATCGGTAACGGGCTTTTCCATGGCGGCGAAGAAGGTGTCCGAGGTGCCGAGAGAGATCACGACGGTTCCCGGCGAGGTGGCGCCCATGCCGACGAGCGAGGACGGGTTGTCCCCGGTCGAGAGGACGACCTTGCAAGTACGGGACATGCCGTATTTCTCGACGAAGTAGGACGAGATGGAACCTGCGACGGTGGCGGAGGCCGCAGCGGGCGGCAGCTTGGCCCGCAGGCCGGGAGCAGTGGCGTCCAGCAATTCGTTGTCCCAATCCAGTGTCTGGAGATTGAGCAGATTCATGCCGGCGCCGTCACCATGATCGATGGCGATGGACTTGCCCGCGAGAATGGATCCGACGAAGGAGCTGACGAGGTGGATGAGCGAAGTCTTTTCGTAGGCGGCGGGGTCGTTCTTGAAGAAGCGACGGATCTGCGGCCCCGTGAAGCGTTCGATCGCGATGGAGCCGGAGCGCTTGCAGACTTCAGCATTTCCGCCGACTGCGGCGGCGATCTCGGCGCACTCGGCACCGGTGGAGGTATCCATCCAGATCGGCGCGGTGGCGCGGGTAAAGGAGCCGGCGAGCTGGTTCAGCAAGGATTCGCCTGTGGCTAGGGAGTCGATCCTTTGTTCGAAGGTTTCATCGAGGTAGACCGAGCCATGCTGCTGGCCGGAGCTGGCGACTGCTTCGATTTTTCCCAGATCGAAGCCATCGGCCAGTTTGCTGAACACGAGGTCCAGAGCCTCGATCCACATCCGTGGGTCCGCATGGACCTCGCCATTCTTGCCGCCGGGGATGAAGCCGCTGGGAGAGGCGTAGACGGGGAGTGCCGAACCGAAATTCACCGACACCTCCCGAACGATGGTGCCGCTGGCGGGATCGATCACAATGGCGGAAAGGGACTGGGTCGAGGAATCGAGGCCAAGGTACATGCTCATCAGAAATCAAAGGGGCTGCGCCCGTTGCGAGAAGGAAACATGGCATGAAGGATGACGGGAACATCCAAAAACGGGGACAAGCAAGCGGGGGTAAACCCGTTTCATGCCTGCTGTCATGGCTTCCGCTGCTTCTCGATCGCCAGAGGAGATCGCGTGAAATCCTACACGAGAAATTTGTTACCATGTGATGGTCACGCCGGTCCCGATGACGCGGGGCATTCCAAGTTTCCCGGAAATTGGCAGGCCCACGGCGCGGTAGTCGCTCCGGGAGAGCGCGTATTCCTCGTCCAAGAGGTTGCTGCCGAAGATGTAGGCCTCGACATTGTTCCAGCGGTAGCCGGTGCGTGCGGACCAGAGGAGGCGTGCTTCCAGCTTGGTGCCGATGGGAGAATCGGCCTGCGAGTAGGTGGTGTCCGCCCAATTGAAGGAGGTTTCTCCGAACCAACCGGTCTCCGGCTTCCAAGAGAAGCCGATGGCCGCATTCCATTCCGGGGAAAGGGGGAAGGCTTGTCCGGCGCGGTTGACGCCATTCAGCACGAGTTGATCGTATTCCGCGTAGAGGTAGCCGGCCATGACACCTGCAGAGAAGTCGCCGTTTTTCCAGACCATCTCGACTTCGGCGCCTGCGCGTTGTGACTCGGCACTGTTGGTGACGAAGTTGTCGACGACCGGGAAGCCGCCGCGGGGAACATAGGGGACCTGCTGGTCATCGAGCCAAGCGTAGAAGACGCGGGCGTTTGCGCGGATGCATTCCCAATTCTTCTCCACGAAGAGATTCGTCTCCCAGCCCCGTTCCGGGCCATAGGGATTGGCAAGGCCGAGCGAGGGGGCGACCGCGATGCCTCCGGGGCGGTAGGCCCGGGAGATTTTCGCCCCGGCCGTGATGTCATCGCCGCGCCACTCGGTGCCCAGTTCAGGGAGCCACTCAGTGTAGTCTGCATCGAGCCGGTCGGCTCCCCGGGAGACGCCGTTGAGTTTGGTGGCGATGCTTTGTTCGCGCGATTGGTAGTCGAGGCGCAGGCCGCCGGTGAGCCAGAAACGATGGGCGAGCTCCAGTTCGGCATGTGCGAAGGCCGCGGCGATGCCGACGTCCTCGCCGGTTTTCGTGCGGAAAGGACGACCCTGCGGGATGGGTCCCAGGCCGCGGCCTTCGAAGACGATCCCGTATTCGGAGGCTTCCGCATAGACACCGCCGAACCAATTGAAGCCTTCCTTGTCCTGGCCGAAGCGGGTGCTGCCGGTGAGGCGCCGCTCATCGATGGTGTAGGTGTAGAACCAATCGAGCATCGAGGAGCCATCGAAGTCGGTGTGGTGCGCGGCATCGATGATTGAGAACGAGGCTTCGCTTTCGACCCACCAATCGCGCTCCAATTCGAGGCGCCCTCGCAACATGGTGGCCCATTGGTCGGCAGGGGTGGTGGGCGTGGTGTTCACGTCCACGATCCGCGCGAAGATATCGCCATTCGCGGGCTGGAAGGCCTGGCCGAAAGAGTTGCCGCGACCGCGATCGACATCCACGCGCCAGTCGAAGACCGAGCTGTCATCGCCGCCCGGACGCCAGCGGAGCTGGCTGCGGAAGGAACTGCGCTGGGTTTCGGCGAAGCGTTCGTTGCCGTCGTAGACATTGGTCACGGCGCCGTCGGTTCCTTCGCCGACGGCATTCAGGCGCAAGGCGAGCTTGTCCTCAACGAGCACCATGTTCTCGGTGATACCGGCACGCCATGAGCCGTAGTCGGCGACTTCACCGGTGATACGACCTTCGTGGAAGAACTGCGGGGCGCGCGGTTCCAAGCGGATCTCACCGCCCATCGCGTTCACGCCACGGCCGAAGAGGATGGGTCCGCGTTCCACGATCACTTGATCGATATCCCACATCAGGGGCATGACCGAGGTGAGCGAGCTCGCGGTGGCAGGCACGCCCCCATTCGAGAAGTTCACGAGGGTATTCGACTGGGTGCCGATGTAGAAAATGACATTGTCCTGCCCCAAGCCGCGCAGGGTGAAGGCCGTGGAACTCGGGGTTCCTTGCTGGGCATTCGGGATGGAAGGAAGGATCTCCTGATAGCCGCGTCCGCCCGGAAGGGGGATCGCGAAGTCCGCTTCGCGCTGACCATCGGTCGCTTCCCTCGGGGCATTCACGATCGTTTCGTCCAGCGCGGCGGGGGGCTCCCCGGAGCTGATTCCGATGCCGGTCGTGAAGGTGGCGGTAAGGAGAAGAAGGGAGGTTCTGATTCGCATTCCGGGGGTAAAATCCGCCGGGAAGGTAGCGGGGAAGGGTGTGGCAAGTAAAGCGCATCCCCTGCCTATCCCCCGATCAGGGTGGGGGAACTAGAGCTGGATCGTACGAAATCTTAGGCGAGGGGAGGAGCGGGATGCCGCCTGTTCCGCCTGTTATAACAGGGAAAATAACAGGCGTGGGAAGGCGAACCACCAACACCGAAGGTCCAACAGCGAATGTCGGAGCGGGGAGCATGGCCGGGGGAAGCGGGCGGTTCGCATGAGAGGGAGGTTTGAAGGCGAGGTTCGCAGATGCGGTGGTGGGTTTCTACTGCCAAGGCCGGCCGGAACGGGGACGAAGGAGGATGCGCTAGAGGCCGAGTTCGCCGCGCATGGATTCGAAGAGTTCGTCGCGGGGTGCGGGGATGGTGGGCTTTCGTTTCCGGGGCTTGATGGAGGAACGTGCCGGTTTTGTCACCCGGACGGGCTTCGGGCGGGGAGCTTTCATTCTCCTGGCTGGCTGGAGGTTTCGGAGGCGGTGGGCGCGGGTAGCGATTCGCTTGACGAGGTGATCCAGTGTTGGACGAAGAAGAGTTTCTCATTTGTCAGAAAGCGATTCGAGCGACCGATGATGGGGCGCAGCGAGGTGGTCATCTGCAAGGTGACCACGAGGAAGATGCAGCTCCAGACGACGAGAGGTATCTTGCTGTTGGCACCGGTTGAAGCGATCGCGCTGCCGAGGAAGCGGAAGCCGAAGGCGACGGCGATGAACCAGGTGGCGAGGGCGATGAAACCCATGAAGCCATAGCCATCGGTGGCCTGGGTGAAGATCCACACGGCCGGGGCAAAGCCCAAGAGCAGCAGGCCCGAGAGGGCGAGCATGCCGGCCAAGGTGGCGGCGAGTTGCGAGGCACCGGCGCGCGATCCGGCGAGGCAGGAGAAGATGTAGAGGCTGGGGAAGCAGATGAGCCCCGAGATCAAGAGGCCTGCGGTGATTTTGAGCGGGGCGGCCCAGATTTGCTCGTGCATGGCGAAGGTGCCAAGCACGAGCCCGAAGATGATCATGGAGACAATCGCCAGCAGGAGGAAGGGAAGGAGTGCGCCATGTCCGGGACTGGCGAGGCGTTGGATAAGGGCCTTCGGGCTTCTGAGCAGCGCTTCGAAGAGCGAGCGCATGCCCAGCTTGTCAGGCAGCGGTGGTTCCGCATGCGGCTGCGGGCTGTAGTATGGGGGTGGTTGCGGGATGTCGGTATTCATGTCGTTGTGGATACAGGTCGGAATGAGAGCGAGCGGAAGATCTGGAGAGCGAGCAGGGCGGCGCCGCAGATCAGGAGGAGAACGGCGAGGAAGGCATTGCCATCGGTGATGCGATCGAGGGATCGCCAGACGGCTTCATAGAAGCTGCCCTTCCAAGGTTGTTTACGGAGGAAGGCCACCTCGATGGAGGGCGAGCCGAAGAAGGGACGGAGGATCCAGGAGAATTGCGCTCCGAGGAACCCATTGCCCGCGAGCCAGGCAAGCATGGTGATTGCGGCGATCCGGGGATCGCTACAGCGCTGCTTGAGGATGCGGAAGAGCGAGAGGGTTCCCGCGATGCCCGCGATGGCGATCAGGAACACATGCGAGAGAAGGTAAGCGGCATGAGCCGAGGTAGCGTATCCGGATTCCGGCGGCGGCGCATTGAGCGCGAGCATGAAGGTCACGGGTGCCAATGATGCGAGGATCAGGGCGACGGAGGCGAAGGCACTGAGAAGGGCCAGCAAGGACTCCCGGAAGCCAAGCCCTCCGAGGAGGATCCCGAGCAGGCCATTGAGGAGCCCATTGCAGCCCAGGGTGAAGGCCACGAGCAGCGGCATCTTGATCGAGACGTAGACGCCGAGCAGGGGCGAACGCCAGAAGCCGGTGGTGAAACCATAGGCCGCCAGGCAGAGCGCGGTCAGTGTGGCGATCTTGGCGATTCGCCCCGGCGAGGGGTCATCGAGCAGCTCGGAGCTTGGTTGCAGCAGGTGACGGATCACTTGGCCGCATCAAAACCACCGATGGTGAAACCGTGCTGAACGTGCGGTGAAAAGGTGATTCCGCTTTCGTGAAGGTCACGTGCAGCCGCCGGATCAGCGAAGCGAGGAGATGACCGGGAAGACCAAGCGGGCCACGGTTCCGCCACCCTCGCGAGGCTCCAAGGCCACGGACCCGCCGTGAAGTTCGGCAGCTTCCTTCACCAATGTCAGGCCAAGACCGGTGCCCTTCCGACCGGATGAGTGGTGGCGCAGGGAGTAGAAGCGCTCGAAGACCTTGTCCGTGGCATACTCCGGGACGCCGGGGCCGCGGTCGCAGATCTCGATCATGGCTTTCCCGTCCTTGCCCCAAAGTACGATATCAATCGTAGATCCCACGGGCGAGAAATCGATGGCGTTTTCAAGCAGGTTGGTGATGGCGGCCCGGATGATGAAGGCATCCCCCCGGACCAGCAGCATGGCAGGCGGCAGGGTGACGGCGAGACCCACGCCGGCGAGATCGGCAGGCGGGCGGCCTTGATCGACAGCACGAGTGAGAATCAACTCGAGGTCCACGTTTTCCGCGACGTCCAGGCTGCTGCGGCCTTCCAGGGCGGAGAGCTCGAGCAGGCGATTGAGCAGGCGGTCGGCCCGGCCGGACTCGGCGCGGATGTTTCCGAGGAAGCGACGGCGATCGGCCTCCGGCATGTCCTCATCAAGGAGCTCCGCCGCCCCGCGGATCGCGGCCAGGGGGCTCTTCATCTCGTGAGTGAGCGTCTGGACATAGCGCTCCGCGTAGCGACGGCCTTCGAGGGCTTCCCTCATGGATTCGAGGGCGCGGGCCAAGGTGTTCACTTCCTTGCCGGCACCGAGCTTCGGCAGGGGCGGGCGTTTGCCGGACTCGATGTCGCGGGCGTACTCGGTGAGGCGGCCAACCGGCAGGTATTGCCAGATGAAGACGGCGGTCACGAGGAAGAGAATGCCCGCACCGATCAGGCCGGTGCCCCAATAGATGCCGCGGCGGCGGGCGTCGACAATCGGAAGCACGTCCGCCTGAGGCTTGTAGACGGTGAGCACGCCGATGGGAGCTTGAAGCGGACCGACCAACGCGCCGACGTGGAGCACGGAGGACTGGGGATTCTTTTCATCCACGCGGCTGCTACGGGCGCCGTACTTTCCTTGCAGGGTCAGGAAGACATCGCGGGATTTCGAGAGGTCGGTACCCTCCAGCTTTCCTGCGGAGTCGAAAATGACGATGCCCTTGGCGTCGGTGAGATAAGCGCCGAGGCCCACATGGGACTTGATATGGCCGTGGATGACGGCCTTGAAGCGCTTTCGCGAGACCCCTTCGAAGGCGGTCTGGAAGCGCTGCTTGTCAAAGGAGCCGCTCTTGAAATCCGCGGCCACCATCGAAGCGAGCAACTGGGCGGCATCGACCATCGATTCTTCCGTCGCCTGATAGGTCTGGGGCTCGACCACCGAAAGCTGCTGGCGGAGCAGCAGATACAGGCCTGCGCCGATGATCAGTGCGATGACGAGCAGCGTGACGCGGGTGAGGCGCATGAGAGGAAGGCGGGAGACGGCATGAGAGGAGATGCACGACCTGTGTGGCGGGAACACGTTCCGCGGTCAATCCTCCTGCCTTGCATCTCCCGGTGCGAGGGCGCGCTTCAGGGAACGAAGAGGTACCCGAGTCCGCGACGGGTCTGGATGAAATCCTCCGCACCCGGCTTCGCGATCCTCAGTTTCGCACGGATCGACTTGATGTGGGCATCGATGGTTCGGTCGGTAACGGCGCCGGGATCCGCCCATGCGTGATCGAGGAGTTGGTCACGGGTGAGCACGCGGCGCGGATTCTTGATGAAGACGAGCAGCAGCTTGTACTCGTGTGCCGTGAGATCGAGCTCCGTGCCGTGGCAGTGAATCCGCATGGCCGAAGCATCATGGTAGAGCGGGCCGGCGGGAGCCGCTTGAGGTTGCTGGGCGGCGTGCGCAGCGTTCGCGGTGGCCGAGGGGGCTCCCGAGCGGCGGAGAATGGCCCGGATGCGGGCGACGATCTCACGCGGGCTGAAAGGCTTCGTCACGTAGTCATCCCCTCCCAATTCAAGGCCGAGGATGCGGTCCACTTCGCCATCCCGTGCAGTGAGGAAAAGGACCGGCACGGTGGATTCCTCGCGGAGCTTCTTGCAGACGTCCAAGCCCGTCATGTCCGGCAGGCCGATATCGAGGATGACGAATTCGAAAGGCTTCTCCGAGAATGCATCGAGCGCCTCTTGCCCGGTGAGCGCGTGCTTCACTTCGAAACACTCGGTCTTCAGGGCGTAAACGAGGGTATCGGCAATCGCGGGTTCGTCTTCGACGAGCAGGACGTTCATGGGAAATAGAAGCAGGGACCGAAGAGCGGAGAGAGTGGCGCTACAGTGAAGAATAAGTGAAAACGATACCAGCGCGAAGCATTTTTGGCGAAACTAATTGTGAGTCAAGGGGAGGGGCGCGGTAAAACGGCGGCACTGCGATCCTTCAGATCGACGCCGCTGAAGCCGAGCCGACGTGACTCATTGAGGAGCCATGCGATGCGTCGGGCGGCCGTTTGCGGGGGAAGTCCCGCGGAGCGGATGTTCGAAACGCAATTCCGCAGGGCGTCGGTATTGCCCGGCTGAGGGCTGTGGACGAGGTAAGCTCCCAAGCTATCGGGCGAGCCGAGTCCGGGACGCTCGCCCAAGACGATCAGGGCGGCACGAGCGGCGATGGCGTGGCCGATTTCATCCTGAAGGGCGACCCGGGCGAAGGGCGCGATGACGAGAGGAGCCAAGCGGAACGAATCTAACAGAGGGATTAGCGCTTGGAGCAAAGGAGCACCATTAAGGTGGGCGGCGGTGGCGGAGAGGCCATCGGCCACGATGATGACAAGGTCGAAGCCCTCGGGCGTCCGCGCACCTTCCAGCAGGGATTGGGATGAGGGATCGAGGCGGCGACCAAGATCGGGGCGCTGGAGGTAGGTGGCGCGGTCGTGCGCTTGCGACTGCGTGAGGAGGATAGGGAGGCCCAGTGGCTCCAGTTCGGCAGCCAATACCTCCGGGTGGAAGTCCTGATGGACGGCATCGCGAGCGCGGGCGTGGGAGAGGCGGAAATCGAGCAGAGCCCCATGAGGGACGGAGCCACCGGTCCGGCCAAGGACGACGCGGGCGCTGGTCCACCGCTGCAGGGATGGGCGGATATCCTCGCTCATGAGCCGGTGGATTCGAGTTTCAACAAGCGGGGTGCGTCCGCGAGGGCGCGGGCATTTTCGACGAGCTGGCCGCGACCATTGACGATGCCGGTTTTCGCGAGCCATGCCTCGAACTCCGGGGCGGGACGCTTCTTCAAGACCTGGCGCAGGTAGTGAGCGTCGTGAAAGGAGGTCGACTGATAGCCGAGCATGATGTCATCCGCGCCAGGAACGCCCATGATGTAGTTGCAACCGGCGACGCCGAGGAGCGTGAGCAGGTTGTCCATGTCATCCTGATCTGCTTCCGCATGGTTCGTGTAGCAGACATCGCAGCCCATCGGGAGGCCTAACAGCTTTCCACAAAAATGGTCCTCGAGTCCGGCACGAGTGATCTGCTTGCCATCGTAGAGATACTCGGGGCCGATGAAGCCGACGACGGTATTCACGAGCAGAGGGCTGAACTCGCGCGCGACGGCGTAGGAGCGGGCTTCCATGGTCTGTTGATCGATGCCGTGATGGGCACCGGCAGAAAGTGCGCTGCCTTGACCGGTTTCGAAATACATCACGTTGCTGCCGAGCGTGCCGCGCCTCAGGGAGAGCGCGGCCTCTCGGGCTTCGCGAAGGAGGGCGAGGTCAATGCCGAAGCTTTTGTTTGCCGCTTGAGATCCGGCGACCGATTGGAAGACAAGGTCGACGGGTGCTCCTTCCTCGATCGCGTGGATCTGGGTGGTGACGTGGGCGAGCACGCAGGACTGCGTGGGGATCTCGTAGCGGGTGATCAGCTCGTCCATGAGGTGCAGGAGCGAGCAGGTGGTGGATACCTGATCGGTGGCGGGATTGATGCCGATCACGGCATCGCCGCAGCCGAGCAGGAGGCCATCGAGCATGGAGGCCGCGATGCCGCGGAGGTCATCGGTGGGGTGATTGGGTTGGAGGCGGACCGAGAGACGGCCGGGTAGGCCGATGGTGTTCCGGAAGCGGGTGACGACCTCGCATTTCGACGCGACGAGGATGAGGTCCTGGTTCGCCATGATCTTGCTCACGGCGGCGACCATTTCCGGAGTGAGTCCCGGAGCGAGGGCGGTGAGCGCGGCGGCGTCGGTTTCGTAGGCAAGGAGCCAGTCGCGGAATTGGCCGACGCTGAGATGGGCGACCGGCTCGAAGGCGGCGGCATCGTGGCGGTCCGTGATCAGGCGGGTGACTTCGTCGGCTTCGTAAGGAATGAGAAGATTTTCAAGGAAGTGGGAGAGGGGGAGCTCGGCCAAGAGGTATTGGGCGGCGACGCGTTCTTCGGAGGATCCGGCGGCAAGGCCTGCGAGGACATCACCGGAACGGAGAGGGGTGGCCTTTGCCATGAGGGTGCGGAGATCCGCGAATTGATGCGTCTTTCCGGCAAGGGTGATGCTCCATGGCATGGGACAATGAAGCAGAGAACGGGCCGCGGGGGGAGGGGGAAAAGGCGAAATCACCAATCATCAATCTTCCAATCATCAAGCGAAGTGCGCTCGTTGTGAGTGGGAGAAGAGATCGGAGGATGCGGCTCGTTGCCGCTAAAGTCCGACGGTCATAGACCGCCGCTACATTTCTTTGCGGAACGCTCCTGCGGAGCCTGTGAATTCTACCTTTAGGTAAAATTCCAGGCGTCCATGTCGAAGACGACGGTGACGTCTTCGGGAAGGGTGGTCTTTTGGAGGACGCCCTGCACATGGCGGGTGAGGGGGCGGGCCTTCATGCTGCGGAGCATGAGCTGGAAGCGGAATTGGCCGTGGGTTTTCACGAGCGGGCTCGGCAGTGGATCGCCGATGATGATGCCGGGCGGGCAGTCTTCGGTGAGGCGGCGGTGAAGCGTCTGCAAGGTGAACTCCGCCCGGCGCTCATGGGTTGAGCGGCTGGTCAGCATCGCGCAGTGGGCGAAGGGCGGATACTCGAACTGCCTGCGGAATTCGAGTTCCTGCTCGGCGAAGCCATCGAAGTCATGATGGCGTGCAAACTGGACGGAAGGCGAATGGGGCGTGAAGGTTTGCACGATCACTTCGCCCTCGAGTTCGCCGCGGCCGGCGCGACCGGCGACTTGTGTTAGAAGCTGGAAGGTGCGTTCGCCCGCGCGGAAGTCCGGCACATGGAGGCCGATGTCGGCATTGAGGATGCCGACCAGCGTTACGTTCGGGAAATGCAGGCCTTTCGCGATCATCTGCGTGCCAACGAGTACGTCGATCTTGCGGGCTTGGAAGGCATTCAGCAGATCGCGGAGGGCGTTTTTCTTACGCATCGCATCGGCATCGATGCGTGCGATCTTTGCGGAGGGCAGGACCTTTGCGAGGACCTCTTCGACCTTCTGGGTGCCGAAGCCTTGCAAGTGGATGGCGGGGTCGCGGCAATCCGGGCACTTCCTCGGAACAACGGCCTGGTGGCCGCAGATGTGGCACATGAGGCGCTCGTCTTCCTTGTGATAGGTAAGCGGTACCGAGCAGTGCGCGCACATGCAGACGTAGCCGCAGGCGGGGCACTGCAGGGAGCGGGCGAAGCCGCGGCGATTGAGGAAGAGGATGGATTGCTCGTTCTTCGCGATGCGTTGTTCCAGCGCGACGCGGAGGCGATCGGACAGGATGGCCATGCCGCCCTTGTGCTTCTTTGACTCCAGACGCATGTCGAGCACGCGGATGAGCGGGAGCGATTGGCCATCGGCACGCTTCAAGAGGCGGACGATCTGATACTTGCCCTCCAGCGTGTTTTGGAAGGACTCGAGCGAGGGGGTGGCGGAGCCGAGCACGATGGTGCAGCCTTCCAACGAAGCGCGGAGCACGGCGACATCGCGACCGTGGTAGCGTGGCACCTGGTCCTGCTTGTAGGAGTTCTCGTGCTCTTCATCGACGAGGATGAGGCCGAGATCGGGCAGGGGTGCGAAGACGGCGGAGCGGGCGCCGATGACGATGCGGGCCTTGCCCTTGCGGATGCGGTGCCATTCGTCGAAGCGCTCGCCTTGGGAAAGGTTTGAGTGCAGTACGGCCACCTGGTCCTGCATGTCGGCGAAGCGGGCGCGGAAGCGGCGCACCGTCTGCGGTGTCAGGGAGATTTCCGGAACGAGCACCAGGACGGTCTTGCCGAGGTCCAGCGTGCGGCGTGCGGCTTGGAGGTAGACCTCGGTTTTTCCGGAGCCGGTGACGCCGTGAAGGAGAATGGGAGGGCGGGGCTCCGAGTCGGGGAGGTGGAGCGAGGAGAGGATGACCTCCAGCGCGCCGTGCTGCTCGTCATTGAGCGGGAGAGGGGAATCGGCCACGATTTCCTCGATGCCATCGGCTTCGGGATCGCGTCGGACTTCTTCATCGTGGACGAGCACGAGGCCCTGCTTGGCGAGGGACTTGACGGAGGCGGAGGCTCCTTCACCCAGATCGGCGAGGGCGATCTTCCGTTCGGCGGAGTGGGAGAGAAGGGCGAGGATGGCGGCCTGCTTCGGGGCGCGCTTGGTGATCTTGGCGAGAAGCTCGGGGTCAGGGTCCTTTTCGAGGAGGACGGTCTTCCGGATCTTTGCGGAATTGTCCTCCGTGCGGACGGCCTCGGGCAGGAGGGCGCGGATCACGCTTTCGATACTGCATCCGTAGTAGCTGGCGATCCAGCGGCCAGCTTCGAGGAGCTTCGGCGTGATGAGCGGCTCCGGTTCGGTGAGGGAATGGAGGGGGCGGAGGGAGAAGCCGAGGTCGCCGGGAGTTTCGACGATGTCGAGGACGGTGCCTTGCGAGGTCTTGTTCCGCAGGGGGATGCGAACGCGGCAGCCCGCCACGACGGGCAGACCCTCGGGGATGGCATAGTCGAAGACGAGCTCGGAAGGGCCGTCGATGAGCACGCGGGCGGCGGGCATCGGCGCAAGGGTTGTGCATGGAGGGGCGGACGTCCACCCATGATCACGCGGGAAAGCGGGAACTTGCCTTCCCGCAGCCCAAGCGTGTAGAGGATCGTGGAATGTATCGTTGCCTTGCCCTGCTTTGCCTCGCCCTTGCTTCCTGCGCGGAGAAAAAATCGACCGTCTATGAGCCGATGGAAGGGGATATCCTGTTCCAATCCCTTCCGAATGAGCCGGGGATGGATCTGGTGGATGCGATCGAGGGCGCGACGGAATCCCCATATTCCCACTGCGGCATGGTTTTCCGCGAGAATAACGATTGGTGGGTGATCGAGGCGATCGGGCCGGTGAAAATCACGCACATGCAGGACTACATGGACCGCGGGCGGGAACACAAGGTGTGGGCCTATCGCTTCACCGAGGAGAACCGGAAACACATCCCGGTGGCGCTGGCAGCGATGAAGGAAGATCTGGAGAAGCCCTACGACGCGCGCTACCGTTTTGATTCGGAAGCGATTTACTGCTCCGAACTGATCTATCGCGGGTGGAAGGCGGCGACCGGAGAAGGCTTGGGCAAGACGGTGACCTTGGGCAGCTTGAAGTGGGAGCGCTACAAGCCGGTGATCGAGGCGATCGAAGGCCAGGGCAATCATCCGCTGGACCGTGAGATGATCACTCCGCGCGATCTTGCGAAGGCACCGCAATTGAAGCTGGTTTATTCGAAGGATTAAGGGCGGGAGGAGGCCTCCGCTCATTTGAAGTTGAAGAGCAGCGATTCACGTGTAGGATCGTGTTTTCCATGTCCGTTCGAGCCACCACCATGACCTTTGCCAGCGGCCGCCTTCCGGCGAGCTGCACTGCGGGCTGGTGTGCCCATCGAATGGCCGCCTTCCGGGCCTGAGAGGGCAGCTTCCTTGATCCGGGATCTTTTCCCGAAGCTGTCCAGAGTTCCGCCCGGTTTTTGGAATTCATCCGCGGCTCCCGCTTGTTTGCGAGGCGCCGCACGCATCGCTTTTATCATGAAATCTCTCCGTATGTTGGACGAGGCCGATGAACTGTGCCTCGCAAGTTTGTTAGACCCGGAATCCTTGCCCCGCCTTACCGGCGAACATCGTGCTGCCTTGGTGGCGGCGCTCGCCGAAGCCTCGGTCTCCTCCGATGTTTCCGAGTTGGAATGTCGTATCGGCATTGGCGACCGCATCACGCTGGTCTCGCCGGTGGACTCCCGCGATTGGTATAAACCCGAGATCGTCTTGCCGCATGATGCGGACCTCGATGCCGACCGTATTTCCGTGCTAACCCCGGTGGGGCTGGCCGTGCTCGGTCGCCGGACGGGCGACCGCGTTTCGTGGGAGACTCCCACGGGGGAGCGGCTCATGACGATCACCGCCGTGCAGAAGCATGCACTGCCGGCATGATCAATTGCTGCCGCCGGGGGCTTCCAAGGAGGTCCAGCGGTGCAGACTGACGTATGAATTGAACCAAGCGTTGTCGTCGCGACCGGGTGTCGCGACGATGACCTGGCCGGGTCCCGGGTCGGCTTGGATCCACTCGCCCTTGTCCAGGTAGATCATGACGTGGCGGCCATCTCCGGTCACGGCGAGGTCGCCGGGTTGGATCTTAGCGAGATCGAGATCGGTCATGCGGCCGGCGACACCGATCGCTTTTGTGAAGCCACGGTAGCTCTCCTGCATCGCGCGGGCACTGGTGTCGAACCACCACTGTTCGAGCCAGAGGCGGGCGGCCTTGCCATTTCCCGTGAGGGCTTGCTGCGCCAAGGCATCGCGCAGGGCGCGTCGCGGGAGGCCGGAGCAATCGATGCCGCGGGAGCTTTCGCCACCCCAGACATAGGTGGAGCCCGTGAAGCGGCGCATGCCGGAGAGGTAGTCGTGTTTCAGGTGCGCCTGATCCAAGTCCCTGCCGGGAAGGAGAAAGGGAAGGGCGAGAAAGAGCGGCAGAGCCAGCGCTGCGAGGCGTGCTTTCTTTTTCGGCCAGAGGACGATCAGCAAACCGAGCCAGACCAGGCCGAGAGCGGCGGTGAGGCCATAGCGCATCAGTCCATCGTGGATTGGACGCCAGATGAGAAAGGCGGCGGCGGCTCCTGCCCAGACCATCAGACGGATTCCCCAGGATCGTCGCTTCATTCCCGGCGATTCCAGGCAGGGACGGGGTGATCCGCAACGGGCAAGAACGTCCGTCACCGGAAATTCACACGCGCTTCAGTTTTTTCCGTCCCAGATCTTCCGGAAGCCGTTCTTCTCGGAGGTTGCCTGGCGTACCAAGCCACTGGCGGAGAGGGCGGTGCCGGTGCGGATGTCGAAACCGCAGCTGCCAAGGGCCTGGCTGGTCCAGACGTTGCAGATACGAGGAAAGTAGTAGGAGTAGTTTTCCGGGCACTTGATCAGGCGGCCTTCGCCCCAACTGGAGGGCGCGATCGTGATCGGGGTGCCATCGGGGCCCTTGTCCGCGCAGCCATTCAGGAATGCGGCGAGCTGAGGGCCGTAGGAGCGCGGGACCTTGGCGAGGTAGATCTTCTGGTGCAGGCAGACTTCCTCGACCTTCCAATCGATGGGGATGATCTCCATCACGGAAGCGGAGGGAGTGCAGAGCGCGCGGAAGACCTGCACCGGCGAAAGCCAGCGCTTCTGGATGTAGGCGGTCTTTTCGCCCCAGCTCATCGTCACGTGCTTGTGCGTGCCGATTTCCTTCGGCTTCACGTAGCCGCTCTCCTCCAACCACGCCAGATCGAAGACCAGCGCGGTGTGGAGGTTGTCGGAGAGCAGATAGATGTCCACGCCCTCTTCAGATGCTACCGGCACCGACATCGTTTTTTCGATGCGGCGCGAGGCCTCGGGTGCTGGCAGATGCATGGTGCATGACGCCAGCAGGATGACCGGAAGCAGCAGCAGGAAGCGGAGCAAGGACATGGCGGGAGCGGGAAAGCTCGCCGGCAGCCTGAATCAGGGCGTGCCGAAGGAGCAGATGTATTCGCAGGGCGAATCTGTCACGCGGATGGTGAAGCCACTGTTGCCCGGAACATCGAAGGCGGAGCCAGCGGCCACAGCCTGCGTTTCAGAGCTGCCATCCAGCACGACTTCGCAGGAGCCGGAGGTGATTTCCATGACTTCCGGCTCACCGGTGCCGAAGTGATACTCACCCGGGAAAATGATGCCGAGAGACTTCTTCCGGCCATCGGCCAGGAGAAGGCTGTGAGAGATGACCTTGCCGTCGAAGTAGACGTTGGCCTTGGTCGTTACGGTCGCGTTTTCGAAGGATTCTGGCATATCAGAGGATGTCGAGGAGTTCCACGTCGAAGACCAGCATGCCAGCGGGGGCACCCGGAGGCGGATTCTTGCCATAGGCGAGCTCGGCTGGGATCCAGAAGCGGCGCTTTTCACCGCCGACCATGAGCTGCACGCCTTCGGTCCAGCCGGAGATCACGCGGTTCAGGGGGAAAACGATGGATTCACCCCGGACGACGGAGCTGTCGAAGAGTTCGCCATCGGTGGTCCAGCCGGAGTAGTGGACTTCCACTTGATCGGTTGCCTTCGGGTGGCGGCTGCCATTGCCCGGGGAGAGGACCTTGGAAGCGAGTCCGCTGGAGGTCTTCACGGCATCGGCTGGAGGTGCGGCCACGTCTTCCGGGACCGGTGGTGGCTCGGGAGCTTTCTTGATATCAAAGAGTTCGACGTCGAAAACGAGCATGCCCTTCGGCGCGCCGGGGCGAGGATTCTCGCCATAGGCCAGGTTTCCAGGGATCCAGAAGCGGCGCTTTTCGCCGGTGACCATGAGCTGCAGGCCCTCGGTCCAGCCTTTGATCACTTGATCGAGGCCGAAGGAGATCGTCTTGCCGCGGTCCACCGAGCTATCGAACTGCTTTCCGTCCGTGGTCCAGCCACTGTAGTGGACGGTCACGGTGTCGGAGGGGCCGGGCTTTTCGGTGCCGGAGCCGGCTTGGAGGACTTTCGATGCAAGGCCCGTAGGGCTCGTGATGGCATCGGCTGGCGGGGCTTTGACGTCGTCGGGAGCGGCGGGCATGGCGGTTTGGAGCGAGAATTGGCGGGGGGAGCCTTGGCCCGGTGCCGCCTAACTGTCAACCCGGTGAATCTCAGGATTCACCCGGGTCCCTTTCTACAAGCTGCCGATCGATCAAAAAGGGCCCGAAAGGGATCAAGGAGGCGAAAAAGACCAGAACGGACTTTCCGAACGACAGTGCCTTGTCGCCCCAAGCTTGGAAAAGGACGATCAGGAGGAGGACGAAGAGGGCGCCATGGATCGGGCCCATGATTTTGACGCCGGCGGGGATGCCGAACTGGTATTTCAGGGGCAGGGCGGCCAGCAGCAGGAGCCAGGAGACGCCCTCGGCCATTGCCACGTGACGAACCCGGTCGACCAGCTTGCGGGCCCGGTCGTGTGGGGTCGCGGCTGCTCCCTGAGAGGGCGTTTGATAGGGATTCGCAGTGTCCTGCGGCCTGAGATCCGTTTCCATTTCCGGGGTGCTCATGGGCCGGAAGGGGAGCCGCGGAGGAGGGACAAGTCAATCGTTTGGGGATTGATCGGAATCCGTGCGGAGGAAATCTTATCTTCATGCCACGGATCATTCCCCGCCCATCCATCATCGAAGCCGCAGGTCATCCGCCGAAAAAAATCGAGGAATTCATAGGCCGGGTGAATTCCGGCGACGAGGCGGTGAGCATTGCCCGGATGACCAGCCCGGGCGGCTGGGTCGAGCCGGGTCAGACACCGGAATTCGACGAATATACCGTGGTGCTCCGCGGCAGCCTGCAGGTGGAATCAAAGGAGGGAATCCTGCAGGTGAATGCCGGCCAGGCGATCATCACACGGGCCGGGGAATGGGTCCGCTACAGCACGCCGGGAGCGGAGGGCGCGGAATACATCGCGGTGTGCTTGCCCGGCTTTTCGCCAAGCATCGTGCATCGCGATGCTTAACGACATGTCACGGGCGGTACCTTTCAATGCTTGAAGCGCATCCATCCTTAGGAGATCCTAACGAATGAATGCTCATATCATCCGCTTGATGCGGATGAGCACAACTTTCCGCGACCCATGAAATACCAGCATCTGCTTCCTTTGGCGCTGTTTCTAACAGTGAGCCATCGATCGTCCGCCGCCGGCTACCAGCTTTTCGAGCGTTCCGCTGCCGGGCTCGGTCGTGCGTTTTCCGGGGAAGCGGCGATGGGGGATGATGCCACGGTGATCGCCTCGAATCCTGCGGGGATGACCTTGTTGGAGGACGAGTGGTCGTTTGCGATCGGTGCCAGCGGCATTTTTCCCGAAGTGGAAGTGTCAGGCGTCTATGCGCCGCCCGGTGCGCCAGCGGGATTCACGGTTCCGGCACTGGGAGGAAACGTGGCGGATGACGCCTATCTGCCTTATGCCTACGTGGCGAAGAGGCTTAACGAGCAGTTCAGCGTGGGCTTCGGTGCCTTTTCGACCTTCGGCCTGAAGACCAATTATCCGGTGGGTTTCACGGGCAGGGCGATCGCGGATTTCAGCGAGCTGCTTACCTTGAATCTGAACCCCTCCGTGGCGTGGAAAATCAATGAGCAATGGTCTCTCGGTGCGGGCTTCAATGCGCTTTATGCGGATGGCACGCTGACTTCGTCGAATGCGGCGACGCTTCCGGTGCTCGATCTCGCGGGAGACGATTGGGGCTATGGGTTCAATGTCGGCGTGCTTTTCGCGCCGGCGGATCATACCCGCTTCGGGTTGCACTACCGTTCGTCCGTCGATCTCGATCTAGAGGGTAGGACGATATCGGTCATCCCGGCCTTCAATGGGCCCACGACGCTTGCGGTGGAGCTGCCGGACAGCGTGGAATTCAGTGCGGTGCACGACCTTAATGAGAGCTGGTCGCTTCACGGTGACGTGATGTGGACAAACTGGAGCAAGTTCCAACAGCTCGCGCCTTTCATCGCTGGCGCGCCCGCGCAACCCCCGGTGCAGCCGGAGAATTGGAAGGATTCCTGGCGCTTCGCCTTGGGGACCACATGGCAGGCGACGGAGTCATGGACCTTCAGGGCGGGGGTGGCCTATGACCGCACGCCGGTTTCGGAGGCGGATCTCACGCTGCGAATTCCGGATGCGGACCGCCTGTGGGTAACGCTCGGGTTTACCTGGGAGTTCTCGCCGTGTTGGAATCTCGATGTCGGATATGCCCACATCTTTGCGGATGACGTGTATATCAGCGAGGGTTCGGCAGCGACGGGCTTCTTCCGCGGGCAGGCGACGGGCTCTGCGGATGTGGTGTCCGTGGGATTGTCGACCGAGTTCTGAGGCAGGTTCCAAGCGGTGGCAGGTGCCAGCCCGGCGGGCCCCGGCTACCTCGCCTGCTTCAGGCTTTCGGCGTGGGGTTGGATGGCTGCTGCGGGGTGGCGAGCGAGATACCCGCTTCACCCAGCCTGCGCTCGATCATGAAGCGTAAATCGCTCGCTACGGTCGAGCCGCCGGTCTTGGCGCGCAGGTCGATCCAGAAAAACACGGCGAATACCAGCGCGTCGGTGGCAAAGTCTTCGAGCAGAACCTGAGGCTCGGGCGACTTGAGGATCACGCCGTGCTCTGTCGCGCACTCGCCAAGGATCGTGGAAACCATCCGCAGCGATGAGCCGTGGGGAACCCGCACGCGCACCACGCGACGGACCACGGAGGTGCCGTGCGTCCAGTTGATCACCTTGTTTTCTAGCAGCACCGAGTTCGGCACGATCATGTCCACGCCATCGAAGGAGCGGACGATCGACGAGCGGGTATCGATCACCTTGACAGTGCCTGCGACGCCATCGACCTCGAGGATGTCTCCGACCCGGACGTTCCGTTCTGCCAGCACGATCAGGCCGCTGATGAAGTTCTTGAACAAGGTCTGGGTCCCGAAGCCGACGCCGATGGCCAGCGCGCCGCCAAGGAAGGCAAAGGCGGTCAGCGGGATCTTCAGGAAATGGAGGGTCACCAGCGCGAGCACCACACCGAGCGCGATGCGGGTCCAGCGCCGCAGCGTATCGGCCTGGCCCTGTTGGACGCGGCCCTTGGTGACGAGCCGGCCGAAAGCGCGCTTCACCAGCCACGAGCTGGCACGGTAAGCGATCCAGAAGAAGAAGAGAGCGGTGACCAGCCAGCCCAAGGTGAGTCCCCGCTTGGTAATTTCGATCCGGCCGTCGACTTCCGTCCGGACGTCGTAGGGATACACCACGAAGTCCCTCACTTTTTTCCCCCATCCCTTCACCCGCGAGCCGAGACCTTGCATCCGCTCACCCCAGGTCATCGACCTGGTGACCTGCTCGGAATCGCCGAGCCAGCGGCCGATATCCTGGTGTAGTCCGGAGATATCCTGACCGAAACGCTCCACGGCATCGAGATCGGAACGCAGGGCTGCCATTAGTTGCCCGGTCGGCTGGCGCAGGGGCGAGGCTGCGTCGAGTGCGGTCAGCTTCTGCTCCTGTTCCTGGATGGCGGACAGCGTGGCGCTGCGGCGGACATTGACCAATGAATCGAAGGCACTGGCACGACCGAGTTGTGCCTGAAGATTGCCAAGCGCTTCGGCCCCTTCTACCGCGGAGTGGGCGGTCAGCAGGGTCTTCCGCGAAAGCTGGGCGTCGAGGTACTCATTGAGAAACCGCATTCGTGCACCAGTGATTTCGATGCGGTTCGCCAAGCTTTCGAGCTGGCTATCGAAAATCTGCAAGCGTGCTTCGGCTTCAGCGAGAGCCGCCTTCGCTTTCTCGTCCGCGTCGGCGGGCATGGAGACCTTCAAGGCATCCCGCTTGGCCATGGCCGTCTGGCGCGCGGCGATGGTGGTGTTCTGGATGCGTTCGATCTCCGCGAGCTCCTTGTTGATCTCCTTGCGCCGGGCATCGGTGGACTTCTTGAGCTGGGCGATGTCTTCCTCCGGGAAAGCTGTCAGGGTTCCCAGGGCCGTCACCTTGCGCTTCAGCAGCTCCGCTTCGGCATTGGCGGTGGTGGAGCGCAGGTAGGTGTTGTCGATGGTGAGCTGGATCATTCCAGCCGCAGAGCCGAGCACGCGCAGCTTCAGCTTTGCGGCGGCCAGGCGCCACGCCGCGGCATCCATTTGATCCGCTGCCGCGCGGTCGACGGTTTCCTGGGCGCGGCGTACCGCCTCATCGGCCTTTTTGATTTCGTCCTGCCGCTTTGCCAGTTCGCGATCGAACATGGTTACCGCCGACTCGTAAGCGCGCAACCGGGTATCGATGCCTTCCTGCTGGCGCCGCAACTCATCGTGCAGGGTAAAGGAATAAGGCCCCGGCTTTTCGAAGCCCTTCCACTCCGCGTTGCCTTGCTTGGCTTGGGCCAGCGATTGCTGCAGGGTCTCGGCGGTATCAAGTGAGCGGAGCGTGTTTTCCGCCATGAAAATGCCGAGCAGCAGGTCGGAGCGGCGGCCGGCGATTTCTTCGGGCGTGATCCCCGGCGGCGGGGAGACCTCCTTGTCGAGCGCCTCCACCTGCGCGCTCCATTCCTCGAGTGAGGACTTCAGGCGCTTCTTCCGTTCCGCGGCCGTTTCCTCCTTCACCTCCGCGGTCTTGGTATCGGGCAGCTTGAAGCCGGGAATCTGCGCCGGTGCAGTGGACAACAGCACGGCGAGAAGTAGGAAGCGGATCAAATGGGAAACACAGGTCGTCACGCAGAGCGGAATTCTGACAGACCCTTGCGCCGCTGGCGAGCCCATCACGCCGCGGTGCCAGTCCCTCTCCTCTTTTCCCATCGCCATGCCGCGGGGCTTTCCATTAGGGTCCTTGGCGGATGACACCCCGCGTCAAGCAAACGGCCTCAATCACCATCGGAGAGTTTTTCGAGCGCCACGCCGCGGCGCTATCCTTGACCCTGTTGGGGGAAAAGCACGGCTTCGAACGGCCGATCAGCGAGCCGGCACCGAACCGCCCGGGGCTGGCGCTGGCAGGGTTCTTCAGCTACTTCGCGAAGAAGCGCATCCAGGTGCTCGGCAATTCCGAGATTTCCTACCTGAAGAAGCTCACCCCGCAGATGAGCGCGGAGCGTTTCCGCCGGATGTGCGAGCGGGATATCCCTGGCATCGTGGTTTCCCGCGGCGCGGGGCTTTCAGAAGAGCACATGCAGATCGCGGCGGAGCACCGGATCCCGGTTTTCGGCACGACGCTGGTGACGATGAAGTTCCTCAACGCGGCCACGCTACGGCTCGAAAATGAATTCGCGCCTAACGTGACCCTCCACGGCTGCATGGTGGACCTGCGGGGCATCGGGGTCCTGATCATGGGCAAGAGCGGCGCCGGCAAGAGCGAGACTGCAATCGGCCTGATCGAAAAGGGCGGCGCGCTGGTGGCAGACGACATGGTGCGCGTGAAGCTGGCGGGCGGGGAACTCACGGCCTCCGCGCCGGCGCTTTCCCGCGGCTACCTGGAAATCCGCGGCATCGGCATCGTGAACGTGGCGAACCTCTATGGGCTCGCTTCGATCCGTCCTGAGAAGCGCCTCGATCTGGTGGTCACGCTGATTCCCTACTCGGACCAGAACGAGATCGACCGTCTGGGGCTCCAGCCGAAGTCCTACGAAATTCTTGGCCAGCAGGTGCCCCACGTGGAGGTTCCCGTGGCTCCGGGCCGTGATACCGCGCGCATGGTGGCGATCGCCGCGCTGGACCAGCAGCTCCGCCGGCTGGGCTACAACATGGCGGACGAGTTCAACCAGCGGCTGCTCCGGCACATGGCGGGGGAGGTGTGAAATCACCAATCATCAATCCTCCAATCATCAATCGGACTGCGCGGTTGAGCGGGGAGGAAGGTCGTGTGACGATCCAAGCCTGAGGAATGAGCATCCGAATGCTGTTCGCCCGAGATCGGCGACAGGACGCAGCAATACCCTGAAGTAACCCGCGCATAGCGGGTATTTCGGGTGAGGATTGCCGTTCTCCCGGGACGGGAGCTTCACTCTTCCTCGAACTTCCGACCGATCAGATCGGCGAGGGCGTCGAGTGCAGCTTCAGCGTCGGAGCCATCGGCAGCCACGCTGATCACGGAGCCGTGACCGGCAGCCAGCATCATGAGGCCCATGATGCTCTTGCCGTCCACTTCCTCGCCGTCTTTTTCGACGCGGACATCCGAGGAAAAACGGCTGGCCGTCTTCACGAATTGAGCCGCGGGACGGGCATGAATGCCGAGTTTGTTCTGAATGGTGAATTCGCGTTGCGCCATCGGCCTAGTGGATTCGAGACGCGCGGAGCGTAGGAGCATCAAAGCCAGTCTTCCAAGGGATTTTTTTCGTCCGGGGTGGGGGAAGATGCTTATGACTCCAATTTTTGTTCTTTGAAGGACCGTCCATCCCTCACAGCATACCGCTAGGAACTCCATGGGCGAAAAACTGGAAACCGTGCTCCAAGGCACCCCCGTCTCCCCGGGGATCGGCATCGGCCCGGTTCACGTGGTCGCCCGCGGCTTTTCTGCGCCGGAAGTCTATCACATTGATGAGAATGACATTCCGCATGAGCAGGAGCGCTTCCGCACGGCGTTGGAGGAGACCAAGCTCCAGTTGGATGAGCTCCAGCAGAAGATCAAGGCGCTGTCCGGTGAGGAGGAGAGCCGCATTTTCGAGGCGCACCTGATGGTGCTCGAAGACCGGGCGATGCTGGACCGCGTGGCGGACGCGATCGCCACCCGGCGGCAAAACGCGGAATTCGCTTTTTATGCGGTGATGCAGCACTTCCTGGAGGCGATGCGGCGGGTGCCGGATCCCTACCTGCGCGAGCGCACCGCGGATCTGGAGGATGTCTGCCAGCGGGTCCTGAGGAATTTCCGCCCGGACGAGGCGCCGCGGCACACTGCCCCGGACGAGACGCACATCCTCGTTGCCTACGATCTTTCCCCGACTGACACCGCCGGCCTGAACCGGCGCCACGTGGTCGGTTTCGCGACCGAGTTGGGCAGCGTGAACTCTCATTCGGGCATCCTCGCCCGCTCGCTGGGGATCCCGGCGATCGTGGGGATCGAGGACGCGGTGCTGGACATCCGCACGCTGACCCCGGCGATTCTCGATGGCTATTCGGGCCGCCTGATCCTTCATCCTTCGGAGGAGACCCTGGCCCGCTATCAGGAGTTGAAGGACCGGAAGGAGAAGGTCCGCCAAGATCTGGAAGCGCAGCGGGATGCCGCCACCGCGACCACGGACGGACGGACCATCACGCTTTCCTCGAACATCGAGTTCATCGACGAGCTGGCCTTGGTGCGAAATAGCGGTGCCAAAGGCGTGGGCCTCTACCGCACCGAATTCCTGCTGCTGGACGGTGAGGAAATGCCGGGCGAGCTGGAGCAGTCCGAGGCTTATACGCGGCTGGCCACGGAGCTGGCCCCGCATCCGGTGATCATCCGGACCTTGGACGCGGGTGGTGACAAGCTGCCGATCGAGCCGCTTACCGAGCCGGAGCCGAATCCTTTCCTCGGCTGGCGCGGTATCCGCGTTTCGCTGGACCGCCCTGGCATGTTCAAGGAGCAGCTGCGCGCGATCCTGCGTGCCAGTGCGCATGGGAAGCTGGCGGTGATGTTCCCGCTGGTTTCCGGCCTCGGCGAAGTCCGGCGTGCGAAAGATTTCCTCAAGGAGTGCATGGACGAGCTTTCGGCGCAGGGCGTGCCCTTCGACGAGAAGCTGGAAACCGGTGTGATGATCGAGGTGCCGAGCGCCGCGGTGATCGCCGATCTGATTGCCCCGGAAGTCGATTTCTTCTCCATCGGCACGAATGATCTGATCCAGTACACCGTGGCGGTGGACCGGGTGAATCACCACGTGGCCGATCTTTACCGGCCGACCCATCCTGCGGTGGTGCGGCTGATCAAGCGCACTGTGGATGCGGCGAAGGATGCCGGGATTTGGACCGGAGTCTGCGGCGAAATGGCCGGTGACATCCGCCTCACGCCGCTGCTGTTAGGCTTGGGTGTGGAAGAGCTTTCCGTGGGTCCGCATCAGGTCCCGCGGGTGCGCCGTGCGATCCGGGCGCTGAGCCATGTGGAGTGCTCCGATATGGCGAATTTCGCGCTGAAGACGGGTATCAGCTCGGAGATCATGGATGCGACCATGGATATGGCGCGGCGATACTATCCGGAGCTGCTGGATTGAGGTGCGGATTCACTCTGAGGATTTCTCTGTGAATGAACTTCGCAGCGAAACTACTGGCTCAGACGATCATTGCGGTCCCGTAGGCAGTCCCTACAAAGTTTAAGACGTTACCATTGGAATCGAAGTCGATGTCCCACTTTAATCCATAGATTGCGTTGGCTCTGAGATAGCTGGCGCGCAATTGAAGCTGGGCCGTGGCGATCAGAAAGGCGATTTCAAGATCGTCAGAGGAGAAGGTGGCTCCCGCATGCTGAATGCGGCTGATTCTGCAACAATCTGGGAATCGCACCCAGGACAGGTGACAATCTCTCCGATTTCAGTTTCGTCTGCCGCTAGCGTTGCTCCACATCCGGGGCATGTGAAATCAAAGGTCATAAATCTACAGGGCTACCTCACCATTGGGTTCCTCGGGATCCGGCGATCGTCCTTGGGGGGATCGACTTGGATGGGCTTTGCTTGCTGCTTTCGTTCGGCGCTCTGGGCTCGGAAGCTTTTGAGCAAGCCGTCCACGCGCTTCTTATCTGCGGCGATGAGGTCGGTCTGGCTGCTGTTGCCCGCTTCGAGGACCAATACGGAATAGGCTTCACCCACTTTTTCGAGATCGGGCAGGGTGATCGCTTTCACCTCGTTCGCGAGCAGCTGGCGGTGGCGGCGATAGAGCTTCGCTTCTTCGACGACGGCCGGATCTTTCTCCAGTTCCTCGAGCTTCGTTTTGATGGTCTCCGGCCAGGTTTGTCCGGGAGCGTTGACGAAGGGGTGCTCGCGGAACTCTAGCAGGGCTTGCCATTGCTCCAAGGAAGCCAAACCGGTGATCCGCTGATACTCCTTGGTGACCGCGTCATTGTCCGGCGCACCGCCCGCCCGCAGCGTGAACCATTCCTTTAGACCCGGAGACCCTTCCTTCGGGAATTCATGGCCGAGGCCGTCCCATGTCTCCATGCGGACATCGGCACCGAGGCCGCCGAAGAACAGCTTCGCTTTCAGCGCGAAAGGATACACGCCATCGTTTCTCCCGACACCGAGGAAAACCGGGGTCTGCGGCGGCAGAGCCTTCCGCTTCGGCGTGACTTCATGCATGTGGCCGCCACCGAGGATTGCCGCGCCTGCGAGCGAGGGCTCGGCTTGCAGGAGCATGCCGCTCATCCAGCCACCCATGCTGAAGCCGGACACGTAGAGCCGCCTCGGATCGAGTCCCTTGGTCTTCACGAGCTCATCACGGACCCGCTGCAGGATGACGAGTTCCCGCTGGAGGTTCTCCGGTGTGTAGGTGAAGGGGCCGGGCTTGGTGTAGCCCATGCCGACGACGATCCAATTTTTCGATCCGGTGTGCTGCCGGATCATGTGGGTGGTCGGGTGGCCGCCGGTGCCGTGGTAGAAGAAGACGGCAGGCCAGGACTTCGCCGGATCGTGCTTGTCCGGCAGGGAGAGTTCGATGGGTTGGGGGAGTCCCTCCACGGTCATGGGCTCCGCCGCAGCCGGGTGGACCGCACCCAAGATTGAGATCAGGATCCAAGCCTTCTTCATGGAATACGGCTACCAAGTGTCAGTGGCTGCTGGCGAGCCTCACCTGCGGCGTCCCCTCCTTGGCATGGGGCCTGGGGTGTGGTAAGACGCCTCCATGTCGCTCCGGGTAGTCTTCGTGATCCTGTCGCTTTTGGCGGTGGGCCTCTATTCGGGCTGGGAGATGATCCGCTTCTTTTTGGTGGGGAAGCTCTACTTCAATCCCTGCGTTCTTTTTGTGCCTGCCAGTGTGGGTTTGGCCTTGGGATTGCCTTGGGCCCGATCTGCCGCGGATGGCTTGTTCAAGTCGATCTACCTCTTCTGTCTTCTGATCTTCGGATTCGTGGCGGTAGCGCACCGGTCGCTATTTCCCGGACAGATCTGGGGCCTTGATGGTTTCTGGGTCGTCACCGTGCTGATGCTGACCTATTTGGCCTTTCTCGGCTTCCTCCACTGGCAGCTTTTCACGCAGCCCTTTGACGAATGGCTTACGCGTGGTAGGCGTGAGCCCGGAGATCCACGAGATCCAGAAACTCCAGCGCGGACTCGTGGGTAGCTTCCAGCACCACGGGCGGGGCCATTCCGGCAAGGAGCGCATCCCGCCAGCGGGAGGCGCAGAGGCACCAGCGGTCGCCCGGTTTCAGGCCCGGAAAATCGAACTCGGGGCGCGGGGTGGAGAGGTCGTTCCCGCGGCTCTTTGAGAAGGCGAGGAAATCCTCGGTCACCATCGCACATACCACGTGCACGCCCACATCGCCGCGGCCCGTCCGGCAGCAGCCGTCGCGGAAGAACCCGGTCATCGGATCCTTCGAGCATGGCTGCAATACGCCACCCAAAACATTGCGTCTCTCCGCGGGCATCAGGGATAGACTAACCGATTCCTGCCGTTCGTCCAATGATGGCTGCGTGACGAATCGTGCGGGATTCATCTGTCCACGAAAAAGCCGCGCGGGAGATCATCCGGCGCGGCTTGGAGAAAAAGGCGTGGAATCAGCCCCCCGTGCGTGGCGGACGCTTCTTGCCCGTGGAGCCGCTGTCATCGCCATTGCCGGAATCGACGACGCGGCCGCGGGCCTGCTTCATGCGCTCCATTTCCGCCTGCTTTTCGACCATGCGCTCCATGAAGCTCTTTCCGGTGCCACCGGCTTTCACCTTCAGCTCGGGCTCCGGCATGCGGTTGCTCAGCCAAGTTTGGGCGATCGAGAAGATGTTCGAGGTGGTCCAGTAGAGAGCGAGTGCGGATGCGAAGTTGTAACAGATGAAGAGGAAGAAGAACGGCATGAACTTGATCATCATCATCTGAGTCTTGTCCCCGCCGGTATTCGGCATCATTGCCATTTGCCCGAAGCTGGTGATCGCCATCACGATCGGCAGCGGATTGATCGGGAGACCCAGGATGTGGGCCACCGTGTCCGGCTGCGAGAGATCGGTCACCCAGAGGAAGCTCTGGCCGCGCATTTCCACGGCGTGGAGAAGCATCGAGTAGAAGCCGAAGAAGATCGGGAGCTGGGCGAACATCGGCAAGCAGCCGCCGAGGGGATTGATGCCGTACTTGCGGTACATGCCCATCATCTCCTGATTCATCTTCTGCGGATCGTCCGGATACTTCTCGCGCAGCTTGTCCATCTCCGGCTTGAGCTTGGACATCCGCTTCATCGAGCGGTTGGAGCGATTGTAGAGCGGCCAGATGACAGTGCGGAGGCAGAGGGTCAGCACGAGCACAGCGAGACCCCAAGACCACTTGCTGGAGATCTTGGTCATGCCGGCGTGGACCCACCACAGCGACCAGTTCATGAAGCGGCTGAAGGGGCTGAAGAAACCATAGTTCATCAGGGTTCCCCATTCGCCGCCGAACTGATCCTCCATCTTGCGGAGCACGCGGTTCTGCTTCGGACCGGCGAAAATCTGATAGGTGAGGGTGCGCTGGTCGCCCGGGGAGAGCGTGGCGTTCGGCAGGCGCAGGCCGGCTCGGATCGTCTTCACCGGATGGTGGTCTGCTTGCAGGGTAGTGGTCTCGACCTTGGCCCAGAGCAGCGATTCACCGACTTCCATCGGGCGGACGACGGTGGCGAAGAACTGATTCGCGACACCGGCGTAGATCGCCTTTTCGACCGGCTGGGTGATCAGGCTGCGCTCTTTGCGCATGCCGAACCATGCCTTGCCGAACTCGGAGACGGAGTGGAAGCGGAAGTCACGGCCATCGTTGACGACGAAGCCGGTTTGCTCGCCGCGCTCGACGGTATCGAGCGGAGTGGCGGTGCCAATGAAGATGCTGAAGGAATCCAGGTTCATCTGCTCCTGGCGGCCGTTCTCGATCTGCAGCTTGAAGTCGAGCATGTAGGGCGTGCCTTCATTGCTGCCTTCGACGAGGGACCAGGTCTTCTTTGCCCAGAGGCCGGAGGGCAGCTTGCCGCGGAAGACGACGGATTTTCCACTCACGGATTCCTCGTCGACCATCGTGTAGTTGGTCGCCTCCATGCGGTCCGGACCTTCGGCGATTGCCCCGAGCGGGCTGGAACCGTGGCGGTTCAGCATGACCGGGCCGAGCAGGCCGTTGGTCTGGTTCTTCACCTGTGCGGTTTTCAGGCCACCGCCGACGGAGGTGAAGGTGAAGATGGTTTCCGGAGTTTCCAGAGTGGCGAGCACTTCAGCCACCTGTTCCGGCGGATCGACCTCGACCATCGAGCCGGTTTCCTCGGCCTTGGCCTCGGGAGTGGTGGTGGGGGCAGGCGGCTGGGAAGCGGCCAGCTCGGCGGCCTCCTTCTGCTTCTGCGCCTGGACGGCCGCCTGGTTCTTCGAGTTGAAGTACAGGTTTACGGCCAGCAGCACGCTGCAGAGGACAACGACGATCCAAGTCTTTCGGTCGTACATGGGAATGTGGGAAAATGAAAAGTCCCGTCAGGTTTCCGGCCCGGCGGGACGTCCGGGAGAGTTGTTTTCCGCACCCGGTTTCGGCGGGACGGGGTCATAACCATAGCCCCCCCAAGGATGACAGCGGAAAATCCGGCAGATCCCGAGCCAGGAGCCGCGGAGGGACCCGTGAGCTTCCACGGCTTGGAGAAAGTAGTTCGAGCAGGTGGGCTGAAAACGGCAGCCGGAGTTCGGCCCTCCCAGTGCCTTTAGCACGGGATTGAGGAACTTCTGATAGAAGCGGATCAGGAGCCGGATGACCAATTTCACGGGATGCCGGGCGGGAAAAGCGAAGTGGCAGGTGCCGGAGATAGCACTAGCGGGGAGATCCGCAGTGAGAATTTTCGCGTCGTTTCGCACCCGGTGGCTTTCATTTTCCACTGGCGAACAGCCCGAGGCGCTTCACCTGACGCAGCCAGTCCTCCTCCAGTTCCGCGAAACTGGCTTGGGCGGCTCCGACGCGGGGAATGGCGACCAGCAGACGCTTCGGATCGGCCAGCCGGTGGCCGTGACGCTGGAGGATCGAGCGCAGGCGGCGGCGGAGGAGATTCCGGTCGTGAGCCTTGCCGACCTTCCGGGTGGTGATGAAGCCCACCAGAAGGTGGGGGAGGGAGGGATCGCTGAGGGTGCTGACAACGACAAAACGGCCAGCTTTCGCTTGGCCGTCTTTTCGCACGCGGGAAAAATCCGCGCGTTTCGACATGCTCTGCTTCCGCGGGAGGCGCATGGGCCGGGCGCGGCGGGCAAGAAAAATTACACCCCGTGCTGGGTGGTGTGGCGGGCGTATTGCAGCTCGGCACCCTTCGGAATGAGGCGCTTGCGGCCCTTTTGACGGCGGCGCTTGATGATGTCGCGGCCGGACTTGGTCGCCATGCGTGCGCGGAAGCCGTGCTGACGCTTGCGGGTGCGCTTGGAGGGCTGGAAGGTGCGTTTCATGGCGGTATCGGGAAAAAGCGGTTTGAATCTCCGCGGCGGAACCCTTGTTCCGGCTCGGGCGGGCGCGCACTCTAGGAATCCGGACCCGCTTGTCAATGCGCCAAATTCCCCTTTGTCCGGAAATTTTTCAAAGTTGCCGGGGAAATATCGTGCCGGTGCGGGACCGGCGTGCCACCCTCCCCTTGTGAACAAAGCGTCCGTCGAGAGCGACCTCGCCGTTGCCAACCGCCCGAAGGTCGAGCCTGCGACCATCGAGGATCTGCCGGCCTTGACCGATCTGGTGATGGAGCTTTTCGCCCTCTCCGACGATTTTACGCCGGACCATGACGCTCAGGAACGGGGCATCGGCCTGATCTTGGAGCAGCCGAGCCGCGGGCGGATTTTCGTCGTGCGCAACGAGACCCGGATCATCGGGATGGTGAACCTGCTTTTCACCATCTCCACGGCCATGGGCGGTTTCGTGATCCTGATGGAAGACGTGATCGTTCACCCGTCTCACCGTGGCCAAGGCTACGGGACCATGCTGCTCGACCATGTCGTCGAGTTTGCGAAGCAGAAGGACTTCAAGCGGATCACGCTGCTGACCGACAAGATCAGCGCTGAATCGCAGCATTTCTTCAAAAAGAACGGCTTCGAATATTCGAACATGATTCCGATGCGCCGGTTCATTTCGGAAACCTGAGACCGAGCTCATGTTCCACGCAGTGGTCAGTGCGGTGGATGGCTTCGCGATGGCGATGGTCGTGATCCTCGTGCTGAGCCTCGGGGTGGTGGCCCTTTTGGTCAGTGGTATCTACCGCAGCGGGAAGAGGCGGGAGAGCGAGGTGGAGAAGCTGCTCGACGAGCTAAAGCGCGAAGAGGAGGAGGCCGAACGGCATCCCGCGTCTCCCAGCGGCGGCGAAGAACGCGCCCCTTGGGAGAAGGAAGAAGATTGGTGGAAGAAGTCGTAGGCCGGTAGATGCCTTACTTCGTCACCGGATAGCGGGCCGGACCTTCCGAGGGCTTCGGAATGTGCAGCATCTGGTCGTAGTCGCCTTCCTCGCAGCAGCGGACGAAGCCTTCGGCGTAGCTCTTCAGCTTGTCCCAGCACTCGCGGATTTCCTTGGCTTCCTTGGCGTTGATCGAGTGATCGAGCGCTGCGGCGGAGATCTGCTGAAGAAGGGCCGAGAACTGGCTGATGATCTCGTTGGTGGCGGGAAGGACCTGATAGCCCTTTTCACAGGAACTCTTCGGATTCCGCACGAAGTAGCCGCCGGTCTGCTGGCAGAGCCACTCGATCACGCCCAGATCCCCGCTCAGCTCGATGATCTTGAGCAGGCGATCCAGCGGGTTGCGGCTGCCGCTGCCATCCTCGCTTTGCTTTTCCGCCCACTTGTAAACGAGGGAGAGGGAAATCCCCAGATCCGCGGCGACTGCCTTGGGGCTGGTTTTTGAGAACGCTCGGCGCAGCACTTCGTGGCTTTCCATGGCCCGGACCCTAGCAGGGACTCGGGGCAAGCAAATCCGAAATTGTAATCGCCTACACTGTTACTGCGCCAGCTTCCGCCGCTGCTAAGAGGGAGGCGGCGGCAATTTCTTCCACTTCTGTCACAGATTCCACGCGGGCGAGGCGCTGGCGGAGTTCCTTGGCACCCGGAAATCCTTTACAGTAAGCCATCAAGCGGGCTCGCATGGACATCATGGCATGACGCTCCGCCCCGTAGCGGGAGCTGGTGACAGCCAAGCGGCAGTGGCGCAGGACCAATTCCCAGCGTTCTTCCAGAGGAACCGATTTCAGGGTTTCCCCGGTGGCCAAGTAGTATTTTGCCTCACGGAAGATCCAGGGGTTTTGCATGGCGGCCCGACCGATCATGATTCCGGAGACTGCAGTTTCCTGCTTCCGGCGGGCGAGATCCTCACCGCTGGCGATGTCGCCATTGCCGATCACCGGGATGCTCACAGCCCGGGCGCAGGCGTCGATGACATCCCAATTCGCTTCACCGGAGTAACCCTGCGAGCGGGTGCGACCGTGCACGGCGATGGCTTCCATTCCGCAGTCCTCAAGGATCTTGCAGACTTCGACGGCGTTCACCGTCTTATCGTCCCAGCCGATCCGGATTTTTGCGGTGACCGGAACTTCGTCTTGCACGCCCTTTTTCACGCCGGAAGCGACGGATGCGAGAGTGGGGCAGTCCTTGAGAAGGGAGGATCCGCCGTTCTTGGCGACCACCTTGTTCACGGGGCAACCGAAATTGATGTCGATGAAGTCGGGGCGCTTCCAATCAATGATCTTTTTCGCGGCCTCGCCCATCCGCTCGCCATCGCCGCCGAAGAGTTGGACGCCCACCGGGCGCTGTTCGTCGGTGAACTCGGTGTATTTCCGCGTGCGGTCGTCCGCTTGCATGATTCCCTCCGCGGAGACGAACTCGGTGACCATCACGTCGGCACCCAACTCCTTGCAAATCTGGCGGAAAACCACGTCAGTGACCCCGGCCATGGGAGCCAGATAAAGAGGGAACGCGCCGTTTTGGAACCAGTGGAGCACACGCGGAAGATGCCGCGGGCGAGAGGAAGTTCCAAGTAACTTGTCGGAATCGGGATTCCGGAACTGCTTGGGTGACGGATCCTTGCTGCTTGCCCTGCGGGAGCTGTGCCCGTTTTCTAACGGGAGGTATGGGGTGTGCTACGGCCTGCTCCCCGCCGCTATTTTTCCATGAAACGCATCGCTCTCCACTGGCAGATCCTTTCCGCGCTCCTGCTCGCGACCCTTACCGCGGCAGCTTTTCGCGGAATATTTCCGGGAGCGGAGCCGCCGGCTTTCATCACCGGTGCACTGGAAATCTGCAAGCTGGTGGGGGATCTCTTCCTGAGGGCACTGAAGATGATCATCGTGCCGCTGATCGTGACCTCGGTGGTCGGGGGAATCGCGGGCCTGAAAGAAGCGGAGGGGTTTGGTCGGCTGGGATTGAAGACTCTGGGCTTTTACATGAGCACCGGTCTGCTCGCCATCCTGCTGGGACTTTTCCTGGTGAGCACCATCCAGCCGGGGCTCGGTCCGGACGGGCTGCCGAACCAAGCGATCAGGGAGGCTTTCAATCACAGCACCGGCGTGAGCGCGAGCGATCTGGCGAAGGTGCAAGCTGCCTCTGGAAATGTGCCGGAAGGCAAAGGCCTCTGGGAGAGTGTCACGGGCATCTTCCGCTCGATGCTGCCGGAAAACATCTTCGCCGCTGCATCCGCAAATGACTCTGTGCTCGGGGTGCTGATCTTCTCCCTGCTCTTTGCGGCAGCGGTGACTCGGCTACCGGAGCAGCAAGGGCGAAGCTTGCGGGAGTTCTTCATCGCGGCCTCGGAGGCGGTGTCCACGATTGTCCATTGGATCATGGCCTTTGCTCCGATCGGGGTTTACGCACTAATCCTGCCGGTGGTTTATCAGACCGGCTTCGGCCTGTTTGCAAACCTCGGGAAGTTCGCGCTGACGGTGCTGCTCGCGCTGGGGATTCACTTCATGGTGACCATGCCGCTGATCCTGATGCTGGTGGCGAGGGTGAGTCCGCTGAAGCATTTCAGGGCGGTGAAAGAGGCGCTGATCATGGCGTTCTCCACGGCGTCGTCCGCGGCGACGCTGCCGCTGACGATGGAGTGTGTGCGTGACCGTGCAGGAGTCTCGGCCCGGGTGACTTCTTTCACGCTGCCGATCGGGACTTCGATCAATACCGACGGAACCGCGCTCTATGAATGCGTGGCGGTGATCTTCGTGGCGCAGGTGATGGGGTACACTTTCAACGCCGGGGAAATGTTCTTCGTGGTTGTAGCGGCGCTTTTGACCAGCGTAGGCATCGCCGGAGTGCCCCATGCAAGCTTGGTGGCAATCATCCTGATCCTGAAAAATTCCGGCATACAAGGAGCGGAAGCGGGAGTCGGGGTGATCCTGGCGGTCGACCGTTTCCTCGATATGAGCCGCACGGCGGTGAATGTGTTCGGGGATACCTGTGTAGCGGTGCTGGTGGCGCGGAGCGAGGGGGAGAAGGTATTGCAGGCATGAATCGGGGCGCGGAGCCCTCGCGCCCATGGTCGACCGGCCTGTAGTTAGAGGCGTTATGCCGCCTGCCAGCGCTTGGCGATCTCTTCCAGTTCCACCGGATCTTGCGGGGCATCCTGACGGCCGAAGTGGCGGGTCTCCAATGCCGTGATTTCCTTCTCGATCGACTCGCGTAGCGTAGGGGTGATCCCCTCACGCTCCTGGAGTTTCCGCAGATAGCCGATCACGCTTACTGCGTTGATGTGGGCCGGGAGCGGGATCAGTGTAGGTCCGGTGGGGCCTTGATCGGGCTTTTTCCGGAACATGGCGACCATCGCTGCGCCAATGGCCAGAAGGATCGCGATGCTTCCTGCGACCCAAGGCGTGATCTTTTCACGTCCACCATTTAGCGCGACCTGAGCATCGACGGGAACGAGGTCCACATCGACGTAGCGCTGCCGGACGAGGCCATCTTCCTTCGCCAGCTCCGGCTTTACGACCGGGAACTGGAATGATGCGGGAAGGCTCCCCCCTTTTGGCTTCAGCTCGATCCGCCATTCGTGCTCCGAGATGGGAGAGAGGTCCTCAGCAGCAGCATCGAGTTCCACAATGCGCAGGCCGCGGTCTTCGATGGCTCCGGTTTCCAATCCTTCGATCTTCGTGGTGAAGAGGTCTTCAAGCGGTGGCACGAGCCCATGGGCGGAGGCCTTCACTTCGAGGTAGAGACAGCCCTTTTCCTTGTGGCTCCTTTCGTCGAGGGTCTGGGTCACCTTTAGGTCGCGGTAGGGACGCGGCTCGGCTTTCCCGGCGTCGATCGGTACTTCCGCGGATGTAATCGGCAGTACGACATAACCGGAGGTATCGCTGAAATCGAGGTCGATCTTGAGAGGTGGAACCTTGTCGATCTGTGGGCCCTTCGGCTTGAGCATCAAGTAGGCGTAGGGTGTCACGCGCCACCCGAACTGCGGGTCGGTAAATGACTCCACCTTGTCCGAATGGAAGGTCAGGGAGACGATCTCGAAGTGCTCCTCCAGAGCGGCACGCGCGGCTTTCTCGAACTTGTCGCGATAATCTTCCGGCGGACGGCCATAGTTGTAGGCGAAGGGCGAGTTGTTCTGATTCTGGAGATACTTGGCAAAGCCGCCGGACTCGCGCTCGATCTCCTTGGTGTGGCGCAGGTTCACCTTCAGGCCGAAGGGAGAACTGGTGCCGACGCGATCCGGACCATCGATAGAGGCGTCGAGAACGATCTCCTTCACCAGATCGCGATAGTAAGTAAGCACGTCCTTCGCATCGGAAAGCTCCTCACGCTCGCCTGCGATCGCACTCGCGCCTTCAAGGAAGCGCAGCTTCAGATCCGGCGAGACGTTTGCCAGCCGGGTGTTCAAGGTGGTCGCGAAGGCCTTCAAGTGACGCTCCTTGCTGTCGCCCGGCAGGGACTCGAGGACTGCCTTGATCTTGGGGTACTCGTCCGGAGTGGCGACGTGATGGCTTTTCATCGCCTCCAGGGAAGGCGAGCCGAGAGCCGCGTAAAACCAGGTCTCGAACACCGAGCTCGTCTCCTTCGAAATGTCCTCAAGCGGCAAGGTGGAAGCATACTCCTTCGCCGCGGCGGCGAGCTCATCGAGCGAGGTCTTCTTGATGGTGGAATGGTTGTGATCCGGGTGGAGCGAGCTGCGATAATTGCTTTCCTCGAAGCGCAACGCGGCGAGTTGCTCCTTCAGTCTCCATGATTCGGCGGGCTTCTTCTCCAGGGCTCGTTCCAAGACGCCTTGGCCCGCTTGGTAGCCATAGAGGATCTGTTCCTGCAGTTCCTTGTCCTTGCGCTTGGTTTGGTACGCCTGCTGGAGCTTCGGGTTCGGCCAGAGCCCCGCGAGATTCAAGCGCATGCGTCCCACCAGAGTGGCGAGCGTCGGCGAGTCCAGCACATCGGTGGCACCGAAGACTGACTCGATGGCTTCGACACGCCAGACCTCCGCGCGGCTGTGGCATGAGATGAAGGCGTCCGCGAGTTCAGAATGGAAGGACTCGCCAAGATCGAGATCGCGGATGCCTTTCACGAGCGCGGCGAGCTCCACGAGGTTCCGTTCCTGCTTCGAGCGCGTGAGAGGAATCGACCCAGCCTGTTGGCTGAAGCCGTAGAAGTAGAAATAACGTGACCGATAGTCCTGCTCCTCGTTCGGATTGTGGTTCTCCGTCCACACGCGGATCATTTCCCGCACTAGCGACTTCGCCTGATCTCGATCGGTGGCGGCGATGGATTTCACCACCGGCAAGGCTTTCGTCTGTTCCTTCACCTTCAAGAGCAGGCGGGCGGAGGAGAGCTGGCACTCATTTCGCGTAGCCGGCTCGATGCTGGAGAGCCATGTCTCGTCGGGCTGGCATTCGAGCATTTCACCGGCACCGATCGGCTGGGGCCCCGGCCCTTGATAGCCCGTATTGGGGCGCGTGAAGAAGAGGTTTCCCCATTCGTCGAACTGTTGGACCATGCGGCGCGAATTACTCTGGTCTTTCTGCCGCGTAACTTCGGCTTCGTAGGTCCACTGGCGGGCGAAGAGCGTGAAAATGCCGGACCAAGCGGTGCGATCAAAGCCTTCCGAGGAAAGCAGGGTCTTCACCGCGGCGTGTTGCAGTTTCAGCTGTTCCAGGCGCGCGATGGCGTCCGGATTCTCCCGGCTCTGGGCGGTCAAGGTGCCGAGCGATGCGAGAAGCTCGACGCCCTCGCCCTTAGGATCCTTGAAGGTCTTTTCAAGCCATTGCTTGCCGGTGTCGTCGCCCAGCTCGGGGATCAAGGTGAGCGCGCGTGACAAGGCCTCGGCCTTTTCCTGCGGAGGAGCGGAAGCGTCACTGAGGAAAGAAACCGAGATCTCCCACGCTTGCGGCAGCAGCTCCTTGCCCGCGGCCTTTTTGTCGGCGAGCGCAAACTCCGCCTTGTGCCGGGCGATGAGATTCAGTGCGGCGTAATCCTTCTTCTCCTTGGCTTCATTGAGATCGGGCAAGTAGTCGCCTGCTTCCTTCACGAAGCCTGCCTCGATCAGGAGTTGCGCGGCCCGACGACGATCTTCCTTGTCCTGGCCGCCGAAGTTCTTGAGTCCGCCGGCGAGGGCGTCGAAGAACTCTTTTGGAGGCCGGGGGTCCTTTGTCAGCAGTTTGGCCAGACCTTGGATCTGCTTCTTGTCCGGAGGATTCGGAACCGCTGAAGCAAGGCCTAGAAGATCGGCTGGAGCCAGATAAGCCTGCTGGGCATAGGGCTTGGCTCCCTGAAGCATGAGTTCCGGTGGCGGAGCTACCTGGGCAGGGGTGGATAGTTTTTGAACGAGGACGTTGTAGGCTTCTGCAGAGATCTCCTTCGGCAAGGCGGCCATGAAGTCGCGGACTTTGTCCCAGCGTCCGAGGTTCACATCGCGTCGGAACACTGCGGCTTCCTGTTGGAAGCGTTGCATGGCCTGCTCGGGGGTCTCGTTCTCCGGCTTGGCAGGGATCGGCTCCTCCTTCAAGCGGGCTTCCTCCAATCGTGTCGCGAGGATGCCCGTCGGGCTGCGATCGATTTTCAGTTCTTGAAGAATGGCCGCCTTCTGTTGCTCCGGAGTTTGGGCAGGGCGCTTCTTGCTTTCCTCGATCAATTGCCGGAGCCGGTTGAAGTCGAGCTCGCCTCCGGGCCCTCCTTCGCCGCCGGGCGCCGTCTGGGCCGGTCCGGGCTGCGGCGGGGCTCCATCAAGTACGACCGGTCCTTGGGGTTCCGCGGCAAAAGGGTCGGCAACAATGATCTGGGCCGTGAGCAGCGGAGGGGTGAAGGCCGCAAGAGCAAGAAGGACAGAGCGGGTATTCATCGGAAAGTATGAGCTAGGTCAGACAAAATCAGGGTCAAAAAGGCCCTTCAGGACACGGTGCAGGAAATCGCCACGCGGACATGGTGCCGCGCTCGTCGCTGCGAACTCTGCATCGCTGCGGGTCCTGCACTTCAATCAGGAACCCTCGCCATCCATCGGCGCGCCGGATCCGGCACCGCGGCCGTCCTTGGGCTTTTGGCTCGGCTTTTTGCCGGGTTTGTTGGAGGCACACTTGCCGGAGCAGCAGCCATTGCACTGCTTCGGGATTGCTTTCCCGTAGAGTTCCTCCGGCTCCATGCGGGCCAGCTTAATGGCGGACTCCAGATCATCGGAATGCTTCTTTGCCGCGGCGGTATCACCCGCTTCGGTCGCGCGTTGCACGAGCAGCTTTTGCTCTTGGCGGGCCGCTTCGATTTCCGGCTCCCATTCGCTGTCGGGAAGTCCCTCCAGCTTCATGAGATAGGTCATGTAAAAGCGCGAGTTGGCCAAGGTGGCGATCGTCTCGTCGCGGAGCTTCGCGTGGGCGTTCGGGTCTTGCGCGAGCTCGTCGGCCAGTGCGGCCAGCTCTTCGCGAGCCTTCGGAAGCTGGGCGGCTTCCATGCGCGCCTTCGCGAGCTCAAGGCGAATGCGGCGCGCTTCCTCAAGCTTGTCTTTCGGCAGTTGCGCGAGGCCCTCCTCGTAGCCGGCGATCGCGGCATTCCAGTCTCCTGCATCGGCTTTCGCCTTTGCTTGGTCGAGGGTCGATGCGGCGGCATCGATGGTCATTAGCTCGCGGCCGGGGCCGTAGTGATAGGCCAGCAGGCCGAGGGGGACCAGGCACCACAAAGTGAGCACGAGAATTTTCATGGCATTTGGTTAAGTCGCAAGTTGTACGAATTTGTCAGTGATGGGAAGCCGTGAGTTGTGGGGCTTCGGAAATCCGGCGGGCAGGAATTCGCTGGGGACCGGGGTTCCAGCGGGATCCGGCGAAATGGAGCAGCAGTGGCAGGCAGGCCAGTAGCGTCGAACCGAGGGCGGTCATGAAAATCGCAAGCTCCCGTTGTCCCGGCAGGCGCTTGGTGCCGTCCACGGCAATGGTGCCCAGACGCTCGAGCATTGCGGTGGGAACCAGCTTGGCATTGCCATCGTGATATTCTCCGCCGAGGCGCGTCGCGATCTGGCGGAGCGTGGCACCATCCTGGCGCGAGTGATGGCCGTCAATGAAGGTGCCTTTGGAGGGATCGCCGACGCCCGCCACGAGCACGCCGCCGATGGAGGGTGGCATCTTGGGCATCCCCGTGGCTGGCACGGAATCGCCGTCGCTGATCAACACCAGGGTCGCGGATTCCCGCGGCCACTTCGCGGCGATGGTGGCGGCTTCGGCCAGACCTTCGAGCAGCTTGGTCTTCCCGGATTCAAAGGCCTGATGCATCGGTAGATCGTCCATCAGGTTGTGGATGATCTCTAGATCCCGCGTCTCTTCGACGACCGGCTTTGCGCCATTGTAAACTGCGACCACCGTGGTGTGCAGTTTGTCATGGGCTGTCCGCGCGATCACCGATTCAAGGATCGCCCGGGCCCGGGCCATACGGCTTTCCTTCCCGGTGGCTCCGGCATCGCGGAGCCGCATGCTTGGCGAGACATCGAGCACCAGTAACAAGTGCTGGCGCTCCTTGGGCTCCACTTCCTTTACCGCGGAGCGATGCGCGGCGGGAGGGAGTAGCAGCAGGGTCGTGAGGCCCCAAATCAGCGCGGCGAGTCCGGCGATGCGGATCAGGGGCGCGGCCCGTCCTGCGAGTGATGGTTTTTTGCCCGGGCCAAATGCGAGTGCGGCGACATTCCGGATCCGCCCAAGATGAATCCACTCAGCTCCCGTGGCGAGCACGAGCGAGGCAAGAGCCAGCAATAGCGGGGTGGTCACCATGGCGTGTGGCGCAGGCCGAAGAGGGTGAAAAGATAGAGTCCGCCCAAGCAGAGACCGGCGATGGCGAAGGGCTCGAAGAAGTCGATGGGATCCGGCGTGACCCGCTTGAGAGGCGCCTTCTGCATCTCATCAATCTTCGCGAAGACTGCTTTCAAAGCGCCCGGATCACCCGCAGTGAAGACCTCGCCACCGGTCATCGAAGCGATCACCGCGACGGAATCCGGTGCTCCTCCCTCAGCGACATGGATGTCGTAGACCTTGATGCCATTGGCCTTCAGGCTCTGTGCGATTGCAACATCGACGCCGTTTTCGAGGTCGAAGCTTTCTCCATCGGTAAAGAGCACGATCATGCGGTCACCGGAAGTGCTGGAGAGCATGGTTTTTTCCGCCTCGCGCAGGGCCATGCCGATCATCGTTCCTCCAAACCAAGGCGGGAGCTTTTCAGGGCGCAGGAAAGGCGGCGCGCACTTGAAGGCGGAGACGTCATTGGTGAGTGGCACCCAATTCAATACGCTGCTGCCAAAGACCGTGAGGCCGAATGCGTCGCCTTTCCGGAAAGAGATGAAATCGTTTACCGCATCCATCGCGGCATCGTAGCGCGTCGAGGAGCCAAACTGCGCCATCATCGAGCCTGAGACATCGAGGCAGAAGAGGATATTCGTCATCTCACGCTCGCTGCGCGGTTGCTCGAAGCGGCGTGGTCCGGCGAGGATTGCGATCGCCAGCATGGCGAGAAGGATCGGCAGGAGTTCCGCGCTGCGGAGCAGGAAGCCAAGCAGGCGTGCACGAGGCAGCGGCTGATGATCGAAGGGCAGGGGGATACGTCGCCCGCTTCTCTTCCATAGGAATACCGCCAGCCCGACCGGCAGGACGAGCAGAGCGAGAAGCCATGGATGGGCGAAGGTCATCGTGGATCAGATGGAGGCGGCGTAGGGTGAGAGAAGCTTCTCGATTTCAGCCTGGGAGGTGGAGCTTGATGGGGCGTGGAGCCAGCGTTCCAAGGCAAGGATCAATGGTGATGCTTGAGGATCGGTTCGGAGCTTTGTCATGGCTTCCGCCGGGCTCAGCGCTGCGACCTCCGGCAGACGCTCGCGCCAATGGCCGATCACCAGACGCTCCAGTCTCGCCCGATCATCGGGTGTGAGCTTGCCTTTCGAAGCCTCATCGACCAAGGGGCGGAGGCGTTCGGCAAGAGAGGCTTGCGGCGTGTTTGTTTGGTCCTGATCAGCCGGCTTTTTCTTTTTCCAGATGAGGATCGCGCCAAGACCGGCCAGCCAGATGCCGCCGAGAACGGTCATGGTGGTGCGATAGCCGCCGAGCTTGGGGAGTTCGCCGCGCCCGATCTTGTTCGGGTAGCTCAGCCCGGCGGGCAGGGCACTGGTGATTTCCAAGGGGATCTCGGGTAGCTCGGCTGCCGCGCTGCCATCGGTGGGTTCAAGGTAGTCGGAAAGATTGTGGCGGCCTGCCTCGAGACCTTGGACTTCGAAGTCGTAGCGGCTCCCGTCTTTCGCCGGCTTCACCTCGAGGATGCGAACTACGAGAGGGGGTTCGCGATCCCGGCGCGGTTTCGCTTTCAGCTCCGTGCCTGGGATGTAGATCTCGGTCAGGTTGAGCGGCAGGCCGACGCGCTGGGTCGGCACCGGGCGCGTATCCTGTGCCTGAAGCGCGAGAGGCGAAAGAAGCAGGGCGATGAGGAGGCGTCGCGTCATTGGCGGTTGCGGCGGGAGACTCCTCCGCGGGAGCGGAGGAAGTGACGGAGCCGGCCGAGGAAGGGTGTGCCGGGCTGGATGAGGAAGTGATCCAGGGAGGCCTTCTTCAGGGACTCGGAGAGATTTTCCGTAGTGGAAAGCATGCGCCGCCCGTGGCTGAGCACCTCGCGGCCGGATTCGACTTCACGGCCGCGGAAGAGGCCCGCACCGGAGAGTTGATCCTCCGCGGGATCGCGGAAGATGAGGCAGATGCAGTCGTGCCGCGCTCCCACCAGCTTCAGCGCCGCGAGTGCATCCGGGTCATGGAAGTCGCTGAGCACGACGAGCAGGGAACGCTGCCGGAGAGATGGCTCCAGCGCGAGCAGGCGCTGGCCCAGGTTGGTGGGTTCGTCGAATCGATAGGTGCGCAGCGAGTGGAGCCATTGCAGCAGGACATCGCGGGAAAGGCTGGGCTGCACCACGAGGTCGCGGCCTCCGGCTCCGAGGACGCCTACGGGGCTCACTCGATCAAGGCAGGCCAGGGCGATGCCGCCCGCGACTTGGAGCGCCAGCCCGTATTTCCCCGGCGGATGCGAGGCGAGAGCCATCGATGCGGAGGTGTCCACCACCAGCCACACGGGCATCTGCTTCGGGGTTTCGAATTGCTTCACGTGCGCCTTGCCAGTGCGGGCGGTGACCCGCCAGTCGATCGACTTCACGGGGTCTCCTGGCTCGTAGCGGCGGGATTGCACGTATTCGATCCCTTGCCCGAGGAAGGGACTCTTGTCGGTGCCATAGCTCAAGCTGTCGGCGAGCCGCTTTACGGCCAGGTGGAACTGGCGGCTATCGAGCGGATCACAGTGCTGGAGGGTGGCATCCATCAGGAGCTACGGGAGAAATAGTAGATGAGAGATTGGAAAGCGTGTCGGCGCAGGTCTCAGGATACCGACTCCTCAAGAATCCCTCGCAGAACCCCTGCGGCTGTCTTTCCTTCCGCGAGGGCCTCGTAGGTCAAGCGGATGCGGTGGAGCATGACGTCTTCCGCGAGGGCGAAGAGATCTTCCGGGATGACGTAGTCGCGGCCATGGAGCAAAGCGCGGGCACGTGAGGCTTTTAGCAAGGAGATTCCGGCGCGCGGGGAACATCCGAGTTCCAGGTCGGCGTGCTTGCGGGTGCGCTCGACCACGTCGACGACATGCTTCAGGAAGACATCGCTGACGTGGATGTGGTTTGCTGCTTCCATGGCAGCGACGAGATCTGCCTCGCTGCCGATAGCCTCCTCTTTGATCATGTCGAACTCGGTGCGGGCCACGGCGCCGGAGCCCTCGCGTTTCACGCCGAGCTTCAGGTTTCGCCGGAGGATTTCCTCCTCTTCAGCCATCGTCGGGTAGCCGAGGCGATGGCAGAGCATGAAGCGGTCGAGCTGGGCTTCCGGAAGTTCGAAGGTGCCGCTTTGCTCGATCGGGTTCTGCGTGGCGATCACCAGGAAGGGGACGGGGAGGGCAAAGGATTGGCTGCCGATGGTCACCTTTCGCTCCTGCATCGCTTCCAAGAGGGCGCCTTGGACCTTGGGGGCGGCACGGTTGATTTCGTCTGCCAGCAGCAGGTTCGTGAAAACGGGGCCCTGATGGGTGCGGAAACCGCCAGTTCGCTCATCGAGGATCTCCGAACCGAGGATGTCGGAGGGGAGAAGGTCGATGGTGAACTGGATACGGCGGAAGTTCAGGTGCATCGCGCGGGCCAGCGTGTTCACCAGAAGTGTCTTCGCGAGGCCCGGCATCCCCTCCAGCAAGAGGTGACCGCTGGTGAGCAGGGCGATGAGCATGCGCTCCACGACCACATCCTGGCCGACGACGATGGTGCCGACCCGCTGGCGGATCGCCTGAAGATATTCCTTCGTTTCGGAAAGGGAGGAGTGGACGCTACTCATGGCATGGCAGGATGATTGCACTGATAACGCATTAATCAGTGCCGCTGCTCCAAGCCTTTGTTTGCAAAAAGATCATGAAATTTTGGAGAAGCCCATACTTTGTTCCGACAAGATACATCGGCTCAGACAAAACTTTCCCCTTCATGCGTCAGAGTCATGATGGGTAGCGCGAAGCGCGGGCTAACAGCGAAGGATCTCGAACGCATCCACGGCGAGCACGTGACGGCGATGTACCGCCACGGTCTCGCGCTGCTGCGGGATGAGACGGCGGTGCGAGATTTGCTTCAGGACGTTTTTCTCAAGCTCGCGGAAGGCCGGGTAGATCCGGGCGATCTTGAATCCGAACGCGCTTACCTCCTGCGCATGATTCACCACGGGGCGATCGACCGGCTGCGACGCGACAAGGTGCGGAGAGATCATGTCGAGAAAACGCCGGAGGAGATTTTCCAGTCCTCGCCTGATCCTGACCGGGAAGCCTTCCGTCGTCAGTTGGAAAGAGCGCTCGACCAGCTCCCGCCAGAGCAGCGGGAGATCGTCATCTTAAAGCTGTGGGAAGAACGGACCTTTGACGAAATATCCAAGATCTGTGGCATTTCCCTTAACACCGCGGCAAGCCGCTACCGGTATGCCCTAGACAAACTTCGCGGTTTCCTGCGTCCCACCTATGAAGAGCTTTGATCCCGTGAATCCAGGCGACGACAATGACTTTGAGGGACAACTGCGCAGCATCGAGCTGCGCCGCCCGCCGGAAGAGTGGAAGGCCCTCCTGCTGCCAAAGCCGGTGCCCCCACTCTTTCCGAAGCCATTGCTGATCGGACTGGCCGTCTGCTGGGCCGCTACTGCTGCCCTGTACTTCACAAGGCCGGAGGATGAATTGAAGGATCAACCGCTCATCCTGCCACCGGGGCAAATGCCCTTGGGGCAGCCTGGCGGGGCCTCCTCCCTGCTGGGGTTCAACGAACCCTAACGCTGAAACCGATGAAACGACTGATCCGCAAGAAATGGTTCCGCCGCTCCCTTCAGGGCCTCGTGATTGCTGTCTCCGCCCTTGCCCTTGCCGACGCCACCGTCAACCACCGTGCGGCCGGGACGAAACGGGACGCCGTCGAATTGCTGAAGTCCGGCGGGCATCTCGTCGAGGCCACGAAATTCCAAGTCGAGATGCCTCCGGATGAAGAGAACTTCGCCATGATCCCGATGCTGGTGGCTCTAAGGGCGGAGAACGAACTCCAGAGAGATATCCGGGTGAAGAAGCCGGTGGGAGAGAAGTTCGCGCTCCTGAGTCTGGATGCCACCGGGAAAGAAATCTACCTCAGCCGACCAGGCGAGCCGCTGGATCCGAAGATTTTTTCGGAAAGAATGGAGCTCAAGGGGACTGCTGTGGAGATGCTGAATCAATTTGATCAACGGCATGCCGAAGTTCTTGGAGCCCTGCGTGAAGGGATGCGGCGGCGCTGGGCGGTAATGCCGGCAAGAGTCGATTTCTCCAAGAAGGAAGCCTACAGCACCAGTATCGCGGACCTTTGGAAGATTAACCGAGCCTCGATAGGGCTCTCGCTCCGCACCGAACTGGCGATTCACGCGGGAAGGGGGGATATCGCGCTTGAGAGCCTGCTCATTAACCGCCGTTTGTCTGACCTGACGATATCGGAGACCGGGGCCGTCGCGCAGCTTTTCGCGTGGAATATCGACCGCTTTTCCATGCCCGCGCTTTTCCGGGGGATCTCGGCGGAAGTTTGGGATGCCGCGTCTTTGGAGAAGCTGCGACAAGCTTGGGCCGACCGTGATCCCAAGGATCGGATCGCGCGGACTCTCAATCTGGAAGGTGTAGGGATGGCGATCTACTGCGAGCACTGGAAAGAGGACAGCAGCCTCCCCTCGTCGTTGATCGAGGAATCCAAAGGATTTTTTTCCCGGCTCAGGTCGAGTGCCGCTCCCGATGCCTGGTTCGACATGAAGAGCGCGGAGATCCTCCGGCAAACGGATGCCTCCCTGGAACTCGTCCGGAGTGACCGGCCTCTTCAGTCGTGGTGGGATAATTCCATGGTGTCGGGTAAACCCGACGATTGGAGTGGATTGCACCCGAGGGAAAAAAGCTCGTTCGATCCGGGCTTGGAGGGATGGATCGGAAAGCTCTGTGATCTCGAACCCCTTGCGTTCGATTCACTGGTTTCGGCGATTCTCAAACGCGGCTCGAAAGCCATGGTGGACGACTCCTTGGTGCGCTTGGCCTGTTTGATAGGAGAATACAAGATCGCCCGCGGCGGTTACCCCGAGGCCTTGGATGCCGTCGGGGGAGATGACATCGTGGATCCTCTTAACGGGAAGCCCTTCGTCTATCGGGTAGAGAATGGGGCCTTCCGTCTTTATTCGGTCGGGCCGAATGGAATTGACGATGGTGGTAGCCGGGAGCCAGCGGACAAGTTCGGATCCCCGGAGCAATTGGACTGGGGTTGGTAGTGGTCCCATTCCCAAGCGCTGGATTACTGCGAGTCAGCGCTCCTCGCCTCCGACGAAAGTCTTCGCCACGCTGAAATCCTCGTTCAACAAGACGAGATCGCCGAGGAAGCCGGGCAGGATCTTGCCAAGGCTCTGCAGGCCGAGCGAGCGGGCCTGGTTCCATGAGGTGACCTTCACCAGGTCGGAAAGGGGCAGGCGGGTGATCTCGACGAGATTCTTGAGGCCCTCATTCGCCTTCAGCGTGGAGCCTGCCAAGGCACCACCTTCTTTCAGACGCGCGACATGGTCCTTCACCACCACGGCGAGACCGCCGAGATCCACTTCTCCTTCGCCGATCCAGGAGGCGGCGACGGAGTCGGTGATCATCATCAGTCGATCGATGGGGATGGTCGTGAAGATCAGCCGCAGCATATCCGGGGAGAGGTGGATGCCGTCGGCGATGAGTTCGATCATCAGGCGCTCGTCCACCATGCCGGCTCCGATGACGCCGATCTCCCGGTGATGGAGCGGGGTCATCGCGTTCCCGTAATGGGTCAGGTGGCTCAGGCCAGCATCGCAAGCGGTGAAGATTTGCGCCGCGGTGGCGGAGGTGTGGGCGGCAGAGCAGGTGATGCCTAGAGCGCGTGCGCCACGGATCAGCTCGACCGCTCCCGGCATTTCCGGGGCGAGGGAAAGGATCAGTGCCGGCATGATCGCATGCAGGTCTTCGATCTCGGCGAAATCGGGGGCGCGGACGAATTGCGGGTTCTGGGCACCGGCTCGCTCCTTGTTGATGAAGGGGCCCTCCACGTGCATGCCCGGGCAGCGGGTCAGGCCACCCTGGAAGCAGAACTGCGCGATCTTCCCGGCGATCGACTTTAGCTTCTCCTTCGGCTGCGTCAGCGTGGTCGGCAGCCAGGTGGTTACCCCTTCCTGCAGCTTGCGGCGGGCGATGTGCTGGAGGGACTCCAAGGTGTCATCGCAGACGTCGCAGCCATCTGCCCCGTGGCTGTGGATGTCGATGAAGCCGGGCATCAGCAGTTTGCCTTCGGCATCGAACTTTTCCTCGGCATTGGGAAGGTTGTTGCCCTCGATCACCGCGGTGATCCAGCCGTCCTCAATCAAAACGGCGGCGTGGGGAATATCGAGTCCGGGAGAAACGACGCGGGCGTTGGTAACGAGCTTTCGCATGTTAGAGGACAGCTTGGGGACCAGCTTTTTGCCCGGAAGGATGCTTCTTGGCGAGCCGGGATTTTTGCGGAAACGCGCAGCGGTGCCTTGGCAGAAACGCAAAGGACGCTATCGGTGGGGGCATGCTCTCCCGCCTCTTGAAAATGCTTGGTGCCACATCCTTCGTCCTCGCCCTCACCGGTTGTGGCGGCGGTCGCCTCGAAGCATGGGAAAAGGCGACGGGGGCGCGCAGCCAATCGCTGCAAGGAGCGTCCGATCTGCTGGGTGTCACGGTGCCGGTGCTGCGTGCCCAAGGTTTGGAGCGTGTCTGGGGAGCGCCGAAAATCCAACGCGATGGCAAGGGCGGCTACACACTGACCTATGCAGACCCGAAGCAACCCTTTACCCGGCTCATGATCCACGGGATGACCGAGGGGTTGCCAAAGCTTTCCTCGCCTCCGCCTTTCGGCGGCGAGCATATGGTCAATGACACCCTGACCGGCTACGAAAAGGAACAGGAGTGGCGGAAGGTCACGATCCTTGGCGAGTCCGTCCGCTGGTTCCAGGAATCAGCCAGCGGTGGAGCGGACGGTGCCTACTTCAGCACCGAAGGTTTCGTGCTGAAAGCTCCGGACGGACGGAAGGGCTACTACCGGTTGGTCGCGGAGCATGGCGATACTGCCGTGGCCGATGTAGAGCGTTGGTTTGGAAGCGTTTCCTTCTAAGAATCGGCAATCGTCACCGGGAAATGCCTGACAAGGCCGGAGGAGTCTGCTAGAGCTAGCTCTCCATGTCCGAAGCCCCGTCTGATTTTATCTCCGCGCGCCCCAATCTCATTGCGGCCAGCATCGAGATGGAGCGGATGCTCTCTGGTCTGACGGATTCCCACGGCCGCGTGGCGGATGAGATCCATGTGGTCCGGAAGCACGGCAAGCGCCTGCGCGGTGGATTGGCGGTGATCGGCGAGGCCAAGCCGTGCATTCGCTGGATCGCGGTGATCGGACGGATGCTAGGGGGTTCCCGTGATGCGGTCGTGAGGGCGAAAACCTGGGACTCGCTCAACATCGATTCGAGCATCCCGGGTTCGGTGGAAGCGGCGATTTATTCGATTCTGGGGCTGGAGGCACATGCTGCGGCGCGCCGGCCGCCTCAGGAAGTGATCGATTGGTCGTTGGCTGCGCTCGTGCAGGTGAGGAATCGTCTCGAGGCCCGGAGCGACGAGGAGACGGCGGAGCTTGCCGAGAAGGGCTCAGGCCATCTGAAGAAGCAGCTTAAAAAGCGTCTCAAGCGAGCCCTGCAGCGCGTCCATAACGAGGATTTCCACGATTGCCGGAAGGCCGCCAAGGCTTGGCTGGGAGGGATGTCGATTGTGGCTCCGGATCTGGAAATCCCGGCGAAGTCGGAAACGGAGAAGCTGGCCGACAATCTGGGCGACGAAAACGATCTGGAGGTCCTGGCGAAATGGCTGACCGACCGGGGCTTCACCCATGCCACCACCCGGGTGGCATGGAAGAGTCTGCTGAAGCGCCAGGAGAAGATCCGGCGGCGCTCGATCTCGCTCATTCGGAAGGAGCTGCTGCCGGTGATTGATCCGAAGAATTGATCAGTCCGTCTTGGCAGCGGTTGCGCTGAGCGCCTCGACCCGGAGCTGATAGGCCCTGCCGAAGCGGTCGTTCTTCACCGTGTAGTCCCAGTTCGCGAGGTGATTCGGATCCTTGCTTCGGGAGAGGGTCAGCCATTCTTGTTCCTTCCGGGGGCGGATCACCTCGCTACGGCCTACGAGGACACGAACCTGCTTTTCCGGAGCGGGGGAAACTTCCAGCGGCAAGATTGCGCCGGTTTTCGATTCCGGGAGGACCCAGAACACGCGGAGTCCTTCGGTTTCAAAGTAACTTTCCCACCAGGTTTCCACCATCGCGGTGGCTTCGCTCTTCAGCAGGCCGGTGGCGGTGAGGCCGGCTACCATTTCGCGGTACACCGGCTCCGGAAAGGGCGTTTCCCAGATCCCTGCTGCGATCATCTCTTCGGTCAGTTCTGATGAAGACATGGTGGACTTCGGGACTTCAGCTTTGCCCCGTTCGGCCAGGCCGCCTTTAACGAGACTCCAGCGGGTGGTCAGGCCTTCCCGCTCGAAGACGAAGGCGAAGGGGATTTGGCCGCCGCTCCTGTTTTCCAAATGCAGGGTCTCATCGCTGCTGACCGTAGTGCGCAGGCCCGGATCAAAATTTCCGATGCCGCGGTAGAAGAGGAAGCCCTCGGTCTCGCCCTTGGCGGTGCGAACCGCGTTTGCCTCGGGTACCCGGGGGCGCATCCAGTGCAGGGTTTCGCCCGGGCGGAAGAGGATGGCATTCCGGGATTCCTCCGGGGAGAGCACCCGGGCCTGCCATTCGATCGAGCCACTGTAAGGCTTTGAGAAATCAAGGACGCGCTTTGCGTGATCGGCTGGCGTCGGATTATCAGGCAGGGGAGGAAGAGGAGGCAGTTTTTCTCCGCCGCTGCGGTCCGGGTACCACTGGGAAATTGTACCACCTGAGAAGCCGACTTTCACTTTCACGTCGAAGGCCTTGTCGGAATGAAAGTAGATCACCGGAGTCTCCATTTTCACGGTCACCCCGGAGAGGGGACGGCGCATGAACCCTTTTACGGGCCGGCCATCGATCCGGGGGATATTCCCGTTCTCCAGCCCGGCATGGGAGTATGTGAAGCGGGGCAGGGGGGCTTCTTCACGGTCGAGGCCTTCCAGAAGAACGCCGTCGGAACCGGCGACGGTCGTGAAGGTGCCCCATTCGTGGAGCGTATAGGCGGAAAGAGGTCCCGCCATCAGCAGCAGCGCGGTGATCGTTCTCATAGCACTCCAAGGAAAGCCTGGGCATTGAGTCTAAACAAGATCGGAGATACGGCTTTACGTGGAATTTACGCTTCCGGGGAAAGGCGGGGCAGCTCCGGCGAAAAGGATTTCCACAATTCCGCTCCCGGTGCTAGGCATCGGCATCGCCAGTACGGAAACCATGAAACAACTGATCGCTCCCCTCATCGCCTTGGCTGTTACCTTCGGCGGGGTTTCCCACGCCCAGCAGGCCCGGTTGAAAGTCGCAACCGTGGACATGGAGGCGCTCTTCCAATCCTACAACCGCACCAAGGATGCGAAGGCCAAGATGGACGAGGATGTGGCCCGCGTGAAGAAGGATCAGGAGGAGCGCATGAACCGCCTGAAGGAAATTTCCGAGGCTGCCAAGGAATTGGGCAAGCAACTGGAAGACCCGGCGATCGCCGATAACAAGAAGCGCGAGCTTTTCTCCGCACGCCAGGTGAAGGTGCAGGAAGCGCAGACTCTCCAGACCGAGCTTGAGGAGTTCCTCCAGCGCAAGAGCCGCGCGTTCCAAGAGCAGAACAACATCGTGATGAAGGGCATCCTCGAGGAAATCCGCGTCAAGGTGCAGAAGCATGCGGAGGCCGAGGGCTACGACTACGTGATGGACAAGACCGGCAAGAGCACCTCGATGGTGCCGATCCTTCTCTATACGAAGGATGCGACCGACATGACGGAAACGCTGCTGAAGACCATCAACGACGGGGCTCCTGCATCGGCTCCGGAGGAGAAGAAAGAAGAAGGGAAGTAAGCCGCTGCTTCCTTAGAAGTTTTCGATTTCAGCCGGGTGTGGTTCGGAAAGGACCGCCCCGGCTTTTTTTGGTGCTGCGGCTGTGAAACCCGGGGCGAGGGTCATGGGTCGGCGAGTGGCGGGGGCGAGTCGACTTCTGCCTGCTGGTTGGCGTAGAACTTTTCCTCCCGCTTGTCCTGGCGATGCATGTGATAGAACCAGAAAGCGGTCCATCCGACCAAGGGGAGCCAGAGGGGTAAGAAGATCCGGAGGATCTTTACCGAGAAGAGCTGGTAGTCGTGCGTCTTCCACTCGAAGACGGGATTGAGGCTCGCACCGTTGGCACGCGAGGTATCGATGTCCCAGTTCGAGTGGCGGCTTCCCGACGAGGGGGTCTTGGAGGTGGACCTCTCGGAGCGGAAGCCGAGGCCGCCGTTGTTCAGGGTCAGCGAGGCTGAGACTGAAGATGAAGCGCTATATTTCGAGTAATCGACGTGGCTGGTTGAGAACATGGTGATGATCCATGTTCCGAAGAGAAACAGGAAGATCCCGAAGCCTTTCCAGAAGCGGCCGCTGCGGTGGATCCAGAATTTCGGGCGCTGAGACATGGCTTATCTTTGTGAGACAAGCCACCGGTCCCGTCGATGGGAAAGAGCGTCGTCCTCCCGCTAGCGAGCCGATCAAGCCTTGCGGCGCTCGCGAACGGCTTCGGCGAAGCGATCAAGCACGGAGACGGTGTCTTCCCAGCCGATGCAGGCATCAGTCACGGATTGGCCGCGAGTCAGCTTGCTGAGGTCGGGGACAAGCTTCTGGTTTCCTTCGACGAGGTTCGACTCGACCATGGTGGCGACAACGGTCTTCGAGCCTTCGGCGACTTGCTTGCAGAGGGCATTCGCGACCAGCGGCTGGTTGCGGTAATCCTTCAGCGAGTTGCCGTGGGAGCAATCGACCATGACGTGAGGTGGCAGGCCTTGCTCGCGGAGCATCTTCTCGACTTCGGCGATCTGCTCCTTCTCGTAGTTCGGGCCGCTCTTCCCGCCGCGCAGGATGATGTGGCAGGTGTCATTGCCAGTCGTGGAGACGATGGCGGAGACGCCTTGCTTGGTGACCGAGAGAAAATGGTGCGGGCGTGAGGAGGACTGGATGGCATCCAGAGCGATCTGGATGGAGCCGCCGGTGCCGTTCTTGAAGCCGACCGGCATTGAGAGGCCGGAGGCGAGCTCGCGGTGGACCTGGCTTTCGGTGGTGCGGGCACCGATGGCACCCCAGGCGATCAGGTCGGCGATGTATTGCGGGGAAATCGTGTCGAGGAACTCGGTACCGGCGGGCACGCCCATGTTGGCGAGTTCCAACAGGAGGCCGCGGGCGACGCGAAGGCCGTGGTTGATATCGAAGGAATCGTCGAGCTTCGGGTCATTGATCAGGCCCTTCCAGCCGACGGTGGTGCGCGGCTTCTCGAAGTAGACGCGCATGACGACGAAGAGGTCCTCCTTCAGGCGCTCGGCCTCGGCCTTGATGAGCTTGCCGTATTCGATCGCGGCTTCCGGGTCGTGGATCGAGCAAGGGCCGACGATGACCAGCAGGCGGTCGTCCTCGCCCTTCAGGATCGCATCGCACTGGGCACGGGCGGCGGCGACCAATTCCGAAGCTTCTTCGCTCACCGGCAGGAAATAGTTCAGGATCGCCGGTGAAATGAGCGGATTCAGGCCGGAGATTCGGAGGTCGTCGGTGCGGTGGCGGGTCACGGGCGGGAGGAAAGGGGAAGAAGTAGCGGGTAGCAAGTAGCGAGTAGCGAGGGATTTAACAGGATTCGGGCCTTGCCCGGCTACCGGGGGTGGCTCCTAACTTCCCGCCGGATGAAAAAAGAGCGTGCTGATGCCCTCCTCGTCGCCCGCGGACTCTGCGAGTCCCGGGAGCAGGCCAAGCGCCTGATTCTGGCTGGTGAGGTCCGCTCCGGCGACCATCTGGTGGACAAGCCCAGCACCAAGCTGGCCGAGGATGCGCCATTGGATATCAAGGAGAAACCGAAGTACGTCGGGCGGGGCGGGCTGAAGATGGAGGGGGCGCTGGCCTCGTTCGGGATTTCCCCGGAAGGCTGGACTTGTTTGGACATAGGGGCGTCCACCGGGGGCTTCACGGATTGCCTGCTCCAGCACGGGGCGGCGAAGGTCCATGCGATCGACGTGGGGACCAACCAGCTGGCCTACAAGCTGCGGATGGACCCGCGGGTGGTGGTGAAGGAGCAATTCAACGCCCGCGGTCTGGAAGTTTCGACGCTGGGAGAAAAGGTCCGGCTGATCGTGATGGATCTGTCCTTTATCTCGCTCACCAAGATCCTGCCGGCGGCTTTCGGGGTGCTGGAGGAGGGAGGTTCGATCGTTTGCCTGATCAAGCCGCAGTTCGAGCTGGAACGGGAGGACATCGGAAAGGGCGGGATTGTCCGGGACCCGGCATTGCACGAACGGGCGGTGGCGAAGATCCAAGCCTTCGTGACCGAGGAGCTGGGCCGCGAGTGGAAGGGGATCATCGACTCTCCGATCACCGGGACGGATGGAAACCGGGAGTTCCTCGCTTGGCTAGGCTGAGGATTTCCGATGGGAAAAGCCGCGGCCAAGCGCTGCCTGTTATGCCTGTTAAAACAGGGAAAATAACAGGCTGAGACGGCCCCTCGAACACCCGAGGTTCGGGTAATGAACGACGGGATCGGGATCGGGAGTGTCGCGGAGGGCTTGATGGGTCGTGAGGTGGGCATGGTTCCGGTTAATTTAGCCCGGGCTGGCGGCGGCGTTCTACTGCCAGGTGGTGCCCAAATGGTCCGCGGCGCCATTCAGCCATGACCTTTTCTCCTAGTAATCTCCCGGATCCCTTGCGGGAGGGGCGTTCAGCCGTTAGAAAAGGGACCACATGAAGGTCGGCGTCATTGCCAACACTGCGAAGGAGGGTGCGAGGAGCGCGATCGATCGCCTGACAGGGGCGCTTTCGATCCGTGGGATTGCCACCCTGTTGGAGCGCGAGGTCGCGGCGTATTGCCAACTGCCCGGTGGACTCGATGGTCCGGATCTGGCGGCGGAGTGCGATGTGATCGCGGTGCTCGGCGGCGATGGCACGATGCTGAATGCGGTGGCCAAGCTGGGCCCGACCGACAAGCCGGTGGCCGGCATCAACATCGGCACGCTTGGGTTCCTGACGAGTTGCACCGATGATGAGGTGGAGCTTTTCGCGGACACGCTGCTTTCCGGCGACTACAAGACCAGCCGCCGCACCTTGCTCTGCGCGGATGTGAAGGGTGTGGATGGTTCGTTGAAGACCTTCATGGCGCTGAACGAGATCGTGCTGGCCCGTGGTCAGACGGGTCGTCTGATTTCCCTGACGGCCTATATCGATGGCGACTTGCTGAACCGCTACAAGGCGGACGGCTTGATCGTGGCGACGCCGACGGGTTCGACAGCGTATTCACTATCCGCGGGTGGTCCGCTGATCAGTCCCTCGGCGGGGGCTTTCGTGATCACGCCGATCTGCCCGCATACGCTGAGCCAGCGTTCGCTGGTGATCAGTGATGCCTCGGTGGTGGAGCTGGCACCGGAGAATGCGGACGAGGCACCGATGCTCTTCACGGTGGATGGTCGGGATTGCGTCTCGATCAACCACGGCGACCGAATCGAGGTGCGGAAGGCGGACCATGTGCTGAACCTGCTGCGCTTGAAGGGGCACTCGTTCTATGAGGCGCTGCGGCAGAAGCTGAATTGGCGGGGCGGTTGAGAGACGGAGGCGATTTGGAAAGCGGGATCTTTAACCGCGAAAGGACGCGAAAGGGCGCGAAATTTGAACAGCCTTTGATGGCTTTCGTGATCGCCGTCCCGGGGTTATAGGGTTTTATTGAGCCATGCATCTGCCTGAACCTCTTCCCGAGTACTTTCGTGCGGCGAATGATGGGAACGCGGAGGAGGCGAGCGCCTGCTTTGCGGAGGAGGCGGTGGTCCATGACGAGGATCAGGAGCATCAAGGGCGCGCGGCGATCCGTGGGTGGATCGAGGAGACGACGGCCAAGTATTCGCCGCTGATGGTGCCGCGGGATGTGACGGACGATGGGAAGAATACGATCGTGACGGCGATGGTTTCGGGGGCTTTCCCGGGGAGCCCGATCGAGTTGGAGTATTGCTTCCAGATCCGGCGCGGGAGGATTGCGCGGCTGGAGATTAGGTGAGGGTGGGGCAGGCATCCCGAGGGGGGTGAAAGAAAAGGGACAGGCTGTTCGCTTGCTTGACCGGGGCTTCCGCCGATTCCGCAGCTTTTGCCAAGATTTCGGCGGGCCCTCTGAATCACGTTGCGGGGCGCGGGGGCTTCCGCTGGAGTCGGACCCATGCGCTACGACCCGATCGACCCGCAGCTCTTCATCCGGAATCGCGAGAAGCTCCGCGCCCAGCTCAAGCCGAACAGCATCGTCATCGTGCTGGCGAATGACATCTATCCGACGAATGCGGACGGGACGATGGCCTTCAAGCAGAACGCGGATCTCTTCTACCTCACCGGAGTCGATCAGGAGGATACCATGCTGGTGCTGATGCCGGATGCGAAGGATCCGAAGGAGCGCGAGATCCTGTTCGTGAAGGAAACCAGCGAGCACATTGCGATCTGGGAAGGCGAGAAGCTGACGAAGGAGCAGGCGAAGGCCGCGACCGGCATCGAGCGCATCGAGTGGGCCCACAGCTTCGAGTCCTGGCTGCACCGCCTGATCCCGCAGGCCGACAATATTTATCTGACCACGAACGAGCACCTGCGCGCCGTGGTGGTGGTGGAAACGGCGAACGACCGCTTCATCAAGAAGTGCCAGGCGCGCTACCCGCTGCACCGCTATGAGCGCCTGGCGCCGCTGATGCACCGCCTGCGGATCACGAAGGATCCTGTGGAGGTGGATATCATCCAGAAGGCCTGCAAGATCACCGAGGCCGGCTTCCGCCGCCTGCTCGGCTTCGTGAAGCCCGGCGTGGGCGAGTGGGAAGTGGAAGCCGAGTTGCTCCACGAATTCGTCCGTCAGGGATCACGCGGCTTCGCCTACGGCCCGATCATCGGCAGTGGCAAGAACGCCTGCGTGCTTCACTACGTGGAGAACGACAAGATCTGCCAAGATGGCGACATGCTCTTGCTCGATGTGGCCGCCGAGTACGCCGGTTGGGCCTCCGACCTGACCCGCACCATTCCGGTCAATGGCCGCTTCACCGCTCGCCAGAAGGAAGTTTACAACTCCGTGCTGCGCGTCTTCCGCGGCGCGAATGAAATCCTCCGCCCCGGCAACACCCCGCTGGAGTACCAGAAGCAGGTCATCGAGCTGATGGAAGCCGAACTCGTGCGACTCGGCCTGATCGGCGCGAAGGAAGCGAAAGAGCAGGGCCCGGACAAGCACCTCGTGAAGAAGTACTTCATGCATGGTACTTCGCACCACATGGGCCTCGACGTCCACGACGTGGCCCCGCCGCATGAGCCCTATGCGGAAGGCATGGTCTTCACCATCGAGCCCGGCATCTACATCCGCGAGGAAGGACTGGGCATCCGCATCGAGAACGATGTGGTCATCGGCAAGACCTCGAACTTCGACCTGATGAAGGACATCCCGATCGAGGTGGAAGAGATCGAGGAGTTGATGAATGCGAAACGCTAAAGGCCGCCCACAGAAGGTGGTCCGCACAGTCCCCTGTGCGGACGAAGCCATCTGGCCGCCATCGCCGGAAAGATGCTCCTAGCAGATCTCTCCGCATCTTCGTGCCCAAGTCCTGACCTACGCTTCTCCGGGCCAAGGGCCTGACCCATGCCAGCCTAGGGCGAATGCCCTAGGTAACCTTCCCGCATCCTGCCGGAGGGCTGTAAGCCCGATCTATTTGCAATTGCGGACGGCTCCGATCCAGATTCGACTCCGAAGGGATCGCAGCCCCCGGCTACTGGGGCTTTTCCCCTTTGGGGATAGGGAAGACGTGGCGGGGCAAGGCAAGCAGAGTGAAGTTCAATTTCGGCTCGACGAAGGTCAACCCACCTCGCCATGCCGTGCTATTTTTTGGATTGGTGCTCTGTCCCCTTCATGTTGGCGGCAATCACCACTTTGTTTATGAACGTCCAGATCATGATGTAGTAATCATCGTGGTCCCTGTATCGCCACTCTCCTTCGTGAGTGGGATCTCCATGCTTCTCCGCCAGATGCCGCGGCAAGTCATACTCCGACGGGTACTCGACGATGACCTCGTAGAGGGGGTGATCCCCATCGTTATCAAAGTAGAAGGTCGCTTCAGAAAATGCTTTGCCTTGATATCTCTTGGTTGTCGTGATCCGAAAATCGAAATCTTTCTCGGATGCGTCTTTGGCATGCTCAGTGCCCCGGAAATGTTCCAGCGACATACCCATTCGAATTCCTGTCAGCCCGTCTGGCAAATAGGACCCAGCCTCAACGCGTGGGATGCTTTCCGGAGCAGGCTTGAGGCTATCCGGTGCGACGATTTTGGCAGTCCCCACGAGCGATGGAAGAAGCATCAATCCGGCCGCCGCAAGTGCGATGATGATCAGCGTTGCCCATACAAGTCTCTTCATGGTGTGAACCTATCACGTGTGTTTCTTATTCTGATGTCCATCCGGAATTGGTCCAGTGTTGGTTGGATTACATCTCCCCGTCCTGCCCGACCTCGCCCGTGCTGCGGCACCCCACTCAGATCCTGCGAATGGCGCGCCGTGGCCTCATTCGGATACTCATTCACTTGAATTCCTGGGCGGCGTCATGTCCAAGGATCGGACCATGGCGTCACCGAAAACCAACTCAGTGACGAATCCTCTTCCCCGCGTGCCCAATACCCCAGTTCCTGCGGATGGTGAGCCAAAATCGCGGCGATTCTCTCAAACAACTCTCCCGGGATCGGCTCGTCTTGTGCGAACAGATGATCCAAACATGAGGTGATAAGCGTCGCGATCGCTGAACGATGCTCCATGCGATCTTCGGAGGCGTAGCCTTCCATGAAGTCTTGGATGCGATCACCGTCCGATACTTCGATTGGCCAGTGCTGCATCCATTTTTCCGAGGGAAGCTTGAGGCTCAGGGAGATCTCGCAATCACTTCCCAACTGAAGCAGGGAAGATCGTTTGCTTCGAGCATCATGGTGATTTCGTGGTTATAAGTTCACCTGCCCGTCTTATCCGGCCTCGCTGGCGGCTGCGGCACGGGCCTCGGATCCTTCGCAATCAGATCCTGCAAATGCTTCACCGCCGCCTCAAGCTGCGCATCCTTCCCTTGGAAAGTCTCACGCGGCGTGTTGTCCACGATCTCATCCGGCTCGATCCCCGTGCCCTCGATCAACCACTGGCCCTCCGGCCCATAGACCCCCATCTCCGCGGCGGTGCACATGCCGTTGTCGATGAGCCAGCGTTTCGAATCGAGCCAGATCTGGCCGCCCCAGGTGCGGGTGCCGATGACCTTGCCGATGCCAAGGCGGCGGAAGCCTTCGGAGAAGGCTTCACCATCGCTGGCGGTCCACTCATTGCAGATCACGGTGACGTGGCCGCGGAAGGCATACTGCATATTCGAGTAGGGCTGGCCGGCGCGCGGGGACCAATGGAACCAAGCCTTTCGCAAGAGACGGCCAAGGATCCAGGAATCGGTATTCCCGCCGCGGTTGTGGCGGACATCGATGATGAGACCCTGGCGGTCGAAGACCGGATAGAAGTTCCGCGCCCACTCAAGTATGCTCTCCGGGCCCATGGCGCGGAGGTGGACGTAGCCGATCTTCCCATGGCCCATTTCCTCCGTCTGCAAGCGGCGGGTGTATTCCCACTCCGAGTAGCGGAGGTCTGCGGCGGCTTCCGGCGAGAGCGGCTCGACGATGACATTGCGGCGGACGCCACCTTCCTTCGCGAGGACATCAAGCAAGACCTGCTGCCCGGCCTTCTGCTCCAACAACTGCTGAGGATTCTCGATCGGGCGGAGATCGCGGCCATTGATCGCGAGAATCACATCGCCCTCCTTGACCGCCACGCCGGGGCGGGCCAGCGGGCTGGTCTCGCCGGGGTAATCGGGATCGGTGGTGAAGACGTGTTCCACCTTCAGGCCACCGGAAACGCTATCCCGTGAGAAGCGTCCGCCGAGCAGCGAGGGCTGGATCGAGTCCGGGCCTTCGCGCAGATCGCCGAAGCGGACGTAGATGTGCAGCGCGCTGAGCTCCCCGGACATCTCATGCATGATCTCGCTCAGCTCCGAACGATCCGATACGCGGTCAACCAGCGGCTCATACTTCGCGCGGATGGCCTTCCAATTCACGCCGTGCATCGCGGGATCATAGAAGTAATCGCGCAGCATCCGCCAGGACTCATGATAGATCTGGCGCCACTCTTCCTTCGGGTGGATCTCGAAATTCCAGTGGCCGAGCGGCACGCTCTTCTCCAGCTTCGCCGGGGCCTCGCCATCGGCAGGGACCACGAAGAAGTCATCGCCCCGCTGCAGGGCGATCTTCTTGCCATCCTGCGAGAGGTCCCAGTCCTTTGGGTCTTCCATGAAGAGCTTCGGCTTCGGCGAGTCGTTGCTGATATCGAGCCGCATCAGGCGCGGCTTGCCCTCTTCGCCCGTGGGGCGGGTGGTGAAGAAGAGATGCTTCGAGGTGGCGACGAGGCCGGAGAGATTTCCGGAAACGCCGGGCACCTGATAGATGCGCGCTTGGAGGCCATCAGCATCGATATTCACCACCGGCGCGGCGGGCTTTTCTTCCTTCTCCTTGCCGTTCTCCTTCTTCTCCTCGTTCTTCGGTTCCGCGCTCAGTTCATTCGGCGGCTGGAAGGGGAAGCGGCCTTCCTTGGAAAGGGAGAGCGCGTAGATCTTCGTGCTCTCCGCGTAGAAGGGCTCCGGCTGGCGCGGGCCCCATGGGGACTTCACCAGCGACTTCAAATCGCGGTCGCTGAGGAAGTAGAGCCACTTGCCATCGGCGGACCAGGTGGGGGAGCCGCTGAGCGTGCGATCGCTGGTGGCATCGATGAGCTTGCCATCGCTGACGTGGTAGAGGCGGATCTTGCGGAAGGTATTCGGCGCGTTTTCGACGAAGGCCAGCCACTTGCTATCGGGTGACCAGGTGAGGTCATCGAAGCCACGGACCGGCGAGGTGCTGATCTTCACCGACTGCTTCGTTTCGAGATCCCGCGCCCAGAGTTCGAGGTTCTTGTCCTGCCACGTGATCCACTTGCCATCGGGCGAGGGGATGGGGGCGAAGCGGAAGATGGTGCCATCCTGCGTGAGCAGCTCCGGCTCGCCGACGCCATTGGCGGGGAGTTTCACCATCTCGATCTCGCCGGTTTCATCGGTCTGGGCGATGATCGACTTGCCATCGGGAAGGAAGCGGGCCTCGCGATAGCGGACGCCGGGATCGCGCGGGATCTCGACGAGGCGGCCGCCTTCCTTCACCGGTGCGACGAAGATGCTGCCGCGGGCGGTGAGCGCGAGCTTGTCGCCCTCCGGCGAGAGGCTGAAGCAGGTGAGGAAGTCGAAGGGCTTCTTCACCCAGCGATCTCGGGTCTGGTCGAAATCGGAAGGGAGCGTAAATGAGACCGTCACATCGCTGCCATCCGCGAGGGTGAAGAGGTGGATGTCCCCCGCGTGCTGATAGACGATGCGGCCCTCCTGGAGATCGGCATTCCGGATATCAAAATCGGTGTGATTGGTGAGCTGCTTCAGGTCTGCGCCCTCCGGAGTCATGGACCAGAGGTTCATGGTGCCGGAGCGATCACTGAGGAAGTAAACGCGGCCCTGCCACCACATCGCGTTCTTCGAGGTGCCGCGGAAATCGCGGGTGAGCGGCACGGCTTCGGCCGCGCCTTCATCGAAGCGCCAGAGATTCTGCACCGTGCCGCCTTCGTAGCGCTTGGTGCTGCTGCCCTGGAAGGGGAGGCGGGTGAAGAAGAGGCGCTTGCCGGTTTCGTCCAAGACGCCATCGCTGGCCTGGGCGAGGGGAAAGAGGGTCTCGGTGCCACTGGTAGGGTCGATGACCACGAGCTGGTCATTCGGCAGGGTCGAGTGGGCACGCGTGGCGCAGATCACCTTGCCATCCGGGGTCCAGCCGATGGGCACGGCGCCCTCGCCATACCAGGTGAGGCGTTTCGGGAGGCCGCCCTCGATGGGCATGATGTAGACTTCGATAGGGCCCTCGTATTGGGCGGAGAAGGCGACCTGCGTGCCATCGCGCGAGATGGTCGCGGAGTTTTCGATGCCGGGGTGTGAGGTCAGCCGCTGGGCCGCGCCACCTTTGACGGGTGCCTTCCAGAGATCGCCCTCGGCGGTGAAGACGATGGTGTCCCCGTGCAGGGCGGGTCCGCGGAAGAAGCCGGGGGCGGCGTGGAGCGGTGAAGCGGAAGCCGCCAGCAGGAGGGCTAGCCGGACGGAGGATGCGCGGAAGAGGGGACGGGTGAACATGGATGCACTGCCTTTACGTCATTCCGAGGGAGGTGGTTCCAATAAAAAGCGACCTTTTGGCGGGATTCGTGGCTTTGGGGGCCGGTAGATCCTTGGCCGCTTGTTCGGGGAGAACGGGTGTGCTACGAGGCACGCCGTCCGAATGCTAGGAAAGGTCACGAAAGCCTATGTGGCGCAGTATCCCGATCCGATCCGCTTCGGGGCCGGTGATGCCGTGCGGGTGGAGCGGGCGGACCCGGAGTTTCCCGGGTGGTTCTGGTGCAGCACTCCGGATGGCGGTGCGGGCTGGGTGCATGGTTCTTTCCTGGCGGCGCAGAGCGGTGACACGACGAGCCTGGTCAATTACTCCTCCAAGGAGCTGACGGTGGTGGGTGGTGAAGAAGGGGAGTCGATCCATGTGCTGGATGGCTGGGTTTTGGTGAAGTTGTTTCGCGGGGAAGTGGGCTGGATTCCGGAGGCGCATTTTGTGCATCACCCGGCCGAGGAAGCGGGAGCCGAAGCGGAGGACGGACCTTGCCGCATCGAGATGGTGCCGGACACGATGGGTGCCGATTGCGATCTGGTCAGGCAGTGGCTGCGGGAGTTCAACGTGCAGGCCAATCCGGAGTTCATGGCGCTGCTGGAACAGCCCGGTCATCAAGCTCTTCCGCTGGTGCTGCTTGCAAAGGTGGATGGCAAGGTGGTGGGAGGGCTTCTCGCAGAGACGCAGCTGTCGTGGCTGCGCATCTCGATCATGGCGGTGGACCCCAGGTGGCGTGCGTGTGGGATCGGTTCCGCCTTGTTGGAGGAGTCGGTCCGGCAGGCGCTAGTGCGGGGCTGCCGGCAGGCCTATGTGGACACGATGGATTACCAGGCACCGGGTTTTTATCAGTCGCAGGGATTTGCGGTGGTGGGACGGATTCCCGATTGGGACTCGCGTGGCCATGCAAAGCTGTATCTGACGAAGCGGCTTGCGTGAGCGGGTGGAGCGGAGCTGTGATGAATCCGGAGAGGCCTTGCTTGGAGAGCGGTGAGGCTTCATGCTCCGGCTGGATCATGAAGAAGGTTCTCTTGCTGGTGCTTGCTGCCGGTCTGGCGGTGGCGCTGGTCTCGCGCGGTGGACTTGCGTCGCGAGTGCAAAGTCAGGTGGATCGGGCCGCGGAGGACTGTGATCCGGCTGCGATCGCATTGGATCATGACGAGGGTGCGCTCGTTCAATTCACCGTTCTGCCCGATTAGACGCACGCGGGCTTGGTGAATTTGCCGGATGGCGAGAAGGTGAAGTTTTGGTTTCGTTCGCACCATCGGGCACCCGGCTTGAGCTACACGCGGTTCGATTTCGCGGATGGCGCGCGGACGTATTTCAAGGGCGGCTTTTGTTGCGAGGTGATGTTTCCGGAGGGGGAGGTGCGATCCCGGGGAGACCTGCTGGATTTCCTGGAAGAGCACCACGGGTCGAAGCCCTAGGGTCAATTGAGGGGAGGGGGCCGGTGTTTCGAAACATCGAGGAAATCGATGTTCAAGGCAGGATTTCCGATGACCCAATCCGGGTGGTTTCATCGCATGATCCGGTGAAGCGACCGCGGCCTGCCCTTGATGCTGGAAAAATAGCATATTGGGGGTTGACGGGTTGCTCGTCGCATGTGTTGTTTTTCTAGCATTTGAACGATGGACCATCGAACTCCGAGTGATACCGCCACACTGATTGCCCGAGGCACCCTGCTTTCGGCGCGCGATCCTGATCTCGCCGCGCTGCTGGCGCCGGATGAGGAGGAGTCGGTCCGCCGCATTCTGGGCGACCGGGCGAGCGGCGGGTGGTTTGGTTTCGCGATGGAGAACTCGTGGGCGTCCCGCGCACTGATGTTGGCGGAGCGATTTCTACTGGGAGGGATCTTCACTCACTACCTGGCGAGGAAGCGGTGGATCGAGAAGGAGGTGAGGCAGGGATTGGATCAGGAGATCCGGCAAGTCATCGTGCTCGGTGCGGGTTACGATAGCTTGGCATGCAGGCTGGCGGCGCAGTTTCCGGAGGTGAGCTTCATCGAGCTGGATCATCCGGCGACGCAGGCTTCGAAGCATGCGGCTCTGGCGGGTTGCCCGAACTTGCATTTCATGCCGGTCGATCTGGGTAAGACGATGCCAGCTGATGCGCTGGCGGCGTGTGCGGCTTTTGATGATAGCCTTCCTTCGATCGTGGTGGCCGAGGGGCTGACGATGTATTTCCCGGAGGAGAAAGTGGCCGGGATTCTTCGTTCCGCGGCTTCGCTGGCGGGGGAGGAGGGACGGGTGATCTTCACTTTCATGGAGCTTCCGGAAGACGGGAAGTTGTCCTTTCGCGGGCAGTCTCCCGTGGTTGCGTGGTGGCTGCGTTTGCGAAGCGAGCCGTTTTTGTGGGGCTGTAGCCGGGATGAGTTGCGCGGGTTTTTGAGGGCTTGCGGATTGAAGCTCGATGCCGTGGCCAATCACCGGGACCTGCGCTCTCGCATTCTTGCGCCACGTCGGGCCGCGCGTCTGCCTCTGGCCCGGGGTGAGTGTCTTTGCCTGTGCCATCCGCTTTGCTCATGAGCTCGGGAATCCTTTGTAATGATGTGCACTCGCGGCTGAATCCGGTGCTCGTCTCCCGTGTCCTGCGGCCTGCCACGACAGAGGAGGTCGCGGCGATTCTATCCGATCCGGAACATGCCCGGCAGCCGGTCTCGATCTGTGGCTCGAGGCATGCGATGGGTGGGCAGCAATTTGGCGAGGGGACCTTGCTGCTCGATCTGAAGGGATTGAAAGAGTTTGGTGGGATCGATCGGGACCACGGCTTGGTGGAAGCGGGTGCCGGGTTCACGTGGCCCGAGCTGATCCATGAACTTCACTCCCGGCAGGAAGGCGTGTCACCGGTGTGGAGCATCCGCCAGAAACAGACCGGTGCGGATGATCTTACACTGGGCGGTTCACTGGCGGCGAATATCCATGGCCGCGGCTTGAAGATGGCTCCGATCATCGGGGATATCGAAGCCTTTACGTTGGTCGATGCCGCCGGACGAATCCTTCGCTGTAGCAGGTCGCGGAATGCTGAGCTCTTCCGGCATGCGATTGGCGGTTACGGATGCTTCGGCGTCATCACTTCGGTGCTCCTGCGGCTGGCCCCGCGTTTGAAGGTGGAGCGGTTGGTGGAGATCACCACGGTGGATCGCTTGATTTCCACGCTGGAAGATCGGATCGCCGATGGATCCGACTATGGGGATTTCCAATTCTCGATTGATGAATGCTCGGGCGACTTCCTGCATCGCGGGGTGCTGTCTTCCTACCGGCCAATCGAGCAGTCACGCTCTATGGAGGAGGCGCAGGAGCTCGGGGCGGATGACTGGGAAGAGTTGATCCACCTGGCGCACACGGATCGGGCAAAGGTCTTCGAGGTTTATTCGGGGCACTATTTGAAGACCCGGGGCTCCTTGTATTGGTCGGACACGCATCAGCTCGGCGTTTATCTCGAGGATTATCATGTTCATCTGGATGAAAAGCTGGGTTCGGAGGTGGCGACGGAGATGATCACGGAGCTCTATGTTCCGAGGTCGCAGCTTGCAGTATTCATGGCCCGGGCGGCGGAGTTGCTGCGCCCGACCGGCATCCCGGTGATCTACGGGACGGTGCGCCTGATCGAGCAGGATCGGGAGAGCGCGCTCGCTTGGGCGCGCGAGTCCTTTGCGTGCGTGATCTTCAATCTTCACACCGAGCATCACGATGATGGCGTTGCGCGAGCGGCGGATGTTTTTCGAAGGCTCATCGATCTCGCGCTTTCCTTCGATGGGAGCTATTTCCTCACCTACCATCGTTGGGCGACGCGCGAGCAGGTTGAGCAGGCTTATCCGGGTTTCCGCGGCTTTCTGCGCGTGAAGGAAAAATATGATCCTGCGGGTCGTTTCCAGAGCGAGTGGTGGCGTCACTACCGCGATCTCTTCGCCATGCCATGACGCTTCACGAGCCAGCGACGTTCGTTACGGACCTCTTGCTTGCGGCACTGGGGCTGTGCCTGGCGCTCAAGCTAAGCAAGAGCGATCTGATATCGCCTGCGCGGCGCTGGTGGATCCGTGCGATGAGCTTGATGGCGGCCTCGGCTCTCGCGGGGGGATTTTATCACGGCTTCGCGCCGGAGTTTCCTATCCTGGAGCCGTGGTGGTGGCGCGTGGTTCTGTGGATCATCTGCGGCCTCGGCTTCGCGATTGGCATGAGCATGCTCCATGAACTTGGGCTTGGGAGCTTGCGCTTTTGGCGGATGGCGCTGGCTGCGAAGTTAGCAGCCTTTGCCATCGCGGTTTTCTTCAAGCCGGAGTTCGTCGTGGCGATGGCAGACTATGGTTCCGCGATGATTGCCTGGCTCATCGCCGCGATTTGCGTCCGTGCCTCGTGGCGGGCCCCCATGCTGGCTGGCTTGGGGCTTTCGATCTTGGCAGGAGTTATCCAGCAGACGCAGTGGAAGCTACATGCGCGATTCAATCACAATGACCTGTTTCACGTGATCCAAGCGATGGCTTTGATTGCCTTCTATCATGCAGGAAGAAGGCTCGGTCCGGAAAAGAGCGGCCGCTTAACGCGCGGCGGTCTCGCTGTTCTTCGCGCGGATGATGCGGACCGGTACCACACTTGAGGCGTCCTCGAGCATGCGGCGGCGGGCCAGCAGGCCGACCTTTGCCTGATCGGGTGGTGTCCAGTCGGCACCCGCAGCCACGCTTTCGGCGGGAGAGAGCAGTGCAGGGGCCAGCTTTTCCAAGGCGGGTGCGAGCTTGTCCATTTCCTCGCGGGTGAAGCGCTGGAATACGGGTTCGCGGAAGCTCACGATGAGGTCTCCTTCGGCGGTCGGCTCAGGAATGAAAGGCGTGTTCGGGTCCGCGCAGGCGGAGAGCTTTCTCTTTGCGTCGGCCAATGGATCGGAACTCGGTTCGTTCACCACCACGCAAGTGCCGCGGCTGAAAACCACGAAGGTGCGCGCGGCGGTCACGTGCTGCGCGCAGAACTTCACCAAGTCGTCAGTGGAGACGGCAGCGGGTGCCTCTTTCCCGCTATCTTGCTCAAGAGAGGTCCGGATCTTCGCATCGTTCGCGGATAGACTCTTCTGTGCGACCGGTGGTGGCGTGTGATTCGGCACCATGACGGCCACGGCGAGGCCGAAAGAACCTGCGAGAAGCAGGGCGATGCCGAATGCGATGCGGGAAGAGAAGGGAGTTTTTGAAGCCTCGCGGGGGTTAAGCATGATTTAATTTTTAAAATTATTGACGTTTAGGCAAGCTTAAGTTTTTATCACGGCGCTCTCACCCCAGTCACACACATGAAGACAGCGACCTTCTCAAGTCGCGGCGCTTCTCTACGAATCCGGATTCTGGCGTTGTCCCTTGGCATCGCCTTGGCCGGATTGTATTCGAAGGCCGAGGCTATCTCCGTTGATAGTGAAATAGTCTTGCTCGTGGACGTCACGGATGCAGGACTAAACAAGCATGATTTCAGGGATGTCATGAACGGCTATGCCGCTGCCATGACCAGTTCCCAAGTCCTTGATTCCATTGCTTCCGGTTCCACGGGACGAATAGCCGTCTCACTGGTTTTTTATGGAAATTCCACGACTCAGTCCGTGGGCATTCCTTGGATGATGATCAGCAATGTCGCCGAGGCGCGGCAATTTGCGACGATCGCCCAGAATCTCGCGCGGCCCTTGTCGATCGCTTCGCCTTCGCTCGCGGCGGTTATTGACTTGGCGACAAACCACTTTGGCACGGAAACCGGCGGCAGTTCGAACGGCTACGAAAGCGCCGTGCAGATCCTCGAGGTTGCCGCTGCCAGTACTCCGACCAATCCGGCAGCGGTCAAGCAGGCTCGAGACGAAGCGCTGGCCTCCGGTGTGGACGTGATCAATGCAGTGGCGATCGGGAACAACACCAAGACCATCCAAAGCTTCTTCCAGACGAATGTGGTTGGTGGCGAGTTGGCAGGCCACGCCGGCTCCACGACCACCACGAAGCTGAACAGCTTGGATCTTTTCCTCGCCAGCAATCTCGGCAAGAGCATCCAGGATGGTGGCACGGTATCGACCTCGGTGCCGGAGCCTTCGAGTGCCTTGCTGATGTCGTGCGCGGGTTTTCTCCTTTTGCGCCGCCGTCGTGCGGGAGCCTCTAACACCGCCGGAGCATGAAACCCATCACTCTCCGTGCGGCAGTTCACAAGCTGGTCTCTCCCCAGGCCGTACTTGATCGCGAGATCTCGGAGAGAGTAGGCCAGGAAATCCTGCGCCAGACGCTGGAGCCGGGGGCTTGGGCCACGGCTTTGGCTGTCAGCGGCGGAAAGAAGCAGGATGCCTTGGCGGCGTATGCCCGGCTCCGGATCCAGCATCTTTCGTCCGAGCGGAAAAACCAGTACGCGAAGTCCCAATCCTTCGAAGCGCGCCGGTTGAACACCTGCCTCGGCATCAAGACGGTGCAGGACCTCCTCAATCGCTCGAACCGCGGTGGCCGCCTCAACCTGATCCGGCCGAAGCTTTCGCTCACCTGGCTGATGATCCTGTTGATCGGATCCACCGGTTCGATCGCCTGCCTGGCTCGCTTGTTCGCGAATGTCATGCCCGGGCGATCGGAGCATTGGCTGCTGATGTCAGCGCCCTTTCTGGGTACTGGCGTGGTGCTTGCTGCCTTGATCTCCCGGTTGCTGCTTCCGAAATCATGGGTCATGCAGGGCTGGAACACCGGCCTGTATCTTGCAGGGACCGTGGCTTGCTTCGGCTCGCTCTTTTTCGGGGCCAAGGTCGTGGCCCGCACGCCGCCCGCCGTGATCGACCAGATGGTGCGCCATAGTGCTCCCGCTACCCCTCGCCCCCAACTGGTGAAGCCCAAGGCCGCGCCCGTTCTGGTCAAGGGCAACCCCGGTTCCGCGATGGCGCTTTCCGGGAAGGAAGAAGAATAGTCCATTTCCACACACACACACCGAACACAGAAAGGCCCGCCGTAATGGCGGGCCTTTCACTTGTTATGAAGATGATCCGTAAGCGGGTGCTTACAGCTTCTTGATGCGGATGTTGCGGAAGGCGACCTTGTCACCGTGGTCTTGGAACACGATGTGGCCCTTCTTGGCCTTGTTGAAGAATTCCCAGCCCTTGAACTTGGACTTGTCGAGGGCGGCCTTGAACTCGGGGCTTTCGGTATCCACGTCGGAGGTCACATTGCCATTGAGGTAGAGGGTCACCTTGGTGCCTTTGATCACAATGCGGGTTTCATTCCATTCGCCGACCGGCTTGGACCATTCGACCTTGCCCGGGTAGATGTCGTAGAAGCATCCGGCGATGTTGCCCTTCTTGGTTTCGTGGGCGTACTTGTGGCCCGGTTTGTCGAAGGAATCGAGGATCTGGTACTCCGGACCGCTCACCCAAGGGTAGTCGTGGTCTTCGGTGGAATGCCACATGATACCGGAGTTGCCTTGGTCAGCGATCTTCCACTCGCAGCGGAAATCGAAGTCGGCGTAGTCGTCATCGGTCACCAGATCGCCACCGCCGCCGGCGGTCAGGGTGATGGCGTCGTCCTCCACCTTCCACTGTTCCTTCGGTTCCTTTTGCTTGTAGGTGTGCCAGCCCTTCAGGGACTTGCCGTCGAAGAGGAGCTTGAAGTTCTCCTTTTTCTCCTCGGGACTGAGGGTGTTCGGTTCAGCGGCGAATGCGGGAATAGCCACGGCGAGCAGAAGCAGTGCGGTTTTCATGAGGTTCCAATGGGTATCGGTTCTAACGGCGGGATCGGGGCTCGGGTTTAGCCGGGAATGCTTCTCCTGGCGTTTTGAACAGCCAAGGAGAGTGTGACCAGACGCTTGCGCGAGGTTTCTCCCGCTACAAGGGATGACTTACTGCCATGTCCGGGCGGCAGAAGCCCCGGGACTGTCAGCGGCTCCGCGAAGATGTCCTCTTTTTCGAGGACAGGGCTGCTTGGGAGTTGGCGTGAAAACAAAGAAGGGAGGGCTTGGATGCCCTCCCTTCCTCAGGTCCCCGCATCATACGGGGATGAATGGTTGCCGGCTCAGCCGAGGACGTCGTCCATGGCGTCGATCAGCTCCTGCATGGTGGCTTCGGTTTCGTTGCCCATGTTGGAGATGCGGAAGGTGGTTCCCTTGATCTTGCCGTAGCCGCCGTTGATGAGGAAGTTGTGCTTCGTCTTCAGGTTCTTGATGAAGGCGGAGAGGTCGAAGCCCTCGGGGGTCTTGAAGCAGGTCAGAGCGGTGGAGCGGTAGCCTTCCGGAGCGAAGTGCTCGAAGCCGTGCTTGGCGCCCCAGGCGTGGATCATCGCGTTGGTCTTGGCGTGGCGTGCGAAGCGGGTCTCGAGGCCTTCCTTCTCGATCTCACCGAGGATGTACTGCAATCCGTAGAGGATGGAGATGGCCGGGGTGGACGGGGTGTTGTTGGCGGCGGCGTTTTTGGCGAACTCCACGAAGTCGAAGTAATAGCCGCGGTTCGGCGTGCCTTTGACGCGCTCCATGCCCGCTTCCGAAACGGCGAAGACGCAGAGGCCGGGAGGCAGGGCGAGTGCCTTCTGGACGCCGGCAAGCATCACGTCGATGCCATTGGCATCCATGTCCACCGGCACGGTCGAGAGCGAGGAAACAGTATCCACGATCAGCATGGTGTCCGGGAAGGACTTCACCACCTTAGACACGGCAGCGAGATCGCTAAGGACGCCGGTGGAGGTTTCGCTATGGATGAAGGTCACGGTGTCGAAGCCACCTTCGGAGAGTTTCGCGCGGACCGCCTCGGGGTCGATCTGCTGGCCCCACTCGACCTGCACGGAGTCGGCCTCGTAACCGCACTTCTTGGCGACATCGAGCCACTTGTCCGAGAAGGCGCCGCAGCAGAGGCAGAGCACCTTCTTGCGGGCGAGATTGCGGAGGGCGCCTTCCATCACGCCCCAAGCGGAGGAAGTGGAAAGGAAAACGGGGCGAGAGGTGCCGAAAATGGCTTGGAGGCCGGGCTGGAGCGAGGCGTAGAGGGCTTCGAACTCGGAGCCGCGGTGACCGATCATCGTCCGCGACATGGCGGCGAAGGTTTCAGGCGAAACGTCGATGGGGCCGGGGCTAAACAATTTTGGCGAGGACATCGGCGGGGACGGTAGGCGGGGGGCACGGGTAGCCAAGTGCGAAGCGCGACAATCCGAGGGCAAAGGGCTAATTTCTAAGGGCCAATTTTCAAACGGGAGCGAGCGGGCGAGCTGCAAGCGTGCATCCGGGCAAATCTCCCACGTTTCGCGAATGCGGATCCTTCGGCACCGGCTGGTTTGAAATATGAGTGCTTAGGAATTAGTCATTTGGCCGATGCTTCATTCCCTCGCCCGCGAGCAATTCCTTCCGATCCCGCTTCAGGAAGCTTGGGATTTCTTTTCCTCTCCGCGGAACCTGGATGCGATCACCCCGCCGGATCTGGGGTTCCGGATCGTTCACTGCCCGGCGGAGAAGATGCACGAGGGGCAGATCATCGAATACCGGGTGAAAGTCCTGCCCGGACTGTGGGTCCCGTGGGTGACTGAGATCAAGGCGGTGGAGGAGCGGCGCTGCTTCATCGATGAGCAGCGTTTCGGCCCCTACAAGTTCTGGCACCACCGGCATCTGTTCGAAGCGGTGGAAGGCGGGGTGAAGGTCAGCGACCTGATCCACTACATGATGCCGCTGGGGCCCTGCGGGGCGATCGCGCATGCGGTCTTTGCCCGCCGCAAGCTGGATCGGATCTTTGAATTCCGCCGTACAGAGTTGGAGCGACGGTTTGGCCGTCGCTCCTGAAATTCAGAACTTTCTGAAAAATGAATCAGAGCGGGAAGCGGCGGATGCCGAACTCGCGCGGGCTGAGACCGCCATTGTCGTCCTTGTCGCGCTTGTCGAAGGAGCGGATCGCCTTCGGGTAGGCCACGCGGGGCGGCAGGGTGTCGATGTACTCGTCCGGCGAGAGCTCGTCGTCATCGTTGAGGTCCGCGGTCAGGAAGATATCGAGGCGGGAAGCCTTGCCGTTGGTGGTGCCTGCCTTGCTGGCGCGGAACTCGTTCAGGGAGATTGCGCCATTTTCGTCGGTGTCCGCACGGTTGAAGCGGAAGCGGCTGTAAGCAGCGCTAACCCGCTTGCCTTGGGTGGCTTGGAACTCGAGAGGGCTCAGTGCGTTGTTGTTGTCGATGTCAGCCTTGAGGAAGCGCTTGTCGAGCTTGCGGGTGCCCTGAGCGTGGGCACTGGTGGCGGCCAGCGGCAGGGCGACGAGGCCGAGGAGAAGCAGTTTGGTCATCGAATTACTTAAGAAATGTTTAGGAGTTCCAAGGTAGCGGCCCACTGGCGAGTGTCAAGAAAGCCCGCCTAACAGCTAGGCGGGCGCGTTGAGACTCGGGAGAAGGCAGCGTGCCGGGAGAGACGTGTTTTCCCGGTGTCCTATTCATCGTCCCGTGACTCGCTATTTGTTTGAAAAGGGGAACGCATCCCGCATGTAGATCACAGTCCATCTGCCAAACCCGGAAACTTTCCATCGCACCATGAACCGCCTCTCGATCCTCGCCCTCGCCGCCCTTTCGCTCGCTCCGCTTCAGGCCCGGGACGTCCTCCTGCAGGGAAAGGGGAAGCTCGCCCTGTGGCGTGATGGCAAGGTGGCTTGGGAGATGCCATGGGGCGGGATCCATGACATCCACCAGGGCAAGGACGGCCTGATCTATGTCCAGAAGGACATGCGCGAGGTCTGCGGGATCGACCCGAAGAAAAAGGAAGTGGTGTGGAGCTACGACTCGACGAAGAGCAATGGCAACGAAGGCAAGCGCCTGGAGGTCCATGCCTTCCAACCGCTTGAGGGCGGGAAGATGATGATCGCGGAAAGCGGCGTCGGCCGGATCATCGAGATCGATAAGGACGGTAAGCTTTTGAAAGAGGTCACGCTCAAGCGCGAACACCCCGATGCCCACCGCGACACGCGTCTGGCGCGCAAGCTCGACAACGGGCACTACCTCGTCTGCCAGGAAGGCGACGGGACAGTGCGCGAGTATGATGCCGAGGGGAAGGTGGTGTGGGAGTATGCGGTGCCGATGTTTGGCAAGGAGCCGAAGGACGGCCATGGCCCGGAAGCCTTCGGCAACTGCACCTTCAGCGCGCTGCGCCTGAAGAATGGCAACACGCTGCTGACGACGGGCAACGGTCACTCGGTGCTCGAGGTGACTCCGGCGAAGGAGATCGTCTGGAAGATCGAGCAGAAGGACCTCGAAGGCATCACGCTCGCATGGGTGACCACGCTGCAGATCCTGCCGAATGGCAACTATGTGATCGGCAACTGCCATGCGGGTCCGGGGCAGCCGATCCTGATCGAGCTGGAACCGAAGACGAAGAAGGTGATGTGGAAGCTGGATGGCTTCGAGGAGTTCGGGAACGATGTCTCGAACAGCGTGGTGACGAAGCCGTGAGCGGGAGGGGAGGGCGAAGATCGAGCGCCAACGTGAAGAGGGTGGTCCGGGGTGCGGAATTGTGCCTCGGAGGCCCTTGGCGGAGCCGCCTGTTATGCCTGTTAAAACAGGGAAATTAACAGGCGGTACGGGATGCGGGGGGAGCTTGGGGAGGCCGAGGAGGGGGCCGGGATGGATGGGGTTGATCGGAGGTGCTTTTTGGGTTTCGCCCAATAGGAGTCGAGGTGCCAGTGGCATTTGCCGGGGCGGTTCGGGTGAGGGGTGAAGGGGCGTCCGGGAGCATGGCGTCGTGGAGTTTCGCGCATGCTGGCGGTTACTTTCTACTGCCAGTGTGGATGAAAAGGCGGAGGGGGAGGGAAGAGGGGGGGCGTTCGGCGATCGGTGCCACGGAGGTCGTTTCCGGCACGCTGGGGTGGCTGGTCATTGAGAGGGCCGCTTGCACCCGGCGGCGCAGCCGCTAGGCTGTGCGGCATGTTGAAGCGCCATTTCGCGCCGGGTGCCTCTCCCGCGACCCTCGTGCCTCACACGGAGGGAGAGGGAGCCGTGAAGCCGAGGATCCATTTGCTCGAATACGATGCGAACAGCTTCGCGGAGCACGAGGTGACGGAGTCCGCCGATCTGCTGGCGCTGATCGATGCGGGGAAGATCACCTGGATCAACATCGACGGGTTGGGTGACATCGATGCGCTTGAGCTACTGGCCCGGAAATACGGGCTGCATCCGCTCGCCCTGGAGGATGTGCTGAATACGGGGCAGCGCCCCAAGGTGGAGGAATTCCAAGACCATCTCTTCATCGTGGCGCAGATGGTCTATCAGGATGCGACCGAGTGCATCTGCGGGGAACAGGTGAGCATCTTCCTGGGGAAGAACTACGTGATCACCGTTCAGGAGGAGCCGGAGTACGACGTCTTCAATCCGGTGCGCGAGCGCCTGCGCGCGGGCCGCGGGAGCATCCGCAAGTCGAAGGCGGACTACCTTGCCTATGCTTTGCTCGACTCGATCATCGACCACTACTTCCCGGTGCTCGATGAGCTGGGACGGTCGATCGAGGATCTGGAGGACCAGTTGTTGGAGAATCCGGAGCGTTCGATGGTGCTAAAGCTGCATGAGCATCGCAGGAGCCTCACTCAGCTCCGCCGTTACGTCTGGCCGTTGCGCGATCTGGTGAACGGCCTGCTCCATGACAATTCGGGGCAGATCAAGGCACCGACGAAGGTGTTCCTACGGGATTGCTATGACCACACGGTGCAGCTGATGGACTTCGTGGAAAGCTACAAGGAAATCACCACGGGCCTGATGGAGCTTTATCACTCGAGCGTCGGGCTGCGGACGAACGAAGTGATGCGGGTGTTGACGGTGATCACCTCGATCTTCATCCCGCTGACTTTCATCGTGGGGGTCTATGGGATGAACTTTTCCCAAGAGCCGCCGGACAACAAGACGATGCCGCTGAACATGCCGGAGCTCTACAGCCCGCACGGCTACATCGTAGTGATGGGAGTGATGCTGGTGATCGCGGTCGCGCAACTGGTATTCTTCAGAAGGAAGGGGTGGTTGTAGAGGCCGGGCTGCGAGAGTTGGTGCCGAGAGTTTGGACAGAGGTTGCAGAGAGGATCACGGAGGGTGAAAATTGGATGGGGTTTCTGGGCTGATTCCCGCAGGGCTTCCGGGAGGAAGCGGTCCGCGTTATGGTGCTTCAGAAAGCGCCACTCCGGCGGGGCTGTCGAAGCGAGGCGGGGGCGCGGTCCCGGGGGATGAAAAGAAACGTGCCCCGCTTTGTTAGGGCGGGGCACGCTTTGAGGTCAGCCTTGAGGAATCGTTTTGCCTAGAAGCCGGGGCGGTTGTCGCGTTTGACGAACTGGGCGGCTTCGGGGCAGTTGGGAGACTTCATGCCGGGGCCATCCCATTCCATCTTCACGCCTTCGCCGACGCGGAGGGCGATGCAGCCGAGGAGGATGATTTCGGTGAGGTAGCCGGCGATGTCGAAGTTCGAGTAGGCAGGGGTGCCGTCCTTGATCATCTGGAACCACTCTTCGTTGTGGCCCGGTGAGCGGGGGATGGATTGGGGCACGGCCTTGGCAGCGGGGTGCTCATTGCCGTCGGTGAAGGTCTTTTCGCCCTCGAGCTGGATGAGGAACTTCGCGCCGTAGTCGTCCGGCGAAAACAGCACGCCCTTGTCGCCAATGATGAGGCAGCCGCTTTCGGGGAGCTTGCCCATGAGGGCGACGACGTCCTTCACGATATTCGGATAAGGGCGCAGAGGCTTGAACTCGGCATTCGGCGCGCCGTCGTACCACCAGAACTTGAGCGGCGGCAGGCCTTCGCGCTCGGGGAACTCGAAGCGGATGCGGGAAGTGAGAGGATAGCTTTCGCCGTAGATGCGGGAGGCCATCTCGCACTCGACGACGGTGGGGTAGCCGAGCTTCAGCGCGCGGAAGGGCATGTTCACCGTGTGACATGCCATGTCGCCGAGAGCACCGGTGCCGAAGTCGGTCCAGCCGCGCCATGCGAAGTCGTGATAGGCCTTTTCCACGTAGGGGCGCTCCTTGGCGGGCCCGAGCCAGAGGTCCCAATTCAAGTAGTCCGGCACCGGGCTGGAGCCCTTGGGGCGATCCATGCCTTGGGGCCAGATCGGGCGATTGCTCCAGACGTGAAGTTCCTTCGGCGCGCCGATGACGCCAGCCTGGATGACTTCGACGGCGCGGCGGAGGCCATCGGCGGCGCTGCCTTGGTTGCCCATCTGGGTGGCGAGTTTCTTTTCCGCGGCGATGCGCTTCAGCTCGCGGGCTTCCCAGACGGTCTGGGTCAGCGGCTTCTGGCAGTAGATGTGCTTGCCCATGCCCATGGCCAGCATCGCGGCCGGACCGTGCATGTGGTCGGGGCCGGAGATGGTCACGGCATCGATGGAAGAGCCGAGTTCTTCCAGCATCTTGCGGTAGTCGGCGAAGCGCTTGGCTTCTGGAAACTTTTCGGCCTTCTTGCCGAGGAAGCGGGCATCGACATCGCAGAGGGCGACGATATTTCCGCCGCAGCGTGCCGCGTCATCGGTATCGCTGCTGCCTTTTCCTCCGACGCCGATGCAGGCGACATTGAGGCGGCTGTTCAGGTTTTGGCCGCGGACGATGGCGGGGAAGCCGAGCAGGAGACCTCCGGCTCCGATGCCGGTTCTTTGAAGGAATTGGCGACGATCAAGAGATGACATGGCGGATTTTGGGTTCGTGAGAGCGGGGTTCTTCAGGTGACCCCGCGGAAACGAATCCACGGGGCAGGTCAACGCGGATACCTTTTCCCCGGAGATCGTCTTTCGAGCGATCAACAAAATCTCCGACAGCGCCGGAGTGCCGGTGCGGGGTGCAGGCGGGCGATCCCTGCATGCCGGGCGCAGCTTTGGGTCAGGGGGCCGCTTCCTCCACCCCGATGCGGAAGAAGGTCTTTCCGTTCTCCGGGGTGAAGGGAAGCATCCCTGACCGGGAAACGATGATTTCGCGGACGGGATTCGACGCGCCTCCACTATATCCATCGTAGAAGCCGAAATCCTCGCCCGTGTCACCCAGCAGTTGCGCGGGCGCACCGCCCTTGCTCCGGGCGATCTTTTCCCAATTCACCAAATCGGTGGAGGCTTCCACATGGATGTCGATCGCCTTCTTACGCGCGTCCGCAACGAAGCTCACCTCGAAGTTGAACCAGCCTCCCCAGCCGGGGTCATAAACAAGATCGGAGCTGGTGGTGACGAGCTTGCGGGGATCCCGGGCGAACGGGTTTCCACCCAATGCGTATTCCACTAGGTTGCCATAGCCGTCGTGGTCCGGGTCCGCATCATCCGCCCCATCGCCTTCACCATCGCGGGATCCGAAGGTTTCCATGCGCCACAGATCCAGGTCGTGGAAGGTAGTGGAGGAGGCCGTGGCGAGTTCCGAGAGTCCGGCATCGGTGATGGCTTGTACGGCGAATTCGTAGCCTGTCAGAGGAAGCAGTCCCTTGATAAGCCGTGAGCTCTCCGATGGGGAACATGGCAAGGCGGAGGGGAACCACTGGTGGGTGCCGGCCTGACGATGGTAGAGCTGATACCCACGTGCCGCCGGGTGGGCGAGCCATGTGACGGTAGAGCTCTCCGCAGCGACTCCGGCAGGAGCAGCAGGCAAGTCCCCGTCGTTACGGAACCTGACGAATTGGTTTCCGCCAACGATCACCGTCTTTCCTTCGCCGTGGCAGATCGAAAGGCCTGCAAAGCCATGCTGCGGGGTGACTTTCAGGGTGCCTTGAGCGGGCAGCGGGGTGATCGTGGTGGAGCTTGCATTGATGAAGCGGCTGCCATCGTGGGTCATATCCCCTCCAACACCGGATGATCCTCCATCAAGATTGTCCAGCGGTGTCCATGCGAGCCCGTCCGACGAGCGATAGCCGGAAGAACCGCCGGCGAGGAACATCGAGTCGGCGTAGATGATGCCGGTGAGAGCTGCCGGCGGCTCGATGTCCGCGCGTGTCCAAGTCACTCCATCGGGAGAGCTGATGATTTCGCCTGCGTTACCAGACTCCCGCTCGCCGACGGCGACGAAGAGACCATTGCCATAGGTCACAGCGGCCAAGATTCCGCGTGCGTTCGAAGTCCGGGCTGTCCACGCGATACCATCCGGTGAGGTCAACACCATCGGCGAGCCGTAGCTGCCGCCGACGGCGACGAATACCCCGTTGGCGAAGATCACATCCTTCAGGTTGTAGTTGCTCGGGTTCGGGCGTTCGGTCCAATTCGTGAGATCGGTGGAGGTGAAAAGGGTAGCATCGCCGGATGCCGCTTCACCCACGCAGACCCAGGTCCCATTGCCATGGCAAACCGAGTTCAGATGTCCCGGGGCGGCGTGTCGCAAGCTCCAATGCAGGGCATCGGGAGAGCTCCAGATGACGCCGGTCCACTCGAAGTCGTCCCGCTTGCCCACGGCCACGAAGGTGTCTGCCGCGTGATGGACGCCGAAGAAGTTCTCGACGGCCGGGCTCGTGTAGACGGCCTGCCAGAGGAAATTGTCACCGACGATCGCGCTGCCATTGAAGCCCATCACGATGTAGCGGCTGCCATTTCTTGCGACCCCGAAGAGGCCGTCGTTTCCAGATGGAGATGAGATGGCCCGTTTGCTCCAGAACTCGCCAGAAGAGGTACTGGTATGAAAGGCATCATCGGAGGTGAGAATCATCCGGCTGCCATCGACCAGGATGCGATCCATCCGCTCGAAGGTCGAATGTTGGGTAAGGATGATCGGAGTCCAAGTGAGGGCATCCAGCGACGAGGCGCAGGTGCCCCAGAGGCTGAGGCAGTAGAATTTCCCGGAGTCATAAGTGATATCGCGCGGGAAATCGAAGTCGAGGTTGGTGAGCTTGCGTTCCCATGAGAGGCCGTCGCTGGAGACGAAGGTCTGCTGATTCGGGAAGGGGACCACGAATTGACCGTTGGCGAAGACGATGGCGGCGGCATCTGCCAGCAGGCTGTTTGTGGTGAACTTCCCGGCGGTATCGAAGGCGGTCCAGTTCAGGAGATCGGAGGAAGTGAGAAAGAGCGGGGCGTCGCCGCTGCCGTCATTCGTGCCGGTGACAACGAAGACGCCGGTCCCGTAGGCGATGTCCCTCAGGTCGAAGGTGCTGCCGGAGTTGCGGATCTCCCAGGCGATGCCATCGGTCGATGTCAGCAGTGCACCATTGTCCCCGCAGGCAACGAAGCGGCCGTTCGCATGAATGACGGTATTCAAGTGCTGCCTGGTAAGGACGGGACGACAGGTCCACGCGACTCCATCCGGAGAGGTGATGATTTTTCCGGAGAGCCCGACTCCGACCCACAATCCGTTTGCATGGACGAGGCCTTTGGTGGGGGTCTTGGGAACCTGATGCATTCCGATCTGCCAGCCTTCCTGTGCGTTCCCGCGGGGGGCGAGTAGCAGGGTGATGAAGGTTGCCAGGAACAAGAAGTGGAGGGACATAACTTGAGGATGGAGCCGTGCATACCAGTCCTCGGAAAGGTGGAACAAGGGAATTGCCCGGCGTCAGAGCTCCCCCACGAGAATTTCACGGACTCTCCATTTTGCGGAGATAAGTGCACTTCGGGATGTCTTCGATTGAACCGCAGAGGGAGTCCTGCTCAAAGAGTGCGTGGTGGGACGACCCGGTAGTGCGGGTGCGTCCATCCCTCTCCCTGTTCGCCCAAAGCCCCAATGAGTCCTCAGCTCGCATTCACCCGGTTGCGTCTCCCGTGGCCTTTTCTTTTCATGGCCCTGTTGGCGCCGGTGCATTCCGATGAGCCGACGACGCCGAATATCCCGATCCATCCGCGGATCGAGGACGCCTATGCGACTTTCGAAGCGGACAACGGGATCACCGGAGCGGGTGCGGATGCCGATTCGGACGGAGACGGGATTCCGAATGGCATCGAGTTTGTGATCGGAGGAGATCCGAGCGGCCCGGACTCGGATTCGAATCATTTGCTGCCGACGATCGGCGATACGGATCCCTTGTATGTGGACTTCATTTTCCGTCGTACGGATGACTCCGCGGCATCGGATCCCTTCGTGCAGTATGGCTCGAATTTGACGGGCTGGACGAATGCCGAACCGGGAGTGCCGACTGAGACGCCGGTGGTGATCGATGAGACAAATGATCACTTTGGTACCGGGATCGATCAAGTCACGGTGCGCATTCCGCGGGTGCTTGCAGATGGGCAGAAGCTCTTCATGCGGCTGCGCGTGAACATTCCCTGAGGAGAGCTTGGTGATTGGATTTCAGAGGTCGCCAAGGATTTCCGGGCGGCCTTTTTCGCTGGGAAACGATCTGACTATAAAGATGATTTATTTAAACTTTTTGTGATTTCATGTGACGAAATGCGTCGTGTCACGGAACATCAAATTGCATAATTAGTCACAAAATGATTTAAAAAGTGAATTTAAAAGGCATGGTGGTGGCGCTCTCTAACTCCCCAGCTCCATGCCCTACTCCCGCGCATCTTTGGCCCGTCTCGCCCTGCTCACGGCAACGACTTCCCTTCTGCCGGTTCACGCCGGGACCCTTTATTGGGATACCAATGGCGATACCGCCGGTTCCGGCAATGTCGGCGGCACTTGGGACAGCGGCACCAACTGGAGTGCGAATGCTGCGGGTGGTTCGGTGGTCGGCTGGACGAATGGCGAGAGCGTGGTTTTTTCCGCAGGCACCGATGGTGTCGCGACCAAGACGGTGACGATCGGTGGCACGGTGGCGACTCCATCGATCATGGTGGAGGAAGTGGGTCTGGTGCAGATCCAAGGGGGCTCGATCGACATCGCGGGCGGCTCGGTTTTCGATACCTCGGTCCTCGGCAATGCGACGAATCGCTCGCTGACCTGGACCTCGGCAATCATCGGCACCGGCGGCCTGACCCTGGCGGTGAATGGCGATACCTCGGCGACGGGAGGGGGCAGCAGCTCGCTCTTCGGGCTTACCGGGACGAACACCTTTACCGGTGATGTGACGATCACCTCGGGAGTGGTGAATGCCGCGTCGAACTTCGGTGCCGCGACGAACAAGGTGATCCTGAACGGCGGTGGGATCGTGGATGCGAACACCAACGGTGTCTTTACGCGGGACATCGAGATCGGTGCCGCGGGAGGGGTGATCCGGAATTTCGGCAACACGAACAATTTCCGCCTGCAGGGCGCGCTGACGGGCAGCGGCGAGCTTCGCCGCACGGATGCCGGTACCACAGTGCTCACGGGAAATGGCAGCGGCTTTACTGGAGCGCTGAATATCCAGCAGGGCACCATGCAGATTGGCGACGGGCTGCAGACGAGCAACCTGATCGCGAATACGTCCGGCATCGCGCTCGGCCACTCGGGTGGAGCGGGCAGCATCCGCTATCGTCTGGATACGTCCTTCACGCTTTCCTCGCCGGTGACCTTCGCGAATGCGGGGTCGGCGTTTCACTGGCAGGGGACCGGAGCGGACGACGTGCTGACGATCAACTCGGCCTTTGGCAGCAGCTCGTCGATCGGCACGCTGGGGATCGCTTCGGGCGGGGTGTCCTTGGGATCGGGTGCGGATGTGAAGATCTCATCGGTCTCGATCACCAGCACGCCATCGAACAGTGCCGCCGCGGTGATCGGCACGCTGAACATCGGCAGCGGTGCGAGTCTGGTGACGAAGTATCTCGGTCTCGGCGATGCCAGCAATACCTCGGGGATCATCAATCAGACCGGCGGCACGCTGACGGTGGAGAGCGGCGGCAATGGCATCCGCATCGGCCACTGGGCGAATGGCGGCACGCCAGGGAGTGCCTACAATCTTTCCGGTGGCACTTTGGATGCCAGCGGCCTTTCCGGAAACAGCGGCGATGCGCAGCTGGTGAGCATCGGCTGGGACGGGCTCGGCTCGATGAGCGTGGGTGGTGGTGCGAGCACCGCCACGCTGAAAGCGGTGGGTATCCAGCTCGACAAGAACCGCAGCGGCGCGGGGAGCATGGCGACGAATCTGACGGTCGGCACCAATGGCGTGGTCGAAGTCGGTTCGCGTGGCATCCTCGCTCAGGGATCGAATGACTCGGTGGTCTTGAACGGTGGCACGATCCGTTCGACGGGAACGAGTAACTGGAATGCGACCTTCAATGCGAATGCGGCATCGGTCTTCGACGGCAATGCCGGTACGACCACGACGGTGAGCGGTGTTCTCACGGGATCCGGCAATATCCAGCAGACGGGTAGCGGGGTGTTTTCCTACACCGGTGCGAGCACGGCTTATACGGGTAATCTCAATGTTGGTGCCGCGGGAACGCTCACTGGCACCGGAACGATCGCGGGTAATGTGACGATCGATGGGACCTTGGCTGCGGGCGCGACGGCTGCGGCGGCGAGCGTGGGAACGCTGGTCTTTGGCGATGCCGGTGCGGGGACCACGACGACCGCGGTCAATGGTGCGATCCTCATGGATCTCAACGGTGCTTCCGTGGCCACCGGGAATGACAAGTTCACGGTGAACGATCACCTGAGCTTCGGTGCTTCCTCGGTGCTCAATCCGACTTTCTACGGTGCTGCGGCGACGGGTGGCAGCACTTACAATCTCATCAACTACACGGGCACGCTGACGGGAGCCCCGGTGCTGGATGCGGGCTTCATCAACAGCCATCGCCAGACCTTCGCGCTGGATACGGCGACCGCAGGGCAGATCAACCTCAGTGTCACGGGCTCTGCCGCGAATCTGGTGTGGACCGGTGACGGCGCGGGCAATGCGTGGAACGTGAATGGCGTGTCGAATTGGAACAACGGCGGTTCTTCCGACAAGTTCTACCAGACGGACTCGGTTTCCTTCACGGATGCGGGCGATGCTTCGGTGCCGGTCAATGTCAGCGGGGTGGTGAACGCTCCGGGGGTGACGGTGGATTCGACGAAGGATTACACTTTTGCCGGCACGGGTTCGATCACGGGCAGCGGGCAATTCACGAAGTCGGGCACGGGTTCGCTGACGGTGCTCACCGACTTTACTCCGGGTGCGATGAACATCAGTGCGGGCACCGTGAACTTCGGCAATGGCGGGACAACGGGCGGGCTGCTTGGCAGCGGCACGATCACGCTGGCGGCGGATGCCACGCTGAACCTGAACCGCTCCGATGCGACGAGCTTCAATCGTGCTTTCGCTGCGGGCAGCGCCGGTACTTTCGTGAAATCGGGCGCGGGGAACCTGACCTTGGGCAGTTTCCAGCTGCTGCCGCGGAACGTGACCGTGAATGGCGGGACGCTCACCGTGACGGGTGGCGGCTTCGGCGGCAACCGCCTGGATGGCGCGGGCGTGATCACCGTGAATAGCGGTGCGACGATGGTTCTCGCAGCGGGTTCGGCTCATGCGCTCGGCGGCAGTGATGGCGCGATGACCGAGTCGATGATCCTGAATGGCGGCACGCTGACCGTGAATCAGGAGCAGTATTTCAACAGCATCACGATGAATGGTGCGACGGTGAATGGCAGCGCGGAGATCCGCTCCAGCAATGCCACCAACTGGGCCGTGACGGGATCGATCGCTTCGACGATGTCGGCACGCGTGAACATGGTTGGCGCCGCGAATTTCAATGTCGGTGATGTGACTGGTAGTGCAGCGGAAGACCTGACGGTCTCCGGACAGGTGACCGGTAGCGGTGCTTTCAACAAGAACGGCGCGGGCACCATGCGTGTCACGGGGAACAACAACTTCACCGGAGCGCTGGCGATCAGCGGTGGTGTGCTCCAAGCGGCTTCGAACAATGCGCTCGGCTTCGGCGGTGCGATCGGGAATACGGCGGTAAATGGGACCACTGTTACCGGTGGCGGTGCGCTTGACCTGAGCGGGGTGACGGTAAACGAGGCCATCACCTTGAACGGCGGCAAGCTGATCAATTCCAACACCAGCACGGCTGGAACGCTCGCCAGCGGCATCGCGGGAATCCGCATCACGGCGGTGGGCAGCGGCTACACCTCGGCACCTACGGTGGCACTCAGTGGTGGTGGCGGATCTGGAGCGACCGCGACGACAGCCCTGAGCGGTGCGACGGTGGGAAGCGTGACGACCACGGCGGCAGGATCCGGTTACACCTCGGCGCCGACGGTGACCTTGAACGGCGGCGCGGGCACCGGGGCTACAGCGACGGCTGTCATCTCCTCTCTCACGCTCACCGGCACGAACAATGAGATCGGTGGCGATGGAAATCTCAGCGTGAATGCCATCATCACCGGCACCGGCGGCTATACGAAGACTGGCGCGGGGACGTTGACGCTAGGCACGGGTGCCTCGACTCTCGCCGGGGATATTGTGGTGAACGGTGGTGCGATCAACGTTGCTGTCCAAGGCAATGCCACGACCAGTGCCTTCGGTAACCAAGCCTCTTCGAGAACGGTCACGATCAACAACGGAGCCATCGTTAATTTCAATACGAACAACGTGCTTGGCAACGGCGCGGTGGCCTTGGCCAACCTGCCGACCTTCACGGTGAACCAGGGGGGCACGCTTGCGGCGAACAACTACAATGTGATCGGCGCGGTGAACCTGAATGGCGGGACCTTGACCCGCACCGGCACAGGCACGCCCGGTTCCTATCAAGGCTTCGAGTTGAAGGGCACGGTGACGACCGGTGGTTCAGCGCAATCGACCATCACCTCGACGGGTGGTTACGGGCATCACCTTGCGGGGAACATTAATTTCAACGTGGGCAATGCGGTTGCCGGGGCCGACCTCATCGTGGCCGCCGCGCTGCGCAACGCTTCGCCGGATGTCGGTGGAACGGGTGGCCTGACGAAGACGGGCAGCGGCACGATGGCGCTGAATGCGAGCAATACCTACACGGGCGCGACCATGGTCTCCGCGGGCACGCTGCTGGTGAACGGTGCGCTCGGCAACACGGCGGTGACCGTGGGGATCGACGGCATCCTGGGTGGTGGCTCCGCCACCGCAGGCACCATCGCCGGGAATGTCACGGTGGATGGCACCTTGGCTCCCGGGAGCAGCGCGGGCACGCTCGCGCTGGGTGGAAACCTGCTTTTGAACAGCACGGCGATTCTCAATTGGGAACTCGATGCGGCATCGCCGCTGAGCCTTGGTCTCGGTGTGAACGACCTCGTCACCGTCGGCGGGCAACTTACGCTGGATGGCACCTTGAATGTGGCGGGCACGAGCTCCTTCGCGGGTGTTAACACCGGCACCTGGACCTTGCTGACCTATGGTTCGCTGGTGGACAACTCGCTCGTGCTTGGGAGCATGCCGACCCTCGACTCCGGCCTGAGCTGGCAGCTTACGACGGGGGACAACCGGGTGAACGTGAGCATCGTTCCCGAGCCCCGGGCTGCGCTGCTCGGCGCCCTTGGCCTGATGTTCCTGTTCCGTCGCCGGCGATAAGAAGCATCATTCAAAGAAGCCCCGCCGTTCTTCCAACTGACGGCGGTTCCTCTTGGTGGGCCTGCCTTGGTCGCCCTCCAGGCGGTGGGACCGGCTTTCGTTCCAAATTTTGCGCTGCTCGATCACCTCCTCGGGAGTGAGTTCCTCACAAGCGGCGCGAGCTTCGGGAGGCCCCACGCGTTTTTCGATCAGGCCAAGCACCCGTACCACCCGGGTGCCGGGGCCTTCCGGGAAGGGGAGCTCGATCAACTCGCCGCCGCGGAGTTCCGAGGCGGGCTTCAGGATCCTGTCCCCGGTCTTCACTCGGCCGGTTTCACAGGCCTTTGCCGCCAATCCGCGCGTCTTGAAAAGGCGCACGGCCCACATCCACTTGTCCACTCGCACCGGTTCCATCAGGCTGAAACGATCACGCGGAGAAGATGACCGGGACCAGCCGATTGGCAAATCCCGGATTCCGGCAGTGCGAATGCTTTTCTAGCGGGACTTTCCAAGCGGGCGTTTCCGTGGCATCGGTCCCGTCCCGCATGCAGCACGCCGATACGACACCCGAATTGCTCAGCCCCGCCGGAAACTGGGACTGTGCCCGCGCCGCCGTGGCGGCAGGGGCAGATGCGATCTACTTCGGCATGCCGAAATTCAATGCCCGGCTGCGGGCGGACAATTTCACCGAGGCCGACCTGCCGGAGCTGATGGCCTTCCTCCACAAACACGGGGTGAAGGGCTTCGTGGCGATGAACACGCTCATCTTCACGGGTGAGCTGGAGGCGGCGGAGCGGCAGCTTCGCCTGATCGCGGATGCAGGAGTGGATGCCCTGATTATCCAGGATTTGGGGCTGGCGAAGATGGCCCGGGAAATTGCACCGAAGGTCGAACTCCATGGCTCGACCCAGATGACGATCACCTCGCCGGAGGGGATCGCTTTCCTAGAGACGATTTTCCCAATGGAACGCGCGGTGCTCGCCCGCGAGCTTTCCGTGAAGGAAATCGAGCGCTTCGGCGGATCTCCCACGGCGCCGCTGGAAGTTTTCGTGCATGGCGCGCTGTGCGTGGCGTACTCCGGGCAATGCCTGACGAGCGAATCGCTCGGCCAGCGCTCGGCGAACCGCGGCGAATGTGCGCAGGCCTGCCGGATGCCCTATGAATTGGTCGTGGATGGCGTGACGCGCGAGATGGGAGAGGTGCGCTACCTCCTCAGCCCGCAGGATCTCGCGGCCGTCGACATGATTCCGGACCTCGTGAAGGCCGGGGTGAAGTCCTTCAAGATCGAAGGCCGCCTCAAGACCCCGGAGTATGTGGCTGCGGTGACCCGTGTGTATCGCAAGGCGCTCGATGCTTGCCTGGGAAAGACGACCGAGCCGATTTCCGCGAACGACCGCTACGAGCTCGAGATGACTTTCTCCCGCGGGCTGACGAGCGGTTGGCTCGGCGGAACGAATCATCCCTATCTCACCCACGGACGCTTCGGGAAAAAGCGCGGTCCCTTGCTTGGCACCATCGCGGCCTGCGGCGGTACATGGATCGAACTGACTGATCGCACCGAGGTCCCGCTGAAACCAGGCGATGGCGTCGTCTTCGATGCCGGTGAGAACCGGGACTTGGAACAGGGCGCGCGCATCTGGAAAATCGAGGGCGAGCGCATCGTCTTCCATCGCACCTACAGCGGCATCAATTTCTCCCGCATCAAGCCGGGGCATACCATCTACAAGACCTCCGATGAGAAGCTGGAATCCGATATCCGCCGCTTCTGGCAGAATGCGAAGCTGCGCGAGGTGAAGCTGGGTATCCACTTCAGTGCCACGGGGAAGCCCGGTGAGCGGCTGTCGATTTCAGCGGAGTGCGGAGGAATCAAGGCGGTGGTGCAATCCCAGGAGCCGATGCAGGAGGCCTCCAAGCACGCGCTCTCTGGCGAGACGCTCGAGGCACAGCTCGGAAGACTGGGAGATACGCCTTTTGAGCTGGCTGCACTGGATTTCAAGGTGGAGGGCAACTGCCACATGCCATTGTCCGAGCTGAACCGCATGCGACGGGCCTTGGTGGATGAACTGGAGCAGGCTGATCACGGGAGTGGTAGCGAGCGCCGTGACGCCACGACCCAGGTCAGCTATCGCGATCTCTTGCCCGAAGCGCCGCCGAAGCAGGAGGCTGAGCCGGAGCTTTCGGTGCTGTGTCGCAGCATCGAGCAAGTCCAAGCGGCCTTGGACAGCGGGGCAGGCGTAATTTACTGCGATTTCGAAGATCCGCGCCGCTACAAGGATGCCGTGGCCCTGCGCCAGAATGGCGGAGCTTCGAAGATCCTGCTGGCCACGCCGCGGATCCTCAAGCCGGGCGAGAGCGGATACCTCAAGCTCATCGAGCGGGCCGAGCCGGATGGCGTGCTGCTCCGGAACCTCGCCTCGCTTCAGTACTATAAGGATCGTAGTGATTTGCTGAAAGTCGGCGATTTTTCGCTGAATGTCGCGAACCCGATCACCGCGAAGCTTCTCAAAGGTGCCGCGAACCTCGACCGCCTTACCGTTTCCTATGACCTGAACATCGGACAAGTGATGGATCTTCTGAACGGTGCCCCTTCGGAATGGTTCGAGCTTACGATCCACCAGCACATGCCCATGTTCCATATGGAGCATTGCGTGTTCTGCACCTTCCTCAGCACCGGTACTACCTACAAGGATTGCGGGCGCCCCTGTGAAACGCATATCGTCCACTTGCGCGACCGGGTGGGCCAACTCCATCGCCTGATGGCGGACGTCGGCTGCCGGAACACGCTCTTCAATGGCCGGGCCCAGACCGGTGCCCGCTTCTTCAGCGAGCTTCGCGCGACCGGCCTGGCGAAGTACCGCATCGAACTCCTCGACGAGGATGACCTCGGAGCGCTGCGGACCATCTCCGCCTACCGCGATCTTCTGGCTGGAAAGACGGATGCGGAGACCCTCCTGGAAAACGTGAAGGCCTTCGAGAAGCTGGGAGTGACGGAGGGGACCCTGGTCTGATAAAGACCGGCGCATGGATCTCCCCGATGTCATCGAATACTTCCTTTCGAAGCCGGGCGCGGAGGAAACCACGCCCTTTGGTCCGGACGTCCTGGTCTACAAGGTGGGCGGGAAAATGTTCGGCCTGACCCAGCCGGACGAATATCCCAGCCGCATCAATCTGAAGTGCGATCCCGATCGCGCGGTGGCATTGCGGGACGAATACGAGGCGATCACCCCGGGCTACCACATGAACAAGAAGCACTGGAACACGATCATTCTCGATGGTTCGGTGCCATCCGCCCTGCTGCGGGAGCTGATCGATCTGTCGCATGAATTGGTTGTTTCGTCATTGCCGAAAGCGGAGCGCGCGAAGTTCCGTCTTTGAGGCATGGCTCCCGATTTCCGCTTTCTCGTCGCATTTCTGGCACTCCTCGGCTCCGCTCATGCGGAAGAGTTGCTGGCCTTGGCTTCTCCAGACGGTGCGAATTCGATCACTCTCCATCTCGATGAGGCGGGAGTGCCGAGCTATCAGGTCACCCGTAAGGGAAAGACCGTAATTGCCTCGTCCCCGCTAGGGCTGCGCTGCAATGACCAGGACTTTTCGCGGGGCCTCAAGCTGGAAAGCAAGGGTGAGAAGGAGGAGCGCCGCGAGCGCTATGCGCTGACTTCGGGTGCGAAGCCGCAGGTCGACCAGTTGCACCATCGGCAGAGTGTCGTGTTCATGAATGCCAGCGGGGCCAGGCTCACCGTTGACCTCGATGCGGGAAATGAAGGCGTCGCCTTTCGCTACCGCTTTCCGGAAGAGGGGGCGGAGCGGACGATCGAAGAAGAACTCAGCGGCTTCCGCCTTCCCGGTGATGCCCAAGGATGGATTTCGCCCTACAACTCCTCCAGCAGTTCCAGTCCGGCCTATGAGGACTACTATTTCCCGGTGAAGCCCGGTGATCCGCCGCCTTACTCGCGCGGTGGCGATACCCGCGGCTGGTATTTCCCGGCACTTTTCCGCACGGGGGATGCGTGGACGCTGCTCACGGAGTCCGGCACCGATGCCAACTACTGTGGCTGCCATCTGGGTCCGGATTCGAAGGATGGGGTCTACCGGATTGCCTTTCCCTTCACGGATGAGGGCACTCGCCGCGTGAAACATCGCGAGGACACGAAGCCCCGCCACAGCCTGCCATGGACCATGCCGTGGCGCGTGATCGCCACCGGTGACAGTGCAGGAGATATCCTCGGCTCCACGCTGGTCACCGACCTCGCGGAGCCTTCGAAGATCGCCGATACCTCGTGGATCAAGCCGGGCCGCGCTTCATGGAGTTGGTGGGCTTATCCGGAGGGGCAGAATAGCACCGATCTCTACGCGAGCTTCATCGATGCGGCGAAGGATCGCACGTGGGAGTACTCGCTGCTCGATGCCGGATGGTGGAAGGCGGATACGAGGAAGCTGGTGGAGCTGGGCAAGGAAAAGGGCATCGGCTTGCACGTCTGGGCGCATGCCGAGAGCTTCTACGATGCAAATCGTAGGAAGCAGCAGCTGGACAGCTACGCGGACCTGGGTGTGAAGGGAGCCAAGATCGACTTCTGGTGCACCGACCGCCAGGAAGCCATGGAGGCGATGACCGCCACGCTTCAGGATGCCGCGGAGCGGAAGCTAATGATCAATCTCCACGGCTGCACCCTTCCCCGTGGCTGGCAGCGCACCTGGCCGAACTTCATGACGGCGGAGGCGGTGCTGGGCTCGGAGTCCTACATGTACGACGAGCGCTACACGGAGAAGGCTGCGGAGTTGAATACGATCCTGCCCTTCACTCGAAATGTCGCGGGGCCGATGGACTATACGCCTTTTGGTCTCGCGGAGAAGCGCTACGCGCGCAAGACCACGGCTGCCCATGAGTTCGCGGCCTCGCTCATCTTCAATTCCGGCATCGTCCACTATGCGGACAGGCCGGAGGCCTATGCATCCTTTCCGGATGCAGCCCGGCAAGTGCTCCGCGAGGCGCCCGCGCGTTGGGATGAAACCCGCTGCCTGATCGGGGAGCCGGGCTCGGCCGTGGTGCTTGCACGCCGGAGCGGAGACATCTGGTTCGTCACGGGGATCAATGGGCAAGCCAAGGAACGCCCCATCGATCTGGATCTAGGAGCCTTTGCGGACTTCAAAAAGCGCACGCTGATCCGGGAGGGAGCGGATGCGAAGATGCAACTGGCCACGGAGAACATCGAAGCAGGAGACAAGTGGCAGCATGTCATGCCTGCGCGCGGAGGTTTCATCCTCCGGCTTGAGCGGTAGAGCCGCAGCAGTCAGATCTTGTAAGCGGAGTAGTCGATTCTCCGCTTGGCCGGAATCGGTTCTTTGCGGCCTTCGATCGCATAGCTCTGCTTGTGCTGGTAGGTTTCCAGTTCGTCCTTCAGAGCCACGGCGTCGAAGCGGCTCTCGAAGGCTGAGATTTCGAACTCATTGCCATGGTCGTCCTGACGGGTAACTACGAAGCTGGAGAAGCCGGCATGTTCGGCGGTCCAGAAGAAGTCGTCGTCGCCAAGTCCAAAGTCGCTCCTGATCCGGGAGGCGATTTCGAGCTGATCCTCTGTGTCGCTGCATTCAAACTCGGAGTAATGCTTCCGGAACCCTTCCCAAAAGTTGTAGTAAACCGGTTTGCCGGACGAAAGGATGAACATCGCTCCGTAACCTCTTCCCATCCCGGAATGCTCAGTAACGGGAAGTGTCAGCGCGTATCGCGAGGAAAACTCCGAATAGTCCATTTTCAGGCAAGCCACCGTAACGGGATAGCTGTCGAAAACCACTGAAGGATCCGCAAGCCGGGCTTTCATATGCAATCGAAGCTTCGCGTTGCGCGGGCCGCAATGAAAGGGAAAATCGCGCGGCAATTTCCGCTCCCCGGGCTATAGGTCGTCGTATTTCTGTAGATCCCTCACCACGGATTTTACCGCTGTAGGGGCATTCCTTTTGGGCACCTTGTAAACCTGCCTGTCTTTCCCTGAGGTCAGTCCGACCATGAAGGAATAGCTTTGGGAGCGCGGTAACTTCTGTGCTTTTTCGTTCAGCTTCCTCAGATCGACGGAATGCAAGCGATCCCAGATGGAGTTGAATTCCTCCTTGGATACGGATTTCTCCACGGGCCCGTTGATGACGTTGAATCGCGGGCCAACGTGCTGCGCAGATGCCTCCACTTTCCCGGGATGATCGGTCATCCCGATCCAGAAATCGTGCGACGCTTGCGGGTTGCTGAATCCCATGGTCCTCATGGGCTTGGGGGCGCAGCTCGCGAGGAGTAGCAAAGATGCGATGCCGCTGATGAAAGGCTTCATGGATACCGTTAGCTTGGACTGAGAGTCTGGAAGTTTGGAGGGGACAAGATCCAGGTTGTGGGTTGCTATGCAGGCCTCACATCGCACCACCCGCCGGGCCATGAAACCTTTAGGGGCACATGGAAGAGCTCGGAGAGCTTGGAAGAGCCCAGGACCTTTTTCTTGGGTCCATCGGCAACGATCCGGCCGTGCTCCAAGAGAATCACGCGCTCAATTTCCGGCGGGATTTCTCCGGGATGATGGGTTACGAGAACCAAGGTGTGACCTCCGGAAATGAGGTCCCGCATGGCCGAGGTCAGGCCGATTGAAGCCGCGAAATCGAGAGCGGTCGAGGGCTCGTCCAGCACCATCACCGGTGGATTATGAACGAGCGCTCGCGCGATGAGGAAACGCCGCCGCTCGCCCGATGAAAGCGTGCCGAAATCACGACCTGCCAAGGAACTCACGCCGAGTCGCTCGATCGCGCGATCCGCTGCTGCCCTGTCCTTCGCGCTGAAGCGCATGTCCCGGGTGCGTCCGAAAGCACCGCGCAACGAGGAAAGCACCACGTCCCGGGCCTCTTCCTCAGGATGGAAACGAGCGATATCCTCCGGCATCACGACTCCGATTCGGTGGCGCAGATCTTCCAACGACCACAGGTCTTCTCCAAAGAGCCGGCAGAGGGTTTGGTGATTTGCTTCGGGGCGCACCTCGCCGGTCAGGAGCTTCAGCAGGGTGCTTTTTCCCGCTCCATTCGGCCCGAGGATCGCGACACTTTCTCCGTGCCGCAGTTGTAGTGAAAAGTCCCGTAGTGCCAGCGTATCGCCGCGCCAAACATTCGCGCTGCGGATCTCCAGAAAGCAATCGTCGTGCACGGCCCGATGGCGAAGTGAGGAACGGCGGAAGACCAGCTTTTTCGACCGTCCGGCTACTTGTTCCCCGAGGTCATGCGGTCGAGAAACTCATCGACCTCGCGTGAGTAGCTGGCTGGATCTCCCGCGCTGAGGTGATAGTGAGTTCCCTTGTGGATCGGCACGAAGCGGTATTTGTCCGTCTTCGCATGACGGGAAATCCTCCGGCCTTGTTCGAAGGGAATCACCTCGTCCTGCTCGCCATGCATGTGGAGGACCGGGACCCTGATCCGTGCGATCGAGGTTTCCGGTGAGATCTCGCCGGGATCGAAACCGCCGGCTTCTCCCGCGCGATCGATGAAATAGGGGCCGAGGCCTGACACCGGGAGGGAGGTTCGATGGATCACCTGCTGGCGGGCCACATCGCGCAGATCGGCGAAGGTATTCTCGATGATCGCAAAATCGAACTCGGGATCGATTTCCATGGCTTGCAGCGCCACAGCCCCGCCGTAGGAACTTCCCCACAGGCCGACAGGAAGACGGGGAAACTCCCCCGCTGCGATCTTCCGGAGTTCCGCCATGTCTTGTTTTTCGACGTAGCCGTACGTTGCGGTGTAGCCGCCGCTTTGACCATGCGCGCGGAAGTCGGGCGCAATGCCGACGATGCCGCGCTTCGCGAGGAAGTTCAACGTGCCAGTCTGGGTGGCTTTCGAATCCGAGATCCCGTGAAGCACGAAGACCACGGCACGCGGGGCCTCCTCGGGGCATGCGATCCACGCTCTCAGGGCCACCTTATCCCTCATCACGAAGGTGCGGGCCTCCATCCCCTCCGGGGTTGTGGCATCCTTGCCCTTGCGGGTAGGATGCAAGATGGCATCGGTGACCAGCCGGTCCACGACGAAGCAGGACGCGAGGCCGAGTGCGGCCACGACGAGAGCGGCAAGCTTTAGTAGGTGCCGCAGGCTGGATGCCTGTCGCTGCTTTTTCATCCATGGAAGATACTCCCTTTCCCGGAGCGATCTTCCCGTTTCGAAAACCGCGGGTTCAGGGTGCTTCAAGCGGCGGGAGGACGCCACCGCTGGAGTCGTCCAGATAGATCGGATCTTCTTCCACCTTTAGCGGACGGAATTGGCCATGATAGCTATCCACCTGGAAGCGGAGCTCCATGACATCGCGATTGGTGTCCGCGAGACGATCCCGGAGCTCCTGATTTTGTTCGACTGCACCTTCGAGAGCCGTCAGGAGCTTCTCGATGCGGGCTTCGGTGGGATCGTTGGAAGAACTTGCTGCGGGACGCGCGGCAGGGCGAGGCGCGGGCTCCGGCTCGGAACGCGCCACGTCTCCCATGTAGAAGGGCTGCTTGGCCACGCGTGAAGCCGCGCTGTTCTTGGCACCGCGGGCTTCAGCCAGCAGGTCTTTCGCCTCGCGTGCTACCCGGTCATCCGGAAGCGGCGCGGGTACCGGGGCAGCATAGCCCGGCATGGATTCAAAACGTGGCCCGGAGGGCATCTGCTTCGCAAGGACGACCATGTCACGGACGGCGCACCAGTGCGTGGCGGCAGCACCGGTCATCAGGGCGAGAGCGGTTCCGCAGGCGATCGGAATGAGGCTCGATTTCATCGCAGTTTCTTGATGGGAGAGGGAGCGGCTTCCGGGGGTGTTTGAGGAGTCGGGAGGGAGCTGAGGAGCTGGCCGAGGCGCTCGACTGCATCGCTCATCTTGCGGGAGTCTTCATCCAGCCTTTCCAGAGAGGTGGAAAGTACGGCGGACATCGTACCGGTTTGGGCGTAGCGCAGCGCGGGCTCGTAGCCTGGCTCCTTCACGGCGATCACATGGGAGCCATCGGCATCCGGCACCAGCAGGTGGGGACGGATGGAAAGGGAGATTTTGGTGCCGTTGGGAAGCTGCACCTCGCGGACGAAGGCGGGCACTTCCTTCGGGTGCTCCAGGCGCCAGCCTGCTGGCGGCGCGGACAGGGGCTTGGCGGGGAAGGGGGCGAGCAGCTTGACCGAGGAGGCGTCCACGGCGGCATTGCCGGCGCTACCGGGCTCCACCGCCACGGTGACTCCTTCGGGCTCGGAGTAAGCTTCCTCCGGAGCTTCGCTTTTTTCCTCTGGGGAGGAATCGGCGGAGGGCTTGACCAGCACCGGCTGGCCGGAGTCCTCCGGCATGAGCGATTGGGCAGAGGCGCTGATATCGACGGTGACGCTGGGACCATCTTCTTCACCGAGATTTCCGGACAAGGCGGAGAGCACCGGGTCCCGCGCGTCGTCCTTCGGCGCGATGTCTTGGGCCGTGACCGGCAGGGTCAGGACGGCGCAGGCAATGATAGGGCGGAAAGATCTCATCGGTTTTGGATTTCGATGGCTTCGGTGCTGTCGAGTCCTTCGCTGGGATTCAGGAGAGCGTCTCGAGTGAGCGTGGGGCTATCGGCGCGGAGGACCGTGCCGGGGACGGAATCGCCCACGAGGGCATTCCATTCGGAGAGCAGGGCGCCGCCTTCGGCCTGGAGGGCTCGGGATTTTTCCTGATAGTCGCCGATCTGGGCCAGCAGTTGGCGGGCGCGGGCGATCTCAGCCGGGGTCCAGCGCAGCGAGCGGCTGCCGTAGAGCACGGGCACCTCGAGCTTGATCTTGCCGAGATCCTCGCCCGCCGGTCCCTGGGCTTGCAGCACGTGCTGGACCCTGAGGTTCGTTTCTTCATACGAGGCGGCAGGGCCGGCCTCGGCACTTTGCAAGCGGCGCGGGTCGGTTGCCTGCGGCTTGGCCGCAGCATCGCCGGGAAGGGTGGCGGAGCTTGGCAGGAGGGAGGCGGTCTGCTTTTCCGTTCTCGCCGCGGCCGGGCCGGGAGGCAGTGGTGGTGCGGGATCGAAGGAGGCAGTCACGGGGCCGATGGGCGCGCTGGCCGCGATCACCGGCTTGGTGAGGTAGAGTCCGCAGAAAACGGCAGCCAATCCGGTGCTGGCGAGAAGAAGCCAAGGATAAGAGCGCTGGGCAGCTCCGGACGAAGAGGCCCGGCGGTTCGGGGCCGGAGAGGGATTATGAAGTGGTCCCAGTTCAAGCGTCTGCGTCGCATTCGGTACCGGTTGCTTCGCGGTGACGGGCGCTACTTGAGTTGATGTGGGCAGCGGTCGCATGAGTTCAAGGTGCGGCGGATGAGTCCGCGCCGGATTCACCGGCAGGCTTGTTTGCAACGGGGGGAGCAAGGAGGGCATGGGTTACCACGGTTTGGTCGGACACGCCGGGGAACACTGTGAGAGTCAGGGTATCCCGCGTCAGCCGGAGATGTTTGTGCACGCCGCCATGGTCGCTGGTCGCCTGAACTCCCGGGACCACTTCGAGAGGTCCTCCGGGGGTATTCTGGCGGCCGATGCCATCAGAGCGGTAGATGGTGAAGGTGGACCAATTGTCAGATTCCGACTCGGTGGAGACGCGAACGGTCACGCCATCGGTTTCGACTTTGAGGGGCAGAGGCTTGATCGGAATCTGCACCACCCTGCCGGAGCCGGTGATCTTCACCTGGCTGCGGATCACGTATTCGCCCATGGCCGTGAACTCCTCTGCACCCGCGATCCCGGCATTGGCGAGGGCGAGCGTGAAGAAGGCGGCAAGGGTGCGGAAGAGTTTCATTGTCCGACGTCCCAAAGGGAGTCCGTGCTGCTGCCGGAGGGATCATATGCCGTCCCGCTGGTGCCGCCGGAAGAGGTAGTCCAGATCGGAGGAGAAACGTTTACCCTCGCGTAGAGCGTGGCGTTGGTGAGCGAAACCGCGGTGGGAACGGTGTTCCCGGTTCCATTCGGGATATAGGGTGCCACCATGGTCGGATTCAGCGTATTCACCGCGACCGTCGGATGGTCCGCCAAGTAGAGGCGTTGCGCCGTGTAGACCGAGCGCAAGGTTTCGGAAGCCTCCTTGCCCTTCTTCCACTTGTCGATGGACTTGGACATTCCGAAGCCCATGCTCAGCAGGGCGATGAGAATGAAGATCACCACCGAAAGCTCGATGAGGGTAAACCCCTTGCGAGCTGGACGGATGGAACATGCGGACTTCATGGGACAGGCAAAGATTAGGGTGATTAAGAGTACTTGAAAAGACGGAAATCTTAAGTTCCGGCTCCTCGGTTTAGCTTAGCCTTTCAGGATCTTGAGGGCTTCCCCGACGTTTCTCCGGAGTTCGTCGTTCGCCCACGCGATCTTGGCGACGTAGATCAGACCGAAGACGCCGATGGCGGTGAAGACAGCCCAGACCACCCACCAGGTCACCGATTTGCCATTCGGCGCGATAAGCGGGACATACCATGCCTCGCGGTCCACCACGCGGGTGGTAAACATCTGGTTGGCATTCCGGAGCTCTTCGACGAGTGCGGCCACCGCCTTGTCATTGCGGAGGATGAAGCGGTGCTTGAACTTGCGTCCCGGAGACTCAGGCAGTTCCTCGGCGATGGCACCGGCAGGGATCGTGGCCGGGAGACGCAAGGTGTAGATGTGCGTCTCATAGACGAAACGCTCGCGAAGGTAGCGGTCGAGTCGTGTAAGTTGCATAGGGCGTCAGGGTATGGGTGTTTTGTAAGGGGGGGCGAGCCCCTTACATGTTGGCATTCATCATCTTCGGACCCATGAGGAAGATCGGCAGGAAGGTTCCGATGAATACGGCGGCGATAAGGAACACGGCGAGGATCAGCACGATGAAGCTGACCGCCGCGGTGAAGGCGGCCATGTAGTTCTCGCTGTCCTCCTCATACATCTGCGAAAGCATATCCAGCTGGGCATCCAAGGATGCCGACTTCTCGCCGATCGAGAGCATGTGGACCACCTGCGAATCCACCGAGGTGTACTTCGCGAAGGCAGTGGAAAGAGGAACACCGGAGTGTTCATACTTGTCAGCAGCGTCGCGCAGCTCTTGGTAATAGGGAGTTCCCTTCACACTGTTCGCGGAGACGCGGATAGACTTCGCGAGGTTGATCCCGTTTCCGTGGAGAAGTTTGATCGTTGCGAGGAAGGTCATCTGGCGGAGGCTCTGGATGAGAAGGCGCAGCAAGCGCCACTTCGACATCGCGAGGCCGAGCAGGAAGTTCCGTACTTTCTCGGAACGCCAGATGGTGATTCCGGTTCCGATCAGGGACAGCACCACGACCGGCCAGATGGACTGGGTGATGTGGGAAACCTTGAAGGAGATAGCAGTCATGCCGTCCGGCTTGGCACCGACACCGGAAAGCATCTCTTCCACCTGCGGGACGATCTTCACCTGGGAGGTGATGAAGGCACCGATGAGGACGGAGATAATGACGGTGGGCATCAGCGTCGCCTTGCGGATGGCCTTCTGGAAGTGGAGTTCGCTGGTGAAGCGGGAAGCCAGGGACTTGAAGGCCTCGTGGAGCTGGCCGGCATCGCTACCTGCCTGGATCAGGCCTACCACCATGTCGCTGAAGCGGCCGGTGCGCTTGAAGGCTTCATGAACACTGACGCCCGAGTTGATCTCGTCCCGGATCTTGGAAAGCGTGTCAGCCATCACCTTGTCGTTCAGACCTTGGCCGTAGTACTTGAGAGCGTCCGCGGTGTTGATCTGGGCGCGGAGCATCGAGCTGATGCCGCGGAAGAGATTGATCAGCGTCTTCTTCTTGAACTCCTTGGTCTGCGAGGCCCTGAGGAAGCTGAATGACGCCTGTTGCGGCTGGGCCTCCGGCTTTCCTCCGGGTCCCGGCTTGGCTGCGGTGCTGGCTGCGGTGGCGCTACTCATCGGTGTAAGTCATGTCGATGACCTTGGATACGGCTTCGATGTCCGTCTTGCCTTCGCGGAGCAGGCGCAGGCCGCTGCGGCGCAGGTTCGGCAGCTTTCCTTCTTCCTGGATTTTCACTTCCAGTTCGTAGGGGGAGATTTCTCCCTTCGAGAGCATGTCCGAGGTCTTCGGGGTGATGGGAATAATTTCGAGGATGGCGGTTCGGCCGTTGTAGCCGGAGTAGCGGCATTCCGGGCAACCGCCCGGCTTCGCTTCAAAGATAGGGATGTCTCCCCAGGACTCATCGAGGTTGAAGGTCCTGCGGTTCAGCTCGGAAATGCCGTGCTTGGCTTCCTTGCAGTAAGGGCAGAGCAATTTGACGAGACGTTGGGCACAGGCTGCCTTCAGCGTCTGGGCGATCTTCCAGCGCTCGATGCCGAGCTGCTCGAAGCGCTCGATGATCTGCGACGCACGCGGCGTGTGAATCGTGGTGAGCACCTTGTGACCCGTCACCGCCGCTTCGATTGCAAGCTCGGCGGACTCGATGTCGCGAACCTCACCCATGAGGATAATGTCCGGGTCGGAACGCATGAAGGAAGCGATCATCGGCTTGAACTCCTTCGCGCTGCGGAGGTCGCAATGAGTGATGCCGGGGACTTCGTCTTCCACCGGGTTTTCCAGCGTGAGGATGTTCACGTCCGGCCGGTTCAGCTCGCGGAGGATGGCGTTCAACGTGGTCGACTTGCCGGAACCCGTGGGACCGGACATGACGATGATTCCCGCGGGAACGCGCATCACCTTGCTGAGTTCGAAAAGCGTCTCTTCGTCGAAGGCCAGGGTGCCCTTGCCCAGCGTTACGTTGATGTTGCTCTTGTCGAGCAGACGCATCGTAACGTGGTAGCCGCGGTAAGTGCGGTGGCGCTCATAGCGGATGTCGATCGGCCGGTGGAAATAGGAGATGGTGAAGCGGCCCGAGATGCCCGGCGCGGTGGCTCGGATTTCCGTCGGCAGCTTCATCAGGTTCAGCAGGAAGGCATCCAGGCGGTCCTTCAGCTTCATCGGGATCTCGACCTTTGGCCCGATGTCACCATCGACACGGTAGGCATAGTAGAAGGACTCCTTTTCCACCTTGAAGTGGATGTCCGAGGCCCGGCCTTTCACGGCATCCGCCATGACCGTGGCCACGAGCTGGGCCATCGGCTCGGAGTAATCCGTGGTCACGTCGAAGTCGCGGATGTCATCGCCGAGATCCTCCACGTCGATAGCTTCCAGATCCGACCGGTTCGGGCCGGAGCTGATTGCCACGGACTCGATGGCACGGGCGATTTCGGAGGCCAGCGTGACGATCTTGACGATCTCAAGGTCCGGGAACCGGGGTGCCAGATACTCGTCGGGAAGCGGGCTCCAGGGATTGGCCACCGCCACCACCAGCTTGTCCCCGGTCACGCACAGCGGGCTGAAAAGGCCGCGGGTGAGGACCGTGGGGTCGCAGTAAGTGTGCAGCGAGCCATCGCAGAATTCGGCGACCTTCGGGAAGAAGGGCAGGCCGTTGATCTTCGCCACCGCTCCCATGAAGCAATAGCGAGTCACGCGGTTTGCCACCTGGTCGTGGGAAAGCTCGGCGTACTGTGGATCATGCATCGCCAGCGCGCGCATGATCTGCCCGCTGATGAGCTCGTTGAAAGACATGCTGTCGAAGTCGATCACAGTCCGAAATGTTTGCGGGTTAGGAAGCTCCAGCTCTCGTAATCCATGCGCACCGAAGTGACGAAGGGCTTGATGCCGAAGCGGCGGTCCACCGTGGAAAGGATCTCATCCGCCATGATACGTGCAGCCACCGGATTGAGGGCCCCGGTGCCCACGGCGTCGGTATCTTCCGCATAGATCACCGGTGCCAGCAGGGCACGGGCGACCTTGTGCAGGTGGTCGAAGGATTCATAGAAGGCGGAAGGGGCGATCAGCTTGCCGGCAAAGGGAATGAGGGGTGGGGAAGGATGGATCACGGAAGAGACCGCATGAGAAATGCGGGCCACGTCCGAGCCGATGTGTTCCTCTTCCGATCCCTGCACGCGTGCCAGGATTTCAAGGACGTCCATCGGTTCATCCTTTGCCACGGCCCGCTCGAAGTTCACGCGGGTGCGCGCGATCTCGGTATCGGATGCGATGCCGGTGGCTTGGATCGCCTGGATCGTTTGATCCAGGCAGATCCGAAGAAGTTCGCCGATGTCGCCGTGCTTGCGCCCCGGCTGTTCGTGCATGGCTTGTGTGGGGGATGACATGGTGCCGGTGCTGGGAAAAAACAGCGTGGCGGAGGCCTTCGCCTCCGCCTGCTTTCCTTACTTCCTGCCGCCCTTGATCACACGGGCTTTGGCAGGAGCCGGAGCGGGTGCCGGCGCCGGCGCGGATGTCTCATGGAGTTCCGCCTCCGTCGGGTAGTAAGGGGCCTGGGTCGGCCGGAGATCGCGCAGGCCGCGGCGCAGGTTCGGCTCGTGCGCAGGGCCCGGATTGCACTCGGGATCAACCCAATCGTGGTCCTGAGGCAGGCTCGCATTGCGATGGATCCGGCTTGTTTGCCGGGCGGTGGCCGCCTTGCTGGAAGGGTCGTAGGAGGTGGGAGTGACGATGAAGACAAGGCTGGAGTTTTCCTTCACCGTCTCCTTGCTCTTGAAGAAGAAGTTCAGCATCGGCACCTCGCCGAGAAGCGGGACCTTGTTGTTGTTCTTGCTTTCCACTTCGCCGTAGAAGCCGCCGATGACCAACGAGTGGCCGTCCGGCACGCGGGACATGGACTCGATCATGGATTCCGTCACGCGGGGATAGAGGTTGCCCGATTGGCCGCGCACCTGCTCCACGATCTGCGAGGAGCGAGGACGCAGGCGCATGCGCACGGTGCCATCCGGCAGGAGGGTGGGGGTGACCACCACGGAGATACCCACTTCACGGTGCTTCTCCGGATCTTCGGAGATGGTCTTGTCCGAGCTGTCGATCTTGTAGCGGACTTCTTCGGAGATGTTCGTGCCGCTATCGCTCTCGGTCACCGTGGCGGTGATGATCGGGACGCGGTCGATGATGGCGATCGTGCCCTGTTCGTTGTCCTCGGTGATGAGGGTCGGGTTGGACACCTGGGTCGCGAAATTCCCTTCGGCCAAGGCGCGAAGAACACCGTTCAGCTGAACCGGGGAAAGCACGACGTTGTTCGCGGCTCCCGGGATTTCCTTGGTGATGAGGGAGTTTCCAGACGTGCTGCCGTTGGTGACTTCCGTATCCCATGAACTCTTCAGGCCGAAGACGCTGTTCAAGCTGCGCACCACCTCGATCGGTGTGCCGTTGGCCCCGAGTGAGGAGGACCAGTCAACGCCGGTCCGCTCCGCCGCCTGGCTGTTGATGCGGAGGATCTTGGTTTCCACCACGATCTGGCCTTTTGCCTGGTCGATGTTGTGGAGAAGGCTGCGTGCCTGCTCGATCCGGTGGGCGGTGTCGATGATGACGATCGTGTTCGTCTTCGGTTCGAAGTTCACGATGCCAGTGCCCGGAGTGAGCATCGGCTGGATCAAGGCCTTGATCGGCTCGATGTCCGTCGGGCGCAGGTAGCGGAGCTGGTAGGTGAATTCAGCGCTCGGCAACTGGCTGAGCTGGGCCTGGCTGAGAGCATAGATCGTATTCCCCTTCGTGTAGAGCGTGAGACCATACATGAAGGCGAGCTCCTCCATCTGTTGGAGAGGATTGCCGTCGTTCAAGTGTCCCGTCACCCGGTATTCGGGCGTGGCCAGCTTGGCATTGTGGAAATACTGGCGGTTTGCCTGCTTGGCCAGGAACTGGAAGATGTCGTTGATCGGAGCGTCCTTGATCAGGTAGCCCTCCTCCGATTCCTGGATCTCCTGCCCGCCTGCTGCGGCAGCGGCATCGCCTCCCGCAGCGGGAGCTTGGCCGGCCGGGGCTTCAGGAGTGACAGGTGGCGCGACCGGTTCGACCGGGGCACCGGGTGCTACCGGCGCGACGGGTCCCGCAGGCAGGTTCGGCAGATCCGCAGGGCCTCCGGGTGCCGGCGGCGCGGGTGCCGGTGCAGGTGGCGGAAGATCAGGCACGGCAGTATCGCTCGATTCGGCGGGGCCGACGGCGAGTCCGTTCTCCTGCGCGGAGACAAAAGGCATTGGCAGGGCCAGCAGCGTGGCGACGGCGATTGCAGGCTTCATGTCAGGTGTGTGTAGTGTGGGACAGCAAGTTAGTCGGGGAGATCTCTCAGTTGGACGAAATGGGGGGAACGTTGGTTTGGATCTCGAGCGGGGCGTCCGCGCCGCTCGGCTGCATGCCGGGGGCGGTGATTCCGGCGGTGCCCCGCTGCATGCCGGCTGGCATTACATCGGGCTTCACGACGCCGTCCTCTCCGGTATCGAGGTTTACAAAGCGGATTTCCGTGGCGGTCACGGACTTGACCTGGACCCTGACCCGCTTGCCGTTTGGCAGCTGGATGGGGAAAACGTTTCCTTGCTTCAGGCTGCGCGCTCCGGCGGGTGTGCTCACCAGGAAGCGCTTCTGGGAAGGAATCACCATGTTCACCTGGATCGAAGCCACCACATCCGAGAAGGGAACGGGCGGAGCAGCCCGCGGGATGGCCTTCTTGTTAGAATTGATGATCTTTGGTTCCGGAGCCTTGAACTCCGGATCCTGATAGCGGCCGAAGGGGTCGGTGGTGCGCGTGCGGATCGACGTCATCTTGACGAAGCTGTCGACGTAGGCTGCCAGCTCCGGACCGGTGCCCGCATAGCGCGAGGGACCCGCGGGAGCTGCAGGAGCTTCCGGCTTCGCGGCAGCCGGGGCTGCAGCTGCAGGAGCCGGAGCTGCGGGTGCGTGAGGAGTTCCTGCCGCTGCCGGCTCCGCTGCCGGCAGATCGGCGGGCGTGCCCAGATCGGAGGTGTCGAATCCTTCGGCAGACTGTGAAAGTGCCGGACCCGCGAGGAGGCAAAGGGCCCCCAGCGCGAGCAGGTATGGTCTGATTTGGGGAGTTGCCTTCATTTTTCCCAAGCGGTGTAGGTGACCTGGAAGTTCATCGTCGAGGTCGAGGACGTGCTCGGCTCGATCTTCAACTCCTGCAGTTGGAGCTGCGGCATCATCGTTTCCAGTTCGATGAATGCCTTTTGCATGGAACGATAAGTCGCGCGGAACGCGAGACGGACTTGGGAGGAAGGTTGGGCGGAAGCAGTCGCGAAACCGCCCCCGGAATTGGGACGTTCAAACGCGGTCTGCTGGAATTCCTTCGGAGGCAGCTTGTCGCCGATCTCCTTGAGATGGGAAGTGATCGCATTCGAAGTTTCCTTTTCCATCTGGGCCTTCCAGCGCTCCACGTGTTCACGCTTCTTGCTGATGACGGCTTCGATGCTCTGGGAACCGGCGCGGTTCGTTTCGGAAGACTTGTAGAGAGCCTGCTTCTCCTGGAAGGACGAACTCGCCTTTGCCTTCAAGGCGATCCCGCCTCCAACGACCGCGGCGCAGATCGCTGCCGGCAGCACGAAGCCGAAGACGACGATGGATTGACGGTAAAACATGGTGGTGGGTCGGAGGGGGTTAGGGAGCCTTGGAAGCGGTTACCGCCATCGGATCGGATGATTCGAAGCGCTGGGTGATCGTGAGATCGAAGGAGAAAGGATAGGTCGCCTCATCCAAGGCGTTCATTTCGTCCTCTGGTCCCGGCTTGTAGCCGGAGTTCTCCAAGGTGCGCACGTTTACCACCAGGCTGCGGCTCGGCATGTCGGGGCGGAAAGCTCCGTTGCCGGTGACCTTCGCCACTTCGCTGAAGACCGCCGAGATACCGTCGCGGGTGTTGAGCGTCGCGAGACGCTCGAGCGCTTGTTCACGGGCGAGCCCGGTGATCTTCCACTCCTTGATGAAGCCGGCCTTCGCCTGACCCGGCGTGGATTCGGTGCGGATCGTGTGGTTGAAGCTCTTGGCTAGGAAGCCGCTCTTCTCCGGGAACATGATGGAGAGCAATTCCATGGAGACCCAAGCCTTGGACCGGTCCTCCAGCAGATTGTCCCAGTGATCAATGCGGGTGCGCTCGGAGGTCACCATGCTGAGGCGCTGTTTGCCCACCTGGGCATCCGATGCATTGAAGGCCCACTCCGGCTGGCGGACCATCGCGACCACCGCGGCACCTACCCAGCAGAGGGCAAGAGCAGCTGCACCGGCGAAAGCCACGCGTGCGTAGCGCGCGGTACGCAGGAGCTTCATTTCACCACGGGTGGGGAAACGTTCGGAGGTTTCCCTGTCCATCGGCAGGAAGTCCTGGCTCGCCCAGCCTTCATTCCGCAGCACCACGAAGGTGTGCGAGGAGGCCAAGGGAGTCTCCGAGGGAACCGCCACGCTCGAAGCGATGAGAGGCTCCGGGAAGACCATCGGCGAAGCCGCTTCCTGATAGCGGGTTCCCGCCCAAGTCACCTCATGGATCGAGGTTGCGGGGAAGACGATCTGCACATCCGCGACAAGCTGGGGATCGGTCGGCTCGCCGATGTGGATGATGTGGATCTCCGGATCTGCCAGCTCAAGGGCCGCGGCCGTCGTGGAGGTGGCGTGGCGGAGATTCGTCGGGCGGCGCTGGCCGCGGTGCTGCAGCGTGCGCAGCAGACGGAGATCGCCGTGCTCGTTGAAGAATGCAAGGACCGTGAACCGCGGATAAGGAAGGATCGCGATCATCGGTCGCGTCACCGGATCCTGCTTTACGTCCGCGAAGGCCATCAGGCACATCAGCGGGGCGCTCAGCGCACGGGTGACGATCGGGAAATTGTTTTCTTCGCCGAAGCTCCGGATGCCGTCGAGGAAGGACCACCAGCGATGGCTGATCGAGATGGTGGTGGCGATCGCCTCGCTGCCTGCAGCAGGGTAGGGGATGAGACGCCAGCTATTGTCCGTGGTGGAAACGGAGGCGTCATCGAGGACCGCCTTTGGATCGGACTCGATGGTGGTGCGGAGTTCCGCAAGTGCCCCCGGATTGTCCAGTTCGGGCTTCAGTTCGGAGGTGGCAAATTCGTCCGCCACATGAAGGACGATACCGATCGCCTGTGCATTGGCGCGTCGGGCGGTTTCAAGAACCGCTCCCGCGAAGGCAGGGATCAGGGAAGGATCAGTCGTGACCGACTCATCGAGCTGGGGGCCAGCGCTCCACGCCTTTGTACGGCGGTCAAAGATACGGGAATCGACAGTGGAACCATCGACGCGCAGGTGGAGCTGGAGATCAAGCTCAAGCGCGCTCTGATACCATGCCGGATTCGTTGCTCGGCTGGTACCGCGAAGGATGGCTCCAGCCTGGCGAAAGCGCTGGAGGGGGTTGAGACCCGCGGGATGTTGGTTGGCGACCAAGGGAAAGGGTGGATAAGGGTGGGACCATCGGCGGGGGGACTAAGCTCGGGGGGAACTTCAGAGAGGGGTCTCCCGCCCGTCGGAACGGGCGGGAGATAATGGCTGGTTTCGAACCTGACACTCTGGATCAGGCCGAAAGGGAACTGATCACCAATCGGCGTAGGTGGTGGTGGCCGGAGCGTAGTCGGCGTTGCCGGTCGCGTTGGTGATGTAGAGGATACCGATGGCCGGCACGGTGCCCAGGTAGGTGTAGGCGCCAGCGATGTCGGTCGACGGCGGGATGGGCTCCTTGAGGTAGCCTTCGGTGGTGCCGTTGCCGAAGATGATGGTATCTTCAAGCGGGTTGCCTTCGGAGAGGCCGTTCATGTTCTGGTGCGCACGCACAGCTTGCTGCACGTTGCGGATGTTCATGATGTTGGCCGAGCGATCGGAACCCTTCTTCCAGGCGCGGGCGCCGACGAAGAGAATGGAGATGAGCGAAAGCAGGACGAGGATAACCACCGTAAGTTCGAGGAGGGTCATGCCGCTTGCGCGCTTGGAGGTACGTGTCAGTTTCATGTATGGTGTGTTGTCTTTGGGTGTGTCTTTTTCTTTGTATCGGCGGGAGATCGCCCGGCTGAACTCAGAGGATTTCTGAATCGTCGCGGTTCATTCGTGCGTTCTCGAGAGTCTGTTCGGTGATGAGGCCCTGGCGGAGCAGCCGGCGCAGGTTCGCATCCCATTCGATGTTTCCGGCCCTGCGGATCACGTCTTCGAGCGAGCGGGCCCCGCCATCGTAGTTGGTGATCGCGGAGGAGACGGCGTCGTCGTTGTTCTGCAGGAATTCGTAGGTCAGCACCCGCTTGTGCACCCCGTTGAGGAGGCCTTGCGAGTGGATGAAAATGAGGATTTCCGAAAGGCGGGAAAGGACCGCGGAGTGATTCTCCTTCGGATAGAGTTCGAGGATACGGCCGATGGTCTTGACCGCACCAGTGGTGTGAAGCGTGGAGAGGACGAGGTGACCGGTCTGGGCGGCTTCCATGCAGGTCTCCATGGCCTCGCGGTCACGGATTTCCCCCAGCAGGATCACGTGGGGCGCTTTACGCAGCACGTCTTTCAGTCCCTGGCGGTAGGAGTGGACATCCCGGCCGACTTCCTGCTGCGTCACCACGCTGGGGCAAGCGACGCGGCGGCCCGGATAGACCGGATCCTCCATGTCGTCGGGATACTGATATTCGATCGGGTCCTCCACCGTCACGATGTGCTTGCCGTGGTTGCGGCGTAGCCAATCGATCAAGGCGGCGAGGGTGGTCGATTTGCCGGAACCGGTCGGGCCGGTCACAAGGCAGAGTCCGGCGCGCTTCTGCACCGCTTGGCGCAAGACCACATTGGTGTCCTCGTCGATGCCGAGGCTTTCCAATTCCGGGATGAAGTCATTCAGGATACGGCAGGTGATGCCGAGGCCGGAAGAGCTGAGGTGAGCTTGGATACGGAGGCGCCCGGAGCGCTCGCCGTTGGCACCCATAGGGATACCATCGCACGAGAAGTCCGCAACTTTCCTCTCCGAGAAATCCCGGATCGCATTGGCGATCTTGTCCTCGGCACGGAGTTGGACATTCTCTTCCTCACCGAAGCCATGGCTCCCGCTCTCGCGGTTGCGGATGAGTTCCTTCAGGATCTCGTCCATGTGGGCCGCGTTCAGTATGCCTAGGAAATCAAGCTTCTCCACGCCCTTGTTGGTGTGGATGTAGACCGGGCGATCCACCCGCATCTGGATGTCCGAAACGCGGACCTCCTTACAGGTGCGGAAGATGATCGCAAGCAGCGTCGGGCCATCCATCCCCGGTGCGAAACGGGGGACCATCGCCGGGGCATTGCTAACCGGAAGTGGTGGTGGTTCGTGGACGGCGGTGAACATGGGATTGGAAAAGAAAGGACGGGTGTGGTCCGGTCAGAACTTCGAGCTGATTTCCGTGCTGGAGAGACGCTGGATGGTTTTGTCCGAGGCTTCCCTCATGTGCTCGACGAAGGCCAGGCGGGTTTCCATCTCTTCGATCCGGGCCGGAGAGAGGCGCTCTAGGTCTCCGCTTTGCATCCAGCGGCTCTTTAGATCGTGATGTTTTGAGATCGAGTAATCCATCAGCTTCAGGAGCGAGCGCATCTGGTCGATGGTGTAGTGCTCCTCTTCCCGATGGATGAACATCAGCTCGAGGATATTGCCGGCGGCGGAAGCGGCAGTCAGCGCGGGGCGCGGATCGGAGGTCTCCTCCAGGCAGTATTTGATCGTCCGCTCGGCGACCTTCTTGACCGTGTCGGTGAGGACAGGACGAGTGCCGACGGAAGGCTCGGTAAGGAAAAGCTGATAGGAGTTGTAGTTCCCGTAGTTGGAGGGATCGAGCTCCCATGCCATCCGCAGGCGGTCCTCCACCTGGCGGCGGAGATAGAACTTGTGGCCCGGGGTCGGAGGTCGTCCGTTCGTGCGCTCGCTGGTTGCCTGCTCCAGCTTCGCGATCAAGGTCTTCGGCTCTGCGCCTCGCTCCTGTGGCGTTTGGGTGCAGTTGGCATCGCCTTGGGCACCGTGATCATGGCCGCATTCCGTGCAGATGTGTCCGTTCCCGGCGATGTCGGCGCCATGCCAGTCCGAGTCGATCTCTCCTTGCACCGCGAGTGCGATCACCTGGCCGTAGGGGCTTTCCTTGAGGCCCAGGGGATTCGGGCGGTAGTCGAACTGGCCGCCCTCTGCCAGCTTCATGGCACCATACGACCACAATGCCACGCCGGAAACGGCGAGCAGCGAGGTGATCGTGAGGTTGCGAAGCTTCATATTGGGCAGCGAGCTTGCGGTTCAGGAGTTGGGTGTAGGGAGATGCAGGACTTAGGCGGTAGTACGGGCGCGGAAAATGAGTCGTGAGAGTGCGGTGTAGACGAGCAGGATGCCGCCGAAGTAGGCCAGCAGCAGGGGGAACTTGTCCCATGCGATGGCTCCCAGCTTGTAGCGGAGGCGCTCGGTCGGATCAGCGAAATGGTAGTGCGGCGAGTATGCCCACACCCACTTCAGCAGGGCGTTGCTTTCGAGATTTCCCAGCAGTTTCAGGTAGCCGACGCCGTAGAGTCCGTAGACGGCCAGCGCGCTGGAAGTGAGGAAGCCGGTGATGCTCCCGAAACGGGAAGCCACGGCGATGGCGAGTGCGATCAGGGGTGCCATCACCACCAGATAAAGCATCGCGTATTGGAAATTCGTGGCCAGCCACATGCTGCGCTCGTCCGGAAGTCCGGGACTGGCGGCGAGGATGCAGACGGCAGCGGCAATGAGGGGCAGCGGTGCCAGAAAGGAGAACACCGAAAGCCACATCTCGAAGAGCTGGCGGCTCGCGGAAACGCCGGTGGTCAGGAAATATTCCCCCAGTCCGGAGCGGGCATTGGATTCCCCCTGCTTGGCAGCGGTGAAGAAGCCCCAGAAGATCGCGCAGAGCAGTGCCATCGCCCAAGTGGCTTGGGCGATCGCCGGCTTGAGCAGGGCTGGATTCTCCGTTCCGCTGGAGATCTGCTGCAGCAGGAAGGGCAGCACCCCCACCGCAAACGCACAAATCACCCACGACTTGCGTCGGAGCAGCGTGGCGGTTGTGAGGCGGAAGAGTCGCATGACTTGTTAGTTCAACTGGGACTTGAGCTGGCTCCAGGTCTGATCGGCTCCCACCGTGTGGTGGATGGCGTGGCCTTGGATCACGATCGCGCTGGGCATTCCCATCGAGTCGTAGTCCGGGTGACAGCTCACCAGACGAAGCACCTTGTCGGAGCTGTCGCGCCAGATGCTCTCGAAGATCTCGCGGGCGTAGGCATCGAGGCCGCTGAACGGCTCGTCGAGCAGCAGGATGTTCCCGCCCTCTTGGTCCACCGAGTACTCGGCGACGATCAGGTGGGTCTTGCGGCGGTTGCCGGTGGAAAGCTTGCCATAGGGCTTCTTCACATCGAGCTCCACGCGTGCGGCGAGATCGAGTGCGGCCTTGCGGCTGGCGGAGGAAAGGAGTGATTTGAAGATTCCTTCGACCGTGATTTCAGGGTCGAACCGGAGGTCTTCCGGGAGATACTGGGTCTTTCCCTTTGCTTCAAACGCGCCGTCCAACTGCTTCAAAGTCTTCGCGAGCGTGCGAAGCAGGGTGGTCTTGCCGCGACCATTCCGGGCGATCAGGAAGTGAGTACCACCATCCAGCGAGATGTCCTTCTCAGCTGAAGCAAGCGGCTCGCCGTAACCAATGGTCAGGCCCGCTTTAAGCGTCAAAACTGGGGAGGGAGATTTCATTCGCTATGCGATGATTTCGCTGATCTTTCTAGTGAAGGCGGCCAAATACTCAAGTTTAATTAAATATTTGGTGCGCCGTTGGATCTAGGCTTTAATAATTTTTTGCGAACCAGGCAATAAATTTTTGAACATTTTCCAAACGTGTTGGTCTTCAGCCGATGAAGGTGGTCTCTCGGCCTCGAAATTCAACATTTGTCGCAGGTATTCTACAGGACAAACGACCATTTGTCCTATAAAACATTCAAGAAGGGCAAAAATTTTTGTTCCTAGGGTGCTGTCGTCGTCTGGAGGTCTTCCGTGGGCGATCTTATGAGGCTTGGCGGCTTTGCTTCAGGCTCTTTGTCGCTTCGTGGAGGGCCTTGAATCGCCGGGCTTTTCTCAAATTTCTCCCCCTGTGTTTCATTTCGCGGTTTTTCCGCGTGACGGAGGGGGGTCCCCTGTTACAACCCCGGCACCGAGCGAAGCATGGGAGGAAAGCTGACTTACCAGCAGGCCGGGGTGGACACGCGCAGAGCGGCCGCCCTGGTGGGTGATATCAAGAGCCACGTGGCCCGCACGCAGCAGAACCGCAAGCTCCTCGGAGCTTTCGGGCTCTTCGCCGCGTGCTACGACCTCAGTTCCTATAAGGAGCCGGTCATTGTCACGGGGTGCGATGGTGTCGGCACGAAACTCGAACTGCTTCTTGAGCACGATCTCTTGGAGATTGCGGGCAAGGATCTGGTGGCGATGAGCGTGAATGACATCCTGACCACCGGGGGTGATCCCTTGCTCTTTCTCGACTACATCGGCATCGCCGCGCTGGATGAAGAGAAGATCACGCGCCTCATCGCGGGGATGTGTGATTACCTCGCTTCCTGCGACTGCATCTTGGCCGGCGGTGAAACCGCGGAAATGCCAGGCATTGTCCCCGCGGACGTGATCGAGCTTTCCGGTTTCTGCATCGGCTGCGCCGAAAAGCCGGAGCTGGTGGATCCTTCCACCCTCCAGGTGGGCGATGTGCTTGTCGGCTACAAGTCGGACAGTATCCATGCAAACGGCTGGAGCCTCGTCCGCCGCGTATTGCGCGAAAATCCGGGCTGCGTTTCCGATGATGAACTTCTCGGCTTCCTTGAGCCGACCCGTCTTTACCACGACGTCGTGCGCGATATTCGTGCCGCAGGCGTGAAGCCGAAGGCCTTCGCCCACATCACGGGTGGGGGTCTCCCGGAGAATCTGGAGCGCCTCTTCCGCGGCTTTGGTGCCGATCTGGAGATTCCGAAGTGGGAACTGCCGGGCATCGACAAGCTGCTCGCTCACGTCGACTCCGAAGACCGCTTCCACACCTTCAACATGGGCATCGGCTGGGTGGCCATCGTTTCGCCGGATCAGGCGGAAGCGATCCTCTCTGCCGGCCCGGGTGGAACGATTTTGGGTACCTTGGTTGACACCGAGGGCGTTCGGGTGAAAGTCCGCGGCGAGTAACCAAGACGGTCTCTCATCCCCGTGAATGGACGCGATCCCACGCGAACCACTATTTCCGTTTTCTCCGGCCGCCTTTTCCGGTCTGTACTCCCCTGCGGTCTTGCCCGTCCGCAGGGTCCTTGATTTGCGCCACTTGTCCCGTCCCGGTCCCACCTCTTTGGTCCCCAGCCACCCATGAGCGACTTTTTGAAGCACGAATGCGGAATCGCTGCCGTCCGGCTCCGCAAACCGTTGGCTTATTACTACGACCGCTACGGCACCGCGCTGTGGGGTTTCCAGAAGCTGTTCCTGCTGATGGAAAAGCAGCACAACCGCGGCCAGGATGGCGTGGGTATCGGCTGCGCGAAGCTGAACATGCCGCTCGGCCAGCCGTATATCTTCCGCCGCCGTGACAGCGAGCGGGATGGTCTGGCGAATATTTTCCGGAAGGAGATGAAGTCCTTCCACAAGATGGCGCGGAAGGGGATCTTGCATCCCGACCGTCCGGACTCGATCAAGGAACACTGCGACTTTGGCGGTGAAGTCTTGGTCGGTCACCTGCGCTATGGCACCTCCGGCGAATTCGACGAAGGCTCCTGCCATCCGTATTTGCGCCGCAGCAACTGGCCGACCCGCACGCTCATGGTCATGGGCAATTTCAACATGACCAATGCCGCGGAGCTGAACCAGGTGCTCGTCGAGCGCGGCCAGCACCCGGTCTTCGGCACCGATACCCAGACCGTGCTGGAAGAAATCGGCTTCCATCTGGATGAGGCCCATACCGATCTCTACCGGAAGCTCCGGGACGAGGGCGTGGATGGCCGCGATATGCCGGACCGCATTTCTTCCGAGCTCGACCTCGCCCGCATCGTCGGTGAATCGGCCCAGCCTTGGGACGGTGGCTATTCGATCTGTGGCGTGGTGGGTAACGGCGATATGTTCGTGATGCGGGACCCTCGCGGGATCCGCCCATGCCATATGCTGGTGACGGATGAGGTGATCGCCTTCGCCTCCGAGCGAGTGCCGCTCATGACCGTGTTCGAGGCCGACGCTTCCCAGGTAAAGGCGGTGGATCCCGGCTCGGTCATCACGATCAAGTCCGACGGTACGATCTCCGATACCGCCTTTTCCCCGCCGCAGAAGTACACCCCGTGCTCCTTCGAGAAGATCTACTTCTCACGCGGCAATGATCCCCAGATCTACCGCGAGCGGAAGGCCATGGGGGCCTCGCTGGTGCCTCAGATCATGAAGGCGATCGGCGGCAGCTTCGACAAGGCGGTCTTCTCCTTCATTCCGAATACCGCGGAGACCGCCTACTATGGCCTGATGGACGGCTTGCGCTTGTTCCGCCGGCAGGAGGTCCGTTCCGCGATCCTCGAAGCCCAGGCAAATGGCGAACTCACCCCTGAAGCCTTGGATGATCTGATCCTGCGGAATTGGCCGCGTGGCGAAAAGATCGCGCACAAGGACATCAAGATGCGCACCTTCATCGCGCAGGAGAAGGGCCGGGACCAGCTCGTCTCCCATGTTTACGATATCACCTACGGGGTGGTGCGTAACGACGATGCACTGGTCGCCTTGGACGACTCGATTGTCCGCGGCACCACCCTGAAGAAGTCGATTCTCAAGATCTTGGCCCGCACCCAGCCGCGGAAAATCGTGGTCTGCTCCACTGCCCCGCAGATCCGCTATCCTGACTGCTATGGCATCGACATGTCGGAGCTTGGCAAGTTCATCGCCTTCCAAGCCGCGGTCGCACTCCATCGCCGCGCGGGTCGCCAAGCGCTGCTCGACCAGATCTACGAAGACTGCCGCAGCGAGCTCCAGAAGCCCGTCGGGCAGATGGTGAACCGCGTGAAGGCAGTTTATGAAGCCTTCACCGACGAGGAAATATCTGCCGAGATTAGCCGGATGGTTTCTCCGGAGGACATCGAGTGGGACGGCGAGGTCGAAGTCATCTTCCAGACCATCGAAAACCTCCACGCCTCCGTGAAGGGGCCCTGCGGGGACTGGTATTTCACCGGCGACTATCCCACCTCCGGTGGCTACGCCACGGTGAATGCCGCCTACGTCCGCTGGTACGAAGGGATCGGCGGCCGCAGCTACGGTTTGCAGCTCTGAGCCGCCGCGGCAGCTTCAGCCGCTTTCCCATCCATTGGCCTCGGGCGGATCCGAAGAGCTGCGAGCCTTACGATGGGGTTGCTGTCGCCGAATCCTCAGAGGCATAAAATTGAGAAAATTGGGCGATCCATAAATCTCTGAATGCTAAGGTTTTCGGGTGGCTTTGTTATCTTATTTTAAAAATTCTCAGGAATTTTTGAAAATCCGGATCCTTGGACTGCGATTGGCTCAGTAATGACGAGCTTCTTCCAAAGCCAAACCTCCTCGACCGGGCTTCAAGTTCCGGGGGGTACTGCCGGCACGGAAGGGGAGAAAGGCCGGACGAAGCTCGTGGCATCCCAGGGTAGTGCAGGCTCCCGGATGCCGACCATTTTCCAAATGTCGACCCGCGTGGCGGGGGGAACGGTTGCCATGACACGGCGGAACGAAGTCAGGAAGAGCCGGGGGGCTGTCCTGATGATTTCCGCCGAAGCTACCGTCTGCCAACGGATCGGCCAAACGGGAACGACGCACCTGCGGCCGGGGGGCCTGAATGTGCGTCGCTCCCGATGATTTCCAGGTTGTCGGCTACGTAGTATTCGCGCCGACGGGATCGGGGGATCCCTCGGCGCAGGCCGACCCACGCCGGATTTGAAATGCCGGGACTGACGATCCGGGGATCGGCTCGGTCCCGGTTTTTGGCTTTCAGGGAATGCGTTCGACAAGGCCGGGGCTCAGCGGCATTGCTTCGTGCATTCCCTTCCCGCGATGGATCTTCTCCTTAAGATCAAGTGGCGACCCGAGATCGGCGACCCGACCTTCATGGGCTGGTTTACCGTCGCGGCTTACTTTGCGGCGGCCCTTCTTGCTTGGCGTGCTGCCCGGCAATCCATCCCCACCAGACGACTCTGGTTCGGTGTCGCCGCAGTGATGGCCTTCCTCTGCCTGAACAAGCAGTTGGACCTGCAGTCGCTATTCACGGACCTCGGGCGTGAGATCGCGCGCCACGACGGTTGGTACGGGGAACGGAGAAAGGTGCAGAAGGTCTTTGTCGTGGCGGTGCTGGCTGGCTCCGGTCTTTTCGGTGGCTGGTTTGCCTGGCGCTTCCGGGGATTTCTCGGCGGGCACAAGCTCCTCGCCTTCGGCCTGCTGTTTCTCCTGACCTTCATCGTGGTCCGTGCGATCTCATTCCATCATGTGGATGTGTTCCTGAAGCAGGGGATCGCTGGCATGCGCTGGAATTGGATTCTGGAACTGTCCGGTATCTTTCTGGTAGCGGCGGCGGCCTTCAAGGATTTGAAGGGCCGCGCATCAGGGAGCGCTCAGGGTGTTACCAAGCTCAATCGATAGAACCGCTTTGCCGCTCCCGAGAATGCGGCGGTATCCCGCACTTCAACAGGATTACCCGTGCCCGCGATGATACTGCCCAAGGTCGCCCAGCTCTCGGCCGTCAGGCTCGTGCTCCATTCCACCCGATAGCTTCGGCCCGGCACGGTGGGCAGCGTCAGGATAAAGTCATTGGCTGCAGTTCCGCTGCCTCGCGAGGTCGCGGAGAAACCGAGCTTGCTCGTGGCATCTGCCGGATCGGTTCCTGCCTGATATTCATCCTGGTTGCTGAAACCGTCTCCATCGGTATCCATGGCGGAGGCTTGGGCAAGGTTCGTGAATTCCTCGCTCTCCCACCAATCCGGAAGGTTGTCAACATCGGTGTCCACGATCTTGAGAAGATTCAGCACGCCCCCGGTGCTCACCTTGCCACTGAGGGCGGCGACTTGGGTCGTATGGTTCAGGATGCGGCTGATCCGCTGCGTCATCGTCTCGCCCGGAAAATTCATCGCAGCGAAGGCGACGGCACCCGCGACATGAGGCGTGGCCATGGAAGTGCCATCCATGTATTGATAAGCCGCTGACGTATTCGCCCAAGCCGTCACCGTCGCGCTGACGGGAAGGGCGGACTCCGCGATAGTCTGCCCATTCGCCTGCGAGATCCGCACCGCAGGGATCCACGATCCCGTGGCACCTAGTGTCCATGGATTGGTAGTGATCGCGCTGGTCGTGTTGTCGTAAATCACGGCTGCAACCGCACCGGCGGCCTTTGCATTGGTGAGCTTCTCCGCGAAGGTGAGCGTGCCTCGCTGGATGAGGGCAATATTTCCCGAAACGCCGGCAGGAAATTCATTCACCTGTCCGATTCCGCAGGCGTAGATCGGACGTGTCAGGCCGCTGCTGGTGGTGCTTCCCGCGAACTCGATGGAAGCCGCTGCATAGGTCGTGCTCCCAATCTTCAAGCTCGTCGTCTGCGGTGCCAGCGAGGTCGGCATCGCCGAATAGATGTTCGTTCCCGGTGCTCCGATATCCACGTTGCTCGCCCCGTAGTTCGAGAAGCTCGCAAGGCCATTGGTTTGCGTCGTGGCGGCCACCGCAATGATGTTCGAAACCGGATAATTCGCCGGATAGCTGGCGACGGTGTCGTTGTTCTCGCCGTCATTTCCCGCGGCCGCGCACAACACGATTCCCGCATCCCGGAGCGCCTCGATGGCATTGCTTTCACTGGTGGAGGATGAGCCTCCACCGAACGAAGCATTGATTGCCACCACGTTCACGCCCCGCTCCTTGAGCTCGATCGCATAGTCGAATGCCGCAAGCACCGCAGACGTGGAAAGAGTATCGCCATCCGTGGATACCTTCAGTGGCAGGATCTTGGCTTTGTAGTTCACGCCGATCACCCCCAGGTTGTTGTCCCCGGTAGCCGCGATCGTTCCCGCCACATGCGTCCCATGCTCCCCTGAATCGCTCATGTTCGCTGTATTCAGCGAGAAATCGTAGCCGTGCACATCATCGACCTGGCCATTGCCATCGTCATCCACCGCATTGCCCGCGATCTCCCCGGGATTGGTCCAAATGTTCGCCGCAAGATCCGGATGCGTGATGTCCACCCCGGTATCGACTACTGCTACCACGACCTCTCCAGCCGATGGCTTCGCCAAGGCCCATGCTTCCACGAACTTGGCATCGGTGCCGCTGCTGCCGGCTGTGCCGTTCACGCTCTGTCCGGTATTGTGCAGGCCCCAGAGTTTGGAAAATTCGGGATCACTACTGCCCGCCGAAGACACGTGGCGGATATAGTTTGGCTCCGCCGTCTCCACGCTCGGATCCGTCTTCAGCTCCGCGATCAATTCCTTGGTCCCGCGCTTTTTGCCACGGACGAGACCCGCGATGCGCTGGCGACGTTGCGAGAGCCGGTCAAACTTCCGTTCGAGCGAAAGTTCCCGGCGCTTCAGCGCGGTCTTCGCGCCTTCCGTGCCGACCTCCGGCTTGAAAGTGACAAGGACTTCTCCTTCGACATAGGCATCCTCCGCGTGGGTCGCGCCGATGCCGAGCGCCAGCAGCGAAAGGCTGCAGACGATGGTTCTCCCTAGGGTGTGGAGGGGGTTCATTTGGAAAACGAATCTAAGTTTGATCCGCTTGGCCCGCCGCTCGGGTTTCTACGATGCATGAAAATTGCGTGGCTTCCATTGCTTTCTCTCATGGTCCCACGATGGCACAGGACAAATTAGGTGGCGGTTAAGCCACGCCTTCGCAATGAAAGGATTTCCGGCTTCGCGCAGTTCCGTGGATGATTCCCGCGCAAAACCCTCCCATGAAATGCCTCTCGCTGCTTCTCGTTTCTGCCACCTTCGCTTCCGCTGCTGATCGCGATTGGCCCGCCTATCTCGGCGACAAGGCCTCGACTCACTACTCCGAGCTCACCCGGATCACCCCACGAAATGTGGCCGGGCTGGTCCCTGTCTGGAGCTACTCCTCCGGTGGAGCGGATCCCCAAGGTCGCTCCCAGATCCAGTGCAATCCCCTCGTGATCGATGGCGTACTGTATGGAAGCTCTCCGGACTTCAGGCTCTTCGCCATCGATGCCGCAAAGGGCGAAGAAAAGTGGGTCTTCGATCCCGCGAAGGAAGGCTTCACCAAGGGCGGCGTGAACCGCGGCCTCGTCTATTGGGATGCCGGCGAAGAATCCCGCCTCTTCTACGCGAACGATCACTCCCTCCACGCCATCGACCCAAAGACCGGGAAGCGCATCCCATCTTTCGGAAAGCAAGGCACCGTGAATCTCAAGGAAGGCCTCGGCCGTGACTCGGCGGATCTCTACCTCGCGGCAAATACCCCCGGCGTGATCTATCGCGATCTCCTCATCATGGGCATGCGCCTTGGAGAAGGCCCTGCGCCTGCCGCTCCGGGTCCCATCCGTGCCTTCAATGTCCGCACCGGAGAACTCGTCTGGCGCTTCAATACCATCCCCCAACCCGGCGAGCCCGGCTACGAAACGTGGTCGCCAAATGCACACAAGTCCGTCGGCGGTGCGAACGTCTGGACCGGCTTCGCACTCGATGAGAAGCGCGGCCTCATCTTCTGCCCTACCGGCTCCGCTGCCTTTGACTTCTGGGGTGGCGATCGCATCGGCCAGAACCTCTATGCAAACTGCCTGATCGCCCTCGACGCGAATACCGGCAAGCACGTCTGGCACTTCCAGTTCGTGCATCATGATCTCTGGGATCGAGATCTCCCCGCACCGCCGAATCTCATCACCGTGAAACACGAGGGGCGCAGCATCGATGCGGTCGCCCAAGTCACCAAGTCCGCGCACGTGTTCCTCTTCGAGCGCGAGACCGGCAAGCCGCTCTTTCCTATCGAGGAAAAGATCGTGCCGCCTTCCGATCTCCAAGGCGAAGTCGCATGGCCCACGCAACCTTTCCCTAGCAAGCCAGCACCCTTTGCCCGCCAGGTCTTCGATGCCGAAGAAGCCACCAACCTCTCTCCGGATGCTAACCGCCAGGTCTTGGATCAACTTGCGAAAGTCCGGCGGCACGCTCCCTTCACTCCTCCTAGCACCCAGGGCACCGTTATCTTCCCCGGCTTCGATGGCGGCGCGGAGTGGGGTGGGGCTGCGGTCGACCCCGATGGCATCCTCTATGTGAATGCGAATGAGATGCCGTGGATCCTTTCCATGGTTCCGCAGCAGACCGATGGCGGAACGAGTCCTGCCACCGGCGAAGCCATCTTCGCGCAGATCTGTGCGGCTTGCCACGGAGCGGATCGGAAAGGGAACCCCGCGCAGAATGTGCCATCCCTGTTAGATGTAGCCCAGCGCCTGAAGAAGGAAGACGTCCACACCCTTCTGAAGACCGGCAAGAACGTCATGCCCTCTTTCGCCTTCCTTTCGGATGGGCAGCGCGAAAAACTCGTCGACTTCCTCTTCGGTGTCGCGGCACCCGTGAACGATGCCGGTCGCAAGGAAGAGCCGGGGAGCGATGCCCTTGGCTCACTCCCTTACTCCACCACCGGCTACAATCGCTTCCTCGATCCCGCCGGTTATCCCGCCGTGAAGCCGCCATGGGGCACCCTTCATGCGATCGATCTGAATACCGGCGACTACAAGTGGACCGTGCCTCTCGGCGAATATCCGGAGCTCACGGAAAAAGGGATCCCGAAGACCGGCACCGAGAACTATGGTGGCCCGGTGATCACCGCGGGTGGGCTTGTCTTCATTGCTGCCAGCCGTGACGAGAACATCCGCGCCTTTGATCGGGAGACTGGCAGGGAACTCTGGAAGGCGAAGCTTCCCGCCGGCGGCTACGCCACACCCGCGACTTATGCCGTGAATGGCAGGCAATACGTCGTCATCGCCTGCGGCGGTGGCAAGATGGGCACGAAAAGCGGGGACGCCTACGTCGCCTTTGCCCTGCCGGACTGATCCCTCAGATGCTGTCCGCAATCTAGGGCTCGATGGCCTCTTGGATCCGGTGGAGTTCTCTCGCCACCGTGTATTTCACGGCCTGGTCCGGATCGCTTCCGGCCATCGTCGTGAGCTGGGGCAGGATTTTCCGGAGGAGGGGGCGGATCTCCGCATACTCCGCCTCGTCATAGGATTGCGCGGGATGTTTCCCTGGTGCGAGCGCCGCGGTGATCGCCAAGATCTCGACTGCCCGGCAGCGCTGCTGCCCGTCATCTCGATTGAGGAATGGAATCACCGCCCGCACTCCCTCCGCGCCCATTTCTGCCAGTTCTGCGACCGAGCCGGAAGGTGGCTTCCCTTGGCCACTGCGCTCGAGGCGCGCGATGAGAAAAGGGATCGCGGGTTTGTAGCCTTGGGCGCCGAGTCGTCGCGGGAAGGCCTCCAGCGCGTACTTCTTTTCCTTGCTGAGCTTCGGCAAGGTGTCGTGGGTCTCGAGGAAATCCAGCAGGACAGGGCAGAGCGCGGCCTCGTGCTCCTTGGGCGCTGAGGGGATTGCGTTAGACATCAGATCGCCGCGCTTCTCGTCTTTGAGTCCCGTGGCGACTACCGCCGCGAATTCTTCCGGCGTGCTGGTAGCGGCCAGGCCGGTCAGCGCCCATTCGAGGTGCTGGCGGTCTGCCGTTCTCCCGATATATTTCGTCAGCGGCTTCTTCAAGCGACCAGGCTGCAGCACTTGTGCCGGGTCTTTGCCAAGCCGTGAAATGGCCGAGTAGATATTGCCATCCGTCTCGATCTCGTTCACTGCGACGGCTTGCCCCACCAACAGACGGAGCGTCTGCACCAGAGGTTCGAGCGATTCCTCACGCTGGAATTTGAGCATGCGCTTTTTCTCTGCCCGGGTGATTTCGAGAGTATTCATGCCCAGATCCGGGATCTCCGGTAGCCCGGCTGTTCCCACGGGAGGGGGCGTCTCGGCGAGGAAACCGGACAGATCAAGCTGGGAGTCCAGTTGTTCGAGCTCTGGCAGGGACAAGGAGGTCCGGTAGGAATAGACCGCGCCTCGGCGTGGGGTGATCCTGACCTCCACCTCACCTTTCGTGGAGATGCTCGTCTCCGTGCTGGTAAAAGGAGACAGGGCCCCGGCCCAAGTGTGCCGGATCAGGGGAGGCGGCTCACCTTCGCCGTGGATGGAGGCGCTCAGCAGCAGGCCGGAGAGTATCACGCGGATCTTCATCCCGGTGAGACACGCGGGTCGTCCGATCCTTAGGAGAGAATTGCCTTCAGTGCTCCTCGCCCGCGAAGTGCAGCATCTTCAGGATCCGAGCACGCAGCGCCAGGAACTCTGCCGAACTGCGATCCCGCGGCCGCTCCAGCTCCACCGGGATGATCTCCTCGATGCGGCCCGGACGTGGCGTCATGATCACGATCGAATCGCTCATGTAGATCGCTTCGTCGATGTCGTGGGTGACGAAGACCATCGTCGTGCCGCGTGCTTGCCACAGGCGCAGCACTTCGTCCTGCATGCGCATCCGCGTGAAGGCATCGAGCGCCCCCAGCGGCTCATCGAGCAGCAGGATCTGCGGATGATTGATCAGTGCGCGGGCGAGTGCGACGCGCTGTGCCATGCCGCCCGAGAGATGGTGCGGATACGCATCCGCGAAATTTTCCAAGCCCACCAAGCGGAGGAACTCGTCCACTTCTTGGCGCGTGTCTTTCCGCACGCCACGCGCAGTGGGTCCCGCTTGCAGATTCTTCCGGACCGTAAGCCAGGGGAAGAGATTCGGATCTTGGAAGACCAGGCCGCGGCTGGCGCAGGGCTTCGTGATCTTCTCCGTGCCCACCAGCAGTTCGCCGCTCCCCGGTGTTTCCAGCCCCGCGATCATCCGGAGCAGGGTGGACTTGCCACAGCCGCTGGGTCCCACCAGTGAAACAAGTTGGCCCGCCTTCACGGAGAGCGAAACATTGTCCAGTGCGGTGAATTCGCTACGGTCCGGCGAGAGGAAACGCTTGCTCACGCCATTGACCCGCAGCGCGGCGCCTTCGGCGACAGGATTGAGGCTGCTTACCATTTGATCGTTCCTTTCTGCCAAACGAGGACTCGGTCGCGCAGGGCGAAGAGGCAGGTCATGATTGTCGAGAAGAAGATCGCCATGATCCCTAGGGCGGCGAATACCTTGCCATACTCGGCCCACTCGCGCGCCCAGCCGAGATACCAGCCGAGACCGGATTTCACGCCGACCGTTTCCGCCACCACCAGCGTGAGGAAGGCGGCCCCGAGCCCCATGAAGAGACCCAGGAAGATATTCGGCATCGCGGCCGGAATTGCCACGCGGAAGATCAAATAGGACGGACGCGCGCCAAGGGTCCTCGCCACATCCAGATAGGAGGAGCGGGTGTTCGCGATTCCGGAGGCGGTGAGCATCGTCACCGGAAACCAGACTGCGATCGCGATCAGGCAGATGGCGGAGAGCGTTGCCGAAGGAGAAAGGATCAGCGCCAGCGGAATCCATGCGGTGGCAGGGATCGGGCCCACGATCTTCATCACCGGCATGCCCCAGTAGCGGGCCGTGCGGAACCACCCGATGCACACTCCGGTCACGATTCCTGCGAGCACGCCCAGCAAGTAGCCCCGGGCGAGCAGGAAGAGCGAATGATAGGTGCTCTCCCAGATCAGCGCGCGGTCATCGATTGCGCTCTGGAGGATCTTTGGCGGGCTCGGGAAGTAGGGCAGGGGCAGCAGCCGCAAGCCGGTTGTAACGATCTCGAAGCCAGCGAAAAGCAGAACGGCGGCGGAAAGAATGGGCCACATGTCCTTCATCCACCGGCGGAATGCGGGCAAGATGAATTGCAGGACCGCGGCCAGGAGGCCCAGCCCGCCCAAGCCTGCCAGGAAGATCGAATAGTTGCGCGTCTCCAGCACCGGTTCCTCGCGCGAGATTGCGGTGTGGATGCCGTAGGCGATGGCCACCGCTACGGGAAAGCCGATCTTTGCCAGCCAGCCCTTGTGGAGGGCAGGGGTGGCAGCGATGGCTTCGGTAGCGGCAGGCGCTACAGAGGAAGACTCAGCCATCTCACGGAGTAGTTTTGGCTGCCATTGCCTTGTTGCCGGCATTGCAGCAGGTCTTGATCTCGGTCGGGCTCCCGATGGTGGCCAACTCCTGCCTCACCAGTTCCCATTGGTTGGGCTGGATCTGGCCCATGGCGACCTTCTCGACCTCTTGGTCCTTGAGCCATTCGTCATTCACACCGGGATACTCGCGGTAGATCTTCTTCATCGCGTTATCGATGTCCATGTCCGGCTTGAGGATGCCGGCCCGCTTCATGCCCTCCGCGGCCCCGCGGATGGCTTCCTTGCCACCGGCGATGCTCGGGACGTAACGCAGTCGGCCGAGTGCCTCGGCGTTCAATTCCGGGTTCGAAGCGATGTATTTCTTCTCCACCGACATGACCGCTGCAGCGCGCGGATTGGTTTCGACCCACTTGGCTCCCTTCATGATGGCCTTGGTCACCGCCGCGGTCGCGTCGGGATTGATGTCGGCATACTTGCCATTGACGATCACGCCACAGCAGTACTCGGAAGCGTAGGGTTCATCGAGGGTCTGGTCGGCGATGTTCTGGACCTTCTTGTCCGCCAGAAGCAGCAGGCCGATCGGCTCGGAGTTTGCGATCGCGTCCACTTCGCCTTTCTCCAAGGCAAGTCCGAGTTCGGACGAGGGGAAGACTTTCCATTCGACGTCGTTGCGGGGATCGATGCCATTGTCGCCCAGCACCCGATTTGCGAAGATGAAAGGCGGGGTCCCCATGCCGGGTACGCCGATCCGTTTGCCCTTCAGATCCTGCACGGTCTTGATGTTGCCGCCCAGCGGGGCCTGCACCCGGAGGCAGCCGCGGTGAATGCCAGCAGTGAGCTTCACATCCAGCCCTTCCTCGATCGGTTTGAGGAAAGCCATGATTGGCTGATGCACCACATGGATGCTGCCGGTGCCGACGAGGTCCTTGAATTGACCCCACTCACATTTGACCAATTCCGCATCCAAGCCCTGCTCTTTGAAATAGCCTTTTTCAAAAGCCACGTAGAGCGGCGCCTCGCAGGTTAGGCCGATGTAGCCCACCTTGATTTTCGTAAGCCCATCGGCGGTTTTTTCGGCTTGAGCGGTCTTTGATTTGCAGCCGCTAAGCAAGGCGGCACCTGTCATGGCAAGTGCTAGGAATCGGAGCAGGGAGGGAAGCTTCCTCATGAGGAAAAGACACCGCAGCTCGTAGGGATTTGCAATCCCGGATGTTGGAAACGGAACCTTCGGTGTAGGGTCAAACGGATGTTCAAGATCAGCGACTTCAGGTTGATCGGGCTACGTGATTGCGTAATGGCCTTACCCTCAGGGTACCCTAATTCTCCACCCGCGCTGGGGAACCGTGAGATTCCCTGGCTCACCTCCCCAACCCAAACCTCCCCTAGCCCCCCGATGACGATCCAGAATTGGTTCGCCGACGCTCCCCCTTTGCCCTTTGTGCCCTTCAAAGGCGTAGCGAAGGAAGAATTGAGCGTGCTCTTCACCGGTTACAAGCCGCTCACCAACCGGCGGCGCGTTCCTCCCCGCCTTCAGCTGGCCCAAGCCCTGATGTGCTTCTGCGCCACCACCGCCGCCTTGATCGCCACTTCCCGTGAGGGAGAGCGGCGGATCACCGCATGGGCGCCCGTGGTCCAGCAGAAGATCGACACCGCGCTCGGCTCATCGAAGCAGCCGATCAGCCGCTTCGACAAGATCCGTTGAACCGTCAATCCGGCTACGCTTAGAGGATCGAGCCCGGCGAGTAAGCGGCACCATTCGGGTAGCGCTTCTCGATCGCGTTGATCTCGCGCTCGAAGTGCGTGATTTGCGCACGGGCGGCTCCGGCATTGCGCTCGCCTTCGGCCACGATCGCGGACAGTGCGGCTTCGTCGAGCGGGATGCGTTCGTCGTTCGCCAAGCGGGCGACAAGGTCGTTCACCGTGGTCTTGCCTGCGCGCAGGTCGTTCACCGTGGCCACGGCGTGCTCCTTGATAGCCTTGTGCGCGGTCTCGCGGCCAACGCCCGACTTCACGGCTTCCATCATGATGGTGGTGGTCATCAGGAAGGGCAGGTAATGGGCGTTTTCCTTCCCGATCACGGCCGGGTAGGCGTCCATTTGATCGAGGATCGTGAGATAGGTTTCGAAGAGACCGTCGATGGCGAAGAAGGCATCCGGCAGCATCACTCGGCGCACCACGGAGCAGGAGACGTCGCCTTCATTCCACTGGTCGCCTGCAAGGCCGGAGGCCATCGCCAGATAGCCCTTCAGGATCACGTGGAAGCCGTTCACGCGCTCGCAGGAGCGGGAGTTCATCTTGTGCGGCATCGCGCTGGAGCCGGTCTGGCCCGGGGCGAAGCCTTCGCTGGCGGTCTCGTGGCCAGCCATCAGACGCAGCGTGCGGCAGAAGGAAGAAGGACCGCTGGCCAGATCCGTGAGCACGGAGACCACGCGGAAATCGAGTGAGCGTGGATAGACCTGGCCGACATTCGTCCACACGCAGGGCATGCCCAGGTGGGTGACGACGCGCTTCTCCAGATCGAGGACCTGTGAGGCATCGCCGTTGAAAAGGGAAAGTTGGTCCATCTGCGTGCCGACCGCGCCCTTCAGGCCGCGGACCGGGTAGCGGGCGATGACATCTTCCAGCGCGTGGAAGGCGGTGAGCATTTCCTCGCCGAACATCGCGATGCGTTTACCCAGCGTGGTCGGCTGCGCGGCGACGTTGTGGGTCCGGGCGGTGATAACGAGATCGGCCCATTGCTCGGCGCGGCAGCGCAGGCGGCGAAGCACGGCCACCGACTTGTCGCGGATTGCCAGCAGGGAACGGTAAACCTGGAGCTGCTCCACGTTTTCCGTGAGATCCCGGGAGGTCATGCCCTTGTGGATGTGCTCGTGGCCGGCAAGGTCGTTGAATTCCTCGATCCGGGCCTTCACGTCATGGCGGGTCACCCGCTCGCGGGCCATGATGGAGCCGGGATCGACGCTGTCCTTCGCCTTCTCGTAGGCGGCGATGGCTTCTTCCGGGATGTCCAGGCCGAGATCCCGCTGGGCCTTCATCACCGCGATCCAGAATTCACGCTCCAGCACGATGCGGCCTTCGGCGGACCAGATGGCTTGCAGGGCAGGGGAGGCGTAGCGTTCGGCAAGGACGTTCGGAATCACGGCGGGGAGTAGCGGGCAGGCGCTGGCGGCGTGCAAGGGGAAATTGGTTCGGGCCCGGCAGCACCGGGGATTGCGGGCCCTCCGCGGGCTTTGTAACATCTGACGGTAATGAAAAGAGAGGTCGCGCCGGCTTGCCCATGAGCGGGGAGTCCCTCCATCCAAGGCCTGCCTGGGTTCTTTCCGGCGGCTGCATCCTTGCCTTCCTGGCGGCGGCGGTGAATGCCGATTTCATGCTCGGGCTCGGCGTTTCCGTGAGCCACCTCACCGGGGATCTCTCCCGGATCACGGCGGAGGCGGTAAAAGCCGGGGATCTCTGGTCCGGTGAGGCAGCCCTGCTCTGCCTCTCGGTTGCCGGATTCGTGGGTGGGGCTGCCACCTCCGGCTATTTCATCCATCACCCGAATCTCCAGCTGGCGCGGCCTTATGGGCGATCCATGGTGTTTATCGGCCTGCTGCTGATGGCGACCCGTTTGCTGCAGTCTCAGTCCTTGCAGCTGACCTGTTTCGTGGCCGCTTGGGCCTGCGGGATGCAGAACGCGCTCGCGACCCGCTACCGGGGGCTTATCCTCAGAACCACGCACATCACCGGCCTGCTCACGGATCTAGGGCAGTTGATCGGGATGCGGTTGCGGGGCCATCCCGTCGAAAGCTGGAAAATCGGCACCCCCTTCGTGCTCGCCCTCTCCTTCGCCACGGGTGCCGCAGTGGGAGCCATTCTGAAGCTTAAAACCGGGATTCCCGTACCGCTGGTCTGCGGGGCGGTCTATGTGGTAGGCGGCTTGGTGTGGTCGGTCGTGAAACGGAAGCTGCGCGGTTAAGCCGACTCCTTCCTGCCAACGGTCGTCACCTGTTCGAAGTTCGGAGAACAGCCGAGCCTCAACTCACCCACGGCATGCAATGGGGACCACTGGACTTGGTTCAGAATGCCCCGCTGCTCAGGCAGACTCCCTGCATGTCGCTTCTTTTCCTCCGTGCTCTTCCCCTCCGGTATCCACCCGATGTCCTGCCGGATCGCCTGTTATTTTCCCTGTTTTAACAGGCTTAACAGGCGCTCATCGCCACCCCATTGCACGCGGTTGATTTGTCTCTCCGGGAAGTGAATCTTCCGGCCACGCTGGCTTGGAGAAGTTGTCCAACAGGTCAAACAAGTTTGAAATATGAAGGAAGGAAGCTCAGCATCGCTCCGTAATGCCGCCGCGCCTATGAAGCCTTCGATCACATTCGCCATCGCTACCCCTCTTGTCCTTTTGGGCCTCGTCGCCTTTGCCAATCCGGTCACCAAGGCTGCTCCGAACAAGACCCCGCTCCAGCCGGGGCATTTCACCGCCTTGCCACTCGGCAGCGTCAAACCGAAAGGCTGGTTGAAGCACCAGCTTGAGCTGCAGCGCGATGGCCTGACAGGCCATGCTCCTGAATTGCTGGAGGCCGCCGGGCCGGACAATGCCTGGCGCGGAGGAAAAGGGGAAAACTGGGAAAAGGGCCCCTACTACCTGAAGGGCCTCGTCTCCTTGGCCTGGGGGCTCGATGACGCGAAGCTGAAGGCGGAAGCGACGAAGTGGATGGATGGTATCCTTTCCAGCCAACGCGCGGATGGCTTCTACGGCCCCGAGAACAATCCCGATTGGTGGCCGCGCATGGTGGTGAACCATCTCCTTCGCGACTTCTATGAGGCCACCGGCGATGAGCGCGTCATCCCATTCCTCACGAAGTACTACGCGCACATGAATTCCGCGCTCGATAGCCGGCCGCTTCAGGATTGGGGCAAGGCCCGTTCCGGCGACGAAATCGAAACAGTCTTCTGGCTTTTCAATCGCACCGGCGACGAGTCCTTGCTGACCCTTTCCGACAAGCTCGCGAAGCAGGCCTACGCTTGGACGGATATCTTCACGAACAACCGCTTCCTCGAGTTCGGCGATGATTTTCAGCCGAAGCACAACGTGAACGTGCCGCAGGCCCTGAAGATGCCAGCGGTTTACTCGCTTCGCTCGAACAGCGAGGCCGACCGCAAGGCCTATGCCGCCGGTCTCGCCAATCTGGACCGTGATCACGGCCTCGCGGTGGGGATCAATTCCGGCACCGAGTTCCTCGCCGGCTCCTCTCCCAGCCAGGGCATCGAGCTCTGCTCCGTGGTGGAGCGGATGCTGAGCGATGCCAGCGTGCTGCGGGTGCTCGGCGACGCTTCGATTGGCGATAGCCTCGAGCGCATGGCCTACAACGCCTTGCCCGGGTCGGTATCCGAGGACATTCACCAGCACGTCTACTACTGCCTGCCGAACAACGTCATCGCGAAGCGCGCCGCGAAGGGCTATAACCAAGACTACGATAACGGTAGTACTCCGGGCCCCATCTCAGGCTTCCAGTGCTGCTGCTACAATTTCCACATGGGTTGGCCGAAATTCGTGCAGAATTCCTGGGCTGCCACTCCCGACAACGGCCTAGCCATGCTGGCGATCGCGCCGACCGAAGTCACCGCGACGGTGGGTGAGGGGAAGAAAGTCACGCTGTTGGCGGAGACAAACTACCCCTTCATGGAGAACGTCCGCATCCGCGTCTCGAGCGAGGGTGAGGCGGCCTTCCCGCTTTCCCTGCGAATCCCGGGTTGGTGCGATGACGCGAGCATCACGGTCAATGGCCAGGCTGAACCCGCTCCGAAGGCGGATAGCTTCGCCACCCTCAAGCGCACTTGGAAGAAGGGCGATGAGATCATCCTGAAGCTGCCCATGAAGCTGCGCGTGCAGCCGGGCGTGAATGGCAGCGTCTCCGTGCATCGCGGGCCGCTGGTGTATGCGCTCGGCATCAAGGAGCGCCGCGAAAGCTTTGCGAAGGCGCGGATTCCGGGCTTCGAGTCGTATGAGCTCTACCCGCAGTCGGATTGGAACTATGGCCTCGTGATTGATCCGGCAAATCCCGCTGCGTCCATCGAGGTGAAGGTCGGCGAAATGCCGGAAAACCCCTTCGAACGGGGCAAGACGCCGGTGACGCTGGTGGCGCGTGCCAAGAAGATCAAGGGCTGGACCATGGCAGTGAACGGTGCCGTGGCTCAGGATCCGCCGCTTTCCCCGGTGGCTTCGGATGCGCCGGAAGAAAAGATCCAGCTGGTGCCTTTCGGTGCAGGAATGCTGCGCCTTACCAGTCTCCCGGTGATCGGGAAGCCTGCCACGCCTCCGGAGTCCTTCGCGGATGATTTCACCGATGGCGATTTCCAAGGCTGGAACGTCTACGGCGGTGGCTGGTACGTGCGCGATGGCGCCCTGCACTGCGCCTCGAATGCGAATTCCTTCAGCTACGGATTGAATGGTGTGAAGGCAGTGGTTCCGGCCACGGTCTTCAAGGATCTGGTCTATGATGCCAAGGTCACCCTGAACGACTCGGGAGATGGCGGCGTGATCTTCCGCGTGAACGACGCATCGATCGGTGCGGACAACTACCGCGGCTACTATGCCGGCATCAGTGCCGAGAAGAACCAGGTCGTGCTAGGCAAGGCGGACAACAAGTGGACCGAGATCAAGGCCGTTCCGCTTCGATTGAAAGCCGGCGAAGCCCACACGATCCGCGTCGAGGCGGAAGGTCCTTCCATCCGTGTCTTCGTGGATGACATGGATACTCCGGTGATTGAAGCCGAGGACGGCAGCTTCACCGAAGGTGCCATCGGTGTCCGCCGCTATGTCACCCGTGCGGAGAAGAATCCCGCTGCCTTCACCGGCATCAAGGCGAGCTCGCTTTGATGGGCACTGCTTCCTAACAAAACAGCGGCCCGGGATGCCCGGGCCGCTGTCTTTTGTTTAAGCTTGGTTGGATCCGTCTCTCAGTTGTTCGTCTTCGGGACGATCTGCCAGACCTCGCTGATCTGGTTGCGCTCCGGGAACTTCGAACCGAAGCGATCGGTCTGGCCGAGGTAAGCGGCTTGGACGCGTTGTCCCGGCTTCTTCGCTTCGTCAAGCACCTTGGCCACTGCGGTGGCACGTTCGGAAGAGAGGGTGCGGTTGGAATCCACGTTGCCTGTTTCCGACGCGTAGCCGATCACGATCAACAGCGCATTGTCCGGAGCCTCGGCTGCGAAGCCCGCGATCTTGGTGTGGATCTCCGGAGGAATGTCGGAGGAACCGGTTGGGAACTCGATCCGATCCAGCACGTTGGCGCCCATCTTCGCGCCATACTGGCTGTAGGCTGCGCTGATCTCGGAATCCGGCTTGTTCTCGAGTTCGCGCAGGCTGCGGAACAGTTCGACCGCTTCCTTGAAGAGCTGCGACTCGGTGCCTGCGAAGAGCGAGGCTTGCGAAAGTCGCGACTCGAGTTCAGCCAAGCGGGCCTTCAGCGAATCACGATCGGCGATCACGGTGTTCAGGCGAGCCTGTAGTTCGCCCGGGCCTTCCTTCAGGCGGCGGACTTCGTCACCGAGGGAGATGACCCGCTTGTTGGCGGCGTCGAGCTGCGTGCGGAGAGTTGATGCTTCCGATCCGTCGATAAGCGCACGGCCCAACTTCTCTTCGGACTTCGCCAGTTGATCGCGAAGAATGCCTTGGAGCTTCAAGGACTCGGTGTAGTCTTGGTTCAGCTTGTCCATCTCCGCGTCCTTCTTGGCGATCAAGTCGGGAACGCTCTTGGCCAAGGCTACCAGCGTCGCCGCATCCTCGGTAATGCGGGCGGCCACTTCGTCCGCCGACTTTGCAGTCTGGCCGTACATCGGAGAGAGACCCAGCTTCTGGCGCTCCGTGTTGACGCTTTCTTGAAGCATCTGGATGCGGGCCCGCGCATCGCGCAGCGCCGGATCGTCTTTCTCATCCTTGGTGTCCGGCACGGCAGGCCGCGAGCGGATGGCGGAAGCAATTAGCACGCCGACCAAGGTCACCGCGATGAAGCCCATCGCCAGCACGGAAGTCGGCAAGGTTGTGGTCGACTTCGGCGTTTCGGCAGGCGTTTCGTGAGGCAGATGTTCCTTCTCGGGATCAGGAGGCAGCTCGGACATGCCGGAGATTGGGCAAGGTCCCGGGAAAATGTCGAACCCGGAAATTGCTCACCTGACCGCAGCCCGCACAACTACCCCGGGAGCCGCAGGCCCAAGATCCTTAAGATCCTGGAACCAATTCCAACAACTCCGACGGGGTTGAAACCACGTGGGTAGGAGTCTCCGCTTCCAAGGATTCGGTGGAATTGAAACCCCAGGTGACAGCCGCAATGGCGATCCCAGCCTTCTTGGAAGCCTTGATGTCACGGATCTCGTCGCCCACGTAGAGCATCTCGTCGGCGCGCACGGAGAAGGTCTTCTGGATCGCCTTCAAGTGCTTCGATTTGCCGGTGAGCTTCGAGGTCGATGAAATGAAATCGAAGTGTTCCCGCAATCCGTGGGCACGCAGGAACAGATCCACATTGGCCGTGGCATTCGAGGTCAGGATGCCGAACGCCTGCGCCCGGGCTCGCATCTCCGGTAGGATATCGCTGATTCCCGGAATCAGGGGCAGCTTGGTAATATTCCCCCGCATTAGCGCTGTCCCGCGGGACAGCAGTGAGGGTACCCGGCGCTTCGGGATATCCAGATGATCGAGCAACTCCAGCAGCGAGAAATGCCGGAGGTTGGGCAGTTCCTCGGCGGAGACTTCCCGCAGCTTGTAGTCGCCCGCCAAGCTGTTGTAGATCCGGCGGCTCTCCTCCAGCGTGTCCGCAAGGGTGCCGTCAAAGTCGAAGATGATCGTCCGATAGGCCATCAAGAAAGATACTTTGGAAACTCAACACGCAATCCCCCGGAGCGGAAAAGCAAAAAGCAACCCCGCAGGCTTTCGTCACCGTTGCGCCAAATTACCAGGGTTAGGAAGCTGCTAGCCTCAGATTAGGATCAATATCTGCATCTAGCGGCGAGGTTTTGCCTTCGAAGGCATGGAGCAGAGCAGCGAAGGCGATCATCGCGGCATTGTCCGTACAGAGGCCAGGAGTAGCGGTGGCAAGGGTGATTCCTTCACGCCTGCATGCTTCTTCGAACGCGGATCTCAGGGTCTTGTTCAGGCTGACGCCGCCGGACAGGGCGATGGTCTTCCTCCCTGCGTGACGGGCTGCGCGGAGAGTCTTGGTCACCAAGACATCAATGACCGCTTCTTGGAAGGAAGCACAGAGATCGGCAAGGTCTTCGCGCAAGGGGGTGCCGGATTCCGGGTTGCGCTGGGATAGCGTATAGAGCACCGCGGTTTTCAGGCCGGAAAAGGAGAAGTCGAATCCGGGCTCCTTCATCATCGAGCGCGGGAAGGTGAAGGCCTCTTTGTTTCCCGTGGCCGCAGCACGCTCGATCTCCGGGCCGCCGGGGTAGGGGAGTCCGAGCATCTTCGCGACCTTGTCGAAAGCTTCACCTGCGGCGTCGTCACGCGTCCCGCCGAGCTTGCGGTAGTTCCCGGGGCTTTCGACATCGAGAAGCAGCGTGTGTCCTCCCGAAACGATCAATGCGAGATGGGGCGGCACGACGCCGGTTTCCACGAAGGGCGAGAGCAAGTGGCCCTCGAGATGATTCACCGCGAGGAAGGGCTTTCTAGCGGCTGCCGCCATGGCTTTGGCGGCGGTGGCTCCGATAAGGAGGGAGGAGGCGAGGCCGGGGCCGGACGTTGCGGCGAAGACATCGATTTGAGCCATCGTCGCACCGGCATGCGTGAGAGCCTGTTCTACCAAAGGTCGCAAGTGCAGCGAGTGATTCCGGGAAGCGATCTCCGGAACCACGCCTCCATAAACACGGTGAAGCTCGATCTGTGAGGCGATCTCGGAAGCAAGGACGGTGGCCGGTTGTCCGGGTTCGCCGGCCAGGATGGCGACCGCGGTTTCGTCGCAGGATGACTCGATGGCGAGAAGCAGCATGGGTCTGTGCTCGTTCACTTGGCTTCCCCCGAGGCTGCCTTCAATACCGGATCTTCCCAGCCGTCGAGTTTCTTCGACTCGTCCTGTGTCAGGGTGCTGCGACGGAAGGACAGCGCCATATTCTCTCGATCCTGATCGGAGAACTTCACTTCCAGATCCGGCTTGATGCCCACGCGGTGGGGTGTGCGTCCTGACGGCGTATGATACGTGGCGATGGTCAGGCGCAATGCAGTGCCGCCACCCATCGGAATGATGTTCTGTACTGAGCCTTTTCCGTAACTCGTTTCTCCGACGATGCGTGCGCGCTTCAAATCCTGCAGGGTACCCGAAGTGAGTTCCGAGGCGGAAGCGGACATGTGATCGATCAGGACATCCATCGGGTAGTCCCGTTTGCGGCGCTGGCGCTCGGGGGTTTTCAAGGGTTCGCCTTGGACTTCTCCTCCGCGACCTTGGGTGGTCACCACCGCGGTATTCGGCGGCACGAAGAGGCCCAGAATCTGAACCGTCTGATGAAGATCGCCGCCGGGGTTTCCCCGGAGGTCGAGGATCAGCTTCTTCATGCCCTTGTCTTCCAATTCATCGACCGCTGCTTCCATCTCGCGTGCGCAGTTACCCATGAATGAGGCCAAGCGGATGTAGCCGGTCTTGCCATCTGCGAGCAGCTTCGCGTCGGTAACGCTCCTTTCCTCGACCGCCATGTGAACAAGCTCGACATCGATAGGCTTCGGTTCGGTCACCGACTTGACCTTGAGGGTGGTCTTCGCGCCCGGTGGCTTTTTCAGGGATTCAATCAATTCCCCGATGGGTGCAGGCTTCTTGCCATCGACCTCGAGGATCTGCGAATTGGGCAACAGCCCGGCGCGTGATCCCGGTGTCGCGGGTGCGACGTTCGCGATGTATGGCCCGTCATCGCGCACACCGAAAGTGATGCCGAGAGAAGGGACGTAAGGATCCAGCTTGGGATCCTTTTCCATCGCCTGAGCCATCTCGGGATGGATGAAGCTCGAGAAGGGATCGAGGCTGGAAAGCATGCCATCCAGCGCGTGGTTCACCAAACGGTCGTACTCGACCTTGTCCGCATCCGGATGCCGCTGGCGGACCTGCTCCAACACCTTTACGAAACGCTCGATCGCCGGATAGGCGGCCTCGTCCGGGTCGGGAGGTTTTACCTCTTCGGCGGTCGAAAGCATCGGAATGAGCAGCAAAGGCAGCCAGCGCATGGGAAAAGCATGCGAAAGGACGCCGGGAGGTGGGAAGAGCAATCGCAGGCGTGCCCGGGCTTGTCGAAATGCCGAATCTTCCTTTCGGAAACGCAATTTTCCCGGAGCCCTTGAAAGGAAGGTCAAAGGGTGGCCTTAGTCGGTCAGTCGCTTTTTCGCGGCAGCCCTCTTCGAGATGATTTCCAGACGAGAATTCCTGCGCCGTGCCAGCCTCCTTTCCGGAGGTCTTGGGGCCATGTCGGTTGTGCCGCCTTCGATTCTCAAGGCGGCGGGCATCGAGCCGGCGGAGGGCAGCACATTCCTGGATGCGGAACACGTGGTCATCCTGATGCAGGAAAACCGCTCGTTTGATCATGCTTTCGGAACCCTGCGCGGAGTCCGGGGATTTGATGATCCGCGGGCGATCACGATTCCCGGCGGCAAACCGGTCTGGCTGCAGACGGATGTAAAGGGTGACACCTACGCGCCCTTCGGCCTGAAGATCCACGAGTCCAGTTCTACCTGGATGAGCTGTCTCCCGCACAGCCGCTACGCGGAGGTCGCGGCTGGCAATGATGGCAAACATGACCGCTGGCTGCCGGTAATGAAATCGGGCATTGCGGAATATGCGGAGATGCCGCTGACCCTGGGCTACTACGATCGCGGAGACATTCCCTTTTACTATGCTTTCGCCGATGCCTTCACGGTGTGCGATCAGCACTTCTGCTCCCTGCAAACTTCCACGACGCCGAACCGGCTCTACCTCTGGACCGGCACCAGCCGCGATCCCCGCGATCCGAATTCTGCGGCACTGCTGAGCAATGACGAAGCGGATCACGACACGCATCCCGATTGGCCAACCTTCCCGGAGCGTCTGGAGGCACACGGCATCCCGTGGAAGATCTATCAGAACGAGGTGGACTTTCCCACCGGGCTCTCGCCGCTCGCCGCTTCCTGGCTGGCGAACTTCGGCGACAATCCGATGGAATACTTCGCGCAGTATCACGTGGAATTTTCCCCGCTTCGCCTTGCCGATCTTCAAGCACGGCTCGATCTCTTGCAGAAGCAACTTGAAGCCCCGCCGGATGCGGCGCTTTCTCCGGAAGAGGTGGTGACCCGACGCGAAGGCATCGAACGCAAAATCGTCGCCATTTCCTTGGAGTTGGAGCGCTGCTCTCCCGAAAATTTCGCCAAGCTTCCTGCACGTGAACAAAGCATCCACCGGAAGGCCTTTACCACGAATACCGGTGATCCTGCCTACCGTGAGCTCGCCACGCTTGGTTATCTGGAGGGAGAAGAGCAGAGGGAAGTGACGATCCCTGCGGGGGATATCTTCCACCAGTTCCGCAAGGATGTGGACGAGGGCAAGCTTCCAACCGTGTCCTGGTTGGTGGCGCCGGAGAACTTTTCCGATCACCCCTCCGCCCCGTGGTATGGGGCGTGGTACGTTTCAGAGGTGCTGGATATCCTGACGAAGAACCCGGAGGTCTGGAAGAAGACGATCTTCATCCTGACCTACGATGAGAATGACGGCTATTTCGATCATGTCCCTCCCTTCACCGCTCCTCATCCCGATTTTCCGAGCACTGGTATCGCTTCGTCAGGGATCGATACCCATTTGGAATTCGACAAGCGGGGGAATCCCCTGGGCCTCGGCTACCGGGTGCCGATGGTGATTGCCTCGCCATGGAGTCGTGGCGGAAACGTGTGCTCGGAGGTTTTCGACCATACCTCCGTGCTGCAATTCCTAGAACTCTTCCTCAGCCACAAGACAGGAGAGGAGGTCCGGGAAACGAACATCGGTTCGTGGCGTCGTGCGGTCTGTGGAGACCTGACTTCGGCCTTCCGTCCGCACGGCGGTGAGGGGGACGTGAATCCCTTGCCGGTGAAGCTCGACGCTTTCGTGGAAGGAATTCACCGCGCGTCGTTCATGGAGCCTCCGGTGGGCTTCAAGGCGCTCGGCGACGAGGAGATTCGCGATGTGCTTGAGAATCCCTGGTCTTCAGTTCATTTGCCGCGGCAAGAGCCGGGACTGCGTCCTTCCTGTGCCTTGCCTTACGAGTTGCTGGCAGAAGGGAAATTGAACCGGGGAGCGGGATCCTTCGAGGTGATGTTTGAGGTGGCCGAGAGTCGCAGTGGAAAAAAGGCTGCTGGAGCACCTTTCCAAGTCTATGCGCCGGGCGCGACTCATCCCGATGATGCCGCCTCCTACACGGATGCGCCAGCTCCCTTGGAGGAAGCGAGGCGGTGGGCCTTCGCGGTGCGGACCGGTGAGAAGCTTTCTTATTCGTGGCCCTTGGTCCGCTTCGAAGAGGAGCGCTACTTTCTTCGTGCCTACGGTCCGAACGGATTCTTCCGCGAGTATGGCGGGGATGCTTCGGATCCCGAACTGCTGCTGGCTTCAGGTTATTCCGGGGGAAGGCTCCTCTTGCGCGTAGCGAATCTCGGGAGTGTTCCGCTCGAGCTGGAACTCAAGGACCATGCCTACGGTGCGGGGATCTCGCGACGAAGCTTTGCTCCCGGATCGGACGAGACCCTGTCATTTGATCTCACGGCGAGCCATCGCTGGTATGACTTGGGTGTGGCCATTACGGGCTCTCCTCGCTTCTCCCGCCGTTTTGCGGGTCGGGTGGAGACCGGAGAGCATGGTATGAGCGATCCCCTCATTGGCCGTAGTGGCGCGGCCACTGCCGGAAATCCGCGCCCGGATTCTCCTGATCCGGGCCAGCGGAGAGAGTGAAGGTGAAAGAGGAAAAGAAAAACGGGGCTACCGTTTCCGATAGCCCCGTGATTTGAAGAGAACGGATCAAGCCGCGTCCTTATCCTGCCTCCTGCGGCGGATCAGTGGTGGGCGCTCGCCCATCACTACCGGGCGGTTGAGCGTGACGGCTTCGATGTCGCCGCGGGATGGAACGTCGTACATCACGTCCAGCATCAGACGCTCGAAGATGGAGCGCAGGGCACGGGCACCGGTGCCACGGCGGACTGCTTCCTCGGCGAGCGTTCGAAGGGCATCTCGGGTCACGCGCAGCTTCACGCCGTTCAGGGCGAGCTGCTTGCCGTATTGCTTCACCAGCGCGTTCTTCGGCTCGGTGAGGATCGAAATCAGCTCGTCCTCGGTAAGCTTTCGAAGAGCGGAGATGACGGGCAGTCGACCGATGAACTCCGGGATGAGGCCGAAGTGCAAAAGGTCTTCCGGTTCGGCGAGGTCGAGGATGTTGCCGCTGGCGGCTTTCACTTCCTCGTTCGTGCCGTGGAAGCCCAAGGTGCTGCGACCGAGGCGGCGCTGGATGATGTCTTCCAAGCCTACGAAAGCACCGCCGCAAACAAAGAGGATCTTCTCCGTGTTTACCTGGATATACTCCTGCTGCGGGTGCTTGCGGCCCCCTTGCGGCGGCACATTGCAGACCGTGCCTTCGAGAATCTTGAGAAGCGCCTGCTGGACACCTTCGCCGGACACGTCGCGGGTGATTGAGACGTTGTCGGTCTTGCGGCCGATCTTGTCGATTTCATCGACGTAGATGATGCCGCGCTCGGCGCGCTCGACGTCGAAATCGGAGGCCTGCAACAGGCGCAGAATGATGTTTTCCACGTCCTCGCCGACGTAGCCGGCCTCGGTCAGCGTGGTGGCATCCACGATGCAGAAAGGAACGTCCAGCACCCGCGCGAGGGTGCGGGCGAGCAGGGTCTTGCCGGAGCCGGTCGGGCCCAGCAGCAGGACATTGGACTTTTCGATCTCCACCTCGCCGAATTCCTCGGCCACGGAGGCCTGATCCTGGCGGAGGCGCTGGTAGTGGTTGTAGACCGCGACGGAGAGCACCTTCTTCGCGTGCTCCTGCCCGATCACGAACTCATCCAGCTTGGCCCGCAGCTCGGCGGGGGAGGGCAGCCGCTTGGTATTCGGATTGCGGCGGTTCTTGGAGGGCTTGCCCGCGGTCTCGTTGAGCTCCTTGTCGAGGATGTTCGAGCAGACCTCAACGCACTCGTTGCAGATATAGACGCCGGGGCCGGCAATCAGCTTTTTCACCTCCGAGTGGCTTTTGCCACAGAAGGAACACATGGTGAGATTGGAAGCGCGTGCCATAGGGTGCCAGGATAAAAAAAGCAGGCGTCGGGCCGAATAGCCCGACGCCTCAATTTAGCGGAAAAGAACTCAGGCGTCGTCCTTTTTTCCGTCATTTGCGTCAACAAGTGCCGCGACGGCGTCAGGAAGCTGCTTGCGGCTCTCCAGGACCCTGTCCACCAGACCGTAGGCCACGGCCTCTTCGGCGGTCATGTAGTTGTCCCGTTCCGAGTCCTTCTTGAGCTGTTCGAGCGTCTTGCCGCTGTGCTTGGCGAGGATGCCATGCAGGCGATTGTTCAGGTTGATCATGAACCCGAAAGTCCGCTCGACGTCCAAGGCCGTGCCTTGGGCACCGCCGGAGACCTGGTGGATCATGACGTGGGAGTTTGGCAGGCAAAAGCGCTTGCCCTTCGTCCCTGCGGTCAGCAGCACGGAGCCCATGGAGGCGGCGATGCCGATGCAGTAGGTATTCACGTCACAGGTAAGGAATTGCATCGTGTCATACATCGCCAGTCCGGCGGTCACGGAACCGCCGGGGCTGTTGATGTAGATGTGCACGTCCTTCTTGGGATCCTGCATTTGCAGGAACAGAAGCTGGGCGATCACCGAGTTCGCGACGAAGTCGTCGATCGGCGTGCCGATGAAGATGATGCGGTCCTTGAGGAGCCGGGAGTAGATGTCAAAGGAACGCTCCCCGCGGCCGTCCTGCTCAATGACGACGGGTACGTAGTAGCTGTTCCGAGGGCTGGCCCCGGCGTGGATCACATTCGGGAAATCACTCATTTGGGGTTGGTTCATCTGCTGTTTCCTCGACGGTGGCGTGCTCCAGCACGAAGTCAATGGCCTTGCCCACCAGCATCGAGTTGCGGATGCCCGGGATGCGGCCGGTCCGCTGCAGTTCCTTGATGAACTTCTTAGGGTTCTGCTTCCGGGATTGGGCGATCATCGCGAGGTGATTCACCAGTTCCTGGTCGCTCACGGAAATGCCTTCCGTGCGGGCGATTTCCTGCAGGATGAAGTTGGTCTTCAGGTTCGTGCGAGCTTGGTCACCAGCGGTGGCGAAGATCTCACCTTGCTGGGCCATGAGCTCTTCCTGAGTCATGCCGGACTTCACGCTGCGCTCCACAAGAGCGTCCGCTTGGCCCTGCGTTTCATGACGCAGAAGGTCTTCCGGCAGCTCGAAATCGACGAGGGAATTGAAGTGTTCGACGATCTGGTTGACCTTGTAGTCGTCGATCTGGCGGCGCTTCTCGATGCCGATCTGTTGCTTGGCCAGCTCCTTGAGCTCGTCGAGGGTCTTACCCCCGGTGACCTTGGCGGCGAACTCGTCGTCCAGCTCAGGAAGGACAGCCTGCTTGAGGCCCTTTACGGTGACGTGGAAGACGACTTCCTTGCCGCGGAGGTCGCTGAGCGGGAAATCTTCGGGGATAGTCAGTGCGATGTCCTTGGACTCGCCGGCGCTCAGGCCTTCCACTTGGGCGGCGAAGCCCGGAAGGAAGCTGTTTTCGTCGAGCTTGATCCAGAATCCTTCGCGGCCGGAAAGGTAGCCGGCGGGCTTGCCGAGGGCTTCCTCGAGCGGCTTGCCTTCGAGGGTCGAGGTGAAATCGATCACCGCGAGGTCACCGTTCTGGGCGGCGCGGCCTTCGATGTCCTGATAGTCGGCGAAGCGCTCTTGCAGGCCCTTGAGCTGGGTCTCGACTTCTTCGTCGGTGGCTTCGGCAGAAGGGGCTTTGACCGGGATGCCCTTGTATTCCGGCAACGCCACGTCCGGGGCGAGGGTCAGGGTTGCATGGAAGGAAAGACTGCCATCGGCGTTGTGGGCCAGATTCTGCGGGATGCCGAAATTCAGCACCTTGAGAGCTTCCTTGCGGAGAGCTTCATCGTAGGCTTGGCGGACCAGGCGGTCGTCGAGTTCCTCCGTAATGGCGGTCTGGAATTTCTTCTCGATGACGTTCTTCGGCGCCTTGCCCGGGCGGAAGCCAGGGATGCGGGCTTGGGCGGCGTAGCCGGAGACGATTTTCGCACGCTCGGTCTTCACGGTGTCGGAAGGAACTTCGACACGCAGCGTGGCGAGGCAGTTCGGCTGCTTTTCAACGATGATGTTCATGGCGGAAAGGACTCGGCGCGGGATGAAAGGAGGACCTGGGCGCGCCGGGGGCGGGAAGCTAAGGGGGCTGCCCTCGCCTTGTCAAAGCGAAGTAGCGGCGGTTAGGAGGGGGAAGTCCGGGTGTTCCAAGGAGAAATCGTCCCCTCCGGTCCCGGAAGCTTCCGACGGAAATCGAACGCCGGTCTGCCGAGTGCCCTCTAACTTCCCGAACCAAGGTGCCGAAACGGGCAATAGAATCTATCCTAGGGGCTCCGCAAACCGCAATCCCCCTTGACGCCCCCGGCCCCAAAACGGTTCTATGCGTTCCGTTAGCCGACACACATGGATATTTTACCCCTCCTAAATAATCGGGGCTGGGCCTCGCTCGCACAGCGGCTCGCTCTGGCGGCGCTCCTTTTCCTTGGATTTGCCGCCACCCCGGTGAAGGCCCAGGGCGATGTCGAAGGCAAGAACGTGTCGGCGGTGGTGATCCGCTTCGCGGGCTCTGCCTCCGTGGATGAAGCCCGCCTGCGCAGCTTCATTTCGATGCGCGAGGGCGAGGCATACAGCACCGAAAAGTCGAACAACGACATCGGTTCGCTCTACCAATCGGGCCTGATCAATGACGTCCGCGTCCTTGCCGAACCGGATGGCAATTCGATCCGTGTGATTTACGAGGTAACCACCCGTGGCACGATTGTCGCGGTGGGCTTCGCCGGAAACACGATCTTCAGCGACCAGAAACTGGCCAAGGAAACCAAGCTCAAGGTGGGTGGCGCTCTCAGCGACGAAGCCATCCTTTCCGCCCGCCGGAATCTGGAGACCTACTACCGCGGCTACGGCTACCCGGACGTGACCATCACGCACCGCACCCAGCCGAGCGAAACCGGCCAGGGCGAAGACCTGATTTTCATCATTGAGGAAGGTGGCAAGAACGAGATCCGCAAGATCCGCTTCGAGGGCAACAACACCTACGACAGCCGCACCCTGCGCAAGCAGATGAAGGTGAAGGAAAAGGGCTGGTTCTCCTGGATCAGCAAGTCCGGTCGCTTCGAAGTGGAGCAGCTCGATCAGGACGTGGAAGCTGTTCTCGATTACTACCGCACCCGCGGATATCTCCGCGCCAGCAGCCCGGGTGCCCGCCGCGATCCTGTCGGTGATGGCCGCGTGGATCTGGTGATCCCGATCAACGAAGGCGAGAAATACACCGTGGAAGGTGTCGGTTTCGGCCGCATGACGGTCTTCAAGCCCGAGGAACTCTACCCCGCGCTGACCCTGAACAGCGGCGACGGCTACTCCTCCAAGAAGATGCGGGACGACATCAAGATGATCCGCAGCTACTACGGTTCCCGCGGATATGCTGACGCCTTGGTCACCCCGGACATCAAGGATGCCGGCCCGAACAAGGTGACCATCTTTTACAAGATCACCGAAGGCTCCCGCTACAGCGTTGGCCGCGTGAACATCGAGGGCAACACCAAGACCAAGGACAAGGTGATCCGCCGCGAAATGCCGCTCAAGCCGGGTGATCCGTTCAACTCCGTGGAGCTTGAGACCGCCAAGTCCCGTCTTGAAGGCCTCGGTTACTTCAGCAGCGTGGATGTGGATGCCCAGCCTGGCCGCGGTGGCTACCGCGACATCAACGTGCTCGTCGAAGAGCGCCGCACGGGTTCCGTCTCCGCCGGTATCGGCTTCAGCTCGATCGATAGCATCGTGGGCTTCGTGAACCTCGAGCAGTCGAACTTCGACATCATGAATCCCTGGTCGTTCACCGGCGGTGGCCAGCGCTTCGCGGCGAACCTCCGCCTTGGTAGCGAGCGTTCCGACTTCAGCGTCTCGCTGGTCGAGCCGTGGTTCATGGACCGCCAGCTCGCGCTGGGTGGCGAACTCTTCTACAAGGATTCCCAATACTACTCGGACTTCTACGAGCAAACCAACGCCGGTGCTGAAGTCTTCATCCGCAAGCCCCTCGGTGAGAAATCCTCGATCCGTCTCGGCTACCGCTTGGAGAATGTGAGCGTCGACCTTGACCCCGCCGTGGCGAGCCTTTCCAAGAAGTCGGTGGCGAACGGTGGTCCTCCTTCCCTCCTCCTGCAGGATGACGGCGACTTCCTCCGCAGCGCGTTGGCCGCAAACTTCGTTTACGATAGCCGCGATGCGACGATCGAAACCCGCAAGGGTGAGAAGATCGACATTGGTGCGACTCTCGCGGGCACCGGCCTCGGCGGTGACGTGGATATCTTTGGTTTGACCCTTACCGGCCAGAAATACTGGAACCTGCGTTGGGACTCGGTTCTCTCCGTGAATGGCGAACTTGCCTTCGTGGATGCGACCGATGGCAACGTGCCGGTCTTCGACCGCCTCTTCCTCGGTGGTGGCCGGACCCTGCGCGGCTTCGAGTTCCGCGACGTGGGCCCGCGTGACCCGGTGACGGGTGAAGTGGTGGGTGGCCAGTCGCTCGGCTTCCTCTCCGCGGAATACACCGTGCCGATCATCGACAACGTCCGCGCGGCGGTCTTCTACGACCTCGGCTTCGTGAACGCCGATTCTTGGGATCTCAGTGCCAGCGACCTCTACCATGACATTGGTGTGGGTGTCCGTCTGAAGCTGCCGATCAGCCCGGTGCCGATCGCCCTCGACTACGCCTTCCCGATCGAGAGCCCGGATCCGGTCGCGGACAACGGTGGCCAGTTCAACTTCTACCTGAACTACGAATATTGATTTAATCTCCGGTTTTTCCGGAAAGGGCCGCGGTTTCCCGCGGCCCTTTTTTATGGGTCTGGCGCTCGCGAATCCTGGCTGTCGAGTTATCCGGGAGATTCAAGAATCCGCTTTTCAGCGAGAGATTTGATCTGAATCCGGGCCGCATCTTGGCGGAAGCATCGCGTATCCTGACGAGCTGTATCTACTGCCAGAGGTAAGCCCTTTGAATCCGTTCGGCTAAAGGCCTGCGGCCTGGCCTTTGAAAGGTAAGCTCGTGAGAGATCAAGGGGCCACTTCCGGATCGGGAGGGGGAACGGCTTTGCCCAGTTTGCGGGAGATCAGGGGGTGGAGCACGTTTGCGGCGAGGATGGTGAGCATCCCGGCATAGAAAAGGGGATGCAGCTGCTTGTGCTCTCCGAAGAGGAAGGCGGCGCCGAGGATCCCGTAGACGGGCTCGAGATTGAAAGCCATGCTCATCGTGTAGGCGCTGAGGTGCTTGAGCAGGCGGATGTGGAAACCGTGCGCGAAGATGGTGCAGACCCATGCGAGGAGCAGAAGCCAGAGCCAATCGAGGCCTTTCCAATCCAAGAGGGATACGCCGCCGCCGACCCAAGGGAAGAGCAGGAGCGACACGGTGCAGGCTCCCGCCATTTCCCAGCCGACCATGAGGGTTGGATCGTTGCCGGTGGTGACGAAGCGCCGGTTAAGGACTGGGAAGATGGAGGCAAAGAAGGCGCTCAAGAGTGCCACCCCTAGGCCTAGCAATCGCCCGCGCTCGAAGCCTGCGACGAGGCAGATGCCCGCGACGACAAATAGTCCCAAAAAGACCTCGAAGGGGCGCACTCGGCGCTTCTCGAGCAAGGGCTCGGTAAAGGCGGTGAAAAGGGAAATCGTTGCGAGGCCGGCGAGGCAGATGGAGATGTTCGCCAGTTTGATCGCACCGAAAAAGCAGATCCAGTGGAGGCCTACTAAGATGCCGATTCCGAAGAGGGCGGCGGCGGTCTTCTTGCCGGGCCAAGGCGACTTCCGTTGCGCAAGCCCCACCCAGGCCATCGCGCCGATGAATGCGAAGGCGGTCCGCCAGATCACGAGGCCTGCGGCGGGCAGGGAGATCAGCTCGCCGAGGACTGCCGTGGTCGCCAGCAGGAAGACCAGCAGGTGCAGTTGGAAATAGTGGCGCACGGACGTGAGGGATCCGGAAATGGGTTCGCCGGAAAGGTGATCTTTCCGGCGAGGGCTGTCTTGACCGATTCTTTCGCCAATTCCGGTCAAGGAGCCGGGGCGGAGTGCCCCGGCTGTAATGATCTGCAGGAGCTCAGACTTCCCCGGCGATGATATCGTCGAGGGTCTGGCGCTGGCGGATGACGCGCGCGGCACTGCCGTCGACAAGGATCTCGGCAGGCAAGGGGCGAGAGTTGTAGTTCGAAGCCATCACGAAGCCGTAGGCGCCGGCGCTCATGAGAGCCACGACTTCGCCGGGCTGGAAGTCGGCGAGTTCGCGGTCCTGGCAGAAGAAGTCGCCGCTTTCGCAGATCGGGCCGACGACATCCACCTTCCGGCGGGCTTCGCCGGGTTGCTTTACGGGCTCGATTTCATGGTGGCCTTCGTAGAGGGCCGGGCGGATGAGGTCGTTCATGCCGGCATCGACCACCTTGAAGGTCTTCGCGGTGCCGTGCTTTTCGTAAAGGCAGCGGGTCAGGAGCACGCCGGCATTGCCGACGATGTAGCGGCCGGGCTCGAGCAGGATTTTCAGGCCGAGGTTTTGCAGGCGAGGGACGAGGGCTTCGCCATACTCGGCGATGGTCAGCGGGCGCTCATCCTCGGACTTGGAGGCCCACCACTGCGGGTCACCGGACTTCAGGGAATCGTGATAGACGATTCCGATGCCACCGCCGATCGACCAGAATTCGATGCCGTGGATGTTCTTCAGATGGATCGCCAGCGGGGCCACCTTTTCCACTGCTTCGATGAAGGGCTTGATGGAGGTGAGCTGGGAGCCGATGTGCATCTGGAGGCCGCGGAGCTTGACGTTTGCGAGCTCCTTGGCGGCGCGGGCGTAGACATCCGTGATGAGATCGAAATCGACGCCGAACTTGTTCTCGGACTTGCCGGTGGAGATGTACTTGTGGGTCTTCGCGTCCACGTTCGGGTTCACGCGGACTGCGGCAGGGGCGATCACGCCGAGGTCGCCGGCCACTTCGTTGAGGTAGCGGAGTTCTTCCTCGCTCTCCACGTTGAAGGAGTAGATGCCCTGCTTCAGGGCATACTCGATTTCAGCCCGGGTCTTGCCGACGCCGGCGAAGGTGCACTTGGCGGGATTGCCACCAGCCTTGATCACGCGGAAGAGTTCGCCGCCCGAGACGATGTCGAAGCCGGCATCTTCCTCGGCGAGCAGACGCAGCACGGAGAGGTTCGAGTTAGCCTTCACCGCGTAAGCCACCTCGTGGTCGATCGAGCCGAGCGCCTGGTCGAGGCGGCGGTAATGATCGCGGATGGTGTTCGCGGAGTAGACGTAGAGGGGCGTGCCGTGCTCCTCGGCGAGGGTCTGGAGATTGACGTCCTCGCAGTGCAGCGAGCCATGGCGGTAGGCAAATCCGTGCATGCGGCGGCTTTAGACGGTCCCCGGCCCGCGGGCAAGGGCGGGCTTTGCCCTGCATCGTTCGCGGTTCGTCTGGCCGTTTTTCAAGGTGGCCGGAGCCAGCCTGTTCCGCCTGATAAAAATACGGAAAATAACAGGCTGGGTGAGGAGGCAGGGGTGCCTCCCGGTTGAGGCACCAAGAGGAGCATTGCAGGCGACCTGAGTCTTTTCTACTGCCGAGGAGGTGTCTCCTCGCTTGGATTTTTTCGCGGCGGGTCTATCCATTCCGGGATGAAAGCGATGTCCCTCGCGATGCTTCTGGCGGCAGGATCCCTCGTGTGTGGGGCTGCTTGGGCGATCCCGAATTCCATCACGGGGCCCTTGCTCAATCAGGACAGCCCACTCAACGGGCAAGATCTCACACAGTCGTTGCTCTCGTCCGGGATTTGGGATGGCAGCGAGAAGCTGCCTGGTGAGTGGATGGAAGAGGGCGAGGTTTCCAACGCGAAGATTTCTTATCTCCGGGCCCGGCCGAAGCTCTTCGGCCAAGAGTTGATCCTGCTGCGCTCCGTGCAGCGCGAAGGCAAGCTGGAGTCCTTGGAGGCGACCTTTGTCGATGCGGGCTCCTATTTCGGCTATTTCGATGAAGAGATGCCGGATGGCTTGAGCCGCCGGGAAATGCGGAAGGAAATCGCTATCCGCCTTGCCGAGAAGCAGGCGGAATTCACCAAGCTCTACACCGATTCACAGGTAAGCCTGAAAAGTTCGATCGCGGCTGCCTGTGGTGATGCGAAGCCAGAGGAGGGACGGATCGGTCGAACCCGGGGGCTCCGGATGCCGGTTGAGGAATGGAAAAAGGACGGTCGCAGGATCCGGCTGCTTGCCGGAGAAAATCGATTGTTGAGAGTCTTCATCACGCCGGAGAAGCTGCCGGTGGAAGAATGGATGGATCCTTCCATCTCGGCGATGCCGCCCCGGGAAAAACTTGGAAAGCTGGCTAAAGGAGTTTCCCGCGAAGATGACGGGACGGTTTCGCTTCCCGGCCTGCGGCCAATTCCGCAGGGCTATCGGCCCTATTGCGGATTGAATACCCTGGCGATGGCGGCACGGCATTTCGGCCTGCATCTGGATGAGGATTGGCTGGCGGTGGCGAGCGGCTTCAAGAACACCGGCCGGGCCGATGGGGCAAATCTGGTGAAGCTCTACCATGCAGTGGCGGCCGAGGCGGGCTACGGTCTGGATCGCTCCACGAAGTTTGATCCGGCTGCCGCGACCAAGGCTCTGGGCGCCGGTTTTCCGGTGATCGTCTGGCGGCGCTACTCTCCGGAGCGAAATGCCCTGCACACGAAGTTCATGCGGGAGTTTTCCAAGCACCCGACGGCGACCTTGCCTGATCCTGCGTCAAGCGCCGAGCGGGCTTCGTGGCCCGGGGACGATGCTCCGCTGCATGCTTCGGTGGTCGTTGGCTACAATGCGGGACGGAAAGAGTTTCTCTTCCTTGAGAGCTGGACGGGGAAGGATACGCCGCGACGGATGCGGGTGGAGGAGTTGGTAGCGACCACGGACTTGGCTTTCGTGTTCCGGCCTTGAAGGCGGAACAGCCGTTCTCCGAGTAATTTAATCCGGTGAATACGGCATCGGGCAGCGGCCCTATTGCCAGGGGAAATCAAGGTCTCCCTTTCTGACAGTCCGCCCGGCGGATCGGGGGAAGTGACCCGCCGGGCGGCTGACAACACACACTAACACACACACTAACTGGAAAAGCTTCCGGCTCTGTTTCCTCGGGGGGCTGGGGATCAGGGCCGGCGTTGCTGGCGAACCGGCCTAGGATTACGGGGGATCATCCGTCGGTCGGTTCGTCTGAATCCGCAGCCTTCCGATCGGGGGGAATCCTTGGGCAGCGGATCGTTCCGGAGAACGGCGTCATCCAACACCCATAGCTCTCAGGGGACAAGACGATTCGGATGACGCAATCACGTAGGATGAGTTATGATTTCCTTTTTCGGACCTTCGGTCTGAGCGCTTCTTTGGGTCTTTAACGCATTGGAAACCAGTCAAAATGCGAAATTGGTAATGTTGCATTGATGGTTTTGGTAGCCGATTCGTTCTTTGAAAACCTTAATAATCCGTGGGTTTTGCCCATGTTATTCCCAAAATCGGCGCAACGAGGCGCTTTTGAGCGGTCGCGTGAGGGTGGCGCTGAGCTCTCTTTCCGGGGTGTCTCCGGCCCGGGTTTTGTTCAATGATTTTGACCCTGAAATCGCGAATTGAAGCCGTTTTCGAGATTGCCTGATAATCAAGAAATGTTGCATTCTTTGTCGTGGCCGCGCGGCACGATGGCCGGTGGTCCCGGGGCACCGGATTATGGAACAAGCGTCGCTGGTAATTGCGTGTGGTGGAACGGGAGGGCATCTCTTCCCGGGTTTGGCTGTGGCGGAGGAATGGACGGCTCGTGGAGGCAGGGTTTTGCTCTTGGTTTCCGAGAAGAAAATCGACCAAGAGGCCCGGCGGAAATACACTCAGTATCAATTTGAAACGATCCCCGCGATCGGCAAGCCGGCGACCTTTTCGCCGAAGATGCTGCCCTTCCTGTGGAAGCTGTGGCGAACGATGGGACGCTGTGGCGGTCTCCTGAAGGAGTTCAAGGCGGACGCCGTGCTTGGCATGGGGGGCTTCACTTCGTTGCCTCCGGCGTGGGCGGCGAAAAATGCGGGGCTCCCGGCCTTTGTTCACGATTCCAATGCGCTGCCCGGCAAGGCAAACCGCCTGACGGCGAAGTTTTGCCAGAAGGTTTTCATCGGTTGGGATGCCGCCCGGAAATATTTTGGGTCCCGGGAAGTCGTGCAGACCGGCACACCGGTCCGTGCGGAGATGCGGCATTTGCCGAGCCGGGCTGAGGCTGCCGCAAAATTCGGGCTCGATCCCAATCGCCCGACCCTGATGGTCACCGGTGGAAGCCAAGGCGCGCGGCGGCTGAATTCCTTGGTGGCGCAAGCTTTCACCAGCTTTCCTGCGGGAACCCAAGTGCTGCACATCGCGGGGCCGCTGGACCAGCAGCGGGTCGAAGAGGAAGCGGGTGGCCGCGAGGGCTACCACGTCATCGGATTCTGCGACGACATGCCTTCCGCCTATGCCGTGGCGGATGCGGTGCTTTCCCGCTCCGGGGCTTCCAGCATGACCGAGCTTTCCTTTCTCGGCCTGCCTTCGATCCTGGTGCCTTTTCCTTACGCTGCGGACGATCATCAGACGAAAAACGCGGAAGTTTTTTCGACCGCAGGCGCTGCATTTTTAGAGCAGGAATCCGCGCTTGATGCCGGGAAACTGGCGGAGCGGGTCACAACGCTGATGAGCGACTTGCAAACCCGCGACCGCATGGCACAAGCGGCCCGTTCGCTCGCCGTGCCCGATGCCGCGGCGCGAGTGTGCGACGCCATCCAAGCGACCCTTTCCCGGAAATGAACGACCTGAGCCCCAAGCTGACCGACCGCGACCACCCGCTGCGCATCCACCTGATCGGGGTGGCAGGCTCGGGCATGAGCGGTCTGGCCCTGCTGCTGCTTGGGATGGGGCACCGTGTCAGCGGTTCCGACCGTGTGACTTCGGACGAAACCGAGCGCATGCAGCGCATCGGCCTGAATTTCTCCTCACCCCACACGGCCGAGGCGGTCAGCGGGGCGGATCTCGTGGTTTATTCCTCCGCAATCCGTCCGGAGAATCCGGCCTACGCGGCGGCGAAGGCAGCTGGCATTCCCTTGCTGCGCCGCGCGGAGTGTCTCGCGGCGATCCTGCACACGCGCCGTGGAATCGTGGTTTCCGGCACGCACGGAAAAACGACGACGTCCTCGATGGTCGCGCATTCGCTGCGTGAGGCAGGGATCCAGCCGAGCCACTACGTCGGAGCGGAAATCCCGGTGCTGGGTGCCAACGCCCGCTGGTCCGAAGAAGGCGAGTGGATGGTGGCTGAGGGGGATGAGAGCGACGGTACCCTGGCGCTCTACCGTCCGGGCTGCTCGATCATCCTCAATATCGAGGCCGAGCACCTCGACCACTACAAGGATCTCGATGAGATCAAGGCTGTCTTCGCGAAGCTGGTAAGCCAGACCGATGGTCCGGTGGTCTATTGCAAGGAATGCGCCGTGGCGACGGAGGTGGGCTCGCAGGCGAAGGAATCCGTGAGCTATGGCTGGTCCGGTGCGGACTACACCGCCGCGGAGATCCGCGAGCTGCGCGGAGCTACGGCATTTACCGTAGTTCGCAATGGCGAGATCCTCGGCGATGTGGAGCTGGGCATCCCCGGCCGCCACAACGTGCTGAATGCCCTGGCCTGCATCGCGACGGCGGACCGTCTCGGCGCGGACTTCCGCCTGGTATCGCGCGCGCTCAATTCTTTCGCCGGAGCCAAGCGTCGTTTCGAAACGAAGTATCTCTCGTCGCGCATCCGGATCGTGGATGACTACGGTCATCACCCGACCGAGCTGGCGGCGACCCTGCAGACAGCCCGCTCCCTGAAGCCGGGGCGTGTTGTCGTGCTCTTCCAGCCGCACCGCTACACGCGGACCCAGGCACTGGCCGAAGACTTCGGAAAGGTGCTGCACGCCGCGGACAAGGTCTTCGTCAGCGACGTCTATCCTGCGAGCGAGCTGCCGATCCCGGGGATCTCCGGCGACACGATCGTCCAAGCGGCGAGGCGCCAGGGTGGTGATCATGTTGTTTCTCTGCCCGATCTGGCGACGGCCCATCATACGGTGGGCAATGAGCTGGAGCCGGGCGATCTGCTGATCACGCTGGGTGCCGGAAACGTTCACGAGGTCGGCACGCGTATCGCCGCGGATCTGAAGATCCTTGAGCAAATGCTGCACCTGGCGTCGAAGGACGACATCGATGGCTGCCTGTACGAGCCGATGCGCCGCCACACCACGATGCTGGTCGGCGGTCCGGCGCAATATTGGATCGAGCCCCATACCTTCGAGGCTTTCGCGGAGGTGGTGAATTACTGCCGCGAGCGCGGTGTCGCGATGCGTGTCGTTGGCCGAGGCTCAAACCTGCTGGTGCGCGACGGTGGTATCCGGGGAGCGGTGATTCATCCGGCAGGCGGTGCGTTTTCCGAATGCCGTGCCGAGGATGGCAAGATCATTGCCGGTGCCGGCGTGCGCCTGAAAAAGGTCGCAAGCGTGGCGCAGGCAGCGGGCATCGGTGGCTTCGAGTGGATGGAAGGTATCCCCGGCAACGTGGGCGGCGCGCTGCGCATGAACGCCGGCGCGATGGGCACGGAGACTTTTGACCAAGTGGTGTCCGTCACTTTCCTCGATGAGGATGGCGAGATCCGTGAACGTTCGCGCGAGGAGATCGTGGCCAATTACCGCGATGTCCCCGAACTCCGCCGCAACTTCGCGCTGCAGGCGACCTTCACCGGCAAGCCGGACAGTGCCGAGTCGATCCAGGAGCGCTGGGATGCTTCTCGCCAGAAACGCCGGGCCAGCCAGCCGGTAGCGGCAAGTGCCGGTTGCATTTTCAAGAATCCGACCGAAGTGCCCGCGGGCAAACTCGTCGACGAGCTTGGCCTGAAGGGCTGCAATGAGGGCAGGGCCCGCGTTTCGGAAGTGCACGGCAATTTTATCGTCAATGGCGGCGGCGCGACGGCAAGCGAAGTGCTTGCAATGATCGAAAGGATCAAGACCAGCGCCCGCGAAACCCGCGGTATCGAACTCGAAACCGAGGTGAAGGTCCTCGGCGAAGATGAATTCACGTTCTGAAATTTTCCCATGATTCCTGACAATCTCCTCATCGCCGTCCTGATGGGCGGCCCCGGCTCCGAGCGCGAGGTTTCGCTGGCTTCCGGAAAGGCCGTGCTCAAGGCGCTGCAGGCTGCCGGATGCAATGCCGTCGGCGTGGATGTGACTTCCACCGACCTGGTGCTGCCGGAGGGCACGGGCCTGGCCTACAACGTGATCCACGGGACCTTCGGTGAAGATGGCCAGCTTCAGTCGATCCTCGAGGAGCGCGGGATTCCCTACACCGGTGCCGGTTTGACGAGCAGCCGCATTGCCTTCGACAAGAATCTGGCCAAGGAGAAGTTCCTCGCTGCCGGAGTGCCGACGCCGCGCTCCGAGATCGTGGATGTTTCGGGTGGTCCACGTCTTCCCTTCATCCCCGTGCCCTTCGTGGTGAAGCCTCCCCGTGAAGGCTCCAGCGTGGGCGTGACGATCGTGAAGGAAGAAGCGCAGGCGCTGCCCGCGATGGAAACCGCGGCGAAGTACGGGAACGACATCCTGGTCGAGTCCTTCGTGGAAGGAAAAGAACTCACCGTGGGTATCCTCGACGATGTCGCCATGCCGATCGTCCACATTGCCCCGCGGGATGGCTTCTACGACATGTCGAACAAGTATCCGTGGCTTTCGGGCGGTGTCGGGAGCGACTACTATTGCCCGGCCGATCTGGATGCGGAGACCACGCGCCGCGTGCAGGAAGCCGCGCTTGCCGGGCATCGCGCGCTGGGCGTGGAGGTTTACTCCCGTGTCGACGTGCTGCTCGATGCCGATGGCAATCCTTTCGTGCTGGAAGCGAACACGATTCCCGGCATGACTGAGACAAGCCTCCTGCCGAAGTCCGCCGCCGCCCACGGGATCGACTTCACCTCGCTCTGCCTGCGCATCGCCGAGCTCTCGCTGGCGATCCGCTCCAAGTAAGCTGTTTCACCCCTCCCCACTCCCCACCACATGTTCAAGAAACGCACGACCAAGGTCCGTCACAGCCGGCAGTTGATCCAACTGCAGGCCAGCGTCGTGTCGCCACGCATCCTGTGGTTCGGTTTCTTGAAGGCGTGCCGCCGCTGCGCCCGCCTGGCGATGCTGGTGGCCCTGGGGGTGGCAGCGGTGTGGGGTATCCGTATCGGCATCCAGCACGGGCTCGTCGAAAACGAGGAGTTTCGCCTGCAGTCGATTGAGATGACTCCGAATCCGGCGATCGACGAACGCCGGTTGGTGGAGATTGCCAATATCGATCTCAAGGGCAGCCTCTTCGATTGCGATGCCGTGGAGATCGAGTCGAAGCTGCGCGATCTGCCGGAGATCGCCACGGCCAATGTCCGCAGGGAATTCCCCGGAACGCTGGTGGTCCAAGTGGCCGCGCGCGAGCCCTATGCATGGGTTGCCAGCCCCACCCAGGGAATCGAAGCACACGACGACAAGAAGGGCTTGCTGGTGGATCGTTCCGGCGTGGCGTTTCCTTGTCCGCCCGCGCTTCTGACGGAAGCCACACGTCTGCCGGTTTTCTACCTTGGCGAGGGCGGCGAGCCTCTGGAGGCAGGTCAGCCGGTGAAGCATCCCGAATTCGACCGCCTGGTCCGCCTCTACAAGGTAGCCTGCGACGAGATTCCCGGTGCGGCCGATTGGGTGTATTCGCTCCGCCAGAACAAGAGCTGGTCCTTGGAGCTGGTCACCCGGGAGGGCATCAGTGCCTATTTCGGCCTAGGCGATCACAAGCGCCAGATGGACGACTTCCAATCGATCCTGAAGCACGCGCGTGAAAATTCGCAGCAAATTGCCTCGGTCCAACTGATCCCTGAACGCAACATACCCGTGGTCCTGCGGGGGAGTACGGTGCCCCGCGCGATCATGATTGAGGCGCCTCACAACAGCTCTCCCGCCGAGCGTCGTTCCCGCGACGTACAAGACCTCCTCAACCGCTGACTCCCCTCCAATGGCACGCTCGAAGATCCACGTCGGCCTCGAAATCGGCACCAGCAAGATTTGCATGGTGGTCGGAGAGGTGAAGTCCGACGGCTCCGTCAAAATCCTTGGCGTTGGACAATCCAAGTCCGTCGGCGTGAAGAAGGGGGAGATCTATGACTTCCCGCAGGTGCGTGCCTGTGTGAAGGATGCCTTGGTCAAGGCGGAGGACGCGAGCGATGTGGAGATCGGGAGTGTGTATCTGGCCGTCACGGGTGCCCACATCCAAGGCGTGAACAACCGCGGCAGCTTCCGCTTGCCGGATGACGAGAATGTCATCGGGCCGCCGCACGTGCAGGAGGCAAAGGAGATCGCCCGCGCGGTGGCAATTCCGCCGGATCACGTTTACTTGCACCATATCATCCGCCGTTTCGGGGTGGATGGTTTCGAACATGCGACTTCACCGATCGGGCTTTCCGGCAAGACGGTGGACGCAGATTTCCATGTGATCCATGGCATCCGTTCGCGGATCGAGAACCAGATCAAGTGCGTGCGGGAAATGCCGCTCGATATCGATGATCTCGTCTTTTCTCCGATCGCGGCAGCACAGGTGGCGCTCGACCGCGAATCGAAGGAGCGCGGCGCGCTGGTGATCGACATCGGTGGCGGCACGACCGACTACGTGCTTTATCTCGATGGCGCGATCGAAGCCTCCGGGTGCATCCCGGTGGGCGGCGACCACGTCACGAATGACATTCACCTGGTGACCGGCCTGGCCTTCTCGAAGGCCGAGGTGCTGAAGGTGCGCGAGGGCGATGCGTCCGCGGATCCGGCGCGTTCGGTGGGCTTGATCAAGGTGGCGGATGAAAAAGGCTTCGCGGAAGCCGAGGTGAAGCGCCAGCTTTTGAATGACATCATCCGCCAGCGCCTGGAGGAAACCCTGAAGCTGCTCCTGCGGCGTTTGCCCGCCGGTGCCATCGAGCGTGTGGGCACCGGAGTCTTCCTTTCCGGCGGCACCAGCCTGATGCGAGGTTTCGGCGAGTTGGCGCACGATATCTTCAAGCGGGACGTGTATCGTCCCGAGCCACCGGAGCTGAGCGGCGTCCAAGCGAATTTCAAGGATCCCCAATTCACCACCGCAATCGGCCTGATCCGCTACGCGCAGATCATCGAGGCCGAGCGCGAACCCAAGCGCGGAGTGCTGCGCAAAATCGGAAACGTCCTTTGGCCCTTTTCACGATAACTCCTTAAACCCGGCGGCAAGCCCGCCATCCGAATGCCATGATCGAATTCCCACGCGACTCTCAAAATACCATCCCATCGTCCTCCGTGAAGATCGTCGGTCTCGGCGGTGCGGGGACCAACATGCTCGATCGTGTCGTCCTGGACGGTATGGATGGAGCGGAAATGCTCGCGATCAATACGGACATCCGCACGTTGTCCGGCTCGGTCGCCCGTGATCGCATCCAGCTCGGCCGCAACCTCACCAAGGGCCTCGGTGCCGGCGGTGATCCGGAGCTCGGCCAGCAGGCGGTGCTCGAAGCGGAAGGTGAAGTGCGTGCGGCGCTGAAGGGGCGGAAGATTGTCTTCCTCTGCGTGGGTCTTGGTGGTGGCACGGGCTCCGGTGCGGCGCCGATTGTTTGCCGCATCGCTCGCGAAGAAGGGGCCTTCGTGGTGGTCTTTGCCACGATGCCCTTCAGCTTTGAAGGCCGCCGCCGCCGTGAGCAGGCCGAGACCTCGCTGAATGAACTCGCCGTGCTTTCCAACGCGCTGGTGACCTTTGACAATACCCGCATGGGCGATCTGGTGCTGGCGAAGCAAGGCATCCATGAAGCCTTCGCCGCGGCGGACCGCATGATTTCGGAGAGCATCAAGGCGGTGATCCGCCTGGTGATCCGCCCGGGCCTGATCAATGTCGGTCTGGACGACCTGATGACCGCGCTGCGTACGACGCGCTCCCGCTGTCTCTTCGGCTCGGGCATTGCGAGCGGCAAGGACCGCGCGCAGAAGGCGCTGCGCAATGCCCTCAACAGCCCGCTGCTCGATCAAGGCGCACTGCTGCGCGATACCGAGACGGTGCTGGTTCACCTCTGCGGTGGCGAAGACCTCACCCTCTACGAGATCGAATTGCTCATGCAGAGTCTCTCGAAGCACGTCCCGGACAAGGCGCACGTGCTCTTTGGCGCGGCAGTCGATCCGAGCATGGGCGACTACCTGAGCATCACGATGGTGAGCTCCCTGCCGGAGGATCGCCTGCATGCGCAGCGGACCTCGCCGCTGGAGAAGCCTGCCTTGCTGGAGCCGACGGTGGGTTTTTCGGTGGATGAGCCGGAAGAGGAGGAGAAACCGGTCGCAGTAGCCGCCCCGCCGCCGCCCCGCGAACGGAAGGCAGTCGCGCCGGCCATGACTGCGGCGAGCCTGTTTTCGGACGAGCCGGTTCCGACGATTGCGGAGTTCACCACGGTGACCAAACCGGCTCCGGAGCCTGCCGCGGTTGTCGAGGACGACACCCCTTTTGCTGAATCGGAGAGCTCTCCTTTCTCGATCGATCATAGCGCTCCCGAGGCCGCGGCCGTGGACACCTCCGAAGAAGACTTCGCGGGAATTTCCGCCGCGGCTTCGGTATCGGGGACCTTCGTTACGAACGAGGAGATCTCGATCGACGACGATGATTTCAAGGTGGCCGAGGAAGTCTCCGAGGCTCTGGAGGAAGAAGATGAGGAGCCTGCTTTCTTCGAAGTTTCCGCGAAGGACGACGCCGCAGACGAACCGGTGGAGGCAACCCGCTTGGAACCGGAGCCTGAATCCGAGCCGAAGGCGGAAGGCAAGCCGGTGATCCTCCCGGGGGTATTTGACGATCTCGACGAGGCTTTCACCGATATTGGCGAAGCTGCCGCTGAGGAGAAGCCTGCCGCACCCGCGAAAGCGCGTGGCACGGGAAAAGGCCAAGGTGAGTTGAGCTTCGATGGCGGTCCGCGCGGTCGCTTCGAAGGAGCATCCCCGAGCCTCTTCGAGGGTGAAGACCTCGACGTCCCGGCTTTCCTGCGGAAGAAGCGCTGAGCTTGAAAGATCCGGCGGCGTGGATGCGGGGAACTGCATGCGCGCCGCGCGCTTGCTCCCTTTCGTGGCTGCCGTTAAACGAGCGGCCGTATGGAACACCATGTGTATTTCTGGCTGAAGGACGAGCGGAAGAACGAGGCTGACCGCAAGGCTTTCGAAGCGGGCCTTGATGACCTTTTGAAGGTGAAGGGACTGGTCAGCGGCTTTTGGGCCGTGCCGGCCAAGGTGATGGAGCGCCCGGTGATCGACCAGTCCTGGGACTATGCGACTTCCTTCACGTTTGAATCCGTGGAGGCCCAGGATATCTATCAGGAAGACCCGGATCACTACGTTTTCATCAATGCCTTCAAGGATTGGTGGGCGAAGGTGGAAGTCAGGGATCTCGAACGCGTCAGCAAGTGATGAGAGCGCTGCAACTCGTGGCACCGTCCGAGCTGGCGGTGGTGGATCTGCCGCAGCCCCAGCCTGGTTTTGGCGAAGTGCGACTGCGGGTGAAAGCCTGCGGCATCTGCGGCAGCGACCTGCATGGCATGGACGGCGGCAGCGGCAGGCGGATCCCGCCGCTGGTGATGGGTCACGAGGCGAGCGGCATCGTGGATGCGGCGGGTGAAGGCGTGAGCGCGTGGAGAGCGGGCGATCGTGTCACCTTCGATTCCACGGTGTGGTGTGGCGAGTGCGGCTACTGCCGCGAGGGCCGCGTGAATCTTTGCGACTCCCGCCAGGTGGTGGGGGTCGCTTGTGCGGAGTTCCGCCGAGATGGAGCCTTTGCGGAATACGTGACGGTGCCGCAGCGGATCCTGCACCGCTTGCCGGAGGCGCTGTCCTTTGAGGAAGCAGCCTTTGCCGAACCGGTGGGAGTTGCCTTGCATGCGGTGAGGCGGGCGGGCGATCTCGAGGGAAGTACGGTGCTCGTCGTAGGTGTGGGCTTGATCGGGCTGCTGGTCGTCCAGGCGCTGAAGCGTGCCGGTGCCGGAAAAGTGATCGCTGTCGATCTGGACGAAGGGCGCTTGGAGCTGGCGCGCGAGCTCGGAGCGGATGAGACCGCGATTGGCGGACCGGGGCTTGCCCCGTTCGAGGTGGATATTGCGATGGAAGTCGTGGGTGCTGCGCCCACGGTGGATTTTGCGATCCGTTCGGTCCGGAAGGGGGGGCGGGTGGTGCTTGTGGGAAATCTTTCGCCGAACGTGCCCCTGCCTTTGCAGGTCGTGGTCACCCGGGAACTCGATGTGCTCGGCTCCTGCGCGATTGCCGGAGAGTATCCAGAAGCTCTGGAGGCGATCGCTTCCGACAGCATCCGGGTAAAGCCACTGATTACCGCCGCGGTCGGTCTCGAGAATGGCGTGGATGCTTTCGTGAAGGCGAAGGCTCCGGGGGCCTTGAAAGTGCTGGTGACCAGCTGAGAAAGCATGCAAACGCCGGGACAGGAGCTCTGCGAGGAGTGCGGCGAAAAGCGTGGTAACTACTACGTTTGCCGTCCTGATGGCGGTCCATCGCGGAAGCTATGCAAGGAATGCTACGAGACTTCCCTTTCCGGGCCGGAGAGGGCCTTCATGCAGGCCATGCGGAAGGCGAGTTGCCGCTTTTGCGGTGGCACTGCGATGACCAGCGACAGCATGACCTCCATCTTGGAAGGGCCGGGCTCGGAGCCACGCTTCTTCTGCTCATCCTGTGCCAATGAGTATCATCAGCGCATGCTGCCACGGCTAGGTGAGGTGGAGACGAAGTTGGATGGAATGCCTCTCGAGGTGCAGATGGAGAGCCTCAGCGACCTGATGGCAGAGATGGATCTCCACATGAAGCGCTGGGTGCAACAACGCGATAATTGAATGAACCTGTTTGATCTTACCGGAAAGACGGCCTTGGTGACCGGCGCGAGCCGTGGCCTTGGGAAGGGCTTTGCCTTGGCTCTCGCCAGGGCAGGTGCAGATGTCGTGGTGACGAGTCGCACGCTGTCGTCGCTTGATTCGACAGTCGCCGAGATCGAGGTGATGGGGCGAAAGGCCTGGCCTGTTGTTCTCGATGTGCGCGAGAAGGAGAGCATTGAAGCTGCTGCGGAAGCCGCGTGGGCTGCTGCGGGGAAGCTTGATATCCTCGTGAATAACGCCGGCTGCAATGTCCGAAAGCCTGCGCTGGAGGTGACGTGGGAAGATTGGAACCTGATTCTCGATACCAATCTCCGCGGTGTCTTCTTCACTGCCCAGGCTATCGCCCGCCGGATGGTGGAACGAGGCTACGGCCGCATCATCAACATCGGGTCGGTGACCTGTGTGAACGGCTATGCAGGCCTTGCTCCGTATGGCGCGAGCCGCGGAGGCGTGAAGCAACTGACCATGAGCCTTGCTGATGATTGGGGAAAGCACGGGGTTACCGTGAATTGCCTCGCTCCCGGGTGGTTCAAGACCGCGCAGAACGCGGTGATGTACGAGGATGCGGGATGGGTCGATTACTTGACCGACCGCATCCCTCTCAAGCGCCCGGGAGCGCCTGGTGACTTGGATGGCACCTTGGTTTTTCTCGCATCCGATGCGAGCGCCTACATGACCGGGCAGACGCTGCTGGTGGATGGAGGAATCTCCGTTGGAGCGGTGAAGGCAGTGCCCAGAAAGTGAGCCGCGGGCTCAGGCGAGATCCCTCGTCCAATACCAGACGGTTCCATCCGTGGGGTGATCATACTCACCCTGCAGGGTGAAGCCGAGCTTCTCGCAGATCTTGGCAGAGGCGTTTCGTGCCGGTTCGGTGTGGGCGATGACGCGTGAGACCTGGTCCCGATGGCTCTGGGCGATGCGGATCAACTCTGTCGCCATCTGCGTGCCATAGCCGCGGTGTTCGTAGGGTGGGAAGGTGAACCATGCGAGTTCCACCTCACCGTTTTCATTCGGCGGGGTTTTGAAGGCGCAGATTCCGACCACCACTTCGGCCTTGGTGACGCCGAGGTAACCGGACCACGGGTGGGGATTACCCATCGCCAAGGTTGCCTCGATCGCCTGCATCAAATACTGCGAGATGGTCTCATAGTTCGTGCAGTCGAACTCCAGGTCGGCGGAAACAGGGAGATAGTTGAGGCTCATTTGAGAATGACTATCTATCCCCGAGCCCGGAGGTTTTGCCAAGGTTCATTCTGGCCATCCCCGCGAAGTTCCCATGGGTGTGTGAGTTAGCTCACGGGTGCCCGGCCAGGTCCGGGGTGGGGAAAGCGTGGCTCCCGTCTCCGCGGGCCACGAGAGTCAGGAGCAGAAGGACCGTCAGGATGACGAGTAGGGTCTCCGCGGAGATGCCAGTCCACCGGTGGAGTTTGGATTTCATGAGAGGAAGGAGGATGGGAGGGCCGGCGTGTTCGTCTCCGGACACGCCGGCGGATCTGGAAAATCAAGCAGCGTGCTTTTCGGCGAGGGAGCCGATCACAAGCTGCGATTGGAGGGGGATGGCGTTGGCGATGTTGAAGTAGTTCGGAGAGGTGGCCATGACCTTGCGATGGATCTCCTCAAACTGCTCCGTAGTTCCACTGCCCTTGAGATGGACCGTATAGCGCAGACCATCGTAGCCGGGCTTCACCGTGGGATCGAGTCCGAGGAAGCCGCGAAGGTCGATGTCGCCTTCGGTTTCGATCACCAGTTCGTCGATCGTGATCCCTTGCAGCGAGCATAGGGCGGTATAGCCCACGATCATGCAGGCATTCAGTGCTGCGAGCAGATACTCCTGCGGATTCGCGTATTGGTTGGCTCCGCAGAGTTCGAGCGGTTCGTCGATGGAGATGGTGAAGTTCCTCGCGATGCGTTGTCCGGCGAGGTGGTATTCACTCACCTTCGCATCCGAACGGGTGCCGCCTTTCCAGTGTGAGGAAACGAGCCATTTGGTCTGGCCTTGGGATGCATCGTTCGCGATCGCTTGGGCCGCATTGCCGAGGGCTTCGGTATCGATGCCGTTGATGTGCTTGCTGTTCGTCTTCATGGTGTTTCTTGGTTTGGTCCGCGGGTTGGAAGTGCGGAGGCGAATCACCATTTGCTTGGCTTGTGCCAAACGTGAGCGAAGGTGTAACTTATTCGGTTTGAGTGGAACAGGCTGTTTTGATGGGAAGGCCTCCCATCGCGAGATTTCGCGTCTCACGAAATCCCGCGGGCCGGGCTCACGGGATTTCGAGACTCTTGCTGACGTTCAACGCCCAGTGCTTTCATCCGGGACGTGAAGGTCGAAGGTGGGATGTTGAGCAGAGCAGCAGCACCCTTGGGACCGGATACTTTTCCGCTGGCGACATCCAGCGCGCGCTGGAGATTGCTGCGCTCGATTTCTTCGATCTCAGAAGCTGTTAGAACCCGGTTTTCATCTTTCGTTTCATCCCTGCGCGGTGCCTCCACGCAACATTGCCCGGGCAGTGCCTTTACAAGATCGGGATGCGTTCCAGGCGCGAGGATGATAGCGCGTTCGATCACATTCTGAAGCTCGCGAATGTTGCCGGGCCAAGGGTATGCAGCAAGACGCCGAAGCTCTTCCGGGTGCAATGCCTCCGACTTGCATCCCATCCTGCGTGAGAAGCGTTCTTGGAAGGCGGCTGCGAGCAGGGGGAGATCCTGAGTGCGTTCCCGCAAGGCCGGAACCGCGAGCGGAAAGACATTGAGACGATAGTAGAGATCTTCCCGGAAACTGCCCTCTGCCACCATCTTGGCAAGGTCGCGGTTGGTCGCGGCCACCACGCGAACGTCCACCTTGCGGGTCTTCACGCTTCCCAGCGATTCGAACTCCCCTTCCTGCAAGACGCGCAAGAGCTTCGCCTGAAGATCGAGCGGTAGTTCGCCGACTTCATCGAGAAAAATAGTCCCGCCATCGGCCAGTGCGAAACGGCCTTCACGCTTTGCCACCGCTCCGGTGAAGGCTCCCTTCTCATGTCCGAAAAACTCGCTTTCCATCAGAGAGCCCGGAATTGCCGCGCAATTCACCCGCACCATCGGCTTGTCCTTGCGATGGCTGGAGGTGTGAACCGCACGCGCTACAAGTTCCTTGCCCGTTCCCGTCTCCCCGTGAATCAGCACGGTCGCATCGGTGGTAGCCACTTGCTGGATCGCGGCTTTCAGCGAGAGCATGGGAGGGCTATTGCCGAGCAATTCGTCGACACCGGTCTCATCGGCCAGGGCCTTGCGGAGGTATTCTGTCTCCGAGGAAAGCCGCGCGATGTGTTGCTCCGCCTCGATCCTCTCATCGATATTGCGCAAGATCAGCGTAAAGAAGCGGGTGCGCCGGCATTCGAAGGAAGAAAGCGTGGCTTCCGCTGGAAAGCGGCTCTGATCGGCGCGGATCACGGTGAGCCGTGAGGGAATCCATACCTGGCGCTCAGGCCCGCCGGGCTGGCGAATGCACTCCGTAAGCAGCTTCGCGCTGTCGCCGGCGAGGAACCACTTCGCCTCTTGCCCGATCATCTGCTCGGGTTGATAGCCGAACAAACGCTGCACTGCCGGATTCACCCGGACGATTCTCAGCGAGTCGTCGAGTACCACGATTCCATCCATCGCACCCTGTAGGAGAGAAGAGAGTTCCTCTTCCCGTGCCCGTACTTCCTGTTCGATGCGCAAGCGACGGCATTCAGCCGAGGCCCTGGCGGCGAAGATCTCGAAGAGAGAAATCAGACGCATCTCCTTTCTCAAGGGTTTCGAATCGAGCACCGCGAGGTGCCCCATGATCCGGCCGTCTGAATCGAACAGTGGCACACCCAGATAGCTCACCGCATTCAACGTCTGTAGATCGGTGTCATCGGGATAAAGTTCGACGACGCGATCTGGATAATGGACGAGCCGCTTTTCCACGAGGACTGCTTCACAGGGTGTGCCGGGCACATCGTGCTCGAAGTGTTCCAAGAAGCTGCCATTGAGCCAGAAGGCGAGAGCCCGGAGCCGATTGTTGTCTGGCAAGTATTCGGTGACCCAGGCACCGCTGGTTCCCATCACCGAGGCGAGATTGCGGACAAGGGCGCGGAAGAACCCCGGCCCGGTTTCGGACACGGTTCCTTCGATTACCAGGCGCAGAGCGTCGGTATCGCCAGGGGAGGTAGGGGCGACCGTCATGCGATCACGGTGAGAATCCGCAAAAATTAGAGCAATCCGACTTTAGTCCTAGCTTCTCTGTGACAGCACGATTGGGAGCTTGAAAGTCGCTCCACTCTATTGCGGTATTTTTCAAATGCGTTTCATAGCAACCGTTGCGTCGTTCCTCCTCCCGAATGTCATTGTTGCCCAATCGGAAATGGTGAAGGGCGCTCCTCTCGCGGAAGCGGCCTCGCGGATGAAGGTGCCGCCCGGCTTCGCGGTCGATCTCGTGGCGGGCGAACCGGATGTCGTCCAACCGATCGCGATGTGCTTCGACGCCCGTGGGCGGATCTGGGTCGCAGAAGGGATGACCTACCCGAAGCGTGCTCCGGAAGGGGAAGGGAAGGACCGGATCCTCATTTTCGAGGATGGCGACGGGGATGGCAGTTTTGAAACCAAGAAGGTCTTCGCCGAAGGGCTTAACCTTGTAAGCGGCATCGAAACCGGCTTCGGCGGTCTCTATGTGGGGGCGGCGCCTTATTTCATGTTCCTTGCCGACAAGGACGGCGACGACAAGGCGGATGGCGAACCGAAGATCCTCCTCGATGGATGGGGATATCACGACACGCATGAAACCCTGAATTCCTTCATCTGGGGACCGGATGGCTGGCTTTACGGCTGCCACGGTGTCTTCACCCATTCGCGGGTCGGCAAGCCAGGCACACCGGACAAGGAGCGCATCCCGATCAATGCCGGGATCTGGCGATTCCACCCGGGCACCGAGAAGTTCGAGGTCTTCGCGCACGGAACTTCGAATCCGTGGGGGCTTGATTTCAACGACCGCGGCGAGGCTTTCGTGGAGGCCTGCGTGATTCCTCACCTCTGGCACATCATCCCCGGCGGCTACTACCAGCGCCAGGCGGGTTCGCACTTCAATCCGCACATTTATGATCCCATCGAAACCATCGCGGATCACCGGCACTGGACCGGCGATATCAGCGAGCATGCCCACTGGGGACATGAGAATGCGATTTCGAAAGCAGTTTCCGATGCCGGGGGCGGTCATGCCCATTGCGGTTTCGCCATTTGTCTGAGCGATTCCTTTCCCAAGGAGTTCCGGGATAGCGCGATCTTCTTCAATATCCATGGTCACCGTCTCAACCGTGACGTGCTGGAGCAGAAGGGTTCGGGCTGGGTAGGCAAACATGCCCCCGACCTGATGCTGTCCATGGACGAATGGTTCCTCGGTGTGGCAATCGAGCCCGGGCCCGATGGTGCGCTCTACTTCACCGATTGGCACGACGAGACAAGCTGCCACCGCCCTGATCCGGAGCGTTGGGACCGTGGCAACGGCCGTATGTTCCGCCTGCGTCACGGCGACCAGAAGCCATGGAAAGGGGATCTTACTCTCTTCGCTGACATCGAGCTCGCTCGCCTGCAGGTGACCCGTGATGAATGGGCATTGAGAACGGGACGGAGGATCCTGCAAGAGCGGGTGAACTCCGGTCACAAGCTGGACGACGAAGCGCGGCAGTTCCTTGAGGACACTCTGCTCGGGCATTCCGATGAGACGCGCCGGCTACGTGCCTTGTGGTGCCTAGCCTCCTGCGGGATTCCGATAGATCGTTCTCTTTTCACGGATCGAAGCGAGTGGGTCCGGGCATGGGCGGTTCGTCTTGCGGCGCAGGGCAGCATTGCTGCGGATGCGACCGCATGGATGGATGCGGCCGCCACCGAGAAGTCACCGGTGGTGCTGCTTTCGCTCTGCTCGGCCCTGCAGAAGCTTCCCGCCGATCTCACGATCGAGATGGCGGCACGACTCGCACCGAAGATGATTGCGGATGATCCGAACCTGACACGCATGTTCTGGTTCGGTTTTGAATCCTTGGTTTCCCGATTCGACAAACGCGCAATCGAGATTGCCCTGTCTTGCCCGGATAGCCGCCTGGTGAATTGGACGGTGCGCCGTCTGGATTCGCCCGATGCGGCGATCCGCGCGCTGGTGAGTGCCGCGGACAAGCGGGCGCTTGTCCTCGACGCCATTGCCACACGCTTGGAATCGAAGCCGGACGAGCGGCTTTCGGAGGAACAGCAGGCGGTGATTGAGAAACTGAAAGCAGGCAGCGATGCCGCTCTTCGATCCAAGGCCGAGGCCTTGCTCGCCCGCTCCGGAGATCGAGAAGCCGTGCTGAAGCTCTGGTCGAAGCTTGAGGATCGGAAAGCGATGACGGCGGAACGGCTCGAGGCCCTGAAATTGCTGACGCCTTCGTTGGAAAAAGGCGACACCAAGCGTCTGGCCGGCCTGATGGATGATCCGGCCTTGCGCTTGCCGGTGCTGCTGGCGCGGCCTGCCCTGCTGGATGACCCTGCGACCGATGATCGCGTGGCGGGCTTTTCTCCCGACGAGAAGCTTGCCGTCAGCCGCTTGGCCGCGCGTGAGGGAAGGGCCAAGAGGGTGATGCAGTGGCTGGATGCCAAGAAACTCTATGTGAAGGACGTGCCCGCGGATGCGGTGGCACGTCTCCGCGAGGTGAAGGATGAAGCCATGCAGGCAGCGGTGGTGAAGATCTGGGGAGAGCAGACCGCGGATCAAGCGGCCCGACGTGCTCTGGCGAGCGAGTGGAAATCCAAACTAACCGCCGACGTGCTGGCAAAGGGTGATGCCGCAAAAGGCCGTGCCATCTTTGATCGGACCTGTGCCGCCTGCCACAAACTTTTCGGCGAAGGTGCTGACATCGGCCCGGAACTCACCGGTGGCGAGCGCGGAAGCCTCGATCACTGGCTGGACAACGTTCTCGATCCGAACGCTCTGATCGGCCAAGGCTACGAACTTCACATGATTGAGAAGAACGACGGTTCGACCGTGACCGGAATGTTGGCTTCCGAGAACGATAGCGAGCTCGTCCTGCGCATGGTGGGGATCGAAACGAAGGTTTTGAAGAAAGACATCAAGACCAACAAGCCGCTCGGACTTTCCATGATGCCGGAGGGACTGCTTTCGGGGCTCTCTGACGAAGAAGTTCGGGATCTCGTAGTTTATCTAATGGCTCCTGCCCAAGTGAAGAAGCCCTAAGACGCGATCTGGTTTGCCAGCGGTGATGCCCTGTGTGAGGTTTGGCTCGTTGCCCCCTTACGATCTCACCGCTGCCCCTCCCTCGTGTGGCCAGATCGCTTGCCTGTGCTTTGTTATTGCTGCCTGTCGCAGGTTCGTGCCTGACGATTGACCTGCGGTATGATCTCGATGCATCCGGGTTTTTCAACCGGCCGGGAGCCAAGGAGGCTCTGCGGAGAGTTGCCGATTTCTACGAGGATCTGATTGTCGACCAACTCGGCGCAATCAACCCCTCGCAATATCCCGGCGCGACTTGGACACCAACTTATGCAGACCCTATAAGCGGGTTGGCGGTTCCGGTTCCTGGCAAGACGAACATGATCGTGCCGGCGAACACCCTGATCATCTTCGTGGGCAGTGCCGTCTTGCCTCCTGGCACTGCCGCACAGGCAGGCCCCGGTGGTTTCACCGGGCTCTCGGCGGAGGGCCTGAACAGCGGACATCCGTGGGGAAACCAAGTCTACAACCGCGGCCAGGCAGGGGCGATCCGCCTTGTGAAATCGGGAGGAACTGTGATTCCTACTGCGAATCCGACTGACTTCGCGCCGTGGGGTGGCGCTCTTTTCTTCAATTCCTCCCAAGCGAACTGGAATTTTTCCACGACCAGTGCGACGGGAACCGCCGGCCCGGATGCGGTGTCAGTGGCGCTCCATGAGTTGGCGCACATCCTGGGAATCGGAGCATTCCTGCCGCAGAACAGCTGGACCACGCTTTCCGTGACGGGTGTCTGTACCGGACCTCTAAGCGCCCAATCCTTCGGAGCCCAAGTCCTCACCGATGGTTCGCACCTGTTTCCGATCGGCGTGAACAGCCGGGCTCTCGGGATCTTTGGCCGCACGCATGGCGCCTCTCTGGCACCCTTGATGGTGACGAATCTTCCCCACTCGAATAACTTTTATGTGCCCACGGATCTCGATCTTTCGATCCTTCAGGACATGGGGTGGGAGATCGAGCCTCCCACTCCCGTGCTCCAAGTGCAGATGAATGCGGGTCCACGACTCCGCATTCCCTCAACGACGGGATTCAACTACCAGATTTATCGTAGCACGAACCTCTCCGTGTGGTCGAGTCCGCTTCCTCTGCCATTGCCGGGCGACGGAAGCCGCCTCACCTGGATCGAACCGCAAAGCGCGAGTGCTGCCTTTTACCGAGTGGCGAGACAGAAGGTGCAAGCAAGCGTGCGTCCCGCTCTCCCGTCGTTGGAGAGCAATGCGGCGGACGATGGTGGAAAGATCGCAGCGCCGGATCTTGTTCCGACGAGCTGTCGATGTGGTGGCCATTGAAAGGGGCCTTCAGAAACGAAACGCACCCGGCTCAGGTGGGTTTTTCGCCCCCGTGCCTTCCATCATTCGGAAGGCACGGGGGCGACAGCCGGGATCGATCAGATCCTGAATTGCCACATGGTCTCGGTCTCACGATCGCGCCATGCGGGGCGACGGGAGATCGGATCCTGCAGTGTGCGGACGACCTTGCGGCCACCGGCGAAGACGAAGCTTTCGCTTTCGATCTCCACCACCTCGAGACCCATGTAGTAGGTATCGCGGAGGGTGGCGACGGCTTCGGCACCGAAGGCCTTGGCCAGGTGTTCACGCAGCAGGGCGGCTTCCTTGCGACCGAGGAAGAGGAATGCCGGCGTTTCGCCGAGCACGCACTTCGATCGGATCAGTCCGGAGATGGCCTCGGTATTCCAAGTGCCATCAAGCTCCAGTTCGGCAGCGATGCTGACGCTATCCGGGAGCGGGGTGTGTTGCGGTGTATTCATGTTTCGGGTGGGAGTGTTAGCCCGCCTCGGGGCGGAGCAAACTACGTGCCTGAGCCCCTCGTTTATCAAAAAGGGGCTGACGATCCGGGTGAAAGGATCGTCAGGAAAGGCCGTATGTCCGCGGCCTAAAAGCGGGTATTTTGCCCCGAAAAAAAGTCCGGCTTGGCCACGAAATTGACACCGATGGCCTTGTTTTGGCGCTGCTTTTTGATGAAATGGTAAGCTTCGGGCGCTGGTTCTTTCGGAAGGAAGCGCAGTGCAGAAAAAATTCCGCCCTGCCGGGAAAATCACTTCTTCGATGGAGCTGGAGACCTTCAGCAATCGCAGTCGTCCTCGCATCCCGGCCCTTAGGCCAGCTGGATCAGGGCCTCCCCAAAAACTCCGATGACCTGCGTTTCCCCAATCTGGCTGATCTGGTTCAGATGCTGGTGGCCGTGGAGAAAATACCGTGGCTTCTGCTTTTCCAAGTAATCCAGAAACCCGTCGAAGCCTTGGTGGACCTCGCCATCCCGCTCGTGGATGCCGCGTGGAGAATTGTGGGCCACGAAAACATCCACGCGCGGAAAGGACCGCAACATCCGCGAGACCTCGTGCTGTTCGAAGAGATGGTGTCCGCGCGGCTTATAGCGCCAACTGCCATTGAAGCCGCCGAAGCTCAACCCGGAGAAATGCTCGACCGTGTAGTGAAGGGAGGTGATGTGCCGTGCAAAGGGAGCATCGGTATCGTGGTTTCCCCTCACAGCAAAGGTGCGGCGCGGCTTATAGCTGGCCACCGCCTTGTCGATCGAGGCGTCCCAGAGATCCCCGAGGGAAATGAGAAGATCGACAGGGTCGGATTCGAGATTGCCCACGAGTCCGTCATCATCGGCGATGGCGATTGCTCTGAGCACTTAGTTTTCCGGCTTGGCGGTTTTCAATTTGTCCGGGTAGCCCTCCCACAGCCATTCGAGGGCACCGGGAAGGGTCTGGCGGGTGACGCGTCCGTCGGTGTGGCCGGCGGCTTCGGAATAGACGTAGCGATATTGGTAGCCCTTCTTTCTGAGTGCTGCGGCCATCCGCTGGTTGGCCATCACCCAATTGTGAAACGAAGCTTCATCGAGCTTGGAGCCATTGTCGTTTTCGCTGACCTGAAGCCAGATGCGGATCGGCTTGGGCTGCGCCTTCGGGATCAAGGTATCATGGTATTCCCAAGCACCGTGCGGAGTCTTCGGGTCTTCCGGCCATTGCTGATTCACGTAGGTGCCGGAATAGCTGAGCACGCGGTGATAGAGATCCGGACGGAACCACGCCATCGTAAAGGCGGCGGCGGCGCCTGAGCTTCCTCCCATCGTGGCCCGGCCATCGGGGTCGCCGGTGAACTTCAATCCGTAGTCTTTCTCAATCCGTGGCAGGACCTCTTTCTCGATGAATTCGGCGTAGGTGCCGGAAACGGTGTCGTACTCGAGTCCACGCTGGCTTCCCTGGGCATCCCCGCCACCGGAGTCGATCATGATTGCGGCCATGGCCGGAACACGCTTCTCATGGATCAGCGTGTCGAGCGCCTTGGGCAGGACGCTCATGTAGCCGAGACCGTCCTGAGCGACGATGAAGGGAGCGGGCTTATCCTTCTGCAATTGCTTCGGCATGTAGACCGCGACCTTTCGCTCGTAGGGAACCGTGCCCTTCTGTCGTTTCGCAATGCCCTTGTAGATTTGGCTATCCCCGGACTTCATCGTGAATTCGTGGATCTCGCCACGTGGCACATCGTCCTTCACCGATAGTTCCGGAGCATCGGCGTAGTTCGGGCCGATGATGAATTCGACATTGTCTTCGGTCCTCGCGGGCGAGGCTTCTCCGGCGTGGAGGACTGCGGTGCTGGAAGCGATCAGAGTAAGAAGAAGCGCTTTCTTCATCTTGTTCAATCGGTGTTGTTGCTGCCGAGGAGGGGCTTGTTTGCGACCGCCAGATGGATGGTTCCGGAGAGGTAGGTCTTCGCCCGTCCGGCAAGCGTTACCCGGTCACCGCGGAGGAAGCAGGTGAGCTCACCGCCGCGCGCGGAAATCTGGAGGGCCGCGAGTTCGGTGCGGCCGATCTGCTCCGCCCAATACGGCACGAGCGTGCAGTGAGCGGAACCGGTGACGGGATCCTCATTGACCCCTACGGCAGGGCCGAAGAAGCGCGAAACGAAATCGCATTCTTCGCCCGGAGCAGTGGCGATGATTCCTCGAGCATCCAGGCGCTTCAACTCGGCGAAGTCCGGCTGCAGGTTCCGCACCTCTTCTTCGGTTTCGTAGATCGCAAGGAAGTCCTGCGCCTTTGCAGTGAGAAGAGGAGCTTTCCCCAATCCTTTCACCAGCGCCGCCGGTGCATCGCAGGCGACGGCGGGCCAACTGGGTAGCTCGAGGGATAGGACATCTCCCCGACGGAGAACCCTCAGGATTCCCGAGCGAGTATGAAACTGGATCTCATCGCCGCTGTAGTTCTGGTGACGGAAGAGGACATGGGCCGCCGCCAAGGTGGCATGACCGCAGAGATCCACTTCCACTACGGGAGTAAACCAGCGCAGATCCACGTGATCTTGCCGGACGATGACGAAAGCCGTTTCCGATTGGTTGTTCTCCGTGGCGATGGACTGCAGGGTTGCGTCCGGAAGCCACTCTTCCAGCAGGCAGACGCCGGCTGGATTGCCCGCGAAAAGGCGGCTGGAGAAAGCGTCGACTTGATAATAGGGAAGGTCCACGTGTGCAGAGGTGATTGATCTAAGGAAGTCCCACGTAGCCCTTGCTTGCTAGGAAGTTGATCACGTCGGTCAGGGCATCCGCCACATTGGTGGAGCCGTCCTCGTAAATGAGATTCATCATGGGCTTGTCGATCTTGAACGTCGCCTTGTCGTGGCGTGCGGAGTAGGGGAAGGTTGCCGAGTTGTAGGAATGGAACTCGTAGGTGAGCACCGGAGTGTGGAAATCGATGGAGACCCCGTTGTAGGTGCCGGGCTTGACCTTGCCGAGCAATGAGCCGGTGCCGTTCACCTGCTCCTTTAGGTCGTTGGTGCGCAGGCTGAACATCTGCTTGTTTCCGTTCGCGAGAGTGAAGGTCGCGACGCTGCTGTTCTCGACGAAGAACACCTTGTCCGCCTGGTTCACGACGAGCAGTCGTTCCTGGCCTTCGCTGCGGCTTTGGATGTAGTAGGCGAAGGTGGAGAATGTGCCTTTGTTTTCTTCCGAACCATCAAGGGTCTGGAACTGCGACTTGATGGTCCCTTTAAAGACCTGGACACTGGTGTTGGTCGGCGCGCCGGCGAGAGCGGCCAAGGAGCTTGAGCCGAGAACGAGAAGGGCGAAGAAGCCTGTTTTCATGGCGAGAGGAGTACGTGGATGGCCCGCCATCTAGCGGACTACCCTGATAGAAGAATGCCCGGTCGATCCCCGCAAGATGGATGTTTGTATTGATTGGGGCCCTGCGTGCTCCATCGCGCGACGGCGGGGACCTCTGCCGCTTCGGCCCTGTTACACCTGTTAAAATCAGAAAAATTAACAGGGTTCCCCGGATGGAACGCCGCCTAGCAGTTGATCCGCGAACGGAGTTTGATAGGACATTGACCCGTGGGCACTACGCATGCTGCCGCCAAGCTTGGGATCTGACGGGGCAACTTTCTACTGTCACCAAGGCCGGAATGCCGACGACGCGGTGGCGGGGTGGGAATGGATCCGTTTTATTTGCCGTGGGAGACCTGCAGGGCGGATCCATCCATCTTGACGATGGTCGCGACGACCTTGGCATTGTCCGGGGTTTTCCGGATTGCGAGGACATGGGCATCGATGGACACGTCCTCCACCACCTCTTGGAGGATCTTCATCCCGGTCTCCTGAGAGACGCGCGGATCCATGTCGAGGACGAGAAAATAAGACCGCCACTCCGGATATTCGACCACGTGCTTTTGTACCAGCCAAGCGGCTCTGATTTCGTGGTGTTGCCCGACGAGGCCGACAAACTCGGCCATTTCTTCTTCTGAAAGCTTAGGCAGCAGAAAGCGGTCGGTGGCGCTGATTTCCGATCGTTCGTGCATGGCCCGATCCACTTGGGCCTCGCGGGATTGGGCGCGTCTTCTGAGGCCTGGAATCTCCCCGGCCCGGCCAAGGCGGTCGTAGAGGCCCGCCATCGCGCCCAAAGCATTGTGGAGGAGCCCCGGACGGACCGTCGCTTTTTCGAGGTGAGGGATTGCGGCAAGATCGTCTTTCTCCGCGAGATAAACGCCGCGTGCATAGTTCGCGGTGACGTGATCGGGGTGATCGGCCAGGAAGTGGACAATCTCTTCCTGGATCTTCCTCGGGCCGAAGAGGCGGGCTCTCACCGCAATTTCGCTCCAACGTCCATCGGGAGTTCCGGGGAAGGGGGCTTCCAGCCTTTTTATCAGTTTTAGTTTCTCGCGATGGGTTTCTTGCCAATGGGTGCCGATGCCCATGTGCCATTCCTTGCTGAAGTGATCGCGTGCCGATTTGATCAATGCTGGCTCAAGGAAGGCGTCCGAGGCGCGGGAAGCAGGAAGCGGCGGCACGGCATCGGGCTGGATGCTGACGCCGAGAGCGGAGAGGCGATCTTTTAGTCCGGGATGGGTGTCAGCCGTATTGGTCTTCATGGCCAGTGCACCGGTGAGCCAGCGGGTGGCGAGCGGCGCGTCAGGCATGGTCCCGAGGAAGGCGTGCATCCGGTGGAACACATCGTGGGGAGGCGAGGAGCTGGTCGAAGTTTCGGCTCCGATTTCGTCCCAGAAACCATCATCCAAGCGACGGGAATCGACAACCAGCCGCTGCAAGGCCATCGCGGAGGATTGGGGGGAAGTCACCTTGGCTGCAAAGGCATCCGCCTGATATTCCTGGCTGCGCGAAAGGACAAAGGCGCTGGCATTGAAGCGTGGCCAGAACCAGTTGATGAAGGCGAGTACCGGCTTGGGGGCACCGTGTTGTGCCAGGGATGCCATGACCCGGAGCCATGAGGCGCGGAGACGGTAGAGCCATGTGCCAAGGCGTCCGTGCTGGTGGGAAAGGTGGGCGAATTCGTGGGCGAGGACGGACTTGAACTCTTCCGGCGCCATGGAGTCCATCAATGGTACGCCGAGGAGCAGATAGGTTTTATACCATCCGAAAACCCCGAGACGTGGATTCTGAACCACTGCGGCATTCATGTCGCCGGTGAGCAAGACGGTATCGAAGTTCACGCCGCCGGCTTCCTTGGAGATGCTGTCGATGAGGCTGAAGAGGGCGGGTGATTCCCCGCGCTTCACTTCCACGCCCACAGGAGCGCTAAGCTTGACCCAGAGGCCGCGGAAGACGGACCAGGTGAGAATGGCGGCAGGAATGCCGAGCAAGGCTCCGATTTTGATCGATAGGAGGTTGGGCGAAAAGATGACCCAGGCGATCATCAGCAATGCAATGGCTGCGCCGGCGATGAGAAAGAAGGCCAAGCCCGCATATCCCAAGATCGCCAGGAACGCCGCCCGGCGCGCGAGTGCGGGGTGCTTGCCTTGATAGCGGGCCTCGAGCGAGGCCACCATTGCGTCGAATTGGTCATCCGTCATGCTGCGGCTTCCGAATAGTTCGAGGAGCCGGAGATGTCAGTCTTAATCCCGTGAAATGATAACTCGGAGAGGGCGGTTCCGGCTCATCTCGGGACTTGCCTAGTTTCCCATCAGGGCGCGCGGGATGGTCTTCGATTTCTTCTTCAGGGCGCGAATGACCTTCGGTGCTGCAAGAACGAAAAGCCGGACGCAATCTTCGCTGTCACGGGACCACTGGAGATCGATCTCGCTGCGCACGCCACTGACCTTTACCGGGATCAAGGCGTTCCGGGTTTTATCGGGCTCCTGCTCCACGATCCGGTCGAGCAAGCTGCGGAGCTGCTTGTCTTCAAAACCGGAATCGACGTTCTCAAGAATGCAGCCGAAGACAAAAGGAAGATACTCGGTCTGGGTTCGAATCTCGATGCCACGCCGCGGGGTGTACGCCAGCTCCAGCTCATCCAGAATTTCGTCCGAGCTGGATAGGCTTGCGCGATCGTACCGTTTTTCCAAGGCGCGGGCGAGGAACCACCCGAAAACAAGCCCGCAGCACACAATGCCGGGCAGGATGAGGTAGGCGTACTGCATTCAAGTCTCGGATTCCGGTCATCTCGGGGGGAGTGGCGGTTTCGGGAGTCGCTAATTATGACCAAGCAGGAGGCCTTGATGTTCAAAGTTCGCGACCGCCGTTTCGGCGCGTGCTTGCAATGGCGGCGCGGCCCGTTTCTTTTGACAAAAGATGCGACGTGGATTCCCAAGGAAGTGGCTGGTGATGCTTTTTGCAGCTATCGGGATTCCCGCCCACGGAGCTCCTGCATTCCTGCCGTACACCGCGGATGAGCAAACGCTTCACCTCTGGCATCTCGATGAAGCGGGACCGCCCTTCAAGGATGATGGGGTGAGCCCGACACCGCTTCTCGGACTAATCAACGGGGCGCAGGCGAGCCAAGCGCCCTTTCCCGGGTTCGGCGCCGCGGTGGCCTTCAATCACGATCAGCAGAACGAGGGAAGCGGTGTCCGGAGGCCCTATGGACCGATCCTGCTCGCCAAGCCTTCGCTGGACTATGGCCCGAAGGACAATGTCGATGCTCCCTTCCCGATCACCGGCAGCGACGGGGCCTTCACGATCGAGGCGCTGATCAAACTTGATTTCCTGCCGGAAGATTCTCCCGGGCTGGCACTGGACATCGTGAGCATGGACGATGACGACCAGAAGAACCGGGTCTTCATTTTCCGGATCGAGAAGCCCGGCTTCCTGAGCTTCCTGCCGATTTCCGGGGATGCGGTGCGAGGGGGCGGTCTCGCTACGATTCCCACCAGTGGCACTCATGCGATCCGGACGGGCGAGTGGTATCACGTGGCGGTGGCGTACGACGGCCGCGAAACGGCGGTCAACAATCTCAAGCTCTACTGGACGCGCCTGAGTGCGGGAAACGAGACCGCGAACCTGATCGGCCAAGGAACGCTGACCGCGGATCTCAGCCGGAACCTTGGCGACTTCGCGATCGGGAACTCCGGGAAGTTCAGTTCGATCTACGGGCCGTGGGAGTTCTTTCCTGGATCGATCGACGAAGTCCGGATCAGCGGGATTGCTCGGAAGCCTTACGATTTCTGCTTCGTTAGCGAGGACGCAAAGTATCGGGCGGAGGAGATCACGAAGAGGACACCGCCGAAGAAGCCGAAGCTGGAAATGATGCTTCAGCAAGTGCTGGTGGGGGAGGTGCCGGTTCCTATTCCCGATGGCGGGGCGCCACTGGTGCTCGGCGCGGGGAATCACCGGCTTGATTTCGATTTCGGCTTTCTCAGCGGGGTGACGGCGGATCCCCTGGCGGTGCGCTGCCGTCTCGAAGGATTGGATGACGAATGGTATCCCTCCGCCCGTGGCATGACGATGGAGTGGGAGATGCTGGATGCCTCCGGTGCGCTGCTCGCCCGCCGTGTCTTCCCGGTGACAGGATCGAGCCAGGGCTGGGAGATCGATGCGATCAATTCGCCAATGGTGCGGCGCACGGAGCCACTCTTCGTGCCGGAGATGACGCGGAAGCTGCGGGTGTCGATTTCCTCGGGAACTCCGGACACCACTGGAACTTGGGTGATCGACAAATTCTCTCTGGCTCGCTCCAGCGATCCCACGACCAACCTTTGGACGAACGGGGATTTCAGCTACGGGGAACGCATCAACCAGATTGGCGGGATTCCCGCGGGCTGGGAGCGGCGCGGGACGGAGCCAGCCATCGCGCGGGTGATGCAGCTGATTGGAAACAGTGCCTTGGGCTTGCTGGATGCAGAGCAGGATCACTCGGCGATGTGGACCTCGGTAAGCGATCTCGATGTCCGTCCGGCGCGGGGAGGGGAGACCTTTCTGCTCGGTTGGTCGGAGGCCTATAACGTCATCCCGGGGGCTTTGCTACGAGCGACCTACATGAACGTGCCTTCGGGGCAATACACCTTTCGTGCGATCGCGATCGGGACGGAGGCGGATCCGGGAACCACGCAATTTTCCTTCCCGATCATCATCCAGCAGCCGTTTTACAAGCACGGGTGGTTCATGCCGGTGGCGGTCTCCGCGGGAGTGCTGATGGTCGGGCTCATGTTCTTCGCTGCCTATCGGCGGCGCACGCGGCACCGGCTCGCGGCGGTGCGGCTGCAGCATGCGCTGGAGCGAGACCGTGCCCGGATCGCCCGGGACATGCACGACGACTTGGGGACCCGTGTCACGGTGCTGAATCTGGCGGCATCTTTTGTCCGGCGGGCGATCGAGGGCGATCCGGAGCGGGCAAGGCAGCAGGTGCTACGGCTGGAAACTGCCGCGCGGGATCTGGTGACCGCGATGGATGGCTTGGTGTGGGCGGTGAATCCTTCCAATGACACGCTGGATCACCTCGCGGTGCACCTCGCTGCGGTGGCGCAGGAGATTTTCCGGGATAGCCACGCGAAATTGCGGATCGATATTCCGCAGGATCTGCCGGCCCTGCCGATCATGTCCGACTTCCGGCATCATTTCGCGCTGGGGGTGAAGGAGGCTCTTCACAACGTGCTGAAGCATGCGGGTCCCTGCGAGGTGAGCTTCAGCCTGCGCATGGTGGATGACATGCTTTTGGCGGAGGTTGTGGATACCGGCCGCGGCTTCGATACGATGGCTCCGCAGGAAGGAAACGGCCTGCATAATCTGGCGGCACGCTTCGAGGAACTGGGCGGGTCTTGTGTCATCGCTTCGGTGCCCGGGAAGGGAACGCGCGCGGTCTTCCGTTGCCAGTTGCCGAAAGTTGCGGCATTGCCAAGAACATGAGTTTCGAGAAGCGCACGATTGCCATCATTGAGGACGACTCCGCCCTGCGTGAGACATTTCGCGAAGCGGTCTCCAGTTCCGACCGCTGGCAGGTCACCGGTTGCTACGGACGCGCGGAGTCCGCGATTCCCGCGATCCAGAAAGAGCCGCCGGATGTTTGCATCGTGGATATCCAGCTTCCGGGGCTCTCCGGCATCCAACTGCTGCGAAAGCTGAAGCCGCTCTGCCCGAAGACGCAGTTCCTAATGGTGACGGTGTTCGAGGATGCCGACCGCGTTTTCGAGGCCTTGGCGGCCGGGGCATCCGGCTACGTGCTGAAGCGGGACATCGATGCAAAGCTTCTGGAATCGCTGGAAGACGTGGTGGCGGGGGGGTCTCCGATGTCGAGCGGCATCGCGCGGAAAGTGGTGCAGCATTTCCAAATTCCAGTGGCTGAGCCGGATGAGGACTACCATCTGACCCAGCGGGAGAAGGAGACGCTGGATCTTTTGGCGAAGGGTTACCTCTACAAGGAGATCGCCCACGAGCTGGGGGTGCGGATGGAAACGGTGAGCTTCCACCTCGGTAATATCTACCGGAAGCTTCATGTGCGCACCCGAACTGAGGCGGTGCTGAAATACATGAAGCGTGAGCCTGAAGGGTCGCCATGACACCGGAATCCCGGGAAATCTATCATTCTTGGGATTTGGGTAAATTGCTGATTTTTAGTTATTTGCGGGATACCTATAGTAATACCTAGGTATTCAAAAACATCAGTTTGGGATATGGACAGATGATCCGCCGGATTTATCCGCGCGGGTCAAAACCCATGAAACTCCAAATAACCCAATCGGATGCTTTCACGGACGACCAAGAGGGCACCGGGATGGAATACGTCCCCGCTGTGGTATCCGTGCAGCAGTTTTCCTTCGACGGGATCGAGTGCGATTTCCCGCCGGGGATCTCGAAGGCGATCAAGACGATCCGTGAGGACTACTCCCGGCCGCATACCATCTCTTCGCTGGCGAGAGAGTGCGGGATGTCGGTGAGATCCCTGCATCGTCTCTATCGTTCGGCGAGGGGAACGACGGTTGGGAAGGACCTGTTGGCGAGGCGAATCGAAGCCGCGGCGGAAATGCTGAAGGAGGATGACCTGAAGCTGGAGCCCGTGGCGATGGAGACCGGCCTGCGCAATGCGAAGAATCTCTGCCGCCTTTTCAAAGAGCACCTGGGCCTGACGCCAGGGCAATGGAAAGAAAACTTTCACGGCAGCTGCGTGCGCAGTGCCTGAACCCGGACCTCTTCTGATGCAATGAAGAATCCGAAGGATGCTTTTTCCCCCTCTCTTCCGGACCGGGCACCCGGGGATGGAATGAATGCCGCGCGTTTGGGTTTTTCGCGCGTCGTTCGTCCCTCCCCGGGTAACGTCCCGGGCTTTGCCTTGATCATCACGCTGTCGCTTTGCGTGCTGATGACGCTGCTCGCGATCGGCCTGTTGAGCTTGTCGTCGATTTCGCTTCGCAGCGGCAGCCGCGGTGAATACGCGGCGCAGGCGAAGGCGAATGCACGGATGTCGCTGATGCTGGCGATCGGTGAACTCCAGAAGCAAGCGGGAACCGACACCCGCGTGACCGCGAAGGCGGATATTCTAGATGAACAGAACCCGCCGGTGGTGGGAGTGTGGAAGAGCTGGGAGGGTACGGATCACGACTCCCAGGGCCGGCCCGTTTCGCCGGGCAACTATGCGGCGAGAAAGCAGGACCGCTTCCTCGCGTGGCTGGTCTCAACGGGCAAGGACGAGATCCCGGATACCGGGAAGGGCAGGGACAAGGTGGCCTTGCTCGGGCCTGGTAGTGTCGGTGAAGGTCCAAACCGGGAGAAGCTGCAGGTCCACCTCGATCCCACGGAGATCAACGATCCGGCGAACAATGGTGCCTTTGCCTGGTGGATCTCCGGTGAGAACCAAAAGGCGAGGATGCCGAAGCCTTATGAGCCGACGGAAAACAACGCGGCGCGCTGGTCGGTGATGGCGAAGAGCCACTCCACGGCAAACCCCGAGATCTTCCGCATGGAGGAACTTTTCGATGATGCGGCTCCCGCGCAAAAGGCGGTGACCCATCTGCTGAGCGACTTCGTGGGCAAGGAGGACACCCTGAGGGTTTCCCAGGAATTCTACCATGATCTCTCGGTCTCCTCCGTGGGTCTGCTGACCAACACGGCGACCGGCGGGTGGAGAAAAGATCTCTCCATCCTGACGGAGAACTGGACCTCCGTGCCGAGCTCGAACCTGCCCCTCTTCCGCGGTACCCCGCAGAAGGACATCATGTTCACCAAGCCGACCTCCTCGAATCCGACCTCAGGGAAGTCGATGATTTACCCATGGTCTTCCTATCGCGGAACCACGGAGATTCCGATCTATCGTCACGGTCCGGTGAGCAGCTGGGAAAATCTCAAGGACTACGCCACCGCTTACAAGCGGATCTCCGCAAGCCCATCGGGTGCAAACAGGATCGCGACGTCTGCGGTGTCGATCTACGATACCGGCAATACCTTCAACTTCCTTCACAAGGTCCGGATCCTGCCAGTAGTGGCCCGGGTGCAGTGGGTATTTTCACACACCGCGGCGGCGGCCGCGACTCCGGCCGGGAATGTAGAGCCGCGTCTGCTGGTGACCCCGGTGATCACGATGTGGAATCCGTACAGCGTGCAGATCAGCACGAGCTCGACGCTGTCTTTCACGATCCCGAAGCCGCTTCCGGTGGCGCTTCACTATACGGTCAACGGAACCGCGACGCCGACCTACACCAGCCTCACGACGGGAGGCGTCAACAACCAGCCGGCGATGTCCACCGCGGACACGCTGCGGTATGAGATTCCTTCGACCTTCGTGCTGAAGCCAGGTGAAACCCGTGTTTTCAGCCCGCAGAGCACGACGCCGGTATCGGCAGCGACGTCCCTGCCGCTTGCCCAAGGTTATCGGGCGAAGGGCGGCCATTTCTTCCAAGTGCTGGGTGTGGGAGGCAAGGCGATGTCGGTGAGCCCTTCGTCCCTGGTCAAGGCGGACGCGAAATTCGACACGATCTACACCGATATCAGCCAGGGTGTGGGAATCTTCATGGACATGTTTGCCTCCGGGGGGACACAGCACCTCCTCGCGTATCGCATGACCTATACGCCGGCGGTGGCGAATGAGATCTACAAGCCGCTCACGGACCTTTCCGAGGTGAGCCTGAGCAACGCGATCAACAATCCTGTGCCTTTCCTGTCGACGGTCTTTGGCGCCCGGATGGCCAGTAAGACCCACATCCCGGCGAAGGGCTTTGTCCAATCGAGCCCGCTGGTGAATTACACGGCGATGGGATCGAAGGATCTGGTGGAAACCACGATCGCGCGTCACTACGGCGGCACCTCCCATCCGGTGAATTCGCCTTTCGACTACAGCTTCATCAAGCTCACGCCGAACGATAGCAATCTGCCCAATGCGAGCGATACCTCGGGGCGCGGCTATATTGTGACGGGATTCAACAAGGCGGACGGGCTTTCCCGCTGCGTGATCGCGGAGATCCCGGTGCGCCCCTTGCAGTCGATCTGCGAACTGCAGAACTGGGACCTGCGCTATGAGAATCCGATCCCGCCCTTTGCCTTCAACCTCATCGGCAATAGTGACGCGAGCCCGCTGCTGCCGTCCAATGCGGTGGTGAATAGCGCCGATGCGGGCTTGGCGGTCAATCTCCAGCATGATGACAGCTATTGCGCGAACCACATTCTCTTCGATGACTGGTTCTTCTCATCCATCGCTCCCGATCCGGACACCTACGGTACGGCCGGTCGCAACATGCAGGCTACCTACACTGACTTCGTGAGCGGAAAGACTCCGCTCGGGAATCGTGCCTACCAACCGATCGGGGAAGATATCGGCATGGCCCAGGATGCATCGAATGCCACGAAGCTGTATAACGACTACGTGCGCGCCACGAATTCGTGGAAGACGATTGCCTCGCGCCTGGAAGTGGAGGGCATGTTCAACGTCAATTCGACGTCGGTCACTGCATGGCGTGCGCTGCTTGGTCATGCCCGGAACCAGAAGGTACCCTATATTCAGGAATCCGGGGCGTCCTGGAGTGTGGACGTTTCCGGAGATCTCGATCACCCGGTCTCGCGCTTCACCATCGCGGGTGATGTGGAGGCGAAGTCGCAAGGATCTTCGGGGTCCTTCCCGGAAGCCGCCGAGTTCGCGGGCTATCGGGTGCTTGATGACAAGGTCATCGATGCATTGGCCGAGGAGATCGTGAACCAAGTCCGGATCCGCGGGCCCTTCCTTTCCTTGTCGGAATTCATCAATCGCCAGCTTTCTTCCGGTGAGCTTGCCTTGGCGGGAGCGGTGCAGGCCGCTTTGAACCAACTTGCGAAGCGTGGTTCCACGAATCTCTATTCCTCGATCGAGTTCCTCTCGAACAATGCGTCGTCCATGCCGCCGCGTGCCGGCGAGGCAGAGTACAAGTTCCCGGCTGCTGCCGAAGGGGAGAGCGCCTACGGCCTGCCTGGCTGGACGCGACAGGCCGACGTGCTGCGTCCGATCGCGCCGATCCTGTCTGCCCGTGACGACACCTTCACGATCCGTGCCCATGGGGACGCCCGGGACAAGGACGGGAAGGTCGTGAGCCGCGCGACTTGTGAGGCGGTGGTGCGCCGGACGAGGGCGTATGTGGATTCGCGGGAAGCCCCTGATCTTGCAAACCCAGTGGCTCAACCGGTGAACAAGGCGTTCGGACGCCGTTTCGAAATTGTAAGCTTCCGCTGGCTCAGTCCCTCGGAAATATGACAGTCTGCATCATGCGTTTCCTCTTTTTTCTATTTGTCGCCTTTCCGTTGTCTGTTCTCGCCCAGGAAAAGTCCGGCCGTACTTGCCGGCTGCTTTTCCTTGGCGCCTCTGAATCGGATCCGAAGACGCTCCAACTTCATGATGGGACCAAGAGCCAGGAGGTAGAGTTGCCACGGCTGAATTTCTCGAAGTTCTACCCGCTGCCAAGCGGTGCGCTGACCCTTCGTTTGCTGTCGGCGCCGCTGGCCGAAGGGCAAGCACCGCCTTCGACCGCGCCTGCCGCCCCTGTTGCGGAAACCGTTGGTGATATCTATCTGCTTGTCAGCCCGGATCCGGCGAACAAGACGGTGCCGGTGCGAATGCAGGTTATCGATGCCTCCGCGGACCGCTTCAAGCCGGGGCAAATGATGTGGTACAATCTCACCGCGAATGACGTGGGCGGGAAGGTGGGCAAGCAGCAGCTGGTTTTGAAAGCGCGCTCCCGTATCATCACCGATGCTCCTGCCAGCGGTAATGAAGATTACAACGTGAATCTCTCCTACCGCATCGCGGGCAAAGACGCGCCGTATCCGCTCTGCGAGACCCGCTGGTCTCATGATCCCGGCATCCGCACCGTCCTTTTTGTCGTGAATGAACCCGGCAGTCGCGCGCCACGCGTGATGGGATTTCCGGATCAACCCGCGAATTCCGGAAAGAATCCATAAGCTTACTGCCGTTCAGCATTCATCAGATTCCATGCACGCCCATCGTCGTCCGTCAGCCCGCTCGCTCATCCTTTTCTCCTCCCTCCTGCTTAGTGTCGCGGGATCCGCGCAGGAGTGGAAGCCTCTCTTCAACGGTAAAGACCTCTCCGGATGGAAGGGTGATCCGAAACTATGGCGTGTCGATCAAGGCACGCTGGTGGGCGAGACCGATCAGGATGGGAAGAAGATTCCCGCAAACACCTTCCTCATCTGGCAAGGCGGCGAACCGGGTGATTTCGAGCTCGAATACGAGGCTCGGGTGACCGGCGAGAACAATTCCGGAGTGCAGTATCGCAGCCGCACGATCGATCCCGCGAAGTTCTCGGTGGGAGGCTATCAGATGGATCTCCATCCGGATGCGAAGTATCTGGGCATGCTCTACGAAGAGCAGGGACGTGGCATCGCTTGTGAAAGCGGCCAGTCGGTGGAGCTCGCGGCAACCCCGAAGGTCGTGGGTCAACTGGATCGTCCTCCGGTAAAGCTGTCGGATTGGAATAGCTACCGGATCGTGGCCAGCGGCGATACCCTCAAGCATTTCATCAACGGCAAGCAGGTCGCCGAGATCAAGGATGTCGATGCGTCGAAGCGGTCACTGAAAGGTGTGATTGCGTTGCAGCTTCACGCGGGTCCCGCGATGAAGGCGGAGTTCAAGAATCTTCGGATCCGCCCCGTGGCGGGCAAGCCGGTGGCGGCTTCGTCCGCGGCCAAGGCTCCCCGGATTGCCGAGCCGACGGCCCAATGGATCTGGCAGAATGGAAGCCCGGGTGCCGGGCAGAAGTCCTTTTTCCGCCGGGAGTTTCCATTGCCGCGCGACATCGTGACGGCCTCGGTCACCGTGACCTGCGACAACTGGCAGCGCACCTGGGTCAATGGCAAGGACCTTGGCTGGACCAGCGAGTGGGCGGCTCCGGCAAGTCACGATGTGACCAAGCTGATCCGTCCGGGCGCGGCGAACGTGATCGCAGTCGAGGGACGGAATGAAGATAGTCAGGGAGGCATGGCGCTGCGCTTTAGCGCCACTTTGAAAGACGGGAAGAAGATCTTTCTCGTCACCGATGACAAGTGGGTCACCAGTTTGGAAGGAAAGCGCGGCTGGCAAGAAGACCGCTTCAATTCCCGCGATTGGACGCCTGCCGTGGCAGTCGCCAAGATGGGCGATCCGCCGTGGGGTGAGGTGATTGCCCCGGAAGGAAGCGCCAATGGTGCTCCGGAAGATGTGACCGCCGACTTTTTGGTGGCGAAGGATTTTAAGGTGGAGCGGCTCTACAAGGTTCCCAACGTCCAAGGCTCCTGGGTCGCGATGACCGTGGATGGCAATGGCAAGCTGCTTTGCTCCGACCAGTATGGAAAGATCTACCGGGTCACGCCGCCTGCGGGCCCGGACGATGAGACGGTCGTGACGCCGACGGCGATCCCGCTGAGCGGGGCCCATGGACTGCTGTGGCACCAGGGTGTGCTCTACGTGACAGTCAATGAAGGCAATGACCAAAGCGGCGTGTGGAAGGTGACGGACACGGATCGCGATGGTGAACCGGACAAGCCGGAGCTGATCAAGGCAGTCAATGGCCGGGGCGAGCACGGACCGCATGCGCTGGTGCCCTCTCCGGATGGCCAGTGGATCTATTTCGTGGCGGGGAATTTCACGGACTTCCCGGAGATGGAAACCCTCATGCCGAAGGTGTGGGCGGAAGATCAACTGCTGCCGCGGCGTCCCGATGCGAAGGGCCATGCCCACGACCGCATGGCTCCCGGCGGCTGGGTCGCACGGTTCAAGCCGGATGGCTCGAAGTGGGAACTTTTCGCGTCCGGCTTCCGCAATACCTACGACATCGCCTTCAATACCCAGGGTGATCTTTTCGGCTACGATTCGGACATGGAGTGGGACCTTGGCATGCCATGGTACCGCCCGACACGGGTCTGCCACATCGTGCCCGGTGCGGAATTCGGATGGCGGCATGGCACGGGCCCATGGCCGGCCTACTATGAAGATAGTATGCCGCCGCAGGTGGACCTGGGTCCGGGCTCGCCGACGGGCTTGCTTTCCGGCCGGGGTGCGAAATTCCCGGAGAAGTATCAGAAGGCGATCTATGCCTTCGACTGGACCTACGCGACGATCCACGCCATCCACCTGACCCCTGATGGTGAGGGCTACAAGGCGGAGCGCGAGGAATTCGTGGCGGGAACGGGCATGCCACTCACCGACGCTGCCATCGGCAAGGACGGTGCAATGTATTTCCTCACCGGAGGTCGCCGGACCGCATCCTCCCTCTGGCGCGTGACTTATGCGGGCCAGGAGACGACCACGCCGGTCCCCCAGCAGAAGAAGGAGCTGACCCTGGCGAACAAGGCGGGTGCGTGGGAAGGAATGGGCTCGGCCGACCGCATCAAGCGCTTTGAATCGCGCGTGGCGGTGGAAGCTGCAGGACCTGCGGCAATCTCCTCGCAGCTCGTTCGTGAGACGAATCCCTGGCAGGTGATCGGTGGATCGATGGCCTTGGCCCGCACCGGTTCGAAGAACGACAAGGCGACGATCGTGAAGGCCCTTGGCGGCTTGGATTGGGCTTCGCTCGACAATGCCCAGAAGATCAACTGGCTCCGCGCCTGCGGGCTTGCCTTTGCAAGGCAGGGTGAACCGTCCGATGCGGAGCGGGATGCGGTGCTTGCCAAAATCGACAATGCATTCCCTTCGAACCAGGCTGACCTGGACCGTGAGCTCTGCCGGATGCTGTGTTACCTGCAGGCTCCCGGGATCGTGGGCCGGACCTTGGCACTGATGGATACCACCGGGCCTTCACCGGCTCCGGATTGGCTGGCGACGGCGAAGCGCAATGCCCAGTACGGCGGTGCGATCGAGAAGATGATCGCCAACCTGCCGCCTGCGCAAGTGATCCACTACATCTACTGTCTGCGGGTGGTGAAGGGGCCGTGGAGCGAGGATGAGCGCAAGCGCTTCTTCGCATGGTTCGACAAGCTTCTCCAAAAGAGCGGCGGAGAGAGCTATGCCGGCTTCATCGTTGACCTGCGCAAGCAGACTCTCGAAACCTGCACCCCGCAGGAGCGCGAGTGGATCGGCAAGATGGCTCCTACCGCAACGGCAAATCCCTTGGCCGACCTGCCGCCTGTGAAGGGCCCCGGCCGCGAGTGGACCGTTTCTGATGTCGAGCGGCTTGCTGCCAGCGGGCTTGAGGGACGCGACAAGGACAATGGCAAAAAGATGTTCCAAGCTTCGCTCTGCGCCGCGTGCCATCGCTTCGATGGTGCGGGTGGCTCAGCAGGTCCCGATCTCACCGCCGTGGCCGGTCGCTTCAGCATCCGTGACCTCGCGGAAGCAATCATCGAGCCGAGCAAGGTGGTATCCGATCAGTATGCCTTCGACACGATCATCAAAAAGGACGGTTCGCAGGTCGTCGGGAAGCTGATCGAGGAAAAGGACGAACACTGGATCGTGGCAACCAGTCCCTTTGACTTCAGTGCAACGATGGAAGTCGAGCGCAGCCAGATCAAGGACATCAAGCCGTCCCCCGTCTCGCCCATGCCTGCCGGCATGATCAACCGCCTCAACGCGGATGAACTGAAGGACCTGCTTGCCTACCTGCTAGGAAAGTAAAGATCCCTGCCTATCCGACCATTCTCCCCGATGCGTTTGCGACTCCCACTGCTGTCCTTGCTTGCCCTGCCCCTAACGGGGAGTGCGGTGGACTTTGCACATGAGGTTGTGCCGGTCCTGCGTGAGCATTGCTCGAAATGCCACATGGGTGATGCCAAGAAAGGAGGCTTCTCGATGAATACGCGGGAAGCCTTGCTCTCCGGTTCGGAGAATGGCGCGGTGCTGGAAGCGGGGAAAGCCGCCGAGAGTACTTTCCTGGAGGCGATCCTTTCCGATGACAAGAGCGAGCGAATGCCTCCCAAGGGGGCACGCGTGCCTGCCGAACAGGTGGAGGTCCTCCGGAAATGGATCGATGAAGGGATGGTCTGGGAGCCGGGCTTTAGCTTCGGCAAGGGGTCTTACGAGCCACCCCTGAAGCCCCGACATCCGGAACTCCCTCCGGTCGTCGATGGTCGCGATCATCCGGTGGACCGCATTATCGACCGCTACTTCCAGGAGAACAAGATCACCCGCCCGCTACCCTTGGGAGATGCGGCTTTCATCCGCCGGATAACACTCGACCTCACCGGGTTGCTTCCCGCCCCGGCGGATGTTGATGCTTTCGTGGCAGATCGCTCGGAAGGGAAGCGGGCGAAGCTGGTGGCTGCGGTGCTCGACCGCAATACAGACTATGCCGAGCATTGGCTGAGCTTCTGGAATGACCTCCTCCGTAATGATTACCAGGGCACCGGCTACATCGACGGCGGGCGTAAGCAGATCACCGGATGGCTCTATCATTCGCTGATCGAAAACAAACCTTACGACCAATTTGCCCGCGAGCTTCTGGCTCCACCTACCGATGAGTCGCGGGGTTTCATCGACGGCATCCAGTGGCGCGGCAGCGTGAATGCAAGCCAGACGCGCGAGATCCAGTTTTCGCAATCGATTTCGCAGACCTTCCTCGGCCTGAACATGAAGTGCGCGTCCTGCCACGACAGTTTCGTGGACCGGTGGAAGCTGGATCAGGCGTATGGACTCGCCGCTATCTTTGCGGAGCGTCCGCTGGAGATTGCACGTTGCGACAAGCCTACCGGGCGCATGGCCAAGCCGGGCTGGATCTTCCCCGAGCTTGGCGAGGTGGATGCCAATGCCGCAAAGCCCGAACGGCTGAAGCAATTGGCGGGACTGATGACCCATCCGGACAACGGTCGCTTCACGCGTACTATCGTGAACCGGCTTTGGCAGCGATTGATGGGCCGCGGTATCGTGCATCCGGTGGATGCAATGGATACGGAGCCTTGGAGCGAAGATCTGCTGGACTACCTGGCGGTGCGCTTCGTGGAGGATGGCTACGATCTGAAGAAGGCGCTGGCCTTCATCATCTCCTCCCAAGCCTATCAGTCAGAGTCGGTGACGGTGTCCAAGGCAGAGGAGATAGCCGTTTTTCGAGGCCCGCTCCCGAAGCGGCTCAGTGCTGAGCAGTTCGTGGATGCGGTGTGGTCCCTCACCGGTACTGCACCGGAGAAGATTGCGAGCGGAGTTCCCCGGGGAGGGAGCAGTGGTGCCGGAATTTCAGCCCGCTGGATCTGGTCGGATCGCCTCGCCTCGGCTGGCACCCCACAAGGAGATGCGATTACCTTGGGAACCGAGTTTGAGCTTCGCGCGGCGCCAGTGTCGGCGCGGGCGGTTTTCATCGCGGACAACGAAGCGGAGATCTTCGTGAACGGCAAACCGGCAGCGAAGGAGGCGGGTTCTGCCCAAGGGCCACAGGCGCGGGCCATCGAGCTGCCCTATTTGAAGCAGGGCCGTAATACGATTCTCGTGCTGGCACGGAATGGAGGAAATGCTCCCAATCCGGCGGGCTTTATCATGGAAGCCCAGGTGAAGCTAACCAGCGGGGAGCCGGCCCGGATCATGACGGACTCCTCCTGGCGCTGGACAGCCATGCTGCCGGATTCGCAGGGCCGTTTCAGCCGGCCGCCTCGCGATTGGCAACCGGCTCAGGAAGTGGAGAACCCGCAGATCTGGGATCGCTTCACTGCTGGTCTCGCGGATGGCCTTGATCCGACGATGGTGCGCGCCTCGCTGGTGCCCTCCGATCTGCTCATGCGCGCCTTGGGCCGTCCGAACCGAGAGCAGATCGTCAGCATGCGCCCGGATAACATTACCACGCTGGAAGCGATTGATCTGGCGAACGGGGAGCAACTGTCTGGCCTGTTGAAGAAGGGCGCGTTGAAGCTTGCAGAATCAGGAGAGGGTTCCGAGGTCCTGGTGGACGCGCTTTTCATGCAAGCGCTTGGCCGCCGTCCAAGCTTGAGGGAGAAGACCGGTCTCGTGGGCGTCATCGGAGCAAAGCCATCCGCCCAAGCGATCGAGGATCTGCTGTGGATGATCCTGCTACTTCCCGAGTTCCAATTTGTGCGTTGAGGTTAATGAACGATCCTTTCCATTTCCCGAATTCACTCGATCCGAGGGAGCGCATCCAGACGCGCCGGACTTTCTTGAAGGCTCTTTCCGCCTCAAGCCTCGCGGCAGCGATGTCGGGTGTGCCGCGTGCCTTCGCCGAGGAAGAACTTGTGCAGCCTCCGGCCAAGGCAGACTGCTGCATCCTCCTGTGGATGGCCGGCGGCATGGCTGCTCCGGAAACCTTCGATCCCAAAGCGTACCTGCCTTTCGAGAAGGGTGTTCCCGTCGAGAAAGTGCTCAGCACTTTCCCCTCGATCAATACCAGCCTGGATGGCGTGAAGATCAGCAAGGGGCTGGAAGAGATCGCGAAGTTGATGGGCCGCGCGACCTTGATCCGTTCGCACGTGCAGCCTGACCTCGGCTCGATCCTCCATTCCCGGCACCAGTATCATTGGCATACGGGCTATGTACCACCCCAGACCGTGGCCGCACCGCACATCGGTGCTTGGATGGCCCGTGCGCTGGGTCCGAGGAACCCGGTGATTCCCGCCTTCGTGAATATCGGGCAGCGGCTTGAAGGCATCGGCGAAAGCGAGGAGCTGAAGGCCTTTACCACGGCTGGCTTTTTCGGTGCGGAATTCGGTCCATTCAACTTGCCGTATCCTGATGAAGCCGCGCGTTCGGTGCGGCCTCCGGAGGGCATGGATCCAGGAAGATTCGCCAACCGCTACAAGCTTTACCGCAGGCTGGTGGACAGCAGCCCGAACCGCGACTTCATGAGCGACTACCAGCAGGAGTCGATGCTCCGCTCACTGGAAAATGCGCACCGTCTGCTCGGCTCGAAAGAGAAGGATGCCTTCGATCTCACGAAGGAGCCGAAGGACGTGCTCGAGGCCTATGGTGACGGGCGCTTCGGTCGTGGCTGCTTGTTGGCTCGCAGGCTTGCCGAGGCGGGTGCCCGCTTCATTGAGGTAACCACCGAGTACATTCCGTTTATCCACTGGGACACTCATGAGAATGGTCATGAAACCGTGGTGAAACTGAAGCAGGAGATTGATCGCCCGATCGCCCGGCTTATTCGCGACTTGGAAGAGCGAAAGATGCTTGATCGCACCTTGGTTGTCATCGCGAGCGAATTCAGCCGCGACATGATGATCGAGGGCGTGCCCGGCTCGGAGGCGAAAGACCAGGCCCGCGTGAAATCGGACACCTTGGAGAACATGACCCACTACGGGCTGCACCGGCATTTCACCGGCGGATCATCGGTGGTGATGTTTGGAGGAGGGGTGAAGAAGGGTCATGTCCATGGGGCGACCGCTGACGAGCGTCCTCTTGTGGCAGTGAAGGATCCGGTCAGTATCACGGATCTTCATGCTACGATCTTCACGGCGATGGGTATCAGCCCGAAGAGTGTCTACGAGATCGAGAAGCGTCCTTTCTACGCCACGGAAGACGGCAAGGGTAAGGCGGTGAGCAGTATTTTTGCTTGAGGGACCAGTCCCGCGAGGGCTGGGGCGGAGTGGTCGGATCACCCGAGTTTTTCTCCCGCGACACCTGCCCGGAAATTGGCAGGCATTTGGAATCCAATTGGGTCGTCACCTGATGACGGCTTTGTCACAAACGATCTGATAGATCTCTTACTCCGCGGTCTTCTGCCGGCCTGTATGGGCTCCTGAATCCCGCATGCGTGGTCCTCGGTTCTCCCCCGGATGTCCATGCCTGCAGGGATGGTTTTCCCGGAGCGAGACTCCCCTTAAACCCATAAATCCATGAGAACCCCAATCCTCGTAGCATCGCTAGCAGGCGTGCTGGCTCCGCTCGGCGAAGCGAATACGCTGCTCTTCAAGGACACGTTCAACGTTGCCGATCTCGCGAATCTCGATAACTCGGCCCTTACCGAAGGCCGACGTGAAGGAACGCTCGCTTCTACGGTTTCTGTCCGATCCGCCCTGACCCAACATCACATCTTGTCCGAGCAACTCCGCTTCGCCGGAGGAGGGCGCGTGAGATTCCAAACGAGTCCTTCCGCGTGGTTCAACTGGGCGGCGGCACCGACTGGAACCTCGATCGCCACGGACAAGGGCATCCGCGTGGAGTTCGACTGGATTCCGATCAACAACACCACGACGAACTGGGTATCCTTCGACCTCGGTTTTCCCAGCGGCACCACCCTTGCCGAACCGGCAACCCGGGTGAACCACTCGGAAACGGACTACGGCATTCTCTTCCGCGACAATGGCGCCACCGAACGATTCGACAATGGTTTCAACAAGGGTGCGGGCGGAACTTTCGATCCGGTGCTGACCAACCGCCATGTGGTGATCGACTATGCCTTCGAGAACTTCGCGAATGGCACCGCGGTGAAGGTGATGGCTTCCGTGAACGGAACCTTTGTAACCACCAGCGTGGTGGGTGGTAACACGGTTCCTTACGAAACCTTCTTCTGGGACAATAACAACGGCGAGCTCTACATGGAGCTTGGCACGAATGAAGCCGGGCACCTCATCGACAACTATTCGGTCTCGACGATTCCGGCTATTTATTCGCTGTCGCTCGACAAGAGCACGTTCATCTCGGGTATCGATCCCGGCCAGCTGGTTGCGACCCTTAGTGGCGGTACTTTTGCCCAAGGTTCGGAAGCTTCCACCTTCACCTTCGTGACCGGTGATGGCGATCAGGACAACGCGAAATTCCAGATCACCGGCGACCAGCTGCAGGCAGGCTCCTATGACTTCACCCAAGACTTCGACGGGATGCTCTATTTCGTCCGGGTGAAGGGAACCGGCAGCGTTTCCGGTGGAGAGAAGGAGATGGAATTCGTGCTCACGCTCATCAAGGACGATGACGCGGATGGTCTCCTCGATGAATGGGAACTCTCCTTTGCAAATGACCTCACCGAACTCACCGGGCTGGCCGAGGGCCCTGGCCCGGGTGCGAATACGGGTGATTTCGACGGCGACGGAATTAGCGATATCGATGAGTATGAATTGAGTATCACGACCCAGCCCGGGATCAATCCGATGCTCAAGGATACCGATGAGGATGGTCTGGATGACAATGATGAGCTGGCTGGCGCCAATGGGCGTCCGATCACCAGCGCCGTGCGCGCCGATACCGATGGTGACGGACTGAACGACATGATCGAATCGAACTCCGGTACCTATGCGAGCGCCACGGATTCCGGAACCAATCCGACCATCCCGGATTCGGATGGCGACGGATCACGTGATGGATTCGAAGTCGAGAAGGGCAGCATCCCCACCGACATCGCCTCCCGGCCGGTGCTTCCGCCTTCGGTGGAGGTGATCGCGGTGACCGATGATGTCAGCACGGGTGTCTCCACCGCGGTGACCTATACCCATGCGATCAGCGGCGGTGGTCCGGCCACGGTGAACGGGGTACTCTTCGAGGAACTTGGCGGTGCCTTGACGCCTGCGAACTTCAACTGGCTCGTCTCGACTGGTGCAAAAGGCGAGATCGATCCGATTAACAATGGAGATTGGGTGCCTGCTTCCGGCGGTGTGACCGGCCCGGGCTTGTTGGATCTGTTTGGTGGCTTCACCTACGGTGCCACCGGAAATCCGGGTGTGGTGCAGACTTATGTCCTCAGCGGCCTGACGGTCGGCCAGAGCTACAAGCTCAAGCTCTTCGTCCGCAAGTGGGATACCGACGGAAGCGGCCGTCCAATCGATTTGATCTTCACGAATGGGGAGACGGTTGAGCAGCCATTCGGTGCCTTACTGGCAGACCGGCCGGGAATCGTGCTGAACAATGGCAATGACGACTCCGCTTACTACATCTCCTACACCTACGTTGCGGAGGCAACGGACCTGATCATCGAGGCGGGAATCCACACCAGTGCGATCAATGCAAGCGGCTCCTTCCACATGTATGGGCTGACGAATGAGATCGTGGGAACTCCGTCCACCGAGCTGAAGATCACCTCGGTGAGCCGGACTTCTACCGGAGACATCGTGATCAACTTCACCGGCGTTGCCGATACCGAGTATGATGTGACCCGGTCTCCGGATCTCAGCACGGCATTCAGCCCGCTGACGACCCCGCTGACGGCGACAACGAATAGCTCGGGAATCGGGCAAGTGCTGATTCCTGCTTCCGAGGCGTCGGAGGCGAAGGAGTTCTATCGTCTCGAAGAGTAGTACTTTCCATTCATTCGATCACGCCATTGGTTTCCGCAGGCAGAATGCTGCCTGCGGAAACCTGCTTTTCAGAACTTTGATCTCATGATCCCGAAATTCGCCCGGATCGCTCCCCTCGGACTTTTTGCAGCAGCCGGTATCGCACTCGGTGATGCGCCGGATGCAGTGGTGACCTTCAACGAAATCCACTACAATCCCGCAGAAGGCCAGGATGCGGAGTGGATCGAGCTCCACAACCAGATGGCGGTGAACGTGGATATCTCAGGGTGGTCCCTTGATGACGGGGTGGAGTATACCCTGCCTGCAGGCACGGTCATCCCCGGTGGAGGTTTCCTGGTGATCGCGAAAGATCCCGGCAATCCGGCTCTCGCCTCAATTTCCGGGGTAAAAGGGCCCTACACGGGGAATCTGTCGAATTCGGGAGAAACGATCGATCTGGTCAGTCGGTCCGGACGTCTGATGGATCGGCTGGAATTTGGTGACTCCGGCCAATGGCCGGTCGCAGCGGACGGAGCCGGAGCCACGCTATCGAAGAGGAAGCCTGGCCTTGCGGGGGAGAACCCCGCCAACTGGAGGGCTAGCCTGAGGAGCGGCGGTACGCCCGGAGCCTACAACTTCAGATCGCCCGATGAACCGATCTATCACGATCTGGCGAACGCGAACTCGACGTGGCGCTACTACGACCTCGCTGCTGCGCCTCCGGCAGGATGGAATAGCGTTTCCTTCAATGACAGCTCCTGGTCCCAAGGACTCCCGCTCTTTGGTTCAACTTCCGCCCCGCCGGTCCTCGGTGTGACTGCCGATCTCGTCGAGCGCTTCAATTCGGGAGCACTGACCGGAGTTTCCGATGGTGCGTCCTTTTCGCCTTGGCCCGATACGGCGACGGGTGACGGGCTCTCGCAGGATGCCGCGGCTGGCAGCGATCCGAGGTACGAGTTGGCAGCAACACCTTCGGGCCAGCCGGCCGTGAGCTTCGATGGCAATGATGAGTTTCGCACCGGCATTGCACCGGGTATTCCATCAAACTCGGGCTTCGTTTATTTTGTGGTTTGCAAGGCCATCGGGATTCCAACGAGCGGTGGAGTGAATGACGGAAGCGGTGATTACCTTTTCGACCGTGAGAATGCGGCTTCCGATAACCCGCTGGTCTCCCTGAAAGCGGTCAACGGCCGCTACGGGTTTCAGAAGCGGCACGACAATGGCTCCGATCTGGGAGGGCCGGTATCCACGACCGCGATCTCAACGACGCAGTTCCAGATCGTCGCCGTGAGGAGGAATCCTGCACAGAGCCGCTTCGAGATATGGGTGGATGGCGCGATGGAAGGAAGCTCGAGCGACAGTGGTGCGGCGTTGACCCCACAGCCGATCGTCATTGGAAACCACGCGGGCTCTGCCAACGGCTTTGTGGGCGAGATCGCGGAGGTTTTGATTTATCGGGACGGGCTTTCGAATGACGATTTCCTCAGGGCTGGTGCTTATTTGGAGGCGCGCTACGGGCTCAATACGGCCTTCCCCGATCTTACCGTGCAGACGCCGATCTCGAGCTCGGCTTCGACCTCCTATTTCCGCCGGAGTTTCACTTTCAACGGCGATGCTTCGCGGACGGTCCTTAAGCTGAACTACACGGCTGCGGATGGAGCGGTCTTCTATCTCAACGGGCAAGAGGTCAGCCGAACCAACATGCCGGAGGGGCAGGCGGGGCACACGACTTCTGCCCTCTCCGATGTTCTCGAACCTGTCTCATCGGGGACATTGGTTGTTCCTTCAACGGCCTTGGCGGCGGGGAGCAATGTCCTGGCCGTATCGCTTCATACCAGCGCGACGGATAACACCGCTCTTTTCACGGCGAGCTTGCAGGCTGTGGAAACGCCTGCAGATCCCGATGAGTCGCCAGGACTTCTCCTGAATGAGATCGCGGCGAGCACGGCGACGGCGGCGAACTTCTTTGTCGAACTGCGGAATCCGACTCCTCTCCCGACATCCACCGCCGGTTTCTCCCTGGAGTTGGTCGGAACTCCCGGAGCGTCCTTCGCGTTGCCTGCATCCACGGTGCCTGCGGGCGGCGTGATTCACTTCACGAGAGCTCAACTCGGCTTCAATCCCCCCTTGGATGACAAGATCGCACTGAGGGCTCCCGGTGGACCCTTGGCGGACGTGAGGGCTGTGGACACCGCGGTACGGGGTGCCTCCGCCGAATGGCCGGGCCAGTGGTTGTTTCCCAGTGCGGCAACACCGGGCGCGGCGAACTCGATCACGCTCGTGCAGGATATCGTGATCAATGAGATCTGCTACAATCCGCCCGATGTCAACGTGGCCAGCGAGAGCAAGCAGTGGCTGGAGCTCCACAACCGGGGAGTCGCGCCGGTAGATCTCTCCGGATGGTCCTTTGGATCGGCGATCGACTACGTCTTTCCTGCAGGCACCACGCTTCCAGCAGGAGGGTATCTTGTTGTCGCGAAGGATCCTGCCGGGCTGCTTTCGGCGTTTCCCGGGATCAATGTGGTCGGTCCTTACGATTCGAGCCTTGCAGGGAGCGGAGAGCGTATCCTGCTTCTGGATGCCGCAGGGAATCCTGCGGACGAGGTGTCTTATATCGATGGCGGGCGCTGGCCCGGTGCCGCGGATTCGGAGGGGTCAACGCTGGAGCTTCGCAGCCCGCGTGCAGACAATTCACTCCCCGAGTCGTGGGCGGCTAGCAATGAGAATAGCCGGCGTTCCTGGCAGAACTACACGTATCGCGCGACGGCGTCCGCGAGCAGCGTGGGTCCGGATGGCCAGTGGCGGGAGTTTGTGTTCGGCCTGCTGGATGGTGGTGATGTGTTGTTGGACGACATCACCGTGACCGAAAGTCCCGATACTGCTCCTGTGCCGATGATCACCGGAGGCGACTTCCAGTCCGGTCTTGAAGGCTGGCGTTTCCTTGGAACCCATCGCCATGCCGAACTGGTGGCAGATCCGGATAGTCCGGGAAATACGGTCCTCCATCTGAAGGCGACGGGTCCCACGGAACACATGCACAACCATGTGGAGACCACCTTGGCTGGAGGAAGGTCGGTCGTGAATGGCCGGGTCTATCAGATTGCCTTCAGGGCAAAGTGGCTGGGTGGTTCGAACCGGCTCAATACGCGACTCTATTTCAATCGCGTGGCGAACACCACCTTGCTCGGTCGAACGGATAACCCGGGAACTCCAGGGAGCGTGAACTCGACGGCGGTAGCCAATGTCGGGCCGGGCATCACGGAATTCAGCCACGCGCCGATGGTCCCGTCGGCGGGAGAGGCCGTGACCGTGAAGGTGAAGGCGGCTGACCCGGATGGCTTGGGAAATTTTACGCTGCGCTATTCGGTGGCGGGAGGGCCTTTTGTCTCCGAGCCGATGAGTGTCGGCGCTGACGGGGCGACCTTCAGCGGAGTGATTCCGGGTCAGCCCGCGGCAACGGTGGTCCGCTTTTATGTATCGGGAACCGACGGGGCGATTTCCCCGGCGACTTCGGTGTTTCCTGCGGATGGCGAAAATTCCCACGCGCTCTATCAGGTGAACGACGGTCTCGCGACGAACAATGGCCGACACAACTTCCGGATCGTTATGGATCCAGCGGACAAGGCGCTCCTCTATCAAACGAACAATCTGATGAGCAACGAGAGGCTCGGTTGCACCGTCATCTATGATGAGAAGGAGGCCTACTACGATGTCGGAGTGCGGCTGAAGAGCAGCCAGCGCGGGAGGCCGGAGGCGGCACGTGTCGGATTCAATGTCGGATTCAACCGTGACCAGCTTTTCCGCGGGGTCCATCGGACGGTATCCATCGACCGTTCAGAGGGTCAGCAAACCGGATGTCAGGAGATCCTCTACGATCACGTGATGTATGCCAGCGGTGGAGTGCCAGCGGAATATAACGACCTGTGCAAGGTGATCGCGCCGGATCCCGCCCATACCAGCTCCGCGATCATGCAGCTCGCGCGCTTTGGCGACGTGTTCCTGGATTCCCAGTTCGAGAATGGTAGCGATGGCACTTCTTACGAATACGAACTGATCTACTACCCGACCACGACCGATGCCAATGGCTACAAGCTTCCTCAGCCGGACAATGTGGTTGGGACCGATGTAACGAGTCTCGGCGACAACAAGGAAAACTATCGCTGGAATTACCTGCTGGAGAACAACGAGGACGTGGACGACTATTCGCGGATTGTCGCGATGTCGAAGCTCTTCGACAAATCCGGATCGGCCTTTGATGCGGAGGTGAATACCGTTCTGGATGTCGACCAGTGGCTGCGAGCCTTGGCTTATTCCTGTGCGAGCGGGGCGGGGGATTCCTTCTTCGCGAACGCGAATCATAACGGGATCTTCTACGCCCGGCCAGACGGGCGCGTCCTTTACTTCCCGCACGACATGGATTTCTCGTTCGATGCCACGCGCTCGATCTTTGAGAACTGGGAACTGCAGAGGCTAACATCCAATCCCGTGCGGCGACGGGCCTATCTTGGGCATCTGCATGACATCTGCACGACGGTGTTCAACCAGTCTTACATGAGCACGTGGGCGGGCCATTACGGCTCCTTGCTCCCCGGTGAAAATTTCAACGCCCATTTGAGCTACATCAATACCCGTTCGAACTACATCCTTTCGCAGGTGAATGCCGAGATTCCCTCGGTGAACTTTGCGATCACAACCAATGGCGGTGCGAACTTCAGCGCAAGCACCAGCCCGGTGATTCTCCAGGGTCAGGGATGGGTAAACGTTCGGGACATTCGCATTGCCGGATCTACCTCGCCGCTGACGGTCACTTGGACCGCCGCGACGGCATGGCAGATCTCGGTGCCCGTCGCGGTGGGAGCGAACTTGATTTCGCTGGAGGCGGTCGATTTCTCCGGAAACGTAGTGGGCACGGACAGCATCACCGTGACGAATACCGGGGTCATCCAGGTGCCGACTTCGTCCACGCTGGTTGTTTCCGAAATCTACTATAATCCGCCCGGCAGCGTGGAGACCACCGAGTACGTGGAGCTGATGAATATCTCTGCCTCCACCCTCGATTTGAGCGGTGTGAACTTTCACGAAGGCATCACGGCCACCTTCCCGAACAACACGTTGCTGGCACCGGGAGCCCGCATCCTGGTGGTTCAAAACACTGCCGCGTTCAATGCCGCCTTTGGAACGGGCCGTCCCATCGGCGCGACCTTTCCGAACAGCTTGGATAATAGCGGGGAGTTTCTCGCGTTCCGGAGAGCGAATGGACAGGTGCTGAGGAGATTCGCCTACAGTGACCTGCCTCCATGGCCGGTGGAGGCGGATGGTGACGGCTACTCGCTGGTTCTTGTGGATCCGTGGTCGAATCCCGATCCTTCCAAGCCTCAGAGCTGGAGGGCAAGCGCGACGGCGAATGGTGGCAATCCGGGGCTCTCCGACACGCAGTCCTATGCGGAGTGGAAGGCGTCCAACGGTAACCTCCCCGACGATGATGACAGCGACGGTGACGGAATCACCGCGCGCATGGAATACTTCCTCGGGGGAAGCCCCGCAGTGGCGAATTCAAGCCTTGCGCCGCAATGGACTGTGGAAGCCAGCGGCTCCTTCCTGATGTCAGTGACGCGCCGCGTGGCTGCGGAGGGTGCCATGGTGCTACCGCAATCGTCGACGAACCTGACGACCTGGGGAGAAGCGGCGAACTACCAGTTCCTTTCGAACCAGCGCTTGCCGGGAACGCCTGCGGTGGATCGCTTGACCTACCGGGTTACGCCACCCGCCGCCACGAAGAAGTTCTTCGCGCGTTTCGCCTTCGGGCCCTGAGAGCGAGCGCTATTTCGTGGGAGGGGCGGCATTCGCCGCCTTGTCCCGCGCTTGGGCGCTGTCACGAATGGCTTGTTTGACTGCATTCAGGCGCTCCGGCCAGACGAAGGTCGGAGCCTTGGATGGGTCGTAGCCTTCCATGTGGCCGGTGAGCCGGGTGGCGGGCTTCGTGTACTTCACTTCCGTTTCGCCAAATACCTCACGGCATAAAGCGGCGAGTCCCGGGTCGTATTCGAGCAGTTCGGCGCGAGTGTTGACGTGATTGTGATCGCTGTCGTTCTCGCGGTTGTTGTCGAACCAGGATTGCACTCCCTCGGCGAAGTATTCGTGGCGGTTCACGCTGGCGTATTTGCCCTTCCAGAGGCCGGCCTTCATTGCTGCCTTGTAGGTTTCCTCAAGACGCGGATCGAAAGTGGGATCGACATTCATCAGGCCGCGCAGGTGGATGTTGTGCGCGAACTCATGGATGAGGATGCATTCCTTCTCATAGGGGTCACCCGGATAGCCGAGCACGTTCTCTTCCGCGCATGTGCAGAAGGGGTCGGTGGGGCTCCCGCCGGTGCCGCGGGCGCGGGCGTCCCAGTATTCCTTGCCGGAGAACTTCTCAAAGCCATGCATCGGTTCGTCGCCCATGTGGCTGAATTCGGGCAGGTCGGTGGTGAATTCGTTGTGAGCGATGATGCAGAGCCGCGCCCCGCTATCCACCATCGCTTGGAGCACATCGGGGCGCTTGGCGAGCATCAGGTCGCAGATGTAGGAGGCCTCCTTGAGTGCATAGGGATTCACGTTTGCGGATCCCACGATGGGAAATCCGCGGAGATGCGTGATCCGGGTGTAAAAGGGTGGGATCCCATCCTTTCCTGCGGGATCGAAACGGAAACCTTGAGTCTTCACCTTCGCGGTGACCGTGGCTTCCTTTTGGTCCTCGCGTCCCACCATGAGGAAGCGATGTCCGAGGCTGGTGGTGAAGATTGTGTCCTTGCCTGCCGGCACGGACCCATTCGGGAGGCGCTCGGTCTCAGATTTCAGCCAGAAGATGTCCAAGGGGTCCTCGCTGGCATTGATGATTTGTAGGCGAGGCCGTTCCTCGCTTTGGCCCATCAGGGTGGCGGGGATCGCCAGTAAGGAAAGGAGAACGGCGGAGCTGCGGACGATATTCATGGCTTCCAAGCTATTACGCGGTATTCCGCATGAAGCTTTTCGCCTTCACCATCCAATCTCGCGGCAGTGGCGGAATTGGCAGTGCGCCTTGGGCAAAGGGCACAAAAGACCGGCCGTGCCAATCGCAGTCGCGCCTCAAACGGCGAGCACCCGGGATTCCGCGCGACCGTGGCCGGTGATGACGATGCGGTCATCGAAGACATCCACCACCGAGTAGGCGTTGATACCCGGCTCATGGAGCATGGAGCGGAAGGTCACGTAAGGGATGCCCTTTCGCTCGACGAAGGCGCCGGCATGGTTATGGCCATTGAAGTAGGCCCGCACGCAGTCATGCTTGTCGATGACCGCGAGCACTTCATCCGCCTGCCAAGCTTGGTGCATTTCCGCCGGAATCAGAGGATGGTGTCCGCAGAGGATGACCTTTTCCTTGGCCGCGCTGGCGGCGGAAAGCTCGCGGTCGAGCCATTCGAGCTGGGCTTTTGAAAGGCCGCCGTTCCATGGCTTTGCCCCCGGAGCTTGCGCCGCTTCCAGCTTCTTCAGAAGTTGGGCGGCCTCCTTGTTCCGTAGGGAATCCTTCGGATCCCGGTAGGTCGAAAGATCGTTTGTATCCAGCATTACGAAGCGAGTGCTACCACTACGGAAGGTGTAGTAGTCATGTGGCATTCCCAAGGTGGAAACGACACGAGCTTTCTCGGCATCGGCGATTGAGTAGTCGTGGTTTCCAAGCAGGTGGTAAATCGGATGACCCAGCCCGCTTATCAAGGGCAACATCACGTCGAAGGACTTGAAATCGCGGTCGATGAAGTCACCGAGGTGAAGGGTGAATTCAGGTTTGGCTGCCCGGATCACCTCCACCGCTTCCTTCATCTTTCCAGGGGTAGTGCGGTAGTGCCGCTCTCCTTCCGGATCGGCATCGGCATACTGGGCGTCGGCGATCAGGCCGAATCGGAGCACCGGCTTGCTTCCTTCTTCCGCGAGGGTGGTCAGGGGGAGGAGCGCGGTGGTGGTGGAGCCCAGGAATGCCCTTCGGTTCATGCGGTTACGGTAGTTTGCAACATCTCCTCGTAGCGCCGGATGTAGTCGGCGGCGGTGGCCTCGTGGTTGAAACGTGCGGTAGCCTCGCGCATCACGCGGGCGAGTTGCGCAGTGCGTTCAGCCTGGGGCTGATGGAAGAAATTCAGGGCTTCCCCGACTGCCCAGCGGAGGCCGTCGGCATTGAAATATTCGAAGAGGAATCCGTTTCCGGTGCCTTCTTCTTGCTTCAAATGCTCCACCGTATCGTGGAGGCCGCCGGTGTCGTGGGCGATGGTCAGGCTGCCGTACTTCGGTGCGATCATCTGCGGCAGGCCGCAGGGCTCGAAGGAAGAAGGCATGAAGATGAAATCGCTGGCCGCGTAGCCGAGGTGGGAAAGCTTTTCGTCGAAGTCCCTTACTGCCACACGATCGTAGAGGCCGTGGATCTTCACGATATTGTTGAAGTGCTTCTGGAAGACTCCACTGGCGACGACCACGATCTGCATGTGATTTTGCGTGACGAGTTCGTGAAGAATCTCGGTGAGCAACTGGCAGCCCTTTTGCACGGGATCCAGGCGCGAGGGCCAGAAGAAGATCGGGATATCGGGATCTCCCGCCAGACCGAGCCGTTCTTGGAGCTCCAGCTTGTTCGCGCGTTTGCCTTTCTCCAGATCGTCGGGTCCGTAGTGGGTGGTCAGATAGGGATCGGTGGCGGGGTCGAAGACCGGATCAGGCGCATTGAGGATTCCGCTGGCGCAATTCGAGTGCTTCTTGCCCCGCAGTTCATTGCGGATCGCATCCGGAATGAAGGCGTGGTCTCCCCGGACGATTTCCTCGAGGAAAGTCGGGCTTACCGTATTCACATGATCCGCCGCGAAGATCCCGCTGGAGAGGAGATCCACGTGATTGGTGCTACGGCTTTCCTCGTAGTTCCATGGTGAGCGGCGGAAATAGAGATGCTGCCAGAAGTCGGCGGCATCGATGCCCCGGTCCTCGATCTGGGCCAGGGTGAGGTGCTCGGAGTGAATGTTGTGGACCGTGAAAAGGGAAGGGATGCCGTGACGCTTTGCGACCGCGGGGATCAGGCCTGTCATCCAATCGTTGCAATGGATCAGGTCCGGCCGAACTTGGGGGATCGTGTGGTTGATCACCTCGCGCTGGAAGGCCAGGGCGATGAGATGATTCTCTGCCCCGTAGACGCTCGAGCGATGATAGAAGACCCGGTCTTGCGCCAGATGGATGCGTTGTTCCGGGAGTGAGCGGCTTACCTTCTGGAACTCGTTGTCGAAGACGCTGGCGACATCGAGGTGAAACATCCGCCGGTAATTCGGCAGGGCGACATGCACGTCCGCACCTTGATCATAGAGCGCTTTGACGAGGGAGGCAGAGACGTCGGCCAGGCCTCCGGCTTTGGCGCACATCCGTTGGGCGAGGTTACCCATGCCTTCCGGCAGGTAGGTGATCTCCGGAGTGACGACCAGGATCCGCGGGCGACGGGGTGGATTCTCAGACATGGGTTCAGGGGTTTCCCTAAATCCTAGCGACCCACTCCCCTTGATTGCAAGAAAGCCCGAAGGGAATCCCCCTTTTTTCACAGCGGATCACCTTCCTTCTTCCGGGAGCGCGAATTTGATTCTTAGAAGAGCTTCGCGCGCCGCCGGGATTTCGGAATGCTTTTCGAGATCGACGCTGAATGTCGCGTATCCTTTCGGGATCTGGAGGAAGAGCCTGCACTTGTCGGTTTCCCGCCCGATCCGCACCGCAAAGAATTGATAGGCGATGCCGTCCCGATCTGACTCTTCCGAGAATATATAGGACTTCCGTTCCTCTTCCGGTCGTTCGCTGAGAGTCTTTGGAGGTCCACCCATGTCGAAGATGTCATATCTCACCTTCAGCTTGGGCTTGCTGATGAGAATATCCCCGACAATCGAGTCGGCTCCCTGGATTCGCTTGTGCTCGTAGCCTTCAGGAAGGGTCATTTTCAGGCTGCCCCTATCCACGGTTGTTTCGGCGAATGCCGGGCAAGGGTGGAGTGCCAGGACCAGCAGTAGTGAGGCGAAGGCTCTCATGATGGAATTCGAAACCGGAGGCCGGAGCGATCACGGTTTTCTTTCATCCCAGAAGGAGGGTTCCTTTGCGAGGGAATCTTTGAAGGCGCTGATGATGGCTCTGCCTTCCTCCACCTTTTCCGGCCGCTCGGCGGCCCGATCGATCCGTTCGGAGAAGTCCTGCTCTATCTGGAAAAGCAGCGGCGTCTCCTCCGAAGCGGTGAAGCCATGCTTGGCCTCGATTTGGGAAGTCAGACCGGTATGGATTTTCCACGGGCCAAAACGCGCGGCTTTTACGGAGATGCTATCTGCATAAATCAGCTTGAAGCCCTCGACTTTTTGTTCCGCGCTTGCGGCCAGCAGAGCCCGGATATCTCGCCCATCGATGATCCGGTCCGCAGGTAGCTTCGCTCCTGCCAGGGCTAAGGCCGTCGGCAAGACATCGAGCGTTGATGCCGGCTCCTGGACGACCGTTGCTGCAGGGATGGTTCCCGGCCAGCACCAGACACCCACGACGCGCTGGCCACCTTCCCAGGTCGAAGCCTTGCCATCACGAAAAGGAAAAGCGGATCCGACCAAGGTCCGCGCCTCGGCGTACATCGGATGGGAAGCTGTGTCCTGATAACGGATCCAAGGGCCATTGTCGGAACTCAGAACGATCAGCGTATTCTTCTCTACCCCTGCTTCCTGAAGTGCGGCGCGGAGCCTGCCAATCTGATGATCGATTTCCTGAATGCAGTCTCCGTAGAGGCCTCTCCTGGACTTGCCCTTGAACTCGTCCGAGGCATGCACCGGAAGGTGGGGCATGTTCGGCGTCATGTAGATGAAGAAGGGCTGGTCCTTCTTCTCCCGGATAAAATCCACGGCGGCATCCGCATAGCGCTTGGTGAGTCCTTCTTGGAGGGGGACATTCATCGCAATGTTCCTCGCTAGATACTCATAACCTAGTGCGGGCCCTTCCCCGGATGAAGGGCCTTGGACGAGATCGGAACCCTTTTCGTAGTCGTTGGAGACATTCGTGCCGAGCCAGCGGTCGAAGCCATGGGCGAGCGGCAGCGCGTCCGGAGTGCGGCCGTTTGCCTCGTTCGGAGTGCCCAGATGCCACTTGCCGAAGATAGCGGTGGCATAGCCCTGCTCCTTCAGTCCCTCTGCCAAGGTTACCTCTTTCACGTGGATGTGGCGCTTTTCGTCCGGTCCGATGGCCCATTGCTTTAGCCCCGAGCGAAGGGGCTGCCGCCCCGTGAGGATCCCGTAACGTGAGTGGCTGCAGGCCGCGGAGGCGCTGTAGAATTGGGGGAAATTCGCGCCTTCGCTCACCATCCGCGAAACATTCGGCGTATAGATGGACGGATTGCCGGTGTGAGAGAAATCGCCGTAGCCGCAGTCATCGAGCAAGACGACGATCACATTCGGTTTTTCCGTGGCGGGACGGGCCAGGGCGCTTGCCGCTAGTCCGAGGCTGAAGATGCAGGAAAGGAACTTCACGAGACAATGGCGGACGTCTACGGGGAAGAAGCTCCGCAATCGAACGAAAAAACGCGCATCGCGGACCGATTTCCCGGCGCGGCCCCGGCTTCTGGTTCTTTCGTCGAGTGCGAGCGAGCTTGCCCCGATGCCGCTTCGCCGCTTTGCTCCCCGCGCCTTGTTGGAAACGGAAAACAAGCAGAGCCGGTGGCGGCGGATCGGGGTCTTCGGCGACCTGCCGACCCGCTGCCTGATGCGCGGCCTGAAGGTTGCGCCATGGTTTCTGGAGCCCGTGTTGATTCCCCCATGGACGCTCTTGTTCTTCCTCGTTGCTCGCAGCCAGCGGCGAGCGGTAGCGGGAAATCTGAGGGCCTTGTTTCCCGGATGGTCGGCGCTTCGTGCTCTGGCCGGTGCTTATCGAGTCTTCTTCAATTTCGCGCTGACCTACGTCGACGCGTTGCGCTGTGAAACCGGGACTGGCGATGTCGATTGGGTGATCGAGGGGCTCGATCATTTCGAAGACCTCCGCTCGCGGAAGGAAGGTAGCCTGATCCTCACCGCGCACATGGGAAACTACGATATGGCGGCACCGCTCTTTTCCTCGAAGTTCGGGCGAACGATTTATGCGGTGCGTGCCCCCGAACGGGAGCCCGAGATGCAGGCCCTCCGGGAGGCGGAGATCGCGGAAAAAGAACGGCTGAATCCCTACTTCCGCACCTGCTTCAATACCGGCGGAGACATGCTGGGTGTCGAGCTGGCCCGGTATCTCGGGCAGGGAGACATCGTGGCCGTGCAGGGGGATCGCGTGATCTTTGATGTCTCGCCGGTGGAGACGGAGGTGGAGGATGGCTTGATGATGCGTCTGCCACGCGGACCTCTGGTTCTGGCCCGGATCACCGGGGCAGTGTGCTTCCCCTTGTTCATCGTCCGCGATGGCTGGCGGCGCTACCGGGTGCAGGTGCTGGCGCCACTCGAATTGCCAGCGCGCGTGCGCGGGGCTGCGGAAGACCCGGCCACGCCGGTTTGGGCGGGTGCCATCCTCGATGGAGTGAAGGAGCATTGGAAGCAGTGGTTCGTCTTCGAGCCAGTCCTGCGCCGCAAGGAAGGAGGGACGACATGAGCTGGCCGCGTCTCGCCGAGAAGACGACCAGCAATCGCGCGGTGACTCCCTTCTTCAGGGTATTCGGCGGAAATCCCGGGCTGAGCGGAGATGCCATTCGCCGAGCAGAGGGTAGCGGTCACCATCGCCTCGAAATGCGCGTCCTCTCGGTACTGGTGCCTCTGGTCGCCGGTGCTGCTGTCTTCGATACCTTGTGGATTACCGGTGGCCCTTGGGTCGCTGCGGTGGGCGTGCTGCCTGTTCTTTTTATCCTCCTGCACCTGGTGGCCTTCTTCATCGGCGGTGGTACGCCGCGGGCCCAATGGTTGCGCTGGTCGGCGATTCTCACCGCTTGGTCAGTTTGGCTATGTGTGGCGGCGGACGGTGGTGTGACGCGCTGGGCTGCGTATTTGTGGCTGGGCTTCATCGGTCTGAATGGCCTTGGTCTTATCTGCCTCGGCTGGCAGAAGCTCATGACCCATCCGTGGCTATGCACCACGAACTCGCGCTGGGGCATCTGGGTGGTGGTGCACATTCCAGCGGCGATCCTTTGCCTCACGGAAGGCTGGCTCGCAGGTGTCGGCTTCTTGGCCGGCATCGGTGCTTTGTGGGCAAGCGGAACCTTCCTTCCAAATTCCTCGGTCTTCGGTCCGATCGTTTCCCGTGTGGAAGGAAAGGGCGTGCTACTCACCTTCGACGATGGTCCGGATCCCGCCGATACGCCCGTCATCCTCGACTTGCTGGACCAGCATGGACAGAAGGCAATTTTCTTCGTGATTGGGGAGAAAGTACGACGTTTCCCGGAGTTGGCGCGCGAGATCGTGCGCCGCGGACACGAACTGGGTAATCACACGATGACCCATCCGGTCGGTTTCTTCTGGGGCGCGGGCTCCATCCGCACGCGCCGCGAGATCGTGGCGTGCAGCCGCGCGATCGAGGAAGTCACGGGCGTGAAGCCCCGTTGGTTCCGCGCCCCCGCCGGCCATCGCAATTGGTTCACTCATCCCGTGCTGAGGGAAGAGGGGCTGGAGCTCATGGGCTGGAGCAAGCGCGCCTACGATACGATCCGCAGCGACGTCTCCGGCATCGTCACCAGCCTGACGCGGGGTGCTCGCGATGGCGACATCCTGCTGCTCCACGAGTCCACGGCGATTGCCGAGGCTCTCGCCTCTGCGGTGCTGGAAGCGACCACGGTTTTGAAGAAGGAGGGCTTCCCGGACGCGGGTGACGATCAGCAGCCGCCTTCGAGCACGATCAAGTGATTGTTGAACGGCGTGCCGCCCCAGAGCGGGACGATCCGCACCTTGCCATAGCGCGAAAGAATACGCTCGAAGTCCGACGAAGTCGGATAGTGGGTTGGAGCAGCCTTCATCCAGAAGCTTGCCTTGGCCAGGAGATCGCCGGCGACGGTGACCTTGAAGCGCCATGATTCATCGCGGAGACCGGAGCGGATCACGAGCTTGCCACCTGGCGCGAGGCGCGAGGCCGCTAGCCCGAGCAAGGTTTCCTGCTCAGGAGGTGTGAAAAATTGCAGGATATCGAGGATGCTGACATTGCCCGTGTGCTCCGGCAGTCCCTCCCGGGCATCGTGGGTCGCGAAGGAGATATCCTGATGGGAGAGCAGGGCATTCACGCGTTTGGCGGACTCGATCTTTCGGGGATCGTAGTCCAAGCCGCGGATCTGGAAGTTCAGGCCTCGCTCGCGGAGATAGAAGGCCAGCAAGCCCAAGCCGCAGCCAAGATCCAAGAGTGGAAGATCGGAGCCGCGCAACTCTTCGTACACCGCCCCGTAGAGCGGGTCGGTCTTCACCTTTGACGACACATAGGACCGATCCCAGATGCCGGGGAAGGGCTTGGCCAATTTTCTCGGGAGGTCGGCAGTCACGATGCGGGTGGGCTGAGAGAGAGAAGCGGATTTTCGCCGCGCAAGGCAAGCCAAGGGAGCCGGAGGACAAACCCGAGGAAGAGCCGGGTGTGCATCCATGTCAGCAAGGCATTGTCGCGGAGGTAGCGGAATTGAGAGACCCCGCCTTCCTCCCGGCTCAAGTAACGGACCGGGGTGGGGAGATTCAGGATCGGCACCCCGCGCCATGCAAGACGCACGGCCACCTCGGGATCGAAGTCGAAGCGGCGTGCGAAGAAGGTGCTTTCAAAGACTTCCACCAACTCCTTCGCCGGATAGAGGCGCATCCCGAATAGCGAGTCGTCGATGCCCCAGCCCAAGGTTTCCAAATTCGCCCAGAAATTCGAGACCTTGCGACCGTTGACGCGCAGGGCAGGAGCGGAAGCATCGAAAACCGGGCGACCGAAGACTGCGGCCTCCGGATACATTGCTGAGCAACTGAAGTAGCGGGGAATCAGGTCCGCCGGATGCTGGCCGTCCGCATCCATGCAGAGCACATGGGTGAAGCCTTCCTTGAGCGCTTCCCGCGTCCCGTGGAGAACCGCGGAGCCCTTTCCTGCATTTCTTTCCAGCCGGATGACCTGCAGCCGGGGATGGGAAAGGAGAGGCGAGAGCAGGTCCGCGGAGCCATCGGTCGAGCCATCGATCACCACCCTGACCGGCACACCCATCGCCAAGGCCGCCTCCACCGTGGTCGGGAGGATCGGGCCGGTATTGTAGCTGGGGATGAGAACGACAGGTCGGGACTCCGGCATGCGGGGTGGAGAATGGACGGGGATTGCCCCCGGGTCCAACCCGGAATGTTCGGGCCACATGCGCCAAAGGTGGTAGAGGGCGCGTGCCCTCCGCTTCCTTCCGCGGATTGCGCACTTTGGTTGCCGGACGCTGGAATCGCGGATAGGAATTCCGGCGAGATGCGTGCCCGCCTGACGAAAGATTTCCGCTTTGAAGCCGCCCACACCCTGCCGAGCTTGCCTGAAGGTCACAAGTGCCGCCAGATGCATGGCCATAGCTTCAAGGTCGAGATTTCGATCGAGGGTGAGGTGGATGAGACGATCGGCTGGGTCTACGACCACAAACGCATCTCAGAGGCCATGAAGCCGCTCGTCGATCTCATGGACCACGGCTATCTGAATGATATCGAGGGCCTCGAAAGTCCCACCATCGAGCGGATGGCCGCTTGGTTCTGGCGGAAGCTTGCTCCACAACTGCCGGGACTCGCGGAAATCGTCATTTATGAGACGCCGACCGCGCGCTGTTCCTTCAAGGGGGAGTTCTGATGGGGAAGGCTCCGCCGGCGAACGAAAGAGCCTGCGACCGTTGCCGGCCGCAGGCTGTTGCACAAACCGTCCGTGTTGCACACGGCCTACCATGAAAAAGGGGTGGTGCCCGCAACCCTCCCAAATCACGGGCACCATGCGTTTCCGCATTTGGTTCCATTGTTACCCCGAAATGCGTCTCGCGCAAATCGATCCTTGCGGGGGTTTCTACTTATCTGGTGAGGATTAGCGGTCGCTTGCACGAGCGAAAACCGCCGTTACAGCCCTGCGCGATCTGGAAACATCCTTTATCAGTCCGGCGCTTGTGGCATCAGCGACACTTATCTATCGGGGAGGGAAGTAGAGGCCGGCGGCGATAGGGGGCGGCGGTTAGATTTTCCGCAGCGGGCTTGGGATCTGTCGAGAAATCAGCGACTTGACGTTTCCAGAATGTCAATTTTCTAAAATAATTCCCACTGCTTGATTGCTATGACTTGCCTAATTATTAAAAATCGTGGCAGTTTGCATTTGTTCACCCCACGTCGCCCGCGTGAAAGCTGCCCTCCTTTCTCTCCTCGCTTGCTGTACTTTTGCCTCGCTTCAGGCCGCGTCTGTCAGCTTGGTCAATCCTTCGTTCGAACAGCCCGGCACCGGGCGGGTCGCGATCGGATTTGATGCTACTGCCGATGTCCCGGGATGGGTCAATACCGGTGGCGTTTATCTGAACTCGGGCGTCGAACTCTCTCTCCAGCCGACCGCTGCCGGGGGATACGTGAATGCCAGCGGCTATGTGGCCTTCCTGCGCGGCACGGATGGTGGCGCCTATCAGGCCACCACCCAGCAGATGGAGGCAGGGCAGGTCTACCGGCTGGTTTGGAAGGCAGGCTCGATTTCCAGCATGTCGGGAACCGCGAACCAGCAGGTGCGCCTTTTCCGGACTACGGACGGCGGGACGACCCGCATCCCGCTGGCGACTTCGAACGACCTACTTAGCACCACCAATCAGGTTTTTGAGACCTATGTTCTCGAATATACGGCCACTGCGGCCGACGCCGGCGCGCGGATCGGCATCGAGATCGACAACCTTGCGACGACTTCGGGGACGATTGGCTTCGATGATTTCCAACTGGAGCTGAACCCATCGGGTCCGGCTCCGGCGACTGGTGTGCCGACCCTTGCGTGGGACAGTGGTGCGGCTGATGACGGCACCACGACTTTTACATCCGTCACTCCGGTGGAGCGCGAGTATCACTTCCGCATCCAACCCCAGGCTTCTCTCAACGGAGGCTGGCGTACCGTGGTCCGGGTGGCGGAAGGAAATGCGAATGTCTATCTCCGGCAGGCAGGGTGGGCGAATACCTCCACATTCAACTTCAAATCGGATCGTGCGACCGGGGACGACGGTTTCGTCCTGCGGCCGGACCAATTCAGCGCCGGACAGACCTGGTATCTCACGGTCCGCGCGATGGCGAATACCTCCTTCACCCTCTTCTCAGGGGATGTCTTTGTCCAAGACCTCGGGCCACTCGCTTTCACGGATGCCAATGCCAATGGCCAGTATGACATCGGGGAGACCATCCTGCCTTCCGGCAGTGGTGCGGTGACGATGAAAGGGGAGGGGATTCGCTTCTTCAAGACCACCGTGATTACCGGCACCCCGGCCTGGAGCTTGTGGCTGAATGGTGACATGCGGGATATCGCGGTCAAGAAGGCGAGCGTTCCCTACCATGCCTTGCCCGCCCATTATGGCCGGAAGCAAGCCGGCCAGATGCTGGTCTCACCTCCCTTCCTTGGTGTCGGCACGGATACCTATTTCATCAGCGTTACTGGCGCTCCGGGAGATGCCATCAACCTCGACTCGCGCATCCAGCAGATCGAGGACATGCCCTTCCAAAACACGATTTCGAATGTGCCGGTCTCCGGGCCCCCGTACCGGGTTTACCGCACCAACGTGCCGGTAGATCAGATCGCGTGGGATGTGAGTGTCACCGCAAATGAAGGAGATCCGAACATCTGCGTCCGGCGCGCCAACGTGGCCAGCGAGTACGACAACGACGGTTATTCGGAAGCCAGCGGAGGGGTGGCCGACTCGGTGACTCTCGTGCCGGACTTCCTTACCAATGGCACTTGGTTCGTCACGGTCTACGGCGTGGGAGCTTACAACTTCACGTTGAAGAGCGGCGACCCGGTGGTCACGCCGATTCAGTTTGTCGATCACAAGGTCAATGATCAGACGACGCGGGCCGGATGGCGTTACTATGCGCTGACCAATATCCCACAGCAGCTCGGGCCTCTGGGCTGGGAGCTCTATCTTTCGAATCAAGTGCCCGGCACGCAGATCGCGCTGCGCCGGAACAAGGTTCCCAGCCGCTGGCAATATCGCTCCGGCGGCGTGAATACGGTGCTCGATACGGCCGCCAAGTACTCCGACTACGCGAGTAGCACTGGTTTCCTGCAGAGGCCGGGCCATCAGGCGGACGTATGGTATGTGGGCGTCTTCACCCCGCAGCAACCCCTTGGTTCCTTCGAACTCGATGTCCGGCCGATCCAGCCACCGACGGTGAATTTCGACGGCTCGCAGACTTCGATCGCCGGCTTGAAGGCGGGGGAGTGGAATTTCGTGAAGGTGAACGTTCCCGCTACGGCCGGAATTCTGGGTTGGGACGTGCGTGTAAAGAATGTCTCCGGTGCCGGTGATCCGAGGGTGGTGGTCTGCCGCAATCTGCTTCCCTCATCCATCCTCACCTCGTTTTCGCCAGCGTCCGGTACTGCTTCGTGGCCCAGCGGCGGGATTTGGGCGGGCCAAGTGGATTGGACGAAACGGAACAACGAATCCGGAGGCAGTCCGAACGTGAGTGGCCGCCGTCTGGTGACGGCGATGGGTCGTCCTTTGGAGCCGGGAACTTACTACGTGGGGGTCTTCAACAACGGGACGGTGGATCTTTCCGCCTATGTTCTGGAAAGCCGTGGCATCGGCAATGGCCAGGCGCTGCCGGTGACGCCTCTGGGCTTCAGCGGAGGCACATCCACCATCAGCGGTCTGGCACCCCGCGAGGCCCGCTACTACAAGGTAACCATCCCTGAGAATACCCCGAGCTGGGAGTTCACCGTGGACCCGACGATGGGCGAAATGATGGCGAGCGTGCGCAGGGGCCATGTCCCTGACTTCGGAGCTCCGGGCCCGAACCTCGAAGCTCCGATCCAGAGCCTCGCCGAGGAAGCCGAACGATCCGCGACGGTCCAGAAGAACGGTGCCGAGCGCTACGTACTGCTTCCTCCGCCTTCTTCCGACGAGCTTGTTGCGGACGACTACTACATCGCCGTCGTTTCCGAGGGCCAGGATCCCTTGGCCAAAACGGAGACCGGAACCGGCAGTGTTTCCGGGGTGGTTACCAGTCGTGGCACTCTTGCCGTTACACACATGGGAGTGGCTGGCGTCAGTGGCATTACCCAGCAGGTGAGCTTGGCTGGCGGGCAGGTGAAAGCATTCCAGTACGAGGTTCCGGAAGGAACCCTGAGCTTGGAGATCTATCTGGAGAATCGCACGGGCAATCCATGGTCGAATGTTGCCCTTAGCGAGCTTCTGCCCATGCCCCCGCCGAACTATACAGCGACCTCTCTTTCCTACAGTGGCTTCTCCGGCGGTGCTTTGGAGGGGGTCGATCAGGGTGGACTGATGTGGAATATTTCCAACCCTCCATCCGGGCTGAACAGCATCACGGTCCGGGCCGGCCCGCTACCCTCGGATACCGCGAACTTCCCCGATGCCACGGCGGAGTTGCGGGTCGTCGCTGTCGTTCCGCAGCCGCTTGAGTTCAATGGCGGCAGTTCCTCGGTAGGTGCGCAGCAGCCTGGGACATGGCGTTATTTCAAGGTCGAAGTGCCTGATACTCCAGGTGTCATGGGATGGGATGTGCGCCTGAGAAATGTCGATGGTGGGAAGCCATGGGTGCAGATCCGGAAGGACTATGTTCCCGCGGGAACGGAGACATCGCCGTGGACACCCTATTCCAGTATCGCTTGGCCGTCGGGATACCAGATTGCAGCTTCCCCGGATTGGACCAGCCGCTCCTACGAAGGTCCTACCAGCACCACTTCGGTCGACAACTATCGCTTGATTACGGGCATGGGACGCCCGCTGCAACCGGGAACCTATTACGTCGGCGTCTACAACTACAGTGGCGTTGACCCCACCAGTTACTCGATCGAAAGCAGCGGTATCGGGGAAGGCCAAGTCATCCCGATCCAAGAATTGCCTTATGCCGGGGGTGAAGCATCGAACATCGTCGATCTTAATCCACGCGAGGCTGTCTACTACAAGGTGACGATTCCGGAGAACACCCCGAGTTGGGAATTCACCTTGGATGCCACCGTGGGGGAGATGATGGCGGTGATTCGCCGGGGTACGATCCCTGATTTCGGTGCTCAAATTTCCAGCCAAGCCACGGAGCAGGTCCAGTCAGGTAGCGGAACCTTGGAGGTGGAAGTGCAGAAGAATGGTTCGGAGCGCTTTGTCCTGCTTCCGCCTCTCAACCGCTCTTCGCTCATTCCAGGGGATTATTACATCGCGGCCATTTCAGAAGGCTTTGAGCCGGTCAACCCACAGCGAACGGGGGCAACTCCGAGCAGCGGCATCATGACTGCCCGTGGGCCTCTGGGAGTCACGGACATGGGAACGGCGACCAGCGCTGGAGTGACCCGTGCGGTCGCCTTGGCGGGCGGTCAGGTAAAGCTCTACCGCGTGACGGTTCCTGCCGGGACGGAAAGCATGGAAGTGCGCCTCAACAATCGCACGGGAAATCCGTGGATCAGCATGGTGCCGGGAGGGCTTCCTCCGCGGCCCTGCCTGCTCTTCGCAGGAACTTCCGTCAATGGTTACGGCACCAGTGGTGGCCAGACCGCTCCGGCCGTCCCCTACGTCGACAATGATGACCTGATGACGGTGGCCAATCCGACGCCGGGAGAATATACCATCGCCGTTCGTGCCGCCTGCGGAGCCACGGGCTCCCAGCTTAACTTCCCGGATGCGACCGGCGACCTCACCGTCATCGCGAACAAGCCGCTGCCTTTGGCCTTCAACGGAGGAACTTCGGAAGTTGCCTCCCAGGCTGCGGGTGCGTGGAAGTATTTCGAGGTGGTGGTGCCTCCGACCCCGGGAGTGATGGGTTGGGATATCCGGGTAAGGAATGTCGTCGGTACGGGAACCCCGAAGATCTTTGTGCGCCGTGACCAGCTTCCATCCGGAACCGCGAATGCAGGCTGGACTGGAAGGCCCTCCCAAGCGGCTGCATGGGCGTCGGGTGCCCAGTGGGTCGCCCAGACCGACTGGACCCGCCGGATCTATGATTTCGGGATCAATACCGATGTGAGCCCGCGCCGACTGGTGATGGGAATGGGGCGCCCCTTGGAGCCGGGCACCTACATCGTGGGCGTCCAGAATACGAGCACCACGGCGAGCACCGCCTACACCATCGAGAGTCGTGGCATTGGCGCCGGCATGGTGCTTCCGATAACGGATCTCGCTTTCGCCGGCGGATCGGCCACGACTCCGAATCTTGCTCCGCGCGAGGCAGCTTATTACAAGGTCACCATCCCGGCGAACACGCCGAGTTGGGAGTTCACGCTGGATCCAAGTGTGGGTGAAATGATGGCCGTGGTTCGCCGCGGATCGATCCCGGATTTCGGTGGGGAGTATCCTTATACCTCGGATGGATACCTCCAAAGTACCCAGCCGAGCGGCCATCGTGAGGCGGTGGTTCAGAAGAACGGGCCGGAACGTTTTACCGTGCTGCCGATCAGCGGCCAGGACTTCCTGTTGGAAGGGGACTACTATATTGCGGCGATCTCGGAGGGCCAGAACCCTGCTAGCGCCCAGTACACGGGAAACGCGGTCAGCACCGGCTTGATGACGAGCCGCGGGGTTCTCGCGATCACCGATCTGGGAACGGTTCCGACTTCCGGTTCAACACGCGCTGTGACCTTGGCTGGCGGGCAGTTGAAAGCCTACCAATTCACCGTTCCTCCGGATCTGGCAGGGGTTGAAATTCGCCTCGACGAACGGATCGGCAATCCATGGCTCAGCGTGATCCAAGGATCCCGCCTTCCGAAGCCGAGTGACAATTTCCAGAGCGTTCCCACCCCGAACGAATATGGTTTCACCGACGGTCAGTCGGGGTCGAGCTACTTCCAGGATGACAATAGCATCACCCTGGTTGCTCCCGAGCCCGGTGTTTACAGCCTGATCGTACGTGCTTCAGCGAATCCGGCGAGCCCCACGACGGCAGCTCTCGATGCTTCGGCCAGTCTGGTGATACGTCCGAAGCCGCGTATACCGCTGAACTTCTCCTCCACCTTGAATCCAGGTGGTGGCACGAACACCGACACCCGCCAGATTACCGACGGCGAACGGACTTTCTATGAAGTGCCGATCCCCGCGACCTTGGGCGGGCAGTCGGTGGTCGGGTGGATCCTGCGCACCAGTTTTCAGCAGGGAGCCGGATCGATCAAGGTCTACAAGACTTGGGGGAATTCCGCCGCCGGCATCAGCGTGACCACACGTACGGCGGTTATCGTACCTCCTTTCCTCACCCCCGGGGACACGTGGTTCGTGGAAGTGACCGGGGCCGGTCTCACGAATTACACGATTACCAGCGAACCGGTCACCTTGAATCAGCCCGCCTACGTGATGCCGGCGGGGCACAATGCGGTCTTCGGGGATTCCGGTGCGAACCTCACCGGTGACCGCGGGATCGACCTTGGCCAGGATGACTGGCACTTTTACGCGGTCGACGTTCCGGCCGGGAATGCGGGTCTCCTGCGCACGGAACTTCAGGCGATCAATGGTAACCCGAACCTTTACATCCGTGAGGATGGTGTCCCCACCACCGACCACAATGCCAGCGGAGCAGGAGGTGTCACGCTGACACCGCGTGTGCTCAACTCGACCGGTAGCGAGTATGGAAACTGGGTGCCGCTGGACGGAAGAAAGGAAGTCCAGCTGCGGCCCGGACGCTGGTATCTCGGCGTGAAGGCCACCGGTACGTCGAATGCACGCTACCGACTCGTGGTTTCAAATGGCCAGGTCAACGAGCTGCCGCTGGCCGGAGGCTCCGCCGCAAATCAACTTCTGGTTGGCCGCGATTGGCGCTACTACCGCGTGCAAATCCCGATGGATGCGCCAGTGGATTGGACGCCATCGTTCCTCCAGCAGGTGGGCGACGTGGTGATGTTCATCCGCGATACCGTGCCTCCGGGTAATGCCGTCAATGGTTTGGAAACCACTGGCATCCGTTCGTGGCAACCCGACGGGAAGAACCAAGGGCCTTATAGTCCTGCTGCTGGTCACGATGCTCCGGGCAGCTACTCCTTCACCACTTCTCCACTGCGCCCGGGGGCATCATACTACATCGGTTTCCGGGCGGTGACCGATGCTACCTTCACCGTGAGCAGCGCTTGTTCGTCGACCACGATTGGCACCTTCCCCTCGATCAACTTCTACAACGGTAGCCTCAACGTCTCCGTGCCGCCCAACAGCGAGATGCTCTATCAAATCCCTGTGCCGCCGGAAGCGACCCGAATGAAGTGGACGTCGACCCACTTGGCCGCGCTTCAGCTCCGCATGGAGCAGGGAACCCTTCCTGCATCAAGCGGCGCCGCCCAGCACTTCCGCAGTACTTCAGCCAATAGCACGGTCAATGTCGCGCTGACGCCGACCTCATGGCCGTGGCTTCCCGGGCACACCTACTTCCTTCGCTTGGTGAACACGGGAGCGAGCTCCCTGAATCTGGCGCTCACCATGAACGGCAAGAATGCGCTGACAGAGGATGAGGACTCGGATGGCTTGCCGGATGCTTGGGAGGTCTTGCATTTCGGAAACACCACGCTCCGGAACGGCACCGCGGATCCCGATGGCGACGGGGTGACGAATGCCGTGGAATTTGCCGATGGAACCAATCCGATGGACATCGGGTCCGCGCTCTATTTCGTCAATATCACCACCTCCGGCCCGGGCACCGTGAGTCGCAGTGCGGATCTGCCGAAATACCCGCGCGGTCATGCGTTGACGCTCACGCCGGTTCCTGATCCGGGGCTGAGCTTCATTGGCTGGACGGGGAGTATCACCGGCTCCACAAACCCGGTCGCTTTCAGCGTCACTGCAAATGTCACGGCTAACGCAAGCTTTGGTATTCCTTTGGCGGTGGCGCTGGATACGTCGTCGCTTGGTTGGGCGCTGGGTGGCCACGGCCTCTGGTATGGCCAGTCCGCCGTCACGCAGGATACCGTGGATGCGGCCCAGGCAGGAGCGGTCGGCCACACTCAGGAATCGTGGATGGAAACGACGGTCTACGGGCCGGGAGCCCTGAATTTCCGCTGGAAGGTTTCCAGCCAAGGGAGTGCGGACTTCCTTGAATTCCACATCGACGGAGTGCTTCAGACGGGCCGGATCTCCGGCGAGGTGGATTGGACCCAGAAGTCCTACACCCTCGCATCAGGACCTCACACCTTGCGCTGGCGGTACATCAAAAATACCGCCGTCGTCGCCGGTGCGGACACCGGGTGGGTGGATACCATCACCTGGTCGGGCTCGAATCCCTATGCGAATTGGATCGCTTCCCAATTCACTCCGGAGCAGCAGGCGGATCTGCTGATCAGCGGGCCTGACGCGGATCCCGACGGCGATGGCCTGATCAATTTGCTGGAGTGCGCTTTCAACTTGCAGCCGATGAACGCTGCACAGCCGGTTCTAGAGCCGGGCACGGGTATCTCGGGCTTGCCGTCGGTCACGGCCACGGGTTCGGGTGCCGAGCGGAAGCTGCGGTTGGAATTCATCCGGAGAAAAGGTATCTTCACCTACATTCCAGAAGTTTCCGGGTCCCTGAACGGGGTGGACTGGGCGGTCGTCACCGGAACTCCGGTTGTCACGCCCATTGATTCCGAACTGGAACGTGTCGTGGTGGAGGACAGCACCGGGAGCGGCAGTGCCAAGCGATTTGGCCGGGTGAGGGTGGAGTCGCCCTGATCGCTGTAGCTATTTGCCCGAAAATCTTCGGATGTGACGTTTTTGATGCGGCGATTTGACGAGGCTCATGTAGAGATTCCACATCCTGAGCGGGTGCCTTGACCTAGCACCAGCCCAGCCCCGTCAAATCCCCGTCAAACCCATGGGTTTCCCGTTTCCGTTCGGGCCGGGCGCAGCTTTGCGTCCTCTGGTCGCGTGCCTCGCTTTGCTTTCGCTGCTCCTCTCAGGCGCCCTTGCCCAAACCTTTAATCCGTCCGACTATGGCAATGTCGTCCTCCACCTGAAGGCGGATGAGCTGAATCAGGTAAACGAAACGGCGGTTACCGAATGGGGACCCCTCTCTGCCAGCGGGGCCAATACGCCAACCTACATCGCCAGTGATGCCCGCTTCAACGGTCAGCCGGTGGTGCGTTTTGACGGGGGAAACGATGTGATGAAGCGCCCCGGGGCGAACTACGCGGCCCGGACTGTTTTTGCGGTGGTGGCCTTGGAAAACGAAGCGGGAAGCTTGGCCGGCCTCGTCTCGAATGGCTCCGACGGGCTGAATATTCGCCGCGACGGAACCTCGGTTTTCTATCGCTCCCCGGGCTTCGGGATGGACGGAAATGATTTCGTGGGAAATGGCTCGCCGACGGGTCAACTCTACGTGAACCAAGCTCCCAGCGGTTCCCTTACCTACGGGGTGCCGCATCTGGTGATGGCGGTTGCAGGCGAGCAGAAGCTCTATGGGAACTTCTGGCTGGGAAGTGCGAGTTCCTCGCTTGGCCGCTACTGGAACGGCTCGGTGGCGGAAATCCTGGTCTATGATGGCGAGCTATCCCCGCTGGGGATCGACCGGGTGGGATGGTATCTCCAGAAGAAGTATAGTCTGCCTACGACCTTCCCGCCGGTCTTTCCGGTATTAGGCTTCACCGCGGCAGCAGCGGGGATCACCTCGGAGGGCGGCGTGCTGTCGACTCCAGGGGCTGCCGTCACTCTCAACTGGACCAGCACGGGAGCAGACACCCTTTCCGTGGATCAGGACGTGCAGGCTCCGACTTCTTTATCCACCGGTAGCGCGGTGGTGAGTCCTAGCGTAACGACGACCTATACCCTGTCCGCCTCCAATTCCTCCGGGGCCTCGCAGAAGACGGTGACGGTTTATATTGGAGAGACGCCGCAGATGCCGGTGTTAAATGAGTTTTTGGCCAGCAATTCGGGTGGCCTGCGAGATGAAGATGGAGCAAGCGAAGATTGGATCGAGATCTATAACCCCAATCCCTTTGCCATCGATGTCGGCGGCTATTTGCTGGAGGATTCGGCAAACGAGTGGGCCTTCCCCGAGGGAACCATCATCGCGGCAAGCGGTTACCGGATCGTGTTCGCGTCATCGAAGAATCGCACCGATCCGGCCGGGAATCTCCACACGAATTTCGGGGTCAGTGCGGATGGCGAGTATCTCGCGCTGAAGTCTCCGGGCGGTGTCGTGGCGACCGAGTATGCGCCGGCCTTTCCGCCCCAGCGCTCGAACGTCTCCTATGGCCTTGCCGCTGAAACGCGGGGATTCTTTCCTGTCCCGACGCCCGCTGCTGCAAATGGCGGACAGGTATCGGGACTGGTGGGTGATGTGGCTTTCGGGATGCCGCGTGGGTTCTATACCTCCAGCTTCCAGCTTTCCCTCACCACGGACACGCAGGGGGCGACCATTCGCTACACGACCGATGGTAGCACTCCGACCGAATCTCACGGGACTATTTATGCCAGCCCGATTCCCGTGAACGCCACCCGGACGGTCCGGGCTCGGGCCTTCCTTGCGGGCTCCATGCCTTCTCCGGTGGCGACGAGCACCTATCTTTTCGTGAGCGAGGTCGTGAATGGTCAGAACGATCCGTCGGGAACCGCTCCGGCGGGCTGGCCGACCAGCAATGTAAACGGACAGAATTTCCGCTATGGCTGGAATGCCACGGTCAAGGCACAATACACGAACCAGCAGCTTTCGAACGGGCTCCAGCAGATCCCCAGCATCTCTATTGTCACGGATCAAGGAAACCTCACCGATGCCAACAATGGCATCTACGTGAATGCCTCGTTGAAAGGGGACCTCTGGGAATGTCCGGCATCCGTAGAGTATCTGCCCGCGGACGGTGGTGCTTCCTTCCATGTAAACGCCGGACTGCGTATCCGCGGCGGTGCGAGCCGGGGTGATGGCTATCCGAAGCATTCGCTGCGACTCCATTTCCGGGGCGAATACGGTGCGTCCTCCTTGAATTTCCCAATCCATGGGGAAGGGGGTGCCGACGAGTTCGATACTTTGGATCTGCGGACGGAGCAGAACTATCACTACGCCAATTCGAACGGCAGCCAGAACACCGCGGTGCGTGAGGTCTTCTGCCGCGACCTGATCGGTGCCATGGGCGAACCGACGACGCGGAGTCGCTACGTGAATCTTTATCTCAATGGCCAATACTGGGGCCTCTACCAAACTGAGGAGCGCGCCCAGGAAGACTTCGGGGCGAGCTACTTCGGCGGAAGGCCGGAAGACTACGATGTCATCCAGACTTCGAATCATCCGAATTTCACCTACGAGCTGAGCAGCGGCCAGATCGATGCCTGGCAAACGATGTGGATGATGGCCCGCGCTCATCAGGCAAACCCGACGAATGCCAATTATTTCGCGCTGATGGGACGCGACGCGAATGGCCAGCGAATCCCTTCGCTGCCCGTGTATGTCGATGTGGATCACCTCATCAACTACATGCTTCTCCACTACTATACGGGAGATGGCGATGGGCCGCTCTCGAATTTCCTGGGAATGAACCGTGCGAACAATTGGCGCGGCATGCGGGATCGCTCCGGAACGGAAGGTTTCAAGTTCTTTGTCCACGACTCCGAGCACACCCTTCAGGCCTCCAGCTGGGTAGATAACCGCGCCACGAATAATACGACCGGCGGCAGCAATCGCTCCAGCTTCAGCTACAGCAATCCGGAGTGGCTCCATGAGGATCTGGCGGTAAATCCGGAATATCGCATTCGCATCGCGGACATGGCCCAGAAGCACCTCTTCAATGGCGGTGCCATGACTCCTGCGGTGGCACAGGCGATCTTCGATGCCAGAGCCGCGCAGATCTCCCAAGCGATCGTCCCGGACATCGTGCGCTGGGCTGCCCCGGGCGACAATCCAAGCCTGAGCCAATGGCAGTCCCAGCTGACCTCCATCCGGAATGGTTTCTTCCCCGGTCGGCCCGCCGCGGTGATCAATCAGCTGCGGAGCCGTGGCTTCTTCCCATCGGTCAATGCACCGGTCTTCTCGCGGCGCGGCGGCCAGGTCAATCCGGGCACGGTGCTTACCTTGAGTGCCGGATCCCAGACGGGAACGATCTACTATACCCTTGATGGCAGCGATCCCCGTGCGATCGGCGGGACCATTGCGGGAACGGTTTACGCGGGCCCGGGCATCACGCTCAATGGACTAGTAAAGGTGAGAGCCCGCTTCCGCAGCAATGGCGGTGAATGGTCGGCCCTCGATGAAGCGGAGTTTGTAGCCTATCCGCCTGCAGGCGCGGGCGATCTGGTGGTGAGCAAGATCCACTATCATGCACCGGACCCGACTCCCGCGGAGGAAGCAGCTGGCTTCGATAGCGACTCGGACTTCGAGTATATCGAGCTAATGAACATCAGCAGTGAGACTCTCGATCTCTCGGCGGTGGAGCTGGAAACGGCGGTGACTTTCAATTTCGCGACTGCCGCCATCCGCATCCTCGGGCCGGGGCAGAGGGTAGTTATCGCGGAGAATGCAGCGGCTCTCCAATTCAGGCATGGTCCCGGTATTCCGATTGCGGGAGAATTCGGCGATGACCTGAGCAATGGCGGCGAGACCATCCGGCTCGTGGGTGCCGGGAATACGGGACTACGTCAATTTGCCTACGATGACGTGGCACCATGGCCGGTCTCGCCGGATGGCGGCGGCTATGCCTTGGTCTTGAAAAATCCCGCGGCAAATCCGAACCACGGGCAGGGAAACAACTGGCGTGCCAGTACCGCGCTTGGGGGGCGGCCTGGTGAAGCCGATATGCTCGATCCCGCGACATGGCAGGTGCTGAATTTCGACGCGGCGGATCTGGCAGAGCCTGCGAAAGAAGTGACAATCTGGGGACATGACGCCGATCCAGACGGAGACGGCCTCGCGAACATCATCGAGATGGTGTTCGATACCTCCCCGCTCAGTGCATCATCAACGCAGGTGCCGGCGATTTCTTGGTGGACCGATCCGGAAAGCTCGGCACGCTATCTGACGATCTCCTGTCTGGTCCGGGAAGAAATGGCGGGCGTTTTCCTACAGGCAGAAGCGTCGGACGATCTTGTGACCTGGAATGATGGATTGCCCCGGGTCGGCGCGCCGGTTCCCGAAGGAAATGGCATGGTAAGCATCACCTTCCGCGATACGGTCCCTGCTTCTCCCGGGATGGAGCCGCGCTTTGTGCGTCTCAAAGTCGATGCCGAAAACTGACTCATGCGGTGACGATCCGGAGCTGTAGCTCGATCAGATCGTTGACCAGATGACCGCCGAGATTGCGGAACAAGCGTCCTGAGCCGTACTTCACATTCCACTTGGTCCGGTCGATGGCGAAGCTCGCTTGCGCAGCGGCTTTGCCATCGGCAGTGATACCGGAAATCGCCGTGAAGACGAGTGGGGCTGTCACATCCTTTAAGGTAAGGCTTCCCTCGATTTTCAAATTGGGGGCGCCGGCTTCACCGTTCTCCACCGGCACCGAGCTGCCGATGACGAAACGAGCCTCAGGGTAAGTCTCCACCTCAAAGAAGTCGTGATCCATCAGGTGACGGATCAGGACGTCGTGAAGCTCGTTGCCCTCGAGGTCGGTCGAGCGGATCGAATGCATGTCGATGACGAATTCGCCGCCCTTCAGGCTGCCTTCTGTAAACTCCAGATGCCCGCTCTTTAGCGCGAGATAGCCTTCGTGCATATTCAGCAGGTTGCGGCCGATCCAGCGGATGCGGCTTTCCTTGAGGTCGATCGGCACCTTGCCGTCGAGCCTCGGAGCCGCCTGCGTTGCCTCTTCCGCGCTTCGCTCCACCGGCTGCCCGGCTCCGATCCAATCCTCGATGCCGCAGCGCAACTCGAAGACCTCGGCGTAACCGGCGTGAGCCAGCTTTTCCGCAGCCATCAGGCTTTCCTGGCTGTCGCTGCATTCCCCGTAGATGCAGACCGGCTGGGACAAGTCCGGCGCGATCTCTTTCAACCGGTCCAGAAAGGCGACTTCGAAGACGCAATTGTTCTTCGCGCCGCGCAGGTGTTCCCGGGCATAGACCGTATCAGGCCGCACATCCAGCAGCAGCGGGGGACGGGAGGACGAAAGCAGTTCAGCGAGCTTGGCGGGATCGATCGTTTTTACACCCATGCCTGCATTCTCCGCGTTGCTTGGCGGCGGTGCAAGCATGTGACTCTTACGAAATCCACCCGGCTTGGATCGCCCCGCAGAGGCCGAAGATGATCGTCAGTGCTGCCCAGATACCGGTGAAGAGCCAATGCATGGAGGTCTCGAAACGTTGGCCCTTCCACCATTTGCGGTCGTAGGTGAAGCACTGGCACCAAAGGCGGAGACCCCAGAAAATGCAGAGGGACCAGGCCGCCCATGCGCCGATCTTGGATTTCTCCAAAAGCAGGCCCGGATCGACAGCGAGAGGCAGGCCCATCATCACCAGCACCACGCAGATGAAGAAAGTATGCACGTGGAAGACGGTAGCATTGAAAGGAGTCATTCGCGCCGCCTCCTCCCCCCACTTGAGACGCTTGTGGAGGTGGATGTGAGCGAAGGATTGGAGGACCAGGCAGATCCCGATAAGGCGGAGGACCGGGGCGAGGAATTCGCTCATGGAGAAACTCAGATTAGGGCGAAGGGCTACTGTGGGAAATGAGGACAGCGTGAAGATTTCCTGAAATTGTCAGCCCTTGGCAGGCTTCTCCGCGCTGAAGATCACATACTGCATCGCTCCCGTGAGGTAAGCCATCCAGATGCGCATCAGGGTAAGGGCGAAGACCCGGTTCCGCTCGTGGTCATCGAGAAGGAAGCGGCGGGTTTCCTCGTCCTCGAAGAAGGAAACCATCGTCCGCCAGATGCAGGTCGGCCAGGTTCGCCGCACCTTGTTGCTGAGGTTTTCGCTGCCTGTCAGGGAGAGCCCGGCATCCGCGATCCATTTCTGGTAATCGGCTTCATTTCCCATCCCGACCAGGCAGCCCTCCCGGCAGATCGGTTCCAGCAGATGTCGCCTTTCCCATTTCTTGGGAGCGGGGCCCGCCATCCATGCGCAGATGGCAAGCCGTCCACCGGGGACCAGAACCCTCGCCATTTCACGGATACCCTGCGCCACGTCAGGCAGGTGCTCGGTGCTTTCGATGGCGATGACCGCGTCGAACGACTCAGCGGGCAAATCGTTCTCCATCCAGTCGCCGAGGAGGAAGCGGGGATTCTCGCCACCCTCTGACAGCGCTCCCTCATATTGTTTCCGGGAAACGGTGATTCCTATGACCTCCGCACCGTACTCGCGCGCAAGCAGTCGTGCGGTCCCTCCGTAGCCACAGCCTACATCGCACACCCGCTGGCCCGGCTTGATTTCCGCCCGCAGGGCGACGCGGCGGCTCAGGGCGGTGACGGCTTCGACCGAGGACTCGCGACCGCTTTCCCACAACCCGTGATGGACATGCTCTCCCCACAAGGACCGGTAGAAGGGATCCAGTTCGTCGTAGTGGGAAGCCACCGCTTCCCCTGTCGTGGCGGCGGAGATCATGAGCGGCGAGACCCATAGCACGGATGGGTGCGCGTGGCGAACCTCACTCGATGGGATCCCAAGTCTTCCTGGAAATCAGCACGTTCAGTGCGAGGCAAGCCGCGGCGGCGAAGATTCCCTCCAGCAGCAGGAATTGCCAGTAGAAGCCTTGGCTCCGCACCGCCATGCCGATCCCCGGTAGCGCAAGCGCACTGATCATCAGGATGAAAATCATCGCACCGCGCATCGCGGACTTGGCCTCTTCGGTCGGCTTGGACAGCGGCACCGCTTTCTCGATGGCCCCCGGAATGAGTGCATATACTGGCAGCGCGATCAGGCCCGGCATCAGCAGGAATGCGTGTTCCGGCTTCTTCGATAGAAATCCCACGGCAATTACGAGCACGAGCAGGGTCGGCATTACCAGCACGGTGCAGACAGCCCAAGTGGCTCCGCGAATAAAAGGCGCCGGGCCGGGGACAGGAGAGAGGCGGTAGAGATCCGCTGCCTGCCAATTCTGTGAATATTGAAGAAGGTTCATCGCCATGAACGGCAGCAGCCCCAGATAACCGCCCGAAAAGGCCACGCCCATCTCGCTCCCTTTGCCTGAGATTCCTTGGATCAGGAAAACAAGCGGCATCACCATGACAGGTGCCAGGCCGGGATAGAGCCGCAACTTCATGTCGCGATCTCGCAGCAAGTAGGCGGTGCTCAGGCGGAAAGAGGCGCGCGTCACCGGATCACGGAGCAACCAGGAAAGAGGTGGCAGGCAGGTCAGCTTGTCGATCAAGCCGCGCCGGCTACGGTCACGCCGCTTCGCCGGTCGGCTTTCCGCCAGCGTCTGCAGGCCTTCTTCATAGCTGTCCGCCATCACCTTGAAGGCGAGGAAAGCGATCAGGCCGGTCGCGCCGATCCCGATCCCGGCGTGGAAGTAGGAAGAGACGGCCGCCCGGCCGGTCAGCACCTCGTTCAGCCCTGCAAACCACGCGGGAGGTAAAAGGAAGAGCCACCACTTGCCGGCCGGACTGCCGATCGATCCCAAGGCAGGGATCACGAATTGCGCCAGCTGGCTGCCGACCACCATGGTCACCATCAGGAGCACCTGCGTGGTGGTCATGATATTGTCCAGCCGCTCGCGACCGAACCATTTCAGGCAGATCTGATAGAGCAGCACCACGCTGCTGCAGCAGAAGAGCGCTCCCATGCAGGTGGAGAGGAAATGCACGGGGATGAAGAACGGGGATCCATTCGGACCGAAGGTTCCGATGATGAAGCCGCCGATGTTGAAGGCCAGTGCCAGCCACAGCGAAATCCGCACCATCACCGCCACCTTCGACCACAGGAGGGTTCGGGAATCGACCGGCCGATGTAGCAGGATCTCCGCCTCTTCCTTGTTGAAGAGAATCTCACCAGCCGAGGCGGCAATGAACATTCCCAGGAAGAACAAGGACATCCCGTGCAAGTAGAAGGACAGCACGAAGGACGGCGCCTTGCCGTAGGTAAAGGCGACCATGCCCACCAGCACGTAGATCGCGAGCGTCCCCAGCAATTTCCTGCCGATCGACCCGGGAACTTGGCTGCGGTTCAGTCCCCGGGAAGTACGCCCCCTCAGAAACAACGTCAGATAGAGACGCTGCAGGGTCTTGCCGGGGGAGGGAACCGGGTTACTCACGGTCGGAAGGTTTTCGCGAAGTCTTCGGCCTTGCGCTCGAGGTCATTGCCTCCGGTCAGGCTGGTGAAAAGCTGCTCCAAGGAACGCGCCTCGTGCTGCGCAACCAAGGCGGACGGTGCTCCATCCACCTTCACCTTTCCTTGGTCGATGATGATCACCCGGTCGCACACGCGCTCCACCACATCCAGGATGTGGGAACTGTAAACGATGGCCTTTCCTTCGCGGGCTAGCGTTTGGATCAGCGCCTTGAAGCCTACCGCAGCATTCGCATCGAGGCCATCCAGCGGCTCGTCGAAGAAGACCACGGGCGGATTGTGCAGAAGGGCCGCCGTGATCACCACTTTGCGGCGCATGCCTTTCGAGTAAGCTCCCAACAGCTTGTCAGTGAGGGTTTCGAAGCTGAGGTCGAAGAAGGCGATGAATTGCTGGATGCGCTCGCGGGCCGCTTCTGCCGGAATCCCGTAAAGCGCTGCGATCATCTCCAGGTATTCCAGTCCGCTCAGCGATTCGAAAACTGCTCCTGAATCGGGTACGAAGCCCACGCTTCGCTTCACTCCGATCGGGTCTCGCAGTAGATCATGGCCGCAAATCGTCGCCGTGCCCGAAGTCGGCGCGAGCATGCCTGTCAGCATCTTCAGCGTGGTCGATTTTCCCGCACCGTTCGGCCCGAGCAGGCCCACGATCTGCCCTGCGGGGATCTCCAAGGAAATGGAATCCACCGCGGTCTGGGCTCCGAAGCGCTTGGTGAGGGAATGGAGGGATATCACTCCGGAATGTTCTACCCCCTTGATCACCAAGATGCGATCACAAAGCGTGACTATCCCCCTTCTTTAACCATCCCTTCTCCATGGCTTCGTCCAAGCGCTCGCGGATGGCTTTCCAGAGTTCTGCGGAGACATTCCCGATCTTGCCATTGCGCGCCATCACTTGGTCGAAGCTTACGCCGTGTTCGATCCAGCTCAGGCCTTGGTTCGCGTGGTTTTGCAAGAGCGGCATGGCCCGGTCCATCGCATTGGCGAAGGCGGCCTCCATGGTCGAACCTTCCTCGAATTCCTCCCATAGCCCGGTGAACTCTGCGCAGAGGTCCGCCGGTAGCATCCCGAAGATCCGCTGGGCCGCCAGCTTCTCCCGCTCGGCTTTGTCCCCTTGATCAGCGTAGCAGAAGGTATCGCCTGCATCGATCTCCACGATGTCATGGAGGATGAGCATCTTGAGTATTCTGAGTGTATCGAGCGAGGGATCGATCTTCGGAATCAAGGTCATGGCGAGCAAAGCGAGGCTCCAGCTATGCTCCGCGGAATTCTCCCTGCGCTTGAATCCCGCCGGGTAGGTTCGTCGCTCGATGGCCTTTAGCTTTTCGCACTCCAGGATGAAAGGGATCACGCTCGCTGGCATGCGTCGATTTCGAAGCCTGCCCCCGCCTCCCGCGATTCAAATTCGGGACATCTTTTCCCATGGTGAAGCCGGCTTCTTCGCAGGCATGTTCCAGGAGTGACGAGGCGTCAGGAGAAGTTTCAGGAGCGGGCGGTGAAGGTTGGGATCCGCGCGGTAAGGCGACGGCGTCACATGCTGGACGAGGAGGAGTTGCGCTCCCTCAAGGTGCAGGTGATGCCCGCACTTCCCCGGATCCTTCTGGTTACGGTTGGTGCGCTGGCCCTGATCGGAGCGTTCTGCGGTTGGCCCGGGGATAGCAGTGAAATGCAGTTTCTGGAGGGCTTGCTGGGTGCTGGCAGCTTGAGCTTCGGGCTTTTCGGCGTGAGGAGAACCCTTGGCGCTGTGCTCGATTCTGTCTCGACGGTAGACGTCTTGGGACTGATTGCGCAGGCGATCGGCGACGCCATTGACAGCTGAGAGGTGGAAAATCGGAATCGTTTTACAGGGCTGCCGCGCAAATCCATGGTGGGCGACGCTGGCGGGTCCGTGGTAAAGAGCTAGCCATGAAAACGGTCCGCCTTTTTTGGGGATTGCTGCTGATTCTCTTCACCCTGGGCTCTGCGTCGCTCCTAGCAGAGGAGGTGAAAGTGGAAGCTGAGGCTCCTCCGCAAGAGAAGAAGGAGAACTTGCTCCCCGGTGTGGCCTTGAGCCAAGGAATCACCGAGATTACCGGGGTGGCGATCTCGCCGCTACTCGGAGTTAGCACGGTAGGTGCGTGGCATTATTGGAATGCACCCTCCGCGGCACGCGGGAGCTTGCCATGGTATTGCCAGCCTTGGGCATGGGGTACGGGACTCGCCGTACTTGCGCTATGTTTCCTGAAGGACTCGCTCGGGACCGCAGTGCCGGGAGTGTTGAAGAAGCCCTTCGACATGGTGGAGCTTTTCGAGAACAAGGCCAGCGCTCTCGTCGCCAGTGGTGCCTTTGTGCCTTTGGTGGCGAATCAGATGGCGGCCCAATTGAAGGCGGAGCACCCGGAAGGATTGGCTGTTCCTGCGGGTGATATTCTCGGTGGAACCCTCGCCTTCATCGATCTCTCGTGGATCATGGTGCCTGCCGCGGTCATTGCCTTCCTGCTCGTGTGGGTGTGCAGTCATGCCATCAACGTGTTGATCATCCTCTCGCCGTTCTCGACGGTGGACGCGATGTTGAAGCTGGCTCGCACGGCACTCCTTGCCTTGGTGGGCGTGGTCTATGCCTTTGCGCCATGGATCGCCGCGGCTCTCTGCCTTGCGATCATCGCGTTGGCTGCCTTTCTTGCACCTGCCGCCATGCGCCTCGCAATCTTCGGAGCCCGCTATGCCTCGGATATCCTGATGCCATGGCGTGGAAGAAAGCGCGCGACCCCGGAAACGCCGCATGCCTTCACTCTCGGACGCTTGGCAGGACTACCTCCGCGCACCGGCGGCCGTTTGATCCTTCTGGAAGATGGAACCCCGGCCTTCCGCTATCGCCGCTGGTGTGTGCTCGATGAACGGATCATCCCCATGCCGGATGGGCTTCGCCACGTGGAAAAAGGAATTCTGTCTCCCACCCTGATCCACCAGCCTTCGCCTGAGGAGGAGGGACGCACCCTGCTAATCTTTCTCCCGCGCTATCGCGGCCATGAGGCAAGCATTGCGGGAACCCTCAAGCTCCACGGCACGCGGGATCACGCCATCGTCCGCGGCTTCTCTGCCGTCCGTGCCTGGCTTGGCGAGATGCTAAGGCGGGGGAAGAAACCATTGGAGGGCACCTGAGGATGTAGGCTGCCTCACTTGCCATCCGGCCAAGTTTTGCCGAGCGCTGCATCGGATTCTCCGTCGAACTCCGCCAACGCGTATTTTCCCCGGAATTCGTCAAGCGATCCCGGCTGCCCGTCTCCCTCCAGTACTAAGGCACCGATGCAGAAGTGGTAAGTGGAATAGTACCACTTACCGTCTGAAGCCTTCGTGATAAAAAGATCGTGGACCTTCGGATCCTGCTTGTGGCACTGCGAGCGATAAGAAAGCCAAGACCCGTCGCCGCAAAAAATGACTTTCTCGTTCATCCAGCCCTCGCCGGTCGGACGGGCTGGAGGAGTTTGCAATGCGAGGTCCTCGGAGACTGCTTGGATCATCGAGTCCTTCGCCTCTCGCCGTTCCTTCGTGTGATAAATGTCCGGCCGGGAGAGAATATAAGCCCCTCCCGCCGCCAGACCCAGGAGGAGAATGATCGCAGAATAACGGATTGATCGTCGCGCCTGCATGGAAAGCCGGAGGCTATTCCAGCTTCCAATTCACCTCAAGGCACAGCTTCTCCGCGGGCGGTGCAGTGAAGCCCATCAGGTGAAAGCCCTTGTTCTGTTGCTCCCGCTCGGTGGCAGGCTTGAGGGAATACTCTTCCCAAACGCCGCCGGACTTGTCCAGGCGTGTAAGGACGAGGCGCTTGCCAGCTTCTTCCAGAATCAGGCGTTCGCCGTCGATCTTCGGGGACGCCTTCGTCACGATCGCCCAGCGCACGGGACCGGCGGGATTCTCGACGAGGTCGGTCAGGGATGCGCCATCATCGGACGCTTGGAACCGTGCCGAGCGGGTCACTTGGTCCGCTTGGGCGGCATACGCTGGTGTCAGATCGATGGCAACTTCGTCGGCGGAAGCAGACTTCAGCAGCGGACAGCCTTGCTTCGGGGTGGATTGGAGTTTGCCCGCGATGACGAGAGTGCTGTGCGAGAAATTGGTGAGTCGAAGGTAATCCCAACGGTTTTTACCGAAGTAGCCCGGCATGTTGTAGTCATCCTTTCCCAGATCGTGGAACCATCGCACACCGCCCGCTTCATAAACGAAAGCCCCGGCATCGAGATGACCATGGCTCGCGGCCCCGGTCCCACCTTTGATCGCAAGCCATGCAGCGTCGGGTGCCCATGCACTTCGGAAGAAGGCAAGGGACTGCTCGCCATTGAAGCGCGCGGAAAGCGGCATCCCGCCCTTCGCTTCGCCGGCTGCAGGAAGCCAGAGCAGATGGAGCGGGAAGAAGCGGAGATCGCCGGTCGCGCCTCCGCTTGCGATATCCTTCAGTCCGCGTTCGAGCAACGAGCGGACGTGGTGAGCCTGTGCCGGTGATTTGAAATGCGTGGCGATCCAGCTTTGGGCAGGTGAGGGGATCTCGGTGTAGGCATTGCCATCCGCGTAGTTGAAGGAAAGCCGTGAGGGTCCGGTGACGTGCATCATGAAGTCACCGCTGCCATTGAGAAGTGGAGTGACATCGATCTCTTGAGCGAGTGATTCGCGCGCGGCGAAGAGCAGCACCTCATAGTTCGTCCCGTAGTGCCAGTAGGAGGGACCTTCAGGATACGCGCCATCGGGCTCGTAGAAGACTTTGCATTTTTCTATGAGTTCGCGGCCACGGTCGATCACAGGCTGGCAGAGCGAGGGATCGCGTTCCTTCACTGCCTCCGCAGCCATCCCCATCCCCGCTCCGCAGACCTGCGTCCAGTTGTTCGTGGCTCCTGTCCACCAGCCGGTCTTCGCATGTTTCTGGCCGACCACGCGCAGGGCCTTGTCCAAGAGCGCGTCTTCATAGCGCTGGCGCTGTTCCGACGTGAGAACGGGGTGCAGCCAATCGTACCCGATGGCGACGGCGGTCGCCATTTCCGCGGTATCAAGGAAATGGGATGGATTCCAATCTTTCAGCGCGCAAGCAGCATCGAGCTCGCGGACGACCCGCTCCTTGAACCGGGCATCTCCAGTCGTCCGCCATGCCCAGCTGCAGTGGAGCACGTGATTGAGCGCCAGACGGGATTCGGAAAGCAGGCGCTTGCCGTCCGGGATCCGATACTCGCAAGTACGGTCGGTGAGGATTTTTTCAGCCCTCTTGACCACCAGCCTTTGGAGGTCCGCAGCCAGAGGATCCTTCCCGATGCGTTCTTTCACCGCTGGCTCCAAGGTCGCCGGAAAGAGCAGCCGCGGATGAAGATCGGCTCGCGCGATCGTCAGAGTGGCCAGCAGGGCGAGAACAAGACGCATGGCTCGAATACGGTCGGAATCCGCTGTTCACGCAAACAAGATTGCCGCCGTCATTGGCAGCGGACACATGCTCCCCCGCATTGCGCTTCGCCGTTAGAAGAAGGTGACACGGTTGCAAAATGCACTCGAGGAAGAGGTGCCTCCCCCGAAGGAAAACCCGGGAATGCTTATTGCAATGGGACTTCCATTAATGCCCGAGTTTTGGTCCCGGATTTGCGAGAGAAGGGGAATCGACCTCGCTCAGTTCAGCCATGCCCCGCAAGACTGCCCCTGCAACCACCTCTATCCCGAAGGCCCCCACCGGAATCGAAGGGCTAGACCAAATTACCGGAGGCGGCCTGCCTTCCGGGCGCCCCACCTTGGTCGCCGGTAGCGCCGGTGCCGGTAAAACCATGCTTGCCACCGAATTTTTGGTCCACGGTGCGAAGGAGTTCTCCGAGCCCGGTGTCATGCTGATGTTCGAGGAGAACTCGAAGGAACTCAGCGACAATGTGCGCTCCCTCGGCTTCGATCTCCAGAAATTGGTGAACGAAGGCAAGATCGTCCTGGATCACGTCCACATCGAGCGCAGTGAGATCGAGGAAACGGGTCAGTATGATCTCGAGGGGCTCTTTATCCGCCTGGGTCACGCCATCGACTCGATCGGTGCGAAGCGCGTGGTTCTGGATACCGTGGAGGCCCTCTTCACCGGCCTTCCGGATCAGGCCGTCCTACGTGCGGAACTGCGGCGGCTTTTCCGCTGGCTGAAGGATCGAAAGGTGACCGCCCTCATCACGGGTGAGAAAGGCGAGTCCACTCTCACCAAGCACGGCCTCGAAGAGTATGTCGCTGACTGTGTGATCAGCCTCGATCATCGCGTCGACGGGCAGATTTCAACACGTCGCCTGAGGGTCGTGAAATACCGTGGTTCTTCCCACGGGACGAACGAGTATCCTTTCCTTATCAGCGAGCGTGGGATCTCCGTGCTGCCCATCACCTCGCTGAAGCTCGATCATCAGGCACCGAGTGAACGTATCCCCACGGGCATCCCTGCGCTCGATGAAATGCTCGGTGGGAAAGGGGTGTTCCGTGGTTCGAGCGTGCTGATTTCAGGATCGCCTGGCACCGGCAAGAGCAGTGTGAGCGCCAGCTTCGTGGATGCTGCGTGCAGTCGCGGTGAGAAAGCCTTGCTCTTCGCCTATGAGGAGTCTCCGGATCAGATCATTCGCAATATGCGTTCGATTGGCATCGATCTGGAAAGGTGGACCAAGAAGGGATTGCTCCAGATCCACGCTTCGCGACCCACCCTCCAAGGACTCGAGCAGCACCTTCTGGCGATGCACGGCCTGGTATTGTCTTTCAAACCTTCGGTCGTGGCTGTCGATCCCATCAGCAATCTGACCCTTCAACGCGATGAAGCCGAGGTGAAACCCACCCTGATGCGACTCATCGATTTCCTGAAGCTTCATAAGATTACCGGAATCTTCACCAGCTTGACCCAAGGTAGTGCATATTCCGGCAATCCGGAAGATTCGCAGATCGGGGTCTCCTCGCTCATGGATGCTTGGCTGCTGCTGCGCAACCATGAGCAGAACGGGGAGCGCAACCGCACTCTCTACGTCTTGAAGTCGAGGGGCATGCCCCATTCGAATCAGGTGCGCGAGTTCATCCTGAGCGACAAGGGCATCGACCTTGTGGATGTCTATCTGGGTAGCGAGGGTGTACTCACAGGGTCTTCGAGACTGTCGCAGGAAGCCCGCGAAAAGGCGGCTGCCAGCATCAGTCAGCAAGAACACCAACGGAAGATGCGGAAACACGAGAGCAGGCGCTTGGCGCTCGAAGCCCAGATCGCGATGCTGCAGGCTGAAGCCGCTTCGGAGGCCGCGGAGATGGAATTTTCGGCGGCGCAGGAGTTTCTCCGGGAAGAGGTCGCCAAGAATGAACTCGCCAGCCTCGTCAAAAGCCGGCGCGGGAGAGTAGCGGCCGGTGAACCTAAACCGAAGGAGAAGCGATGAAGGACGCCAAAAAGAAAGCCAATGCAAAGGCCTCCGCCATGGTGCCAGCGTTCCAACTTCGTCTCTACGTCGCGGGGCAGACTGCGAAATCCGTGGAGGCCTTCGTCAACTTGAAGCGGATCTGCGAAACGCACCTGGCAGGCCAATACCGCATCGAGCTGATCGACCTCTTGGAAAAGCCTCAGCTCGCTGCGGGGGATCAAATCCTGGCGGTTCCCACCCTCGTGAGACGATTACCGGAACCGATCAAAAAGATCATTGGTGATCTCTCCAATGAAGAGCGGGTCCTTGTCGGCCTGGATGTGCAGCCGGTGAAGGATTGAAATTTATGAGTGATGGCCCGGAGAAGGGACACGAAGCCATCGAGGCCGCTGCGGCCGCCAGGATGGAAGTCCGGTATGTACTCCGGCTCTACATTGCCGGGCCTACCGGTCAGTCCAATCGCGCCATCGTGAATACCCGGAAGATTTGCGAGGAGCATCTCAAGAACCGCTACGACCTCGAAGTGGTCGACATCTGCAAGCATCCGGCGGCGGCCAGGAACGAACAAATCATCGCAGCTCCGACCCTGGTCAGAAAAATGCCGCTACCTGTGCGTCGCTTTGTCGGCGACATGTCCAATACGCCGAAGATGCTCGCGGGTCTTGGCCTTGTCTCGCCCGGATCTCCTGCGGGCGGCCCTCAAGATACCGATTGAAGGATGTCCACCTCACCCCAAACCGAGAACCAGCTCCTGGCAGAAAATGTCGAGCTGCGTGCGCGGCTGCAGGAGATCGAAGAAACTCTCCGCGCCATTCGCCATGGCGAGGTGGATGCCCTCGTCGTGGATGGCAGCTCAGGCCCGCAGGTTTATATCCTCCAGACCTCCGACTCCGAGTCGAACCGCTTCCGTAGCGACATCCTCTCCAAGGTGACCGATGCCGTCGTGGCGATCGATGAGGACTTCCATGTGATCTACCTCAATGCCGCCGCGGAGGAGCAGTACGAAGTGAAGGCTTCGGAGGCCCTGGGCCAGCATCTCAAGACTCTCTACGATTATCGCTGGATCCGCGAGGGTGACAAGCAGCAGGCCAAAGAAGCCCTTGATCAAACAGGGCATTGGCGCGGTGAGAACATCCACATTCTCCGCTCAGGAGAGAAGATCTTCGTCGAGTCCGCAGTGAGCAGGCTCTATGACAAGGACGGCACGCCTTCGGGCCTCTTGAGCGTGATTCGGAATGTTACCGGCAGACGCGTTGCCGAGGCGGCTCTCCGCGATTCAGAAGAGCGCTATCGAACTTTGTTCGAGACCATCGACGAGGGCTTTTGTGTCATCGAGATGATCTTCGATGAGGATCAGAAGCCCGTGGACTATGCTTTCGTCCAGATCAGTCCATCATTCGTAAAGCAGACGGGGCTTGGCGATGTCGTGGGAAAAAGGATGCGTGACCTGATCCCGGAGCATGAGGATCATTGGTTCGAGACTTACGGCAGGGTGGCGATGACCGGTGAGTCGGCTCGCTTTGTGAATCACGCGAAAGGCCTGAATCGCTGGTATGATGTGCATGCTTCCCGTTTCGGTGCGGCTGAGCAGCGGAGAGTGGCGGTCTTGTTCAATGACATCACGGAACGGAAGCTCGCCGATGAAGCCCTGAGAGAAAGCGAGCGAACCTTGGCGGCTCAGGCTGCCGCCCTTCGGCAGGCCGACAGGAACAAGGACGAATTCCTGGCGATGCTTGCGCATGAGCTTCGTAATCCCTTGGCTCCGCTTCGAAACGCCGCCGAGATCCTCCAGACAGAAGGTGTTTCGGAAGACGATCGCGCCCGTTCCCAGACGCTGATCTCCCGTCAGATCGAGAACATGAGCCGGATGATCGATGATCTGCTCGATGTCTCCCGCATCACCGAGGGAAAGATCGAGCTCCGCAAGGAGTCGATCGAGCTGGAAGCGATCTTGCTTGCCGCGGCAAACATCGCGCGATCGAACTGCTCGGCAAACGGACAAAGTTTCGAGCTGTCCTTGCCTTCCGAACCGCTTTTCCTGAATGCCGACGGCACTCGCTTGGAGCAGATCTTGGGCAATCTGCTAGGAAATGCCTGCAAGTATAGCGGCGCGGGCAGCCACATTGTCCTTAGTGCCGAGCGCGACGACTGCTCCGGTCGACCACAGGTCATGATCCGGGTGCGGGACAATGGTATCGGGATCGATCCTCAATTGCTTCCCCGCGTCTTCGAGCTCTTTGTTCAGGCGAGCCGGACCCTGGATCGTGCGCATGGCGGGTTGGGCATCGGCCTCACCATCGTCCATCGCTTGGTGAAGCTCCATGGCGGGAGCATTGAAGCCCGGAGTGATGGCTTGGGCCGGGGCGCCGAATTCATCGTGCGCTTGCCCGTTCTAGATGGGGTGCCGGCAAGCAAGGTTCATGATTCGGAGATAGCGCCGCAGCAACGTTCCCTCCGCATGCTGATCGTGGACGACAACCGGGATGCCGCAGAAACAATGGCCATGTTGCAAGGGATGCTCGGCCACGAAACGCGTGTCGCTCACGCCGGCCCGGATGCCTTGGTATTGGCTGGAGAGTTCATACCGGAGGTCGTGATTCTCGATATCGGGCTTCCGGGCATGGATGGTTTTGAAGTCGCGCGGAAGCTTCGTGAGATGCCCTCGATGAAGGATGCCTTCCTCATCGCCCTCACCGGTTACGGCAGCGGAAACGACCGCCAACTCGCCAAGGAAGCCGGCTTCGACGAGCACCTCACGAAGCCTGCCGACTTGAACCTCCTGAAACGATGGCTGCTGGAGCGTGGCCGGGTTTCAGCGTCGTAGATCCAGCGTCAGCGGGAAGTCCATGGTGGGATCCGCCAGCGGCACTTCGGTATAGCTCACCGCAGGACCTCCGGCACGATCTTCCACCCGGTGATAGCCGAAGCCTCCGGTCGAGGCGGGTTCCACCACGCCGGGCGTGTGGCCGTGTTGCCAGAAACGGCTTACACGCCGAGACTCCGCTTCATAGGCATTCACGGGGAAGGTATCGTAGCTGCGGCCACCCGGATGCACCACGTGATACACGCAGCCGCCCAGTGAACGGCGGTTCCAGGTATCCACCACATCGAAGGTCAGGGGAGTATGCACACCGACGGTGGGATGCATTGCGGACCATGGGTCCCACGCCTTGTAGCGGACCCCGGCGACATGTTCGCCACGGCGGCCGGTTGGCCGTGTCGGGATGCGGCGGCCATTGCAGACCAGCACATGCCTTCCCTCCACCATGCCCGTGATCTTCACCTGCACACGTTCCACCGATGAGTCCACATAGCGGGCGGTCCCGGAAGAGGTGCTTTCCTCGCCAAGCACATGCCATGGCTCCAAGGCGGCACGGATTTCCATCTCCACGCCATCGTGGCAGACTCGTCCGTAAACCGGGAAGCGGAACTCGTGGAATGGCTCGAGCCACGACGCTTCGAAAGGAACTCCGGAATTCTTCAGGTCCAGCGCCACGTCCTTCAGATCCTCGCGGACGAAATGCGGGAGCATGAAACGATCGTGCAGCTCCGTGCCCCAGCGAACCAGCTTCCGGTGATAGGGCTCCTTCCAGAATTTCGCGACCAGCGCGCGCACGAGAAGCATCTGCACCAGGCTCATGCGCGCATGCGGCGGCATTTCGAAGGCACGCAGTTCCAGGATGCCCAGCCGTCCGCTGGCCGTGCCGGGTGCGTAGAGCTTGTCGATACAGAATTCAGCGCGATGCGTATTGCCGGTGAGATCCGTCAGCAGGTTGCGCAGAACGCGATCGACCATCCACGGTGGATCTCCCGCTTCTGGCAGCTCGCCGAAGGCAATCTCCAGTTCGAAAAGCCGGTCGTCACGTCCTTCATCGACTCGTGGAGCTTGGCTGGTCGGACCGAGGAAGAGCCCGGAGAAAAGGTAAGAGAGCCCGGGATGATGCTGCCAGTAGGTGATCAGGCTACGCAACAAACCCGGGCGGCGGAGGAAGGGGCTGCGGTCCGGCGTTTCGCCACCGAGTGTCACGTGATTGCCGCCACCGGTTCCCGTATGGCGGCCATCGAGCATGAATTTCTCGGTGCCCAGCCGGGAAAGTCGCGCGGCTTCATAGAGCGTTGTCGTATTGTCCACCAGGTCTCTCCAGCGAGTCACCGGATGTACATTAACCTCGATGACTCCGGGATCAGGCGTGACCTTGATGCGTTCCACCCTTCGGTCCCATGGCATCTCGTAGCCCTCGATGATTACGGGAAGCTTCAGCGTGGAAGAAACCTCTTCGACCGCTTCCAGCAGCATCAGATAGTGCTCCAGATGGGTGACCGGCGGGAAGAACACGTGCAGCTTGCCGTTCCGTGGCTCGAAGCAGACTGCCGTTTGCGGCACTCCCTTGAAGATGCCCGAATCCGCTGCGGGCGGCGCACCCGGCGCAACGCCCGTTGACGTCTGCAAGGTGCGACCGGCAGGAAGCATCGCTCCATGAACAGGCAAGCTGGGAACCGGTTCCATCGGCGATGCCTCTAGCGGTGCGGATTCCGTGGCCGCCTCCTTCGGGGCCTTGGGCAGCGAATCCAGCGGCAGCCGGAAACCCATGGGGGATCCTCCGGGAACGAGCGACATGCGTCCACGCCGGAAAGTCCACAGCGCGCTCTGCCACGTTTCCTCCTCCGCATCCCATTCCAGTGGCAGTGCGAAGCCGGTGGGTTTCGAAAGCCCTCGGTCTAACAGCGTGGCCAGGTAGCGGCGCTCCAACGGATCATCCAGATCCGCGGAGTAGGGATCGACGTTCGTCGGGAGCGTGCTTTCGCGCCAAGCATAGTAAAAGGCATCTTCGAATCCCGCCACAAGGTGCGATGGCTCGCAGCCCAGGATATCGATCATCCGGGCTGCAAAGCGGCGCGCATCCTCGATCCCATGGCCAAGATCGGAGTTCGGATCAGCGAGCAGGCGCTCATCTTTCCACAAGGGCTGCCCGTCTTTCCTCCATAGCACCGTGTAGGCCCAGCGTGGCAAAGGCTCACCCGGATACCACTTGCCCTCTCCGTAGTGGAGCAAGCCGCCGTTCGCGAACACATCCTTCAGCCGCTTCAGCAAATTGAGCGCCAGCTTCCGCTTCGCCGGACTATCGGCAGAGACGTTCCACTCTGCGCCCTCCATGTCATCGATGGAAACGAAAGTGGGCTCGCCACCCATGGTCAGTGCCACATCGTCCGCTTCCAAGAGTGCATCCACCTTCTCCCCGAGGGCATTGATCGAATCCCACTCGCTGTCGCTGTAAGGCTTTGTCACCCGCGGATCCTCATGCACGCGCGTGACCTCGTTCGCCCAGACGAACTCCGTCTTGCACTCATCCACCGCACCCACCACCGGTGCCGCACTGGCAGGCTCCGGCGTGCAGGAGAGGGGGATGTGTCCTTCTCCGGCGAAAAGCCCGGAGGTCGGATCCAGACCCACCCAGCCCGCGCCCGGGATATAGACCTCCGCCCAAGCATGGAGGTCCGTGAAATCTTCGGCCGGCCCGGATGGTCCATCCAGCGACTCCTGATCCGGCTTCAACTGCACCAGATACCCGGAAACGAAACGCGCCGCGAGACCCAGATGGCGCAAGGCCTGCACCAGGAGATAGGCGGAATCCCGGCATGAGCCGGTACCCCGTTCGAAAGTCTGCTCGCAGCTCTGCACCCCCGGCTCCAGGCGGATCACGTAGCCCACCGCCTGATGCACCCGCATGTTCACATCCACCAGGAAATCGATGGTCCGGGCCTTCTCCCGCGGGATCTTCTCCAGCCACTCCATTAGCTGTGGCCCCCGCTCCCGGATCTTCAGGTAGGGAGAAAGCTCATGCTTGAGGGACGGCGGATAGTTGAAGGGAAATTCCTCCGCATACTCTTCCAGGAAGAAGTCGAAGGGATTGATGACGGTCATGTCCGCCACCAGGTCCACCACGATGCTGAGCCTGCGGGTTTTCTCAGGGAACACGACCCGGGCATTCCAGTTTCCAAAGGGGTCCTGCTGCCAATTGATGAAGTGGTTCGCCGGCTCGATATTCAGCGAATACGCGAGGATCGGAGTCCGCGAGTGCACACAGGGTCGCAGCCTCACGACGTGGGGCGAAAGATTCACCTCGCGGTCGTAGCGATATTCGGTGACGTGATGGAGGCCGACTCGGATTGCCATGGAATCACCCCTATGAAGCGCCAGCCATGCCAATTGATGCAAGGACCGAAGCTCTCCGAAGAAACCGTCACAGGTGCAGACCCTCGCACGGGGTCGCTAGGGGCTTTTCGCAGCCCGTCCATCGATGGTAGAGCAGGGCGATGACGACACCCGCCTTCACCTTTGCCAATGGGGACCGTATGCCGGCCTTGGGACTCGGAACTTGGAAAGCCGCGCCCGGCGAAACGGCGGCTGCCGTCACCGAGGCCTTGAGGATCGGCTACCGCCACATCGATTGTGCCCCGCTCTATGGCAATGAGGCGGAAATCGGCGAGGCGCTTGCCGCCGCCATCAGCTCCGGCCTGGTGAAGCGCGAGGAACTGTGGATCACCTCGAAGCTCTGGAACAACAAGCACCTCCCGCATGATGCCCGCCCCGCGCTGGAGAAGTCCTTGGCCGATCTCCGCCTCGATTATCTGGATCTCTACCTCATCCACTGGCCGATCGCCCTGAAACCGGAGATCGAGTTTCCGACTAGCGGCGCTGATTTCCTCTCGCCCGGGGATGCCCCGCTCGAGGACACGTGGAGTGCCATGGAGAGTTTCGCAGACGCGGGGCTTTGCCGTCACATTGGTGTCTCGAATTTCAATGTGCACCGCCTGAAGCATCTTTACGTTCGCTCCCGAATTCGGCCCGAGGCGAATCAGGTGGAGAGCCACCCCCTCTTGTCCCAACAAATGCTCTTGGATTTCTGTGGCCCCGCGGGAATTGCTCTCACGGCCTATTCGCCCCTCGGTTCGCCGGACCGCCCGGCGCGGCTGCAGCGTGGCGATGATCCGCCCTTGCGCGATGCCCCGGAAATTCTCCAAGTCGCTGCCAAACATGGCATTTCGCCCGCTCAAGTGCTCTTGGCGTGGGCAGTGAGCCGCGGAACCTCCGCCATTCCGAAATCGGTGAATCCCGAACGCCTGAAACAGAATCTGGAGGCCGCCTCGATCCGGCTCGACGAGGAAGACATGGAAAAAATCGCGGGCATGAACCAGTTCTACCGTTTCATCGATGGTGCCCTGTGGGCGATGGAGGGGTCTCCTTACTCGCTGGAGTGGCTATGGCGCGGGCATGACACAGAGTGATGCTCCCGGCGAAAACAAGGGGCGGCGGCGTGCGTTTAGGTCTTATCCATGAAACTCGCCGCCACCGCCCTGGTTCTGACCGTTTCGCTTGCCTCAGGAGCCGAGCCTTTCCTCTCACCGGTCTTTACCGACAACATGGTCCTCCAGCGGGACCAGAAGGATGCCGTCTGGGGCTGGTCGAAGCCAGGAGATCAGGTCACGGTGAGCATCGCGGGACAATCCGCGACCAGCAGCGCCGGTGCCGACGGGAAATGGAGCGTCCTGCTGCCACCTCTTCCGGCTGGAGGCCCCCACACGCTCACTGTTTCCGGCCCGGAAAACGTCACGCTGAACAACGTTTTGGTGGGGGATGTGTGGATCTGCTCCGGCCAATCCAACATGGAGTGGCGCGTCAACGACACCAATAACGCCCAAGCCGAAATCGCCGCTGCCAATTTCCCGCAGATCCGCCACATTGAGATCCCGCACGTCACCGCCGCGGAGCCGCAGAAGACTGTTGCTACCGACGGATGGAAAGTAGCCAGCCCGGAGACGGTCTCACGCTTCACCGCCGTAGGCTTCTATTTCGGCCGCAAGCTGAATGAGGACCTGAAGGTCCCGATCGGCCTCATCCACACTTCGTGGGGTGGCACCATCGCCGAGGCATGGACCAGCAAGGAAGCGCTGACGCCGATGAATGATTTCAATCAGGCGATGGCTGATCTCGAGCGTCGCACGAAGACCCCCGAGCCGGACCCGCAGATTGCCTGGTATGCTGCCAATGATGAAGGTAGCAAGGGTGGTTCTTTCCCATGGGCCGCAACGGACTTCGACGATTCCGGCTGGTCCACGATGAACCAGCCGCAGGAGTGGACGGCCTCCAATATTCCCGATGTGACCGCCCTCGATGGTTCCGTCTGGCTGCGCCGCAGCGTGGATCTTCCCGCAGACTTCGCCGGGAAGGAGGCGGTGCTGAGCCTGGGCCCGATCGATGACGAGGACGCGGCGTGGGTGAATGGCCAGAAGATCGGGGAGACCGCCGGTTTTGCCACCCCGCGCGAATACACGGTGCCTACAGGACTTCTCAAGGAAGGAAAGAACGTGATCGCGGTTCGTGTGATGGATGCTAGTGGCAAGGGCGGCCTGACCGGAACGGCCGAAACCGTGAAGCTTGAAAGCAAGGGACTGAATCCGATCCCGCTTGCTGGCCCGTGGCACTACAAGGTCGGCTCGGATCTCACCAAGACCTCGGCCTTCCCGCGACGCATGGGGGACAATCCAAACGTCCCTACGGTCCTCTACAATGCCATGATTGCCCCGCTCTTGCCCTACGGCATCAAGGGTGCCATCTGGTATCAGGGTGAAAGCAATGCGGGCCGCGCGGCGCAGTATCGCAAGCTGCTGCCGACCATGATCGGCGATTGGCGCCAGCGCTTCGGGCAAGGCGAGTTTCCCTTCTATATCGTTCAGCTTGCCAATTTCATGCAGGCCAAGCCGGAGCCCGGCGAAAGCGAGTGGGCGGAGCTGCGTGAAGCCCAGGCCATGACCGCGAAGAAGCTGCCTAACAGCGGTTTGGCCGTGGCCATCGATATCGGCGAAGCGAATGATATCCACCCGCGCAACAAGCAAGATGTGGGCAAGCGCCTCGCCTTGCAGGCCTTGGCCAAGACCTATGGCCAGAAGGTCGTCCCGTCCGGTCCGGAATTCCGGGAGGCAAAGACCGAAGGAGGCACGATCCGCCTGAGCTTTGACTACGCGGGTGGGGGACTCGTTGTGAAAGGAGGGGGGCTGAAAGGCTTCTCGATTGCCGGAGCAGATAAAAAGTTCGTCTGGGCGGATGCGAAGATCGATGGCGGCACCGTTGTCGTCTCCTCACCACAGGTTCCCGCTCCGGCTGCGGTTCGCTATGCGTGGACCGAAAACCCCGATGCAACGCTCTTCAATGCCGAAGGTCTGCCGGCAATTCCGTTCCGTACGGATACTTGGCCCGGCGTGACCGAAGGTAGGAAGTAAGCGGTCTGATTGCGGCTTTCTGAACCACATCTCCCGGGCTATAGGATCCGGGAGATGTGTTCGCCCTCCCAAGGCCCGGTATCCGGAGAGATCTACAACAGGACATCCGCGCGATCCCTCATCTGGAAGCTCCGCCTGCTCCTTACGCTCGGCGTCGGCCTCCCGGCGAGCATCGTTGTTTACTTGGCGACCGCCATTCACGGGATATGGCGATCCCGGCGTCGCTTGCTGAAACGACGCGCCGCCCGCGAACGCAAGCGGCTCCGGCTCCTCAGGGAATCATCACCGAGCGCACCGCCGGCCTGAGAGACGAGGGGAAGCTCGGCTTGAAGTGGATCCGACGGTCCCTCGTGATCCAAAAGGAACTAGCCACCGGCAGGGGATCCGCCTCGAAGATCGCGCGCAGTTGTTTGATTTGCGCGGAGGTCGGATGGCCCTTCCGGACGCGAATGCGTCCGGCGCGGACTTCGATCCAATCGATGGCGACCTTGTCGATGAATTCTGCCATGGCTCGTGAACGAATCGTGGCGGAAACGGACGCTGTCAGAAATGCTTCATCACCTTCTCCACCGCGGCTTCCGCGGTGAGGCCGTGAAGCTTCATCAGGATGTCCGGTTTGCCGTGCTCCACGAACTCATCCGGCCAGCCGATACGCTCGACCGGTGTGGTGATTCCTGCATCGCTCAGCAGTTCGATCACGCCGCAGCCGAATCCGTTGTGAAGGACATGGTCTTCGAAGGTGCAGACCACCTTGCACTGCTTGGCCATGCGCTCGAAGACGGCATTGTCCAGAGGCTTGATGAAGCGAGGATTGACCAGTGCGACGGAGAGACCGCGTGCTTCCAGTAGTTCCTTGGTCTTCTCTGCCATGCCGAACAGCGTGCCGAGGCCGATGAGGGCGACGTCCACGCCTTCTGAAACGACCACCGCCTTGCCGAGTTCGATCGGCGGGACGGGCGCGTCGAGCGGACTGCCATTGATCGGGCCGCGCGGATAGCGGATCGCGGAAGGGCCCGCCTCATAGTTGGCCATCCACTTGAGCATCGCCACGAATTCGGCTTCGTTCGCCGGTTGCATGTGGACGATTCCCGGAACCGGGCGCAGGTAGCCGATGTCGAAAAGTCCGTGGTGTGTCGGGCCGTCATCGCCGGACAGGCCTCCGCGGTCCATGCACAGGCGCACGGGCAGGTTTTGCAGCGCCATGTCATGGACGATCATGTCGTAGGCACGCTGCATGAACGTGGAGTAGATCGCGAGGAAGGGCTTGAAGCCCTTTGTTGCCATGCCGCAGGCGAAAAGTGCCGCATGTTCTTCCGCGATGCCCACATCGTAGTACCGGCCGGGCAGTTCCTTCTTGAAGATCTCCAGCTTGGTGCCGCCGGGCATCGCCGCGGTGATGGCCACCATCTTCTCATCCGTCTTCGCCATGTCCGTCACCGTGCGGCCGAAGATATCGGAGCAGGTCGGCGTGGCGGAGAGGTCGGTCGAGCCATCCTCGATCTTGTAGGCACCGAGGCCGTGGAACTTGCCGGGATTGTCGAGCGCCGGCTGATAGCCACGGCCCTTCTCCGTGATGATGTGGAGGACTACCGGTTCATGCAGCGTCTTCAGGTGCTCGAAAGTGCGGACCAGCAGCGGCAGGTCGTGCCCATCAATCGGGCCGTAGTAGCGCAGGCCGAACTTCTCGAAGAGCACGTTCGGGAAAAGCAGGTTCTTCGCGCCTTCCTCCACCTTGTGGGCGAGCTTCCGCACTGCCTTGCCGGCCACCTTCTCCACGAACTCCGCGGCGGTATTCCGCACGCTGGCGTAGGTGGAGTGGGTCTGCAGCGCATTGAAGTAGCGGGCGATCGCCCCCACATTCTTGTCGATCGACCATTCGTTGTCGTTCAGCACCACGATGAAGCGCTTGGTCGTCTCGGCGATGTTGTTCAGTGCCTCAAGCGTCGGGCCGCAGGTGAAGGCGGCATCGCCCGCGACGGCCACCACGTGGCTGTCTTCCTTCGCCAGGTCGCGCGCGGCAGCCATCCCGAGGGCGGCGGAAAGAGCAGTACCCGCGTGGCCTGCACCATAGGAATCGTGTTCGGACTCGCTGCGCAGCAGGAAGCCGTTCAGACCCTTGTAGGTCCGCATGGTGTGGATCCGGTCAGCCCGGCCGGTCAGCATCTTATGAACGTAGCCCTGATGGGCGACGTCGAATACGAAGCGATCCTGAGGCGTGGAAAAAACGCGGTGCAGGGCGACACTCAATTCCACGACCCCGAGATTCGGGCCGAGGTGACCGCCCGTGCGGGAAAGGCAGGTGATCAATGAGTGCCGGATTTCCTCCGCCAGCTTGGGGAGATCGGATTCCGGGAGAGCCTTGACGTCCTCGGGCGAATGAATGGCGGCAAGCAGCGGGCCGAGGGCGGAGTGCTCAGAAGAGGCGGATGTCGTCATCGTCGTCGTATTCGTCCGGGGTGCCGGGGCTTGAGCCGGCCGATTCGTCGTCTTCATCCGGAGATTCGTCTGGGTCGTCTGGAAGATCTGCGTCGGCGTTGGCCGCTTTGGCGGAAATGGTCTGGAGGCGTTTCCGGGCGGAGGCGAGGACCGTCTCGCAGCGAGCGAGCAATTTCGAGCCCTTTTCGTAGCGGGCCACCAATTCTTCCAGAGGAAGCTGCTCTTCCTCCATCGCCGCCACGATATTCTCGAGCTCCAGCAAGGCCTCCTCGAAGGAAGGTTCACCCGCGGGATCCGCGCCCGATGCTGTCTTTTTGCGGGCCATTACTTCGAACTCTGGAGCTGGGCCGGGCCGTAAAACACCATTTCTCCACCCGAAAGCCCTGTCGGGGTGCTGTAGCGCTTGTAGATATCCGCCAGCTTTGGATCGCTGCGCAGGATGCTGGTACCGTCATACGATCCAGCCGGAGCGGTCATTTCGGAAACGATTCCGTTGAAAATAAGGGAGTTGAACTCGTTGAACTGGCTGCGCACCACGCCCATGGTTCCCGACTCTGAGGAGCTTGGGCTGACGAGGAAACCTGCAAAAGGCGTTCCAAGGGAGGCGCCGCGATCTTCCAATTTGTCGAAGCCCTTCTTCGTCTTCGGAATCCACAAGCTGATCGTATCGGCGTACCACGCGACTGCCCAAGGTTGGTCGGAAACCACGACCTTTTCCTTTACGGCGGTCGCCGCGGCACCGCGATCCTTGATCAATTCCGGCAGGAACTTGTGAAGAATGTCAGGACGGTAGGGCGGCCAGTGCGGCACGCCGCCTTTGCTCATGTGCATGCCGATGTTCACCTTGTTCGGCAGCGTCAGCAGCATGGGTGCGGCGGAAAGCACGATAAGCACGATGAAGTGCGCGTTTCGCAGGAATGGCGCGTTTGCCACCACCTCAAGGCGGCTCCACAGGATGGAGAGGAAAGCCAAGCCGTAGCCCGCCATCACCGGCGCGAAGAGGATGTGGATCTGGTTTGGATGGATGGCCACCTCACGATCGATCCCGAAAAGAGCCATGCCGAGTGCGGCGAAGACCCACATCAGCAGAATGCCCCAGCGGAAATTCGCGATGGTCGAGCGCTTGAAGGGGTGCAGCAGCGCGATGAAGAAAACCGGTGCCGCCAGGATACCGCCGAGGAATGGCAGCAGGTCGGACGCCTGCACCAAGGTCGTGCCGAGGATCTTCACCAGCAGGCCGTCGAGGGAGAGCGGCTCGCTCTCAAGGTCATGGTTCCGCATCACCAGCGACTCCGTGCCGCCACCGATGCCATTGTAGAGGACGTAGAAACCGGTGCCGAAGGGCTGGCCGACGATCCCGCTCGCGCGGATCAGCGGGAAGGAAACCGCCACCGCCAGCATGACCAAGGCGACGATCGCCACGATTCCGCGCGGCTTGAAGGCCACCGCGGCGTAAATCAGGTAGCCGAGGAAAATCCACGCGGTGAGCCAATGGGTTAGCACCATCAGCACGAAGAAAAGGGCTCCCAGCAGCGCCGGACCGAAGGCCGGACGGCCTTCCTCCTGAGCCTCGAGCCCGCGGTAAGTGAAATACAAGCCACAGGAGAAAAGCAGCAGCAGCAGCATCTGGGGCAGTCCGCTCTGCGAGAAACTCCAGAAAAGGTCACATAGCATCATCAGCACCGCCGTCACTCCGGCGATCTTCGCGTCGAAAATCCTGCCGATCAGAAGGTAGCAAACCCCGATCGACATCAGGAAAAACAGCGTGGAAATCAGCGCGATCACCCGGTCCAGCGGGAAAACCAGTTCATCCTTCGCCATTGGCCAGGCGTCAGGTTTGTCCGCACCCACGAGCTTGAGCACCGCTCCCAGAATCAGCGGGTTCAGCGGAGCATGGTAGGTGTCCTTGAAGCCTGTGAAGGGAAGCGCACCCTGATTCGTCTTCTCGGCCTCATAGTAGGCCAGCGGGCGGATCATCTTGGTGGTGAAGCCCTCGCCGCGGGCGATCTGGCGGGCGATCTGGGCTTGCTCCATCGCCTGGGGCGAGGACAGGCCGCGGAAAAGCGGCATCAGGTTGAGCAAGGTGAAACTGATCAGGACCAGAAAGAACAGGATCCTGCGGATCATTACCGCCGTTTCGAAATGCGAGGTCGTGGGGCTGCTCATAGAGGTCTGTCGGGCGCGCCGACGGGCTTCAGTCCTCCTCCTCCTTCAGCTTTCGCTGGAGGGTGCGGCGGCTGATGCCGAGGATCTCGGCGGCCCGCGTCCGGTTGCCTCCGGCTTCAGCCAAGGCGGCGCGGATGGCGCTTGTTTCGAGCGCATGCAAATTCAATTCCCGTGGGGCGGCAAGGGTGATTTTGCCTTCCGTCGGAGCCGTCACCGGCGCTGCCAAAACAGGCACATCCCCAAGGAGCGAAGAGGGCAGGTGGTGGAGGTCGATCACCGGGTCATTGCTCATCACCACCCCGTGCTCGATCGCCGTGCGCAGCTCGCGCACATTCCCCGGCCACGGGTAGGATCGCAGGTGGCGCAGCGCCAAGTCGCTCAGCGGTTTGATCGGGCGGCCGTTCTCCTCGGCGAATTCCTTCAGGAAGACTCCGGCCAGAAGCACGATGTCCTCCACCCGATCCCGCAGCGGCGGCATCTGGATGCGCACCACATTGAGGCGGAAAAACAGGTCCTCGCGGAAATCCCCGCGCGCCACCATCGCTCCCAGATTTTTGTTAGTCGCGGCCACTACCCGGACGTCCACCTTGATCGGGGTGTTGGAGCCCACCCGCTCGATCGTGCGTTCGGACAGCGCGCGCAGCAGCTTCACTTGGATCGAGGCATCGATTTCCCCGATCTCATCCAGGAAAAGTGTTCCGCCATCCGCCTGCTCGAAGCGTCCGATGCGCCGTTGGTTCGCTCCCGTGAAAGAGCCCTTCTCATGGCCGAAAAGCTCGCTTTCCAGGATCTGCGGGGAAAGCGCCGCGCAATGAACGATCACCAGCTTCTCCGGCGGGCGTCCGCTCAAGCGATGGATCGCATGCGCCACCACCTCCTTGCCCGTGCCGGACTCACCCTCGATCAGCACGGTCGCACGCGTCGGCGCCACCTGACGGACGATATCGCTAACCTTCTGGATCGCAGGCGATTTGCCGGCGAGCCGCTCCAAGCCGGAGGAATCCGAGATCTGCTCGCGGAGCTGGCGGTTCTCTACCTCCAGCTTTCGGCCGCGCAGCGCCCGCTTCAGCAGCATCTCCACCTCGTCGAGATTCAGCGGCTTCGTGACGAAATGCCATGCTCCCCGCCGCATCGCCTCCACCGCGGTATCCACGGAGCCATAAGCGGTCATCATGATCGATACCGGTGGATGGGGCAGGGCCATCGCCTTCTCCAGCAGATCCATCCCCGAGTCCCCGCCCATCCGCAGGTCGGTCAGCAGCAGGTCGATCTGCTCGGCCTTCAGCACTGAGAGCGCCTCCGCCACATTCGAAGCCGTGAAAACCTCGAACTCCTCTTCCAGCGCCGCCCGCAAGCCATCGCGGGTGGCCTTCTCATCATCGGCAATCAGGAGAGTGGGGGTCATCATGGGAAAAAGGGGATCTCTCGTTAGTGGCTGCTCGCCTCCACGTCGATGACGCGGTCATGCGACTCCAGCAGCCGCACCGGTCTGGGACCTCTCGGCAGGTGAATCAGGATGCGCGTCCCCGCACCGGGTTCGCTCTGGATCTCGATCTCTCCGCCGTGCTCGCGCACCACCCGCCGCACGATCAACAGGCCTAGCCCGCTCCCGGATTGCTTCGTGGTCCGGTAGGGCTCGAAAAGCGCGCCCATGTGTTCCGGGGAGATCCCGGTGCCGTTGTCCGAGATGCTCAGCGTCGCCTCAAATTCATTCGCCTTCGCCGAAATTCGGATCAATCCGTGTTCACCGCCGATCGCCTGATAGGCATTCCGCAGCAGGTTGTAGAAGACCTGTTGGAATTGCCCCGCATCCGCCTCCATTGATGGAAAATGCTCGGCCACATCCAACTCCACGGAGATCCCCCGTGCCTCGAGCTCCGGCTCTAGCAGCCGCAGCGCATCGCGCAGCACCTTCGTCAGATCGCAGCGCTCCCGGTTCGGCGTGGAAGGCCGGACCGCCTGCAAGAATTGCTTCAGGATCGTATCCAGCCGCTTGATCTCATTGCGCGCCGTCGTCAGGTGCTCCTCCAGTGGAGCCCGGTCACCCGGCGGCAGCTTGCGCAGCTTCCGCGCCATCAACTGCAGGTGGATATCCAGCGAATTGAGCGGATTCCCGATCTCATGCGCCACCCCGGCCGCGAGAAGCGTGAGCGCGTTGAGGCGCTCGGATTCCAGCGTCTGCTCCGCCTCCTGCCGCGTCACCGTCAGGTCCCGCACCAGCATCACCCAGCCGACCGCCATCGCTTCGCTCCCCTCCGGCTTGATCGGGGAGAGGTAGAAATTCAGAAAGCGGTTCTCCGGATAAAAGACCTCCAGATCCCGCGACACCGACATCCCCGGCTTTGCCAACGAATCCCAGTCCAGCCCCGGAATCATCGCCGCTAGTCGCATTCCCGGCGCGTCTTCCGCCTTCACGCCGAAGAAACGGCAGCCGGCACCGTTGATGAAGGTGATCTCGCCGTCCTCATCCAGGACGATCACCCCCTCGTGCAGCGCCTCGAAAACCTGCTCTAGGAAGCCCTTCTCCCGCACTAGCCGGTCCAGCAACTGCCGGGCTTCCGCCGGATCGATCCGGTCGATGCGGGCGAGCAGTTTGTCGAGGAAGCCGGGTTTCAAAGAATTGCGGGGTTCCGGTTTTCAGGTTCAGGATCGGGCATGGAAAACGTGATGGTCGTCCTCTGCACCTTTCCCGATCTTGATCAGGCGCGACAGATTGGCGCGGCTCTGGTGGAAAGGCAAGTGGCGGCCTGCGTCAACATCCTTCCCGGCGCCGAGTCCATCTATCGCTGGGAAGGCAAGGTCGAGCGGGCAGGGGAGGTGTTAAGCCTGATCAAGACCACCCGCTACCCCGAACTCGAAGCCGCCATTCGCGAGCTCCACCCCTACGAAGTCCCGGAAATCATCGCCCTCCCCCTCACCACCGGTCTCCCCGCTTACTTGGCATGGGTGCGGGAGAGCTGCGCCTGAATTTCCCCGGATTGGTTCATTGCTTCTTCACACTTCGCAGCTTGCCTTGGCGGAGTTATACTAACAACTCAGCGGCGGCTCTTGGGGTACCGTGCGGATTTCCACCCCCATGCTCGAAGGCAGGAACCCTTCGGAAGGAAAACTCGCTCGGTTTGGTGGACTGATTGTTAGGCATTTGTGTCCTAGCGAAAGAGGAGACGAAAATTATGATGACATCCAAAGTGAATTCCATGTAATTACAAAGAGAATTCAGAATAAATCCATGATCCTCCGTCAGCAACTCCTCCGCTGCAGTCTCCTCCTTACCCTAATCCAAGCCCTATTCGCTGAACCCGAGGCCCGTCTTGTCCGGGACATTCATAACGGTCCGGGGCTGTTTCCTCCGGAGCCACACTTCATGACGATGGTTTCGACTCCCAAAGGAGTGATTTTCACGAGCCTTTCCAAGAAGACCGGGCATGAACTGTGGATCAGCGATGATAAGGGCACCCGTCTCTTGAAGGACATTTATCCCGGCCCCGCCTCTTCGGAGATCGAGCGCTTTTTAACCCTCAATGAAGTTGTCTATTTCACCGCGGACGATGGCATCCATGGGAAAGAACTATGGAGAACTGACGGCACTCCTGAGGGGACCCGTCTCCATCTTGATCTCTCCCCGGGTCCCATGAATTCCCACGTGTCGCCTCTTTTTGCCGCGGGTGGAAAGTTGTATATCCTTGGACCCTCTTTGGAATTGTATGGTGCCCTCTTCGCCATCGACGGTGCTGGATCTCCTCCCGTTCGAATTGATCCTCCCGCCGGAAATCCAGAACACCCGGTTGAACGGTCTATCTATGGAGGGTTCCAATTCTCGATCGGGAATGATGCTTATTTCGTTTCTGACGATTACCAGATTTGGAAATCGGACGGATCCTCCCCGGCCGTCAAGGTTGGATCCCTTGACTCCCTGAATGAGGACCAGAATCTAATCTGGAACGTGACCGCAGTGGGCGACAAGGTCTTCATTTCGACCAGCAGCGGATATTCATCACAAGGAGGGTTGTGGCTTTGGAGACCCGGGGCAGAGCCTGTGAAACTGATGGATTCAGATGGCGAAAAGAGTGGATACCACTCCTCCGCAATTCTCGACGGCCGCTTTTTCATCGTCGATACCCGCTATCTGATCGTCAGCGATGGCACCGTGGAGGGAACGCATAAACTGAAAACTCTCCAAGCTTCGGGTTACTCTGTTGACCGGGAGCTCTTTGCATGGAAGGGAAGTGTGTATTTCCGGGATCCTAAACCACACGGGATTTCCGAACTCTGGAAAGCTGACGGCACCGAACAAGGGACGGTGTTCCTTAGTAAGCTCAACGTCGTGCCTAACGGCGGCAGCCTCAGTTTTCAGGTTGTCGGGGATCAGCTGTATTTTCAGGAAGCTTCGTGGGGTAAATCCTGGCTATGGCGGACCGATGGTACTCCTGAAGGAACGGTGGTAGTGAAATTCATGAACGAGCCCGGTCAATACAGTGATGAGACTTTGCTCGGCTCCTTTGGAAACCGCCTCTATTTTGTCATGGCTGGATTGCCCATGTCCTCTCTCTGGTCGACTGAAGGCACTCCTAAAACAATGCGCAAGCTCACTCGTCCGACTGAGGGGTCCGGTTCCTTCTTCGACGATCGGGAAGAAAGTTCGATCATGACGGACGGAAAGCAGTTATTCCTGCTATCCGAGACTTTGGATTCCGAAGGGGAGATCCGGACGGAGCTGTGGAGGAGTAGCGGCACAGCTGCCGGCACGCGCCAGTATTGGTCGGCCTCTGGCAAAAGTTTGTGCAGTTCCACGATGCTCGGTTCCCGGGCGATCTATGTCGCCGATCAGGAACTCCTGATCACCAATGGTACCGGCCGCGGGACGAAGGTCTTGATGGACTTGAGGAAGGACGGAGGAACGCCCGGTAGCTACCATTCACTCTTCCGGGTCGATGGCTTGGTCTACTTCCGCGTCCAAAGGGATGACACCTCTTCCCTTTGGCGGACCGATGGAACCCCGGAGGGAACTTTGGAATTGGATGCTGGAGCAGGCTCCTCTTTCGCTTCACTGGATGGCATCTTCTATTCGTTGACATCGGACGGCAGGCTTTATCGTAGCAATGGGCAGGCGGATGGTACCTGGGAGGTGAAAGATCTCTCGTTGAGGCCGGAAGAGGCGGCGTTGAATCTCATGCGCGTTGGAAGCCGTCTGATCTTCACCACCAAGGCCGGCGCCCATCACTCGGTATGGACATCCGATGGCACTTCGGCGGGGACGACCTATGTCGATATTCTTCCCACGAGCCTCGTGATGCCGACGGACTTGGAGGGCACCCTCATCTTCTTTGCCAAGGTGGAAGGGGAATTCCGCCTGTATCGTTACAGCGGATCGGGCTTGGAGCATGTTACCACCCTGCCTCCGGGCTTCGCGATTCCCACTGATCTCATGGCCGGGAGCCGCCGCTACGCGGTCGCAGGGGGACAGCTTTACTTTCCCTGTGGACCGCTGAGAGATGCATCCCAGAACGTGGCGACCGAGCTTTGGAGAACGGATGGCACTGCGGCAGGAACTTCGCTGGTTAAGGAGATCGAGGAGGACGGGCGCTTTGGCTCCGGGCCAGGCGCGATGCTGGCAGTCGGGAATGAGATATTCTTCGCCGCCAACGATGGGATCCACGGGGGGGAGCTGTGGCGGAGCGATGGAACGGAAGAAGGAACCGTCCTTGTCACCGACATCGAGCCCGGCACTGGAAGCTCTTCCCCCAAGGATCTTACCATCTTCAAAAACAAGCTCTACTTCACTGCCGAGACCTCTGCAGTTGGGCGTGAGTTGTTCTCCTTCCCGCTGCCAAAGAAGCCTTCGGCCAAGCGCTGAGCTGCAGAAGAAAGATCATGTGGATGGCAGATGAAGCTTGAGACGCCGGGCTTCTCCCACCCTCATGCCCCCCGGGGCTCCCTTCTCGTCGTTGGAGGGAGCCCTTCTTGTGCATCCGTGCCTGAGGCCGGGGTAGAGGCCTTGAGGAGATGCTTCAGTAAAAAGGCCGGCCCCCATCCCTCTCATCCCAAACTTCTCCGAATATCCCTTTTCATTTCCCGTCTCATCGAAAGCCCTCTCCTCCGGCGATCTTGACCTTCATCCCCATATCATGAAGACAGGCACGATGCTGCGGCTCCTCGTCATCTTTTTCCTCGCCGGAGCCATCGGATGGGCCTCCGCCCGTCGCGTATCGCCGGAGCCTCCCATCTCCGGCAAGCCGACCTCCGTCCGCGTCGATGCCCCGAAGAAAGCCGCGCCACCCCGCACCCCGGAAGAACTCGCCCGCTGGACCCGCGAACGCACCGGCCTCGTCACCGATCTCGGCTACTCCTATGGTTCGGAGCCTCCGCTCACCGATTGGTCCACGGATGAACTCCGTGCCGCGCTCGCCCAAGGCATTACCGATCCCGCCGTCGTCCGCTACGGCAGCGCCTCAAAGGCACTCCACGCCCTCATGTCGGAATGGACCCGCCGCGATCCGGATGCCGCTTGGGAATGGCTCCAGCAGCTTCCCTCCGCCGTCATGCGCGCCATGCTCGGTTCCGCTCTGGCCAAGGCTTGGCCAGCCGATCGCGCGGAGGAAGCCTTTGGCTTCGTCGTCGAGCACCCGGATTACTTCGCCTATGATGGCGGCTACAGCTACTCGCCCATCATCCAGAAGTCCTTTGAATCCGCCGCCGCGCGCGGTCCCGATGCCGTGGATGCCCTCATGGATCTCATCCAGAAGAATGGAATGCAGTATCCCATCGAGGGCATGAAATTCCCCGCTGGCTTCGACTTCGCCGCTTGCGCTCGCAGCCCCGTCACCGCTGCCTTCCTCAAGCGCGCTGGAAAGCACTTCTTCGCGGATGCCTGGATGAACCAGAGCCCGGAGGAAGCCTTCGATGGCATCATCGCCCTCAATCGTGAAAACGGCACTCCCATCACCTCCGGTCTCTTTCTTGGTCTCAAGCGCCTCAACGAAAAAGAGCCCGAAGTCATGGCCGAACGTGCCCGCCGCATCGGAGCGCAAACCGGAAGTCTCTCTTCGGAAGAACAGGCCCTCATCATCCAGGCCGCAGCCAAGGACCTCTCCGGAGAACCCGCACTCCTCCGTGCCTACACCAACGCCATCCCCGATGCCGAAACCCGCGCCGTCGCGAATCTAACAGCTGCTTCACTCATGGTTTCAAAGGACGTTCCCCAAGCCCTCATCTTCCTCGAAGCCGGCAGCGCCCCTGAGACACGCCTCGACCTGCTGGAGGAATACCTCACCGCCCGCCCGAAGGACGCCTTTGGCTGGATCAATGGTGCCGATGAGCAAGGCATCCGCCAAACCCTAACCACTTGGAATGCGTCACCCGAGCGCATCGATGACCTCATCAAAATCATCAAACGCCAGAAACGCTAGGCCCTCCCAAGCTCTATCCCCGGGAGCGCGGAAGCTCCGCTCCGCAGAATAGACCTTGGAATCCCGCATCTTTCTGAAGATCGAGGCAATCCTCAAGCCACCCTTTCAAATCTCAATCTCGGCACCTCACACACTCCCTGCCTTCTCATTCCTCACCAAGTACTCGGCACTCTGCCTTTCCTTCCATGCCTCACCAGAAACTCCACCTCCCCCTTGTGATCCTCACCGGCCTCGCCGCCGGCTGGTTCCTTGGCAGCGGCAGCAGCAACAGGGCAGGGGATTCATCGCAGACCACCTCGGCCACCAACCCTTCCTCCAAACGCCCCCTCGCTCCCGAAACCCCGGATCAAACCCCGCCGCATAACTTCGCCGCCTACAAGGAGAGCATCGCCCGTCCTCTTGTCGAAGAAGAAGCTACTGCCGCCGTCGAGCGCATGAGCAGCCAGGAACTCCGCACCGTCCTCCTCGATTCCCCTGCCTACGAATGGCAGGACTCCAGCCCGGAGAAATACCTCCGGAAGATCGCCGTGAAGGCAGCGGCAAAAGAACTCGTCCGCCGCGAAGGCCTCGCCGCCGTGACTTGGGCGCAGGGCACGGAAAAGATGCAGGCCTGGCTTTACGTCCTTGCCGCCTTCTCCGCACTCGATCCCGCCGCAGCCCTCCCGCACGTCCGCGAGTTCAACAAACACCACAACGATCCGAATACCGGCATCGGCTACACCTTCTCGACTGCGGCCCGCAATGCCGCCGCGCTCCGCGGCGCCAAGGAGTTGCTGGAGGCCCAACAGATCTCCGATAGCTACGATGCGGGGAACCTTTACGAACTCGCCCCGGACTTCGACTTCGCCGCTTACTTCGCGAAATGCCCCAAGCCCGTCGAAGCCGATGACCTCATGAAATCATGGGCCGCCGCCGATCCCGATGCCGCGGCGAAGGCCGTCGTCGAACGCTTCCACACCGGTCCCCCGGATGAATCCCTCATGGGCCAGGCTCACCGCGGCTACGCCACCATCCACGGCGAAACCGCTGCCGCCGAATGGAGCACCGCTATCCTTGCCAAGCTCTCTCCGGACCATCGCGAACACGGCCTCCGCAGCCTCACCCGCGAGATCTCACCCTCTCGCGCTGCCGCCATCGTCACCGTCCTTTCCGATCCGGAGGACCGCAGCTTCTTCATCCAGCAAGTCATGGCCGCCGGCCCCCGCGCCGATGGCGATGCCCCCCTCGCCGCCTTCCAAGCGCTCGAGACCGAAGAAGCCCGCGTCCAAACCATGATCGACGCCGTCAAAGCCACTCGCCCCGAAACCTGGCAAAACCCCGACTCCCGCGCCTACCACACCAAGCGCATGGAAACCCTGCTAGAGGAGCTCCGCGTCTCCGACCAAGGAAAGCAGCAGTGGCGCGCGGCATTACCTGAATAACTGTTCAAAAAATCAGTCAATTTGGTGGTGTTCGCTTGACTAGTGTTCGATAAAGTGTTCAGTGGAACACGTGAAACTTCTGACTCTTGCTCTGCGCGAATGGATGCGGTCACGGACAGCGTCTGACTTTGACATCAGCCTTCGTCCCTTGGCGGAGGAGCTTTCCGGCGAAGCCAGCCCATGGGGCCGCCGTCGCGTGCTCCTGTGTTCGGGTGCCGCTTCCACCTCAACCGCCACGGCCCCATGATCGCGACCCTCGACGATAGCCCGCCGCCTAGCCTTACCGCTCTTCTTGAGCATTGTGAGATTGGCGATTGGGAACCGACCGGCATGGTCTTCGAATGGTGGGGCCGCCGTGGCATCCAGTGGTATCAGCCCCTGCGAGATGATGATGGCCGCAGCGATCCCTTCGATGAGGCCTCCTTCGATATGGGGCGCCCGATCTGGCGCTTCGAGCGTGTTCCTCATCCCGACCGCATGGCTTCCCAACTCGGCCGCCCGCTCTCCGTCTGGAAGCGCATCTCCTGACCGAGCGGGCGGCTCAAGCCTCTCCACAACCCGCCTCGGGACCGCCAGTTGGAGAGCCACCGACCTCCAACCAAACCCCGCCTCACGCCACGGATCAAAATGGCCCCTGCACTCTTCCTCTCCGTCCTCCTCCTGCGATCCCCGCGCCTCCGCTCTCGCATCAAGGTCTGCCTCCCGACCCCGCCGTCCCGCGAAAAGTCCAAGCTCTCACCGTGATTGCTGCCCACGTATCGCCCGACACCATCTCCACGTTTCCTCAGCGACCTCTGCGCCTCCGCAGTTCAATCATCTCTCAAACCCGAAGCAGAAGCCGAAGCTCGAAGGAAAGATCACGGGATGCGAGGCCAGCGCCATACCCCCGGCGCGGCCCGCACTCCGCCTTTCCTTCGAGCTTCGGTTTTGGCTCGCCACCCGCGCCCACTCCCGGGCTCGCCTCACCTCCCTCCCTCAGCCCGAAACGCCTGTTAATTTCCCTGATATAACAGGCGGAACAGGCGCGATGAACCCCACCCCCCGGATGCTCATCCGCCCAAAGCCGTCCGTTTCTCGTCCGGGAAGCGCATCTCCCGACCGAAGCGGGCGGCTCCTTTCCCTCTTGCCGGAGCCTTCCTTCCGCGACCTCTGCGCCTCCGCGTCTCCGCGTCTCCGCGTCTCGTTCCATCCATCTTCAAGCTCTTTGCCCTTTGCTCTCTGCTTCTTCCCTCAAAAAAACACCCGCCTTCTTGCGAAGGCGGGTGTGGGAGAGGGGAGGAGGATTCGGGTGAATCCAGTTGTCAGCAGAAAGCTGGAATTATTCGCCCAGGCCGAAGCGCACGAAGCGGCGGACGACGAGGGTGTCGCCCACTTCCTTGCCCTTGGCTTCCACGAGCTTCTTGATCGAGGTGTCCGGGTCCTTCACGAAGGCCTGCTCGAGGAGCACGGCTTCGGAGAAGAACTTGCCGATCTTACCTTCCACGATCTTCTCGATCATGGCTTCCGGCTTGCCTTCGGCAGCCAGCTGGGCGCGGTAGATGTTCTTCTCGGCTTCGATGATATCGGCGGTGATCTCGTCGCGGGACAGGCCCTTCGGAGCGGCAGCGGCGATGTGGAGGGTGATGTCCTTCACCAGGTCGCGGAACTCTTCCTTGGAAGCGGTGTCGCCGTTGGAGGCGGACACCTCCAGAAGCACGCCCACCTTGCCACCCATGTGGATGTACTGGGCGATCGCGCCGTTGTCAGCCAGGTCGAAGCGCTCGAACTTGCGGAGGCGCATGTTCTCGCCGAGTTCGAGGGTCTTGGCCTTCACGAAGTCTTCCACGGAGATGTCACCGAGCTTCACGGCCAGAGCTTCCTCGAGGGTCTTCGCGCTGGAAGCGGCAAGCGTGTCGGCGATCTCGCCCACGAAAGCCACGTAGTTGTCGTTGCGGGACACGAAGTCGGTCTCGCAGTTCACTTCGATCAGGATGCCGGTCTTGCCGTCAGCCGAAAGGCGGGCGGCGATGATGCCTTCGGAGGCTTCGCGGTCGGCCTTGGCGGCGGCCTTCATCATCCCACGCTCACGCAGGTAGGTCACGGCAGCGTCGATGTCGCCGTTGGTTTCGGTGAGTGCCTTCTTGCACTCCATCATGCCGACGTTGGTCTTCTTGCGGAGTTCGTTGACGAGAGATGCGGTGATCATGGGAAAAAACTAGCTTGGATACTTGAATCAAAAAAGCGGATCGGCGGTTTGAAGGCCGGATCCGCGGTGGAGAAAACCGGCTGCGGATTGGCTCCGCAGCCGGGAAAAGGTGACGGATCAGCCCTTCTTGGCGACGACGATCGCGTCGACCAGGTTCTGAAGGATGATGCGGATCGAGCGGACGGCGTCGTCGTTGCCGGGAACCGGGTAGTTCACCACGGACGGATCGGCGTTGGTGTCGACGATCGCGACGATCGGGATCTCGAGGCGGCGGGCTTCGGCGACAGCGATGGACTCGCGGGCGGAGTCAACGATGACGATGGCGTCCGGCTTGCCTTCCAGACCGCGGATGCCGCGGAGGTTGCGCAGCAGCTTCTCGCGCTCACGGCCAAGAGCGGAGAGCTCCTTCTTGGACATGGACTTGAATTCCGGCTGCTTCTCGATGTTCTCGAGCCACTTGAGGCGCTCGATGGACTTCTTGACGGTGGCCATGTTCGTCAGCATGCCGCCGAGCCAGCGGTGATTGACGTAGTATTGGCCGGTTGCTTCAGCGGCTTCGCGGACGGCGTCCTGAGCCTGGCGCTTGCAACCCACGAAGAGGATCTTCTTGCCCTTGCCGGCGAGGTCGGAAAGGAAATCGGAGGCCTTGTCCAGGCACTTCACCGTTTGCTCCAGATTGATGATGTAGATCCCGCCCTTGTCCTTCATGAGGTAGGGCTTCATTTTCGGGTTCCACTTCTTGGTCTGGTGGCCGTAGTGGACGCCGGCGTCCACCATCTCGCTGATGAGTTCGTTGATCATTTGAATTTCAGTGTGTCCCGCCTTGATTCAGGTCGGGCGATTCTTGGAAGACCCACCGCTTTGGCGTCCCCTTCGGTCTTCCGTTGTTGGGCGGCGGCGCAGGAAGGGGCGGGTTGGATAGGAGGGCGGGGACCTCTTGGCAAGGGAAAAGGCCTGATTTTGAACATCGAACGCCGGACTTCAGCCCTCCTCCCAGCTCTCCGGCAAGTACATGACCCGGACGAAGTTCTCCTTCACCTTCTCGTCGCGCAGGTGGCGCCCGGTCTTGCGTTCCATCACCCGCCGCCAGATCTCATTACTCCGGAAGAATTCCCCGCCGCGCCGCAGGAAGCGGTGCTTCTCCTCGTAGATCTTGTAGGTCTCCCCGATTTCCTGCTCGGAGCGCAGCTCGCCCCACAAGTCCGTCCCGGTCAGCCAGATCTTGAGTTGAAAGGTCTCGGCGGTGTCGTTCCGGAAGCAAAAATCGACGTAATTGTAGAATACCGCGCAGCCGGTGCCGAAGGGGATGCTGCGGTTCTGATCGGGAAAAGGATCGAAACTATGCGCACTCCGCTCCGTCACGGTCAGCGGGCTATGAAGGACCAGCCAATTCAGCAGGTTCGCCATCTGACAGATTCCTCCGCCCACGCCGGACTGCGCTTTTCCCATCGAAAGCTCCATCCCTTCCAAGAAACCGCGCTTCCGGGTCGGCTTCCCGACCAGACGGCAGAAGGAGAAAGCCTCGCCCGGTCCAATGCGGACGCCATCAATCAGCGGGGCCACGATTCCCAGATTCACCACCTTGTTCCGCTGGAGCTGGATGTCGGAATCGCCGAGGACCTTGATCAGCCGGGAAGAATGGCGCTTCACCAGGTGAGGCAATTGGCCGTCGTGCTTCTGCGCAAAACGGCTCCGGTCCTTCTGCCAGGCGATCTGACGGCGCAGGCGATGATACTCCACGGCGAGACGGTAAAGGAGCGGGTGCCGGTGGCTGAGAAGCATGGGAGGCTAGGTGGTATCCAGTGCATCACTTCCTCCGGAGGGGCGGCAAATTCTTAGGAATCCTTCATCGGAATTTCACCTCACGCGATTGCTTGAACGAATTGGGTTAAATGTATCGTTTTGTGTGCGTGAAATTGACTCTTCGCGCCGCATTGCTCGCTCCGGCCTTCTTTGCTCCTCTCATGGCCTCCCCTCAGGAGGAGATCGCCACCAAGGTCCCCCAAGCCAAGGCCATCCTCGAGGCTTGGCAGTCGAAGGAGCCGGTCAAGGCGGAAAAGAAGGTCCATATCGTTTACTGGAGCCCTTCCGACCGGGAACCGGCTCCGCAGCATCGTGAGCGCCTCGGTGCGATCATGGAAGATATCCGAGACTTCTACGCGAAGGAGATGAAGACCCTCGGCTTCGGTCCGCTGACGATCCGCCTCGACTACGCGGACGACGGAAAGATGAAGGTCCATGAGGTGAAAAGCCGCCTGCCCTACGAGAAGTTTGAAGTCCAATCCGGCGCTCAGATCCGCACCGAGTGCCTTCCGGTGCTGAGGGCTGCGGGGATCGATCCGGAGAAGGAGACGATCGTGATCTTCTGTAACATGTCGAACTGGGATCCGGAGAAGCGCACGATCAATCAGAACAGCCCCTACTACGCCGGCGGCACCAACCGCAGCGGCACCGCATGGCAGGTGGACTCGCCCATCCTCAATCTCGATTCACTGTCGAAGAAGGAGCCCCGCGTGCGGGACAAGCAGTACGGCGATATCTCGATCGGCCGTTACAATTCCATCTTCATCGGCGGCGTCTGCCATGAGCTGGGCCATGCGCTCGGCTTGCCCCACAATGAAGCGCGGCCCGACGAAGCAGCGGCCTTTGGCACGGCGCTCATGGGCAGCGGCAACCGCACCTATGGCGAGAACCTGCGCGGGGAAGGAAAGGGTTCGTTCCTAGGGCTCACCCACGGCCTCAAGCTTGCCTCGCATCCGATCTTCTGCGGCTCCGTGAAGGGGATCGACCTTCGACCGAACGGCGAACTCCACGATGTGAAGATCGAGAACAAGGGCAAGAGCTTCACCTTCACCGGAAAGGTCACGGCGGATCCCGCACCTTACGCCGTGCTCGGCTACATGGACCCCGATGGCGGCGGCGACTATGATGCGACGAGTTGCACGGCCATCCCGGACAAGGACGGCAATTTCACCTTGGAAGCAAATGCCCTGGAAGCCGGTAAGTCCGGTGTTTTTCGCGTGGTGATCATGCAGGTGAATGGCGCTGCCAGCTCCTTTGCCGGTGCGACGACTCCGTTTGCCTATCCCTATCTGGTTGCCGCAGATGGCTCCGTGGATCTTTCCGCGACCCAAGCGCGCATGCAGCTCAAACCCCTCACGGATGCCGTGGCGAAGAATGACAATGCCGCCATCGCGAAGGCATTAGCGGATCTTGAAGCTCTCAAGCCGGAGCCCTTGGTTCTGGAGACGGCCCGCGTGCTTGCCGGATCGCTTTCCGCGACTCCGGGGCCTGTTCCTTCCGAGGCGAAAGGTGACACCTGCCATCTCGCCGATGCCCAGCCGCTCTCGGCGAAGGTCGGCTATGGCCGGGCCGTCTTCAACCGCCTCCCGGAGGATGGCTTGCTGTTCTCGTGCGCCTCCCGTCTTTTCCCACGCGGTATCTATGCCCACGCCCCGGCAAAGCACATCTGGAGCCTGGATGGAAAATGGAAGACCTTCACCGCCCATGCGGGCCTGCCTGATGGCCGTGATGGCGGCTCTTGTGTCTTCGTGGTGAAGGGGGATGGCAAGGAACTCTCCCGCTCCAAGACGACCGAGGGAGGACAGCTCGTTTCCATGGCTCTTTCGGTGGAGGGTGTGAAGCAACTGGAGCTGACCGTGGAAGATGCCGGGGATGGCATCGGCTCGGACTGGGGTTGCTGGTTTGACCCTGCGGTGTCGCGCTGAGCGGGATCACTCGCGGACCAGCACATAGAAATAGCGTCCACCCTCGAGCGGGGTATCGACATATTCCAACACGAGTCCGTTGCCCGGTCCCGTGGGAGCAGCCAGCGGCCATTCCGTCTCGGGATCGCCCGTCAGGGTGTTCGAACGCCGCACGGCGAAGGAGACCCCGATCTCGGATTGATAGCGGATCACGATTCCCGGGCCATCCGGGCTCGAAGCTGTGCCGAGGATTTTCGGCGGATCGACCGCCAGTTCGTGAGCTCCGACCTCATGAGCGGTTCCTTGGAGGGATGGTCCGCCGAAGAGATCTCTGGGGCCGGTATCGATCCCGAAGCTCGTCTTCAGATTCAACCCTTTGCTGATGAGCGGTGAACTGGAGCGAAGCCGAAAGGCTGCCAGCCGCGAGTTGCCGGTGCTTTCGATGCTCACATCGGGGATATCAAAAAGGGGATCGAGAGTGGATCCGGTGGACTTGCCACTGAGTTTCTCTTGCCCCTTGCTACTCCGCCACGAACTGAGGCTGGAGTAGGTGGAGCCGTTGTCACGGATCACGAAGTTATCCCCGCTCGACCAATAGTTGTTTCCAGCGAAGCGAACATCCCCATCCGAATCCTGGTAAACGAGGCGGGTGTCTCCCGACGAAACGAAGATATTGTTGGCGATCACGATGTCATCTGGATCGTTGCCCGCTTCCATCACCTTGATCGCCGGGATGGTGGTGATGCCAGCTGCGGCGCTGATGAGGACGGTGTTTCCGTAGACCGCGAGATCATCGATATTATCGCAGACGCAGATTCCCGAGGCCGCGAAGGATCCAGGATCGCGCCCGTCGTTTTCGGAAACGTTGTAGCGGACCACATTGTCCGCGTTTCCGCTGCTGCCACTCTTGCCGTAGACGAGAAAGCCGGCCCCCGCATTGTCGTGGCTGTAATTGTACTGCATGACCGATTGGGTCACGCCAATGTCGAGGTCGAAGCCGCCGCCATCTCCGTTGGAGGTGACGTTGTGGTGGGATTCGTTGTGCTGGATGACGACGTTGCTGGAATGGTAAGCCCAAATCCCGATGGGGCCTTCGGCAGGCTGGTTGTTGGCACCATTGCCGTAAGCTACACAGTGTTCGATCAAGCCTCCGGTGACGCCGCCGAGTGTGATGCCACTGCCGGTGTTCACCGTACTGGCTGGATCTCCGGCTTGATCGTTTGCCACACATTCGGAAACCGTGACGTTCGCGAGGGAGGATTTGGAGCCGGTGAAGCCGAAGGTTTCGATCCCGCTATGAAGATTGTGATGAGCATGCACACGAGTGATGCGGACGTCATCGTAGCCGGAGTTGCCGTTGTAGCCTCCGATGACGAGGCCCCGGCTGCCGAATCCGCTGACATCGACTTCATCGACGCGGAGGTGGCGATATTTCAAGTCCCCCTCGGAGTCGGTGTAGAAGGTCAGGCCGCTACCCGTGCTCGTGGTCATGCCATCCGGGGCAACTCCTGATCCCGTAAGGTTCAAGCGGCTTACCTCGATGCCTCCGGCGTTGTAGAACAAGAGGGCATTGCCGTCCCCCGCGGAGATCGTCGCACGCTCCTCGCCGAGCGACGTCAGGATGATCGGCGCAATCAGCTGCCCCTGCTCGTCCGTGCCAGAATCGTTGGGGCCGAAAATCAGGCTACCTGTGAAAGTGCTACCTCCTGCCAGCAGGATCCGATCGCCGGGTTCGAAGTCGATGGAGTTCAGTGCCTCGAACTCTTCCTGCGTGGTGACGACGTGGTCTGCGGCAGCACAAGGATCCATCGCGAGGGTCAACGCGACCGAAAGGATTCCGACGGTTTGGAATGGAGAGGAAGCAAAGGCGGGACTGCCAAGGAGCTGCTTGTCTAGGCGCTCTCTGGATCCGGACGGGGCCGGGCTTCGCTTTGCTTTACTCCACATTTTTCCGGGATCTCTCTCGCAAACCGGGTGCCGGATTTGGGCCAGCTTGCCCGAAAGGTGGGGTGGGAAAAGCGGGCGGTACCTAGCACTTCTGATCTCACGGGTCGAGGTGAAATGCACAATCCACGTCACCATGCTCGACAGATGGCGTTCCTGCCGGTCTCTGAAAATCAACTCTTCCTGAAGAGCTTGGTGGGGCAATGCGAGGGGTTAGGGCTTCCGGAGGGGTATGAAGAAGGGGCTGCAGGAAAGATCCCGCAGCCCCTTCAAATCCGAATGGAATCTGGTCTCAAGCGCCCCAGCTCCAGCGCTCCGCCCACCAGCGGTAGGTCTGGCCATCTTGCATGATATGGCCTAGCCCCGGCCAGGGAAGGTGGAAGGCGTAACAGCGGGTCCGCTTCTCCACAGCTTCGTTCCAATACTTCTTCCGCGTGACGACGGCAGTCACGGGATCGTGGTCGAAAGCGATCGTCCAATCCGGGTCTGCGAACATCAGAAGGTGATGGTGAGCGAGGTCCATCAGATGGAGCAGCTCGTCATTTCCCGAGCGGATACGGAAGCACGCGTGGCCGTCGGTATGGCCTGGTGCCGCCTCGATCCGTACGATCCCGCCCAGAACCTCGGTGCCATCGGTGACCGGGCGAAGATTCTCCTGCAGGGTATCGAAGTGTGAACGGACTTCCTTGATCATGCCCGGGATCTGCCCCTTGTCCCGCTTGGACTTGGAGAAATCCGGTTCCGGCGAGCGCCAGAATTTCAGCTCGTCTTCGAGCAGATAAATCTTCGCGTTAGGGAAAGCCGGTTTGCCCTGGTGGACGAAGCCATTGAGGTGGTCTGAATGAGCGTGGCTCAAGAAGCCGGCGGTGACCTGATCCGGCGAAATCCCGACCGCAGCGAGCCCGTCGTTCAGCCAGCCCATCTGAGGATTGCCGCCTTTTCCAAATCCGGCATCGAAGAGCGCCACGTCATTGCCGCTGCGGATGACGAGGACGTTCACATATAGCGGCAGCGAATCGAGCCGCTCGCCGTGCTGTTGCATCGCCTCCTTCATCTTCGGGCGATCTTCCTCCGGCCACATCAGGCCCAAGCCTTCCCGGAAGCCGAGATTGCAATCGCTGATCGAAAACGCCTCCAGATCGCCGATCTTGAAGCGGTAGACGTAGGGATCGCGGAAGGGCGTTGCCGCTGCCGGGGTCTCGGCGGCAGCCTTGGCACTGAGCGCGGCCATGCCCGCCAAGGCGGACCCGACGAAGCCGCGGCGGGAGATCTCGGAAGCTCCGGTGGATGCTTTCATGGCCCGACACTACGGCGCGCCGTTTCGGATTTCATCAGTGAAACGCGGCCAGCGTGTCAGCGGGTCCGATTGGCGCGAAATCCCCCCAAATGAGGGTGCCGGCGAACTTCATGGCATCCCGCGGTTTCGGCAAGTCGTCCGCGGGCTGCCGGTGGTGCTTCTCAATCCTTCTTGGCCGTGTAATCGAACACGGTGGCTTTTTCGAGAAGCGGCTTCAGCTTCGCGCCGAAGGCTTTGTGGGCTTCATGGGGAAGGTAGGTTTCCAAGCCTGCCTTATCCTTGAAGGTGACGAGGAAGCAGTGGGTGAAACCGTCATTCAGACCTTCCACGCTCTCGCTTTTGCCCCACTCGTAGCCGGTGATGGTGTCGATTTTGGAAGGAAGCTCAGCGAAGGCCTTTTCAATCTCCTCGATCTTGTCGGCGGTGGCCTCCGGCTTGAATTTGAAGAGGACAACGTGGCGGAATTCATTTTCCGCGAGCGCGGAGTTGGCAAGGGCGGCAGACATGGCGGTAAGAACGAAGGCTTTGATCATGGCCCCAGACTCTCCCGGAGGAGAGCCGGGTGTCAAATACCCGCTTCGAGGCAGCCGGATCTCCAGCGGATGCTTGCCCAAGGGCATATCTCTCGCCGCCAGATACGGATCCGTACCTTCCGATGCGGTTGCCGGATACCAGCCTGAGTTCGCCGGTCTTACCGGGCCATCGGTCTTGAAGCAGCTTGGGCCGCGGGCCTTGTTGCTGACATTGGCGGGGTCCTCGCGTCAGTCTGCGATGAGCGAGGCGGGGGGTACTACGCGCCTAGTGGTAGCTTGGGGAAGCAACCTGGCTTGATGATTTCACCGGTGGTCGGTCGCTCCCGGGTTTGGCTCAAATCTGACGGCAGCGCCGAACCGATGGCAGAAGCCAAGTTTGCGACCGATCTGTCCGCGGCGGTTAGAATTCCTGCTCCGTCGGAAAAAGGTTACTTCTCCCAGTGGAAATGCTCCAGCTTGAGTTGCTTCGCTCGCTCGGCGGCCTCTTGGGCGCGGGGGCTTGCCAGCTTGGCGTGTTGTTCGGCCACGGCGATGGCGGCTTCCCAGCGCTCAGCGCTTTCGAGCAGGCCGCGGGCGCGCATGCCGCAGAGGTCCACCCATTTCCAGTTCGCGGGTGCTTGTTTCGAAGCATCTTGGAGGACGCTGAAGTAGACGTCCAAGGCCTCGGCCAAGCGCTTTTTGGAAGGGTCCTTGGAATCGGGCAGCTCCTCGAGCACCCGGCCTCGGAGATATTCCACTTCAAAGCGGCTCGAGGAATTCGGCGCCATGTTTGCCAGCAAATCCTCGTAGATGGCGAGGGCCTGCTCCAGCGGGGCATTGTCCGTGCCAGCACTGTTGAAGAGGGCGTCTCCCAGATGAAGCCCCGCGATCAAGCGGCGCGGGTCGTCTTTCTTCATCCCCTGAAACCACGGCAATAGTTCCTTTGCCGCCTCCGCGGGGCTAAGCACCTCGGTCTTCAGGAGCCGTGCCGCATCGGCCAACTCGCCGTTTGCTGCGATCAGCTTGTCAAAAAGGACGATGCTTTCTTGTTTCGCTTGGGCGGTCGCTCCCAAGGCCGCGGAGCGGGCGGCGAGCAAGAGGGCCGCTTGGGCATGGCGGCCATCGGGGGCGTCCATGGCCAGCTTTTCAAGTTCCAGGCGGGCTTGGTTGAAGTCGCCGTTTTTGAAGCGGGCATTGCCCTGCTCGTAGCGGATTTCGTTGGCCTGCGGATCCTTCGGGTTCGCCTTTAGATAAGCATCGGCGATTTGTGCCGCATCCGCCCAACGTTTCTCTACGGCGGCCACGCGAATCTTTGCCAAGACCAGGGAACCTTGGGGTAGCGTGGCGGCCTGTTGCTCGGAAATACTTTCGATCTGGGCTTTCGCAAAGGCCGGGTCCGGAGGGCTGTTTTCCAAGGCGGCGTGCGCTGCAGCCAGCCGTGCTTCGGCGATCCGCGGATGCTGTGGATGCTCGATGATGAACTTGTCCAGATCCTCCATCGCTGCAGGATCGCGTTTTGCCGTCAGGAACAAAGTGCGCTCGAGCGCGAGGTCATCCTCGATCCGGGGGTCCTTGCCATGGGCCTTTGAGACGGTATCGAAGCCCGGAAGATCCCCGGCTGCCAGCCGAGTCACTGCGGTATTCAGCCATGCTTGTCGTTGGCCTTCGCCGTCTAGCAAGGCGGCCGCTTTCTCAAGCTCTCCGGAGGCCAGGGTGAAATCGCCCGCGTCGAAGGCGGTGGTGGCGGCGGAAAGGAAGGCTTCGGCTCGCATGGCGGGTGCGACCTCCGCTTCATCAAGCGCGGAGAGCGAAGCCTCCGCCTGTTCCTTCCGGCCATCGGCCAAGTCCCAGCGGCTGATCTCCAGCAGGGCCCGGCGTGCCAGCGGATGATTGGGATAGTCGATTCGCAAGCGGGTGAGTAACTGGCGGGCACGGAACTTCGACTCCGCGGAACCCTCCCGCCTCAGGCCTATGGCCAGATGGAAGAGCGCCTGCGTTTCCAGTTCGTCCGCTGAGGGGCGGGCGCTCGGCCACACGGCGCTGCTATCGCTGCCCGTACCGAGTCCGATGGGAGTATCCGGAGGAGCGTCCCGGCACCATTCATCGAGACGGGTGAGGATCACGTCGTCGGTCGCGGGATGGGCCGGCAGACACTCCATCAGCAGCGGAAAAGCCTCGCCGATTTTTGGAGAGTCGCGGTTGAGTTCGATGAAGGCGATCAGTCCATCGATCGCTGCCTCGCGGTTGCCTGCGGCGAGCTGCGCGCGCGCAAGTCCCACCGTCGCTTCCTGGCGATAGGCGGCGAAGGCTTCGTCGCCGTGCTTCAGCATGGCGGAGAAAATCCCGGCGGCCGCCTGATGTTCGTTCAGGGCCAGCTGCGCCTGCCCCCGAAGCAATTCCGCGCGTGCCGCCTGAAGCGGAGTCATCTTTGCATTTGGCGGAGGCAGCGTCGCGAGCGCTTCCGCCCCTTTGCCTTGGTCGAGCAAGATGGAGGCGATCTCCATCTTGGCTTCCAGTACCGTCGCGGGATCCTTTTCTTTCGAAAGAATCTGGAGCGCTTCGAGCGCACCAGACAGATCGCCCAGTAGTTGCTGAAGCGCGGCGCGGGTGAAGAGCGCCTCGCGACGATGAGGCGCACTCTCTCCGGTGGATTTCTCATCCAGCGCGGCGACGGCTTCGGCGAGTTGTCCCTTCGAGGCAAGCGCTTGGGCTTTCCAAAAAGAAATCCCGGGATTGCCAGCCAGTGCCGGATCCGCGAGCAGCTTCAGCGCTTCATCCGCATCATTGGCACGGATCCGGGTTTCGATCAGGCGGAGCAGGATCGCCTGCTTGCCCGCAGCGTCTAGTTCCGGTGTGGCCAAGGCTGCCTCGAAGCGGGTCACGGCCACCTCCCACAACCTTGCCGACATCGCGTCGAGGCCATCGCGAAAGGCCGGGATGTTTTCCGGCTTCGGAGCTGCCGCCGTGGCGAGGGAAATCACCAGCGGGATGACAAGCAGCGGACGAAAACGCATGAGGGGACGCTAAACGGGACCTGCGGGCATGGCCAGCGGCGAGTCGTTATCAGAGGTCGCGAAAGCTCATTCGTCTCCGCCAATCGCGGCGAGCTTCGCAGCATCGGTACTCGCGAGGATCCGGCGCAGCTCGGAGGCGCTGATGCCTAGCTCCGCGCCCGCTTCCTTCAGGTCGCCATCGTGGCGCTCCAAGGAGCAAGCGGCTAGCTCGCGTGCGAACCAAGCGATCGCATTTTCGCCGGCAGGGACCGAATCCAGCAGGCGGCCGAGAGCCTGTTTCACGCCGCCCTTCTCCGATCCCGGAGCCGCAGCCAGCGGGATATCTGCCGGAAGGAGAACCGTGGAGGATGCGAGAGCGCAGGCGCGGGCGATCGTGTTTTCCAGTTCGCGCACGTTGCCCGGCCAACGGTGAGCCTGAAGGGCAGAGATCGCCTCAGCGGAGAGGCGGATGCGGGCCATCCCATTCTTGCGGGTGATCCGCTGGAGGAAAAACTCGGCCAGCAGCGGAATGTCCTCCGCGCGCTCCCGGAGAGGGGGCAGGCGGATTTCCACCACGTTCAGTCGATAGTAAAGGTCTTCCCGGAAGCGGCCTGCGGCGACTTCGGAGGAAAGCGTCTTGTTGGTCGCGGTGACGATCCGGACGTCCGCGCTCAGGGTTTCGTTCGAACCGACACGGGAAAAGGTGCCGTCCTGCAATACACGGAGCAGCTTCACCTGCACGGAAAGCGGCATGTCGCCGATTTCGTCCAGGAAAAGCGTGCCACCATCGGCCTGTTCGAAGCGACCGGCCCGGCGAGCGATGGCACCGGTGAAAGATCCCTTTTCATGGCCGAAAAGCTCGCTTTCCAAGAGGTTCTCCGGGATGGCACCGCAATTGATCGCGATCAACTCCTGCTGGCGGCGGGGCGAGTATTCGTGGATCGCCTTGGCGACCAGTTCCTTGCCGGTGCCGCTTTCACCGGTGACCAAAACAGGTGCGTCGGAGCGGGCAACCCGGCCGACGATTTTGAAAACATCCTGAAGAGCGCGGGAGACGCCGATGATCTTCACCCGGCCGTCCAGGCTAGGCATTTCCGCGGCAGGTTGCTCGGCAGAGCGCCGGTCATCGGCGGTCTGGAGAGCGCTTTCGACCACCGGGCGGAGTTCGAAGGGTAGGGCCTCCTTCCGCATCACGTCATGGGCACCCCGCTGGGTGGCCTCGATCACTTGGCCCGTGCTGGGGAAGCCGGTGGTGAGGATGACGAGGGTGGACGGTGAGCTCTGTCGCAAGCGGGAAAGAAGCTCGAGCCCGTCAAAGGGCTGGAGCTGGATGTCCGCCACCACCAGGTCCACCGGGGTCTTTTCGACCACTTTCACGGCGTTGTCGGCATTATCGCAGCGCAGGATTCGGAGTCCGTTCGCGGTCAAATGTTTGGTGGCCCACTCCAGAAAGTCGTGGTCCTGATCGACTAGAAGAATCGTTTGCTCCGGCGGTGCGTCAGCCATGTGTTGCAAGGGCAACCCTGTCTCCTCCGGCGGACAAGCGCAAGCCACCCGTATGTCAGGGATTTTGACCTCAAGCATGAGGATGGCTCATGTCTGGCGGGCTAGCGGGTGAATCAAACGAGGGATCCAGTCCCGCTCTCGTATTTGTGCGTAGCTGTCCGGGGCGCAATTTCCCCGGTTAGGCCTCGATCGTGGCGGCGTTGCCGGGGTGCTCGAAGGCTGGCCGCCGCGCGGGTCGAGGAAAGCGCCACTCCAAGAAGTAGGCGAGCAGAGCTGCCAAGAGCGCACTTCCCCCTACCCAGCAACTTGTCCGGGCGGAAGGGGCGATGAGTTCCATGGGTGTGAAAGGGACGGGCGCGGCGGCTTTCTCGATGATGGCGATCGGTGCACCGCTGGAGAGGCTTTGGAGCCGCAGGTCGATGTAGGCATTTCTGGCGGTTTCCAGGGCCTTCGCGCTTTCTTCGAATTTGCGCTTGGCTTCGAGCGATTCCGGGGTGGGGACGAAAGGTTCTTGGGGAGCATCGAGGCTTATCTTCACATGCTGGCTGTAGAGCTGGCCGTTTTCCTTGTGGGCCTTGTTGAGCGCCTCAAGCGCGGCTTCCGTATCCATGATCCGCTGGCCGTGCATTTCCGACGCCTTGCTGCTCGCCAAGACCGGAAGCCAGTCGCAGAGGCTGGCTTTGGTGAGGGTGTTTCTGCCGTTGACCATGATCGCCAGCAGGGAGGTGCCATGAATCTCTTCGCAGTGGATGATCTTGCGGAGATCCTCGGCCGCGGTGGCGTTCCACTCCTTCAGGTAGCCGGAGCGTGAGGCCGCCTCCTGAAGCACTGCGTCGGAAAGCAGCAACTCCCGGATCTCTACCATGGATAGCGTGGCTGTGTCCTCGCGCTGGATCACGCCGCGTGCTTGGATGTCGTGCTGGTATCCCTGCCATTCGCGTCCGCCTCCGATCAGTAGGGCGAGGAGCGGGAGGCACCAGAAGAGATGTCGCCAGCGGAGGGCTACCACGGCGGGGCTCCAGCGGTTGATGAAAGGGTGATTCATGGGAAAGCGGGGATGCCGGGGATTACTAGGAACTTCATTTGCCAACGCGATCCGAGATCGAGCTTCGAGGCAACCGGGCGGAAAAGCGCCGGCGGAGAGAGGACCGGATCCACGGTCTCGTCATAGGATGGAATGCAGGTTCCCGGAGCGAACACCAGTGTGCGGGGGCGCATCAGGACGGGGGCGCATCAGGACCACTCCGCTGCTGGTGTTTGCAAACTTGGAAGAGTGGACCCAGTTCCCGACCATCGCTCCAAGCAAAGGGAGCAACCACAGCACGTGAATCCAGCGAGACGCCAAAACACAAAAATCCCACCTGCGATGCGGGGTGGGATTCATGGGTCCGAGGCGTAGCAGGAACCCCGGGGACTTCAAGATGAAACGTCTTCCTCAGAGACCGCCGAACCGGCGGTGCCGTCGCGCATATTCCTGCGCGGCCTCGAAGACATCCGCTTGCCCGAAGTCCGGCCAGAACTTCTTGAAGATCACGATCTCGGCGTAGCTGATTTGCCAGAGCAGGAAATTTGAAACCCGCAGTTCACCGGAAGTGCGGATCAGGAGGTCCGGATCCGGAATCCCGGCAGTATAGAGGCGGGAGGCGACCATCGAGCAGTCGATCTTCGACGGGTCAATCTTCCCGGCCGCCGCATCAATGGCCAGGGAGCGGGCTGCTTCCGCGATCTCCTCGCGTGCGCCATAGGAAAGCGCGAGCACGAGGGTCAGCGAGGTATTGCCCGAGGTGCGCTGGATCGCCTTGTCGAGTTTGCGCCGGGTGCGGTCCGGGAGTCGGTCGAGATGACCGATCGCTTGGAGCCGCACGTTTTGTTTCATCAGTTCCTCCGCCTTCTCTTCAAGAAAGCGTTCGAGCAGGGCCATCAGCGCGGTGACTTCCGCGGCGGGACGGTTCCAGTTCTCGGAGGAGAAGGCGTAGAGCGTGAGATACTCCACGCCGAGTTGCTTGCAGGCCTCCACGCATTCCCTGACCGAATCCGCCCCGGCACGATGACCATCGCGCCGCGGCAGGCCGCGTTCCTTGGCCCAGCGCCCGTTGCCATCCATGATGATGGCGATGTGGCGAGGAATGGAGCGTTCTTCGTTCATGGGGAGGACCGCATTGGAATGCGGATGAGCGAGCATCGGATGAAGGGGTGGTGAATTTTCAGACCACGAGAGTCTGAGCACGGTCCGGGCCCACGCCTACGAATTTCACGGGCGTGTCGCAGAGGTCGCTCAGGCGCTTGAGGTAAGCCTTCGCATTGGCGGGAAGCTGGTCGTAGCTGGTGAAGCCGGAAGTATCCTGCTGCCAGCCGGGAAGCTCTTCGTAGATCGCGACGGCGCGATCCCAAGCGTGGCGGTCCGCCGGAGGAAGCTCGTGCACGGTGCCATCGATATCGTAGCCGGTGCAAATACGAAGGGTCTCGTACTTGTCGAGACCATCGAGGTTCGTCACGGCCAGGCCGGTGGCGCCATTCACCATGCAGCCGTGGCGGAGCAAGACGGCATCCAGCCAGCCGCAGCCGCGCGGGCGGCCGGTGGTGGCGCCGAACTCGCGGCCGAGGTCATGCAGGTATTGGGACAGACCTTCGTCGCCGGTCGGGAAAGGACCGGAACCCACGCGGGTGGTGTAGGCCTTGCAGACGCCGATGACTTCCTGGATGGAGTTCGGCGGCAAGCCGCTGCCGGTGCAGCAGCCCCCCGAGGTCGTGTTCGAGGAGGTGACGAACGGATAGGTGCCGAAATCGATGTCCAGCAGTGAACCTTGGGCACCTTCGAAAAGGATGGTCTTCCCAGCCTTCCATGCAGCGTGCAGCACCGGGATGGTGTTCTTCACGTGCGGACGCAGGCGGGCAAAGGCGGCGAGCACTTCCTCGGCCTGCTCTTCGGCGTTGAAGGTTGGCAGGCCGAACTTCGCGAGCACCTCGTTCGCCTCGGCGGTGCGGTGTGCGACCATCTCGCGGAAGTAATCTTCATCGAGAAGATCCGCGATGCGCAGGCCACAGCGATTGATCTTGTCCGCATAAGCGGGGCCGATGCCGCGCTTGGTGGTGCCGATCTTGCGGTCGCCGAGGGCGGCTTCGCGGGCAGCATCCAGTTCCTTGTGCAGCGGCAGCACCACGTGGGCGCGGTCCGAAATGAGCAGCTTCTCCGGGGTGATGGAGACGCCCTGTCCTTCCACGCGCTCGATCTCCGCGACGAGGCCGACGGGATCCACCACAACGCCATTGCCGATCACATTGATCTTGCCGTCCCAGAGGATGCCGGAAGGAAGCAGGTGCAGCACATACTTGGTGCCGCGGGCGATCACGGTATGCCCGGCGTTGTTTCCGCCTTGGCCGCGCACGACCACGTCGGCGGATTCCGTGAGATAATCGACGATCTTGCCTTTTCCTTCGTCTCCCCACTGGAGACCGGTGACGATGGTGTTCATGTTCTTTAACCGCGAATGATCGCGAATGGACGCGAATGAAGAAAAATTCCTGCTGCCGGTTTAGGACGATCAGCGTCCGTTACGGCGTGCGATTTTTGTGGTTGGGTGGAAACCCCATGCTTTGCGTGCCGCGCTCAGATTGAGAATGAGGAGGCCGGGCATGAAGTTTCCCGAAGAAGGCCTGCCTTGGAAGGCAGGCCCTGATGAGAGGTCAGTGACCGGAGACGGGTCGCCCGGCTCCGGATTCTCGCCGCTTTGGAGTTCTATGGAGCACGAGACGATGGCGTAGACCACGTCTTTCAAATCCGACTCGCGTCCATTCGCGTCCATTCGCGGTTAGAGCCTCATTTCGTTTGATCGATCAGCGAGGCGAACTCTTCGAAGAAGTAAGTCGCATCGTGCGGGCCGGGAGCAGCCTCAGGGTGATACTGCACGGAGAAGACCGGCATGTCCTTGTGGCGGATGCCCTCGACCGTGTCGTCGTTCAGATTCAGGTGCGTGACCTCGACGTTCGAGGGCAGCGATTCGGCATCCACGGCGAAGCCATGGTTCTGCGAAGTGATGGAGATGCGGCCGCTGCGAAGGTCCTTTACCGGCTGGTTGCCACCGCGATGGCCGAACTTCAGCTTGTAGGTCTTGCCGCCGAAGACGTGGCCGAGGATCTGGTTGCCGAGGCAGATACCGAAGACCGGCTTCTTGCCGATGAGCTTCTTGACCTCCTCGTGGATGTAGCCGAGCGCAGCCGGATCGCCCGGGCCGTTCGAGAGGAAGATGCCGTCCGGATTCTTCGCGAGCACGGACTCGGCAGAGCTGCGGGAATTCACCACGTCCACTTCAAATCCAGCCTGGCGCAGGCGGCGGAGAATGTTCCACTTGATGCCGAAATCGAAGGCTACGATGCGATGCTTGATCGGTGGCAGCTCGAGGTAGGTCTCAAGCTGGCCGGTCGAGGCATTCGGCAGGGCAAAGCGGCGGGAGTCATCCTGCCAGATGTAGCCGGCCTCGGTGGAGACTTCCTGCACGTAGTCCATGCCTTCCATGGAGGGCGAGGCTTGGGCCGTCTTGATTGCTTCCTCGGCGCTCAACTCGGTCGTGAGACAAGCACGCATCGCCCCGCGGGAACGCAGGTGCTTGGTCAGTGCGCGGGTATCGACGTGCTCGATTCCGACCACGCCGTGCTGCGAAAAGTAGTCCGGGAGAGATTGGCGGGAGCGCCAGTTCGAGGCGACCGGGGAAAGCTCGCCGATCACGAAGCCGCGGACATGCGGGGCGGAGGACTCAGCATCTTCCGGGTTGATCCCGTAGTTTCCGATCTGCGGGTAGGTCATCGCGACGATCTGGCCGCGGTAGGAGGGATCGGTGATAACCTCCTGATAACCCGTCATCGAGGTATTGAAGCAGATTTCCCCGGTGGTGGTTCCGGAAGCACCGAAGGCACGGCCTTCGAAAAGGCGGCCGTCTTCAAGGGCGAGAATGGCTTTCATGGGCGCGGGACACCGCGGAGGACGCTGCCCGCGCGGCGCGCGGAACGTAGGGGAGGGCTGGGTCAGGTCACAAGCGGAATCCGGCTTCGATTTTTGTCACGGTTTCAGATGCAGGGCCTTCAGCCCGCAAAACTTGGCGAATTGCCCGATTCCATGATCAGAAAAAATCACCGCTCTTCCACCTGTCGCCTCAGCTTGTGGGCGCGGGACAGATTCTGCTCAAAGATCTCCTCCAGCCGCTTGGTGAACTCGTGGGCGGATTCTCCGTCCTCAGGGATCAGCGGCTCTCCGAGCTCAAAACTCAGGCGGATCGGAAACTCCGGCTTTTTCCACAAGGGCCAGCCCTTTTCGAGGAAGCGGGTGTTACTCCGGATGAATACAGGGCGCACCGGGACCCCCGCCTTGCGAGCGATCAGGGCGCAGCCTCCGCGCAGGGGATTGATCCAGCGGGCCTCATGGCGTGTCCGGGTTCCCTCGGGGAAAAGCAGGAGCTGGCCGCCCTGATGAAGGGAATCGGCGGCGGCTTTCACCATCCCGGCCGAAGAGCCATTCGGAATGTAGCCAGCCAGACGCGCGCCGCCGCCGAGGAAGGGATTCTTCAAAATCGCCTCCTTCATGATGCAGATCGGCTGGGGGAGCTTGGAAATCACGAAGACCGCGTCCCAAAGCGAGGTGTGATTCGGCGCGATGATCACCGGCCCCTCCGTCTGTTTCAGGGCATCGAGGGATTCAAGATCAGCGTGAACCAGATCGGTGGCTCGCAAGTATCGGACGAAAATCCGGAAAGCACGGTGCAGCATCCCACGGCCCAATTTCTTGGCCACGGAGCAGGGCAGCATGATGATCAGGGGAATGGAGAGCGCGGTGATCAGAAGTCCTGCCACGCCCCAGTAGGCGAAGGCGCCGAGGGTTGCGACGGCATCCCAGAGCTCACGCCACCAACGCTTTGGCGTGGCATTCGCGATGGCCTGCGGCGCTCGCAGACTCTGGCTTTCGACGGGTGGCATGGGAGGAAACGCGTCCGAATTCTAACCGGTGACCCCTATTCCGGTCCATGGAAAATTCCGGCGCAAAATGCCCGTTAGAGGCTTGTCACGAGCGGCCACAGGGGGATGGATGCGCCTCATGAATAATCCACTCGCCGCCCTGCCGCACGGCCCCGAGTTCCGCTTTGTGGATGGCCTCGATTCCTTGGAGCCCGGAAAGTCCGCCACTGGCCATTATCTGGTCAGGGGAGACGAGCCCTTCCTTGCGGGACATTTCCCAGGGAATCCGTTGATGCCGGGAGTCGTTCTAATCGAGGCGGTCGCCCAGCTTGGTGGCGTGGTCGCGCAGAGCAATCCTATGATTCCTCCTCTGAAAAACCTCCTGCTGACGGGGGTGCGCGCGGCGAAGATTCTCGGTGCGGCGGTTCCGGGGGAAATGCTGACGCTCAAGGCGGAGGTCGAAGGGCGGCTCGGCGGGATGATCCAGGTATCCGGTGAGGTCAGTGTGGGCGACCGGCCCTTGGCCACTGCCAAGATCATGCTCAGCGGGCAGGAGGGCTGAGCGCCTAGCGGTGGTTCACGTATTTCTTCTTCAGCTCTGCTCGTCCCAGCTTCCACGCGGCCTCATCCGCGTCGATCACCCAGTGGCGGGGAAGTTCCCAGCCTGCCAAGGTTTCCGATGCAGCGTGCCGCAGGCTATCGAGGGAGCCGTTTTTCAGTAAAACCATCGCGGCGATTTCCTCGACCCGCTCCGGATCATGGCTCGGCACACCGAAGACCTTCGCCTTCTCGATGAGCCCCGTGGCGATCAGGGCCGCCTCGATCTTCGCAGGCCCGATCTTCCGGCCTGCGACATTGATGGACTCGGCACCGCTGCTCTCCAAGAGCAAGTGTCCCTTTTCAATCCGGCCGAAATCCTGGGTAAGGAATTGCCCGTCTCCCAGCAATTCACCCTCCCGGGTGGTCTGGTAGCCGAGGGCGGCCGATGAACTTGCGACGAGGAATCGTCCGGACTCGTGAACGCTCACCGCCACGCCATCGAAGGCGGTTCCTAGATCCGTGGTGGAACTCCGCGGTACCCCGCTGCCGTCGAAGGAGATGCCACCGCATTCGCTGGCACCGTAGAAATTGTGGAGCTTCAGCCCGCAGCTTTCGAAGATGGTGTTTTCCAGCTCCAGCGAGAGGGGGGCGCCCGCGGAAATGGCCATCGCGATGTTTGGCTTGTTCAGCACGCCCGAGCGATGCCAAGCCCGCCACATGGATGGGACGGCCGGAACGACCATCTGCTTGTGTTCTGCCAAGGCATCCGCCACGACCCGCGGGAAAGGAACTTCCACCGCATGCACCGGCACCCCGTGCAGAAGCAGCGGCAGGATAATACTAGAGAAGCCGTAGGAATGGGTGACGGAAGCGGCCGCCAGATTCGGCAGCTCATGGCGCAAGCCCATGGCGGCGACAAGTCGATCGGCATCGGCAGCGATTTGCTCTGCGGAGAAGAACACAGCGCGCGGCTTTCCCTCGATGCCCGGCGTCAGCTTCAGATGCGCGGTCCCTTGCGGAAACTCCTCCGGCAGCCCGGGCTCCGGAGCATCCTTCTCCAAGGCGAGCACCGCCTGGCCATCCCGCCAGCCGCGCAAGGTCTCCGCCGCGATGTCCGCGACGCCGCCTTGGGCGAATACCGTGCCCCGCGCGAGCGAGGTGCCTTCCAAGCGCTCGGCAAGGTCGGCGAAAGTCCAGACGTCCCCATTTTCAATGATCGCCGTCCGATTGCGGAACCGGGACAAGGTTTCGAGCCAGCGTTCGTGGAGAAGGGAAACGGGGCATCGGGCGTTCGGCGGCATGAATCGGCGTGAGGCGCGTCCAACTGCATGGCTTTCCCCTTGGAAGCAAGGCATTCCTGCCGGTTTGGCCGACCCGGAAGACGGGCTAATCCGACTTTTTCCCGGTCGGTGTCACTTTCGAGCGGCCTCATCCGTCGTCCTTTTGAACACGTGAGGCACCCGGCGATGACACAAAAATGCGGACCCGACCGTCTGGACGGTTTGACCCCGACCGTCTGGACGGTAGGGTCGCCGCGCGACGCTGAAATGACACGGGCAAACCAAAGCACGAGGGACCAGTTGCTGGACGCGGCGGAGACGGTGGGCGTGCGCGAGGGGATCGCGCGGCTGACCTTTGACGCGGTGGCGGCGGAGGCAGGGGTAAGCAAGGGCGGCCTGCTCCACTACTTCACCAACAAGGACCAGTTGATCGAAGCGATGGTCCGGCGCGCGGCGGACGGCTGGCGGCATCACTTCATGTCCTCCTATGAGAGTGTACCGCCCGGGCCGGGACGCATGGTGCGGGGACTCCTGCTGGGCTGCTTCACGGATGCCCAGGCATGGACGGAGGAGCTGCGCCGCAGTTACTCCTCGGTCTTCGCGGCACTCGCGCAGAATCCGGCCCTCATCCAGCCGATGCGGGAGACCTACGAGGAACTTTACAGCTATTTGAAGGCGGACGGCCTGCCCCAAGGGGTGGCCGAGACGATCAGCACGGCGATGGACGGTCTGTGGTTCTACTGGGTGCTCCGGCTGCGGCCGGTGGTGCAGGCGGACCTCGACAGCATGCGCACGGTGCTGGAGCGGGCGATTTCCCAAGCAATCGAAGCCGCTGCCAAGAACGACGGATCTCAAACGACTACCTCTCAGGAATCATGAAGGCATCACATTGGGTTGCATCTTTAGCGCTGGTCGCCGCCGTGGTTGCGGTGGGTGCCGGTCTGGCTGCGAAGAAGAAGGCGGATATTCAAAAGTCGATCGAGGAGGCGGCAATGATGCCGGAGCAAATGGAGGCGGTGATCGTGCAAACGGCCCGCGAGGTCGAGCACCGTCGCACCACCACCGCAGTGGGCAGCGTGCTGGCCCTTCGCTCGGTGACCTTGAAAAACGAGGTCTCCGGGACGGTTGCCAAAGTCGACCTCACGCCGGGGAAGATCGTGGAGGCGGGCGAGGTGCTGGTGGCGCTGGATGTTTCCGTGGAAGAAGCGGAGCTCAGGGCGCTGGATGCACAAGCTGCGCTGACCGAGACGAACTTGAAGCGCGCCGACACGCTGGTTTCCAGTAGCGCGACCTCGAAGAAGGATCTCGATCAAGCACGTGCGGAGCGCGATGTGGCGCTGGCGCAGACCGAGCGGACGAAGGCCATGATCGCGCGCAAGATCATCCGCGCGCCCTTCCGCGCACGGATCGGTCTTTCGGACGTCCATCCGGGACAATATCTGGAGGAGGGCACGGAACTGACCACGCTGCAGGGCGTGGATGAGGCGGTCTACGTGGACTTCTCCGTCACGCAGGCGGTGGCTGCCGGCTTGAAGCAGGGCGACCCGGTTGAGGTTGCCGGCTCCAGCAAGGAGACGCCGGTCACCGCCACGATCGAAGCCCTCGATGCGCGCATCGATCGCGCGACACGTAGCGGCTGGGTGCGTGCGAAAGTAGCGGACGCCGCCAAGGTGCCGCCACCGGGCGCTTCGGTGCAGGTGCGGGTGCCTCTCGGTCCACCGCGCAAGGTGGTCGCGATTCCGATCAGCGGGCTGCGTCGCGGCCCACAGGGTGACCACGTGTTCGTGGTCATCGCGGACAAGGAAGGAAAGCCGCGGGCTTCTACCCGACTGGTCCAAAGCGGAGCGGTGCTCGGTGACGAGGTGCTGATCGAAAAGGGCCTCAGCGCGGGCGAGCAGCTCGCGGCTTCCGGTTCCTTCAAGTTGCGCGAAGGCGTGCTGGTCGCGGACATGGGCAAGGCCCCGCAAGGCCAGCAGGCGCAGTAAGACAGACACGTAATCCTTTCTTCCTCCAGGTGCCATGCGCTCCTTTACCGATACCTTTATCAAGCACCCGGTGTTGGCCATTGTGGTCAACCTCGTGATCGTCCTCGTCGGCTGGCGGGCGATCGGCTCGCTGCCGGTGCAGCAGTATCCGAAGCTGGAAAGCTCCTCCGTGCTCGTCACGACGCTCTACTACGGGGCGAGTGCGGAAACGGTACGCGGCTTCCTCACCACGCCGATCGAGCGGGCGGTCTCGCAGATCGGCGGCGTCGACCATGTGGAATCCACCAGCCGTGCCGGCGTGAGCACGGTGACGGTGCGTCTTAAGCTGAATCACAACACCACGGCGGCACTTTCCGAGATCAATGCACGTCTCCAACAGGTCCGTGCGGAATTGCCAGCGGAAGCGGAGCCGCCGACGGTGGAGATCCAGCGCGCGGACCGGCCCTACGCGACCTTCTATCTGAGCTTCACTTCCTCGGAGCGAAGCGTCTCAGCGGTGACGGACTGGCTGGCGCGTTCGCTCCAGCCGCAATTCGCCACCCTTCCCGGCGTGCAGCGCGTGACCATCGAAGGCGGTCGCCAGATCGCAATGCGCGTGTGGATCGATCCGGAGCGTCTCGCGGAGATGAACCTGACACCGGGCGATGTCCATTCCGCGCTTCGTCGGAACAACTACCTCGCCGCGGTGGGACGTACGAAGGGCAATCTCGTCGAGATCAACCTGCTGGCGAATACCGACCTGCGCTCCACGGATGACTTCGAAAAGCTGATCGTCGTCGAGCGGAATGGATCGATCGTGCGCCTTAGCGATGTCGCGAAGGTCGAACTCGGCGCGGAAGAGCCGGATTACATCGCGAAGCACAGCGAAAAGGAGGGCGTGTATCTCGGCATCTGGCCTCTCGTCGGATCAAACGAGATCGATGTCGCGAATGCGCTCGAGAAAGAGATGGAGCGCATCAAGCCCACTCTGCCCCAGGACATCGAGATGCACCTGGCTTTTGATGGCACGATGTTCATGCGCGAGGCGCTGAAGGAAATCAGCAAGACGCTGGTGGAGACGATTCTGATCGTCGGTCTGGCTGTGTTCATTTTCATGGGCTCGATCCGCACGGCCTTGGTGCCGTTGATTGCGATGCCCATCTCGTTGATCGGCACCGCGGCGATCATGCTGGCCTGCGGCTTCAGCCTGAACCTGCTGACCATCCTTGCCATTGTACTCTCCGTCGGCCTCGTGGTGGACGACGCGATCGTGGTCGTCGAAAACGTAGAGCGTCACGTCCGCGAAGGGAAGTCGCGCATCCAGGCTGCCCTGATCGGAGCACGGGAGCTGAAGGGCCCGGTGGTCGCGATGACGATCACCTTGGCCGCGGTTTATGCGCCGATCGGTTTCCAAGGCGGTCTCACGGGATCCCTCTTCCTTGAGTTCGCGATCACACTGGCGGCAGCGGTGATCGTTTCGGGCTTCGTGGCGCTAACGCTTTCGCCGGTCATGAGCTCGCGCTTCATCCACTCGAAGGGTGAGGAAGGCAGGCTCACCCGCCTGGTGAACCATCTCTTCGACAAGGTGAAGGCGGTCTATGCGGTGCTGCTGGACGGTGCCCTGCAGATCCGCTGGGTGATCATGGGTGTGGCCGTGCTGATCATGCTCGCGGCGGTGCCGTTCTACATGTTCTCGGAAAGCGAACTGGCCCCGGTGGAAGACCAGAGCCACATCAGCCTCTTCCTCGATACTCCGCCGGATGCGACGATCGAGGCCGCCAACCGTGAATCTTTGGCGTTGGTTGAGAAGATCAAGACCTTCCCGGAAACGGATTACATGTGGTCGCTCACCGCAGGGTGGGGGGGCTTCGGTGGCATGGCCACGAAGGGCTGGAAAGATCGCACCCGCACGACCGAGGAAATGTATGGCGAGGTCTTCGGTGCCGTTTCGCAGGTGCCAGGCATCCGGGTCTTCCCGCGGCTTGATCCACCTCTGCCGACCTCGGGACAATACGATGTCGAACTGGTCTTGCAGACCGACGGCCCGGTGGAACCGATGATTCAGACGGCCTATGAAATCATCGGAGCGGGCTTCCAGAGCGGCAAGTTCCTCTACGTCGATACGGACCTGAAGATCGACCGCCCGGAAGCACGCGTGCAGATCGATCGCGAGAAGATTGCCGACCTCGGTCTGGATCTTGCGGGCGTGGGCCAGGAGTTGGGCACCTTGCTCGGCGGAGCCTACGTGAACCGCTTCAATTACTTCGACCGCAGCTACAAGGTGATCCCTCAGCTCGGCGACGATGATCGCGCAACGGTCGGCCCCTTGCTCGACCTGAAGATCAAGACTCCTGCCGGTGACCTCGTGCCCGTATCCACCTTCACCACCGTGGAGGCCACGACTTCACCGCGCACCCTGAACCGCTTCCAGCAGCGGAATTCCGTCAAGATCTTCGGCGGCGTCACGCCGGGTGTGACGAAAGAAGCGGGGCTCACCGTGCTGGAAGATGCAGCGAAGAAAGCGATCGGGCCGGACGTGACCATCGACTACGCTGGTGAATCCCGGCAAATCCGGAAGGAAGGCTCGGCGCTTGTCGTGACCCTCGGCTTTGCGGTGATGCTGATCTACCTCGTGCTCGCCGCGCAGTTCCACAGCTTCCGAGATCCCTTGATCATCCTGCTTGGCTCGGTGCCGCTTGCCATCTCCGGCGCGCTGGTCTTCACCTTCCTCGGCTTTACGACGATCAATATCTATTCGCAGGTTGGCCTCATCACCTTGGTGGGACTCATTGCGAAAAACGGCATCCTCATCGTGGAGTTCGCGAACGAACTTCAGGCGAAAGGCCTGGAGAAGGTCGCCGCTCTCCGTGAAGCAGCGCAGACCCGCTTGCGCCCCGTCTTGATGACCACTGCCGCGACGGTCTTCGGCCATGCCCCGCTGATCTTCGTCACCGGTGCCGGTGCCGAGTCCCGGAATAGTATCGGCATCGTGCTCGTCGCGGGTATGATCGTCGGAACCTTGTTCACCCTCTTCGTGGTGCCTGCCTTCTACTCCATCATCGCGGCGAAGCACGAGGCCGTGCCGGATATCGAGGTGGAGGAAGCCTTTGGTGGTCCTCACACGCCGGTGCCGACGCCGGCCTGAGGCAGGAATACCTTGGAGCTTCGGATCCGCGGCCTCGCTGGGGCCGCGGATCTTTCATGTCCGCGTGGATGATGCGCTTCCCCGAGGTCTGACCTTGACCCTCATGGCCAAACCTCTTCTCTGAAGATATGCGTCCCCTCATCATCATCTCGCTTCTCGTGGTCAGCCACGGAACCGTGATGTGGCTGGGGAGCCGGAGGGAGTCAGCGGCGAGACAAGCGCCTCCTTTATCTGTGCCTGGGGCCGCGGACGTTCGTCCGGTGACCGTGCATTCCCTCGTGCAGGCTGGTCGCGAGCTCTCGGCATGGCGGGAAACAGAGCAGGACGAGGATCCTGAAGCCCGGATTGAGGCGGCGGCGAAAAACCTTCCTGCGAATGCGGATCTCCGGGCCATCATCGAGGCCGCGATTTGGGATCCGGAGCAAGACTTGCCGGAGAAGGCCGCCGCCGCGATGCGGGCATGGTTGGAACGAGATGCCATGGCTGCTGTGCACTGGATCTCGGCGTTCCAGCGCGAGTATCAGAGCGAGCTCTTCGATGACAAACTGAAGCGTTATCTCAAAGCGGGAGGTACCCGGAGGCTGCAAGAGTTCATCGACGCAGAACCCCGGATCCGGGACTACCTGATCGGATGCGCGTCTTCTTCGTTTGGGCAGGACGGAGGCAATTCCATCCTGTTGCTAGCTGCTAGCCTCAAGTCTCCCCAAGACCGGCTTGATCTCATCAAGGGAAGTTATCGAAGGGGTGAGAGCTTGGCAGGGAATCTCGCCACCGTCAGATCCCTATTGGATGAAGGTGCCGCGATGGAGTTCCTCCGATACCTTGTGGATCCCGACCATGCCGGACTTTTGGGAGAAGTGCAGCGGGCAGGATTTCCGGAAAGCGCCGTTCGCCGCTTTGAGGAGGATTGTTCGAAAGAGCGCTGGGGAAAGGGCGGGGTAAATAGGAACAACATCGATGTGATGCTCAACAATCCCAACCGGCTCGGGCAGCCGGCGACTTGGGATTCTTTGGTTCGCTCCGCCACTTGGAATTCGCATGCACCTCGCACCAATGCGGACTTCCTGATCATTGTCGATGGGCCTATTGGCTTGGAGAATGTCAATGTAAGTTCAGCGAGCGGGAGCATCGACTTCCCTAGAGATCAGTTGTCTCCGGAACCCGTAGAAGGATCCGAGATTCCGCAGGAGTTGCTCGCGGAAATCGGAAACCAGCGCCTCCTGCTGGAGCAAGGTCGTCTGAGTCTTGTGGAGATGGTCGCGTGGCTCAAGAAGGTAGGAACCGCCGATGAGGAAATGGATCGGCGGGCCACAGTCATTGCCTTGGATACGGGAATGGATTCAGATCCGGTCGCTGCCTTGTCCTGGCTGAAGGAATGCCGGACGGACTGGCGTGATTTGATGGGCACTGTCGGTTGGCAGCGGCTCCCGCCAGAAGTTCTCATCGGCCTCTCCCCCGAGGTTTGGGAGAAGGGCTCATCCTTTGACAGGGATCTACAGTTGCGCTGCCTCCAGTGGTTAAAATCCGATCCTCAGGCTTATCTCGAGACGGTTGATCGGCTGTCAACGGGATTCGCCAAGGACCGCTTGTTCCGACTTGGAAAGGAGCGCGAAGAGTGAGGGCCAGGGCCGCAGCATGGACCGTCCTTTTGGTGGCTAGCCATGCCATCGCTTACTTCGCGATGCCTGTTTCCGAGCGACAAGAAATCGGTGATGTCGGAAGTCCGCTCTCCTCCGCGGAGTCAGGCAAGACTTCCAAATTTCGTGATCGGGGCGAAGTTAGCGAGGCCTCTTCCCATCAAGCTCTGCTGAACGAGCTTCTCGAGAGTGATCTCTCTTCGGAGGATTTTCAAGCCGCCCAGGAGGCGCTTCTCGCGGATTGGATCAAGCGGGATCTCCGTGGCGCACTGGAGCTATTCTTTCTTCCTGAATCCCCGCCGCGCTATCGGGAATTGGTTGAGGAATCCGATCTTCTCTCGAAAAAACTTGATGAAGAGATCTCCCGACAATCGGAGGCAGTGTGGGAGTGGATTCTCGGCGGCCGCTTCGGTTCGAGCAGGGCGGAGCTCACCAAGCTCTGGAACTCCGCCTTGGTCGCTCATGGCCAGCGGGACTTTGTTCTCGCCAGCTTGGGCCAAGGTTCACTCGATGGGCAGGCTCACGCTGCCACCCTTCTCTGCAAACGGGCGAATGCAGAAGAGCTGGACCGTATTCGTGAACTCCTCGACGCCCGTCTCATAGAACACAACGACCGGTCTGAAATCCTGGATGCCTACATAGCGCGCCGCATCGGGCTCGCGGGTGATGACGTGGCTCCAGTTTTCTCGAAGGAAGACGACCCGGAAATTCGCGAGGAGCTTTGCGGCCGATGGGTTTCCTCTGAACTCGACGGGCTTACCGCAAAAGAGATCGCGAGCCGTCTCGCTGCATGCCCCGGAGATTTGCTCGCGAATGCGGTGTCGCAGATCAATGCGAACTTTCCTGGCAGGATGAAGGACCTCGTCGAATTCGTAGAAGAGCTCTCAGGAAGGAATGCGTGGATTCAATCGGATGCCTCCGCCGTGAGAGATGCGATCGCTTCCCTCGTCCGCGAAAATTATACCGGCGCCGTGAATCCGTCGGAGGCGTTTTCGTCGCTTGCTGGTATCTCCGATCGCTCGTTGCGAGAGGAGGCATTGAAAGCTTTGGGCGAACAGTTCGCCGATGCCGGAGACGGTGCCGTCACGCTACAAGCCATTGCTTCCCTGCCGAACAATGCGAACAGGGGACAGATGATCACAGGATTTGTCTTGGGATTGGATGAAGACCTACCGGTGTTGAATGCAGCACTCGCCTTGATTCAGGATCCCGCGATACGGGATGGCCTCTTGGAGAAGCGGAGGGAAGACCAGAAGGCTTCCGATGAAAAACTCAGAATCTGGGCCAAAGAGTATGAAGCGGTGGATCAGAAGAAACTAGACGAAGCGGCCAAACAAGAGAGCACGCTTCCCGAGCTTGGCCCTTGATGCCGAATTTGGAGTCTCGACATCCGGGAATTGGACTGTCGGCTGCTTCAATCCATCAGCGGAAAATACGCTGTGCAAATTCGTAGAGCGCGTGTCCCCAGTGAGTCGCATCGTGGCCGAGGTCGTCGACGTGCCAGAGATGAGGCACCTTGTTCTGCTTCAGGTAGGCATGCACTCCTTGGCTGATGTTGATGAGGCCGTCCTTATTGCCACAGGTAAGCATGAGAAACTTCAGGTCTTTGATGGTTTTCTCGGGGTTGGGGACAAGTTCTCCGGGAGGCCTGGTGTTAGGCGCCGGGGAGAAGGCTCCGATCCATGCAAAGGTATCGAGATGCGTGAGGCCGAAATTGAGTGTTTGGCCGCCACCCATGGAGAGACCGGCGAGAGCGCGGTGCTCGCGGTCCGCATTCGTGCTATAGCGGGAGTCGATCGCCGGGATCACATCCTCCAAAAGGTCACGCTCGAAATTGGCGAAGGCGGGAGCGGCGGCATAGACATTGCCGGTAGGACGGTCGTCCTTTTGCGCTCGTCCATTCGGCATGACGACGATCATCGGCGTGGCTTTCTTCTCGCGGATCAGGTTGTCGAGAAGGGCGTCCACATTCACGAAGCGCTGCCACTCGGTCTCATCTCCGCCGATACCGTGGAGAAGGTAGAGGACCGGATACTTTTGGTCCGCAGAGTAGAGTGGCGGAGTATATACCTGCATCTTCCTCTTGGTGCCGACGACTTTCGATTCGTATTCGACCATCTCCAGCCGACCGCGGGGTTCGAGGTCTTGGCGTTTATTGTAACCCTCGGGAGGAGCCGGGTAGGCAGGCTTGTCATCCGGACCGAGCGTGATAGGGGCGTCGAGTTCTGCGGGACGTCTCGGGGCTTCCTGCGCCGTGCCACTGGTGGCAAGCGCGATCATCCCTGAGAGAAAGAGGCCGATGGTGAATTTCATGGGTTTGCTGCGAGCATCTCCGCTTTGCTTGGCAAGTCTTGGATGTTTGCGGCACCTGTCGGATTTTGACAACCGGGGAGGGTTAATGTGCTTGCGAGGGCCATGCCACGAAAGGTGAGCACCGAAACGTGAACATGGACAGAATGGCGCCTGCCTTCTAAAACGCCCGCGGGTGGTGGTACATCATCCGCTTAGGACTCCCGCTCATTGCCTCCGATTCCCGTGGCTTACTCTGCCGACCGATCAATTTCAGCCTCTCTCCGTCCCGTCGTCATCACTGGCGCTGGGATCACGACCTCCATGGGAGCGGACATGGCGCAGAATGCCGCCGGTTTCCGGGCGGGGCGCACGGCATTCCGGCCAGTAACGCTTTTTGATGTCACCCGGCAGCGGGTAGGCACGGCAGGAGAGATGGATCTCCCGGAAAGCCTGCCTGGCATCGGCCGCCGCGAGTGGTCGCGCATGGACCGCGGTACGCGGATGGCCTTGATTGCCGCGCGTGAGGCCCTGGCAATGGCCGGGCTTCCCGGAGGGCAGATGCCAGTGATGGTGGGCACTTCCGCCGCGGCGATGCCGGTGGGGGAACAATACTATCTCCAATCCGTGGAGGGGCGCTCCAAGCGTGGGCAATTCCTGCGCGTGCAGACTTACCAGCCGCAGTACCAGATGACGGCGATGATGCAGGCGCTGGACGTTCAAGGCCCGCTCCGCATTTTGTCGAATGCCTGCGCCTCCGGTGCGAATGCAATCGGCCATGCCTTTCAGCTCGTGAGCGAAGGCAAAGCGGATCGCGCGCTGGCTGGTGGCTACGATGCCTTGTGCCAGCTCGTTTTCGCGGGCTTCGATTCGCTGCAGGCCCTTTCTCCGTCCGGCATCCCGCGTCCCTTTGATGCCGCCCGCGATGGTCTGGCCATCGGTGAAGGCGCGGGTTTCGTGGTGGTGGAGTCCGAGGCGTCGGCGAAAGCCCGTGGTGCCAAGATCCTCGCCCGAGTGCTTTCCTACGCCGCCGCTACCGACATCCATCACCTCACGCAGCCGCATCCAGAAGGAGATGCCGCGCTCAATACAATGACGCGTGCCACCCGTGCCGCGGGACTTGCTCCAGAGCAGATCGACTACATCAACTCCCACGGCACCGGCACGCCGCTCAATGATGTGGCGGAGGCGAACGCCATCCTGCGATGGGCCGGTGATGCGACTTCTCGCATCCGTGTCTCCTCCACGAAGTCGGCGATCGGCCACTTGTTAGGAGGTGCTGGATCCGTGGAATCCGTGATCTGCCTCATCGCGCTTCAGGATCAGTTCCTGCCCGCCAGTTTGGGCGTGCGCGAACTCGATCCGGGGGTGAAATTCGATCTCGTCCAGCAGCCGCGCGAGGCACTTGTTAGAACCGTCCTGACCAACTCCTTCGGCTTCGGTGGGGCGAATGCCACACTCATTTTCCAAAAGGAGGACGCACAATGAGTCGCATCTCGATCACAGGCACTGGAGCGGTCAGTTCGGCAGGTTGGGGCGTGGAAGCTTTGATGGTTGCGCTGGAACGCGGCGTGCGTCCGGAAGCTTCCAGCTTGTCCCGCGAGCGCAAGAATGGCGACCTCGTGGTGACTCCGGTGCTGAAGGCCCCGGCCGCTCCACCGACCCTGCCGAAGAGCCCGCGGCTCCGGCGCGTTAGCCCGATCTCCAAGTTCTCCGTCGCCGCTGCGATCGAGGCGTTGGGAGAAGACCGCATCGCAAAGGTAGCTGCCGGCGAGCTGCGGCTTGGCGTGATCTGCACCTTGCTCAATGGCTGTGTGAACTACTCGAACCGCTTTTTCGGAGAAGTCCTGGCGGATCCTTCCGTCGCAAGCCCGATCCTTTTCCCTGAGACGGTCTTCAACGCGCCCTCCAGCCACCTCTCGGCGCTCTTCGGTTCGACCGCCCCGAACGACACCTTGTTAGGGGATGGGGCGGAAATATTCACCGGTTTGGAAATCGCTACCGAGTGGCTCTTGAGGGGCGACTGCGATGCCGTGCTCGTCGTCGCCGCAGAGGAACTCGACTGGCTGAGTGCGGAAGCGCTCGCGCTTTACTCGCGGAACATCACTCCCTCGGAAGGAGCGGCGGCGATTCTCCTGGAGATTGCTAGCGGCGGCCCGCAATTGCTTGCCGTCCCGGATCCTGTGGCGCTGCCGCCCGGGGCTGATCGAGCGATGGCGCTTCGCCAGGCATGCGGTGCGACGGGTGTGCGGGACGATGGGCGAACCCTTCTCTCGGACAGTCGTACGGGTGCTGCTCGATATGACCGCTCGGAAGACGACGCCCTTGCCGGATGGTCGGGACCTCAGCTCTCGCCGAAGAAGATCCTCGGCGAATCGTTCGCCGCCGCGGCGGGTTTACAACTCGTTGCCGCGGTCGAGTGGGTGAAGAGCGGAAAGGCGGATCAAGCTCTTGTGGCAGTGCTCGGAGGGAATGAACAGGCAGCCGCTTGTTTGATCGGGAGTGGCAGTTGAAAGAGATCCGCGGAATCTGCGAAAAGCGGAGCCGGAATGGGCGAAGGATGCGAAGAACTCTCTGTCGGGATCAGCGATCGGGGAGCCATCGAGCCTGTTAATTTCCCAGTTTTAACAGGCTTAACAGGCGAGGAAATCCGTCCCTCACGACACAAAAAAACGCCCCGTCGGCTATGGCACCGACAGGGCGGATCTTCTGGAAGAAGGAGGACGGCTAGGAGTTACTTCGCTTCGCGGTCCACGTCAGCTTCGTCTTCAAGGGCATCAGCCTTGCGCTCGCCTTCCTTGCGGATGGCATCGGCATTGTCCTCGGTGGCATCGGCGCGGGCTTCCGCGTCTTCCTTGCCGGCCTCGGAGGCGTTCTCGGCCTGCTTGCGGATGTTATCAGCGGCCTTCTCGTTGGCGTCGGCAGCGGCTTCAGCGTCCTTGCGGACGTTCTTGGCTTCCTTCTCCAGCATGTCGGCCTTGTGTTCCACGGCTTCCTCACGGGCCTCTTCCTGCGGCGAGTCACACGCAGTGAACAAGAAGCCGTAGGTAGCCGCAGCAATCATGGAAGTGATGAATGGTGCTTTCATGGTCGTTGTTTTAGGGTTGGCTTGCCCGAAAGGGCACGGTTTTCCAGTTTGCAGCCTTTGTGCCGTTCCGTTTTTCAAAGGGTTATGAAGAATCGCCGATCTGTTGGAGGGAGCGTTGCACGGTGAAAACGGGCGAAGTGCACGGTTTCCCCCTTGCTGGGAGAATAGAGCGCGAAGCTTGCCCCCAAGAGCCGGGTTTGTTCCCGTGGGGTCGGATGAAGCGGATGCCAACGGCAGAAGAGGTGGTGGCCATGCTCAGCGAAGAGGGGATTGTAGATCTGCCCGCGGATTTTCCTGTGGATGGCGACCTGTTTGCGGAGGGCATGGACTCCATGGCCGTGATGCAATTGATCGTCGTCGCGGAGGAACGCTTTGGTGCGATCATCGGACCCGAAGATGCAAGCCGTGAAAACCTGGCCACGCCTGAGGATCTCGCCCGTCTCATCGCCCTGAAATCGGGAGGTGCCGGATGACGGCGGATATCATCGTTCTCGGTGCCGGGAGCGCCGGTTTGGCTGCGGCGGTAACCGCTGCGCGGCAGGGAGCTCGGGTTTTGCTGCTAGAGCGCCATGGCTTCGCGGGAGGGATGGGAACGGCCTCGCTGGTCCACACCTTCTGCGGGCTCTACCAAATCGATGGGGAAGAACCGGTGCTGGCAAACCCAGGGTTTCCCGCGGAAATTGCGGAGCGGATGCTGCACGCCACTGGTGCTCGGGGACCAGTGAAAATGGGGCGCGTCTGGGTGTTGATGCAGCATCCGGTAGAATTTGTCCGCATCGCCGATGAGCTTTTGGCCGGGTCCGGGGTGGAGGTGCTTTTCCATGCCGAGGTCGTTTCCACAAGGAAGTCTCCGGAAGGCTGGAGCCTCGGGATTGCCAGCCGCGGTGGGCTCATTGAAGCCGCTTGCAAGGTGCTGATCGATACCAGTGGCGATGCGGTGCTGGCCGGCATGCTCGGAGGAGAGGCGGATCTGACGGAACCCGCCCGGCTACAGCGTCCCGCCTATGTCTTCGGCATCCAAGGCGTGACCGGGGGGGAATCCGGCTTGCAGCTCGCGGGGCGGATCGTGGGCGGTGTCCGGAACGGAGTTCTGCCAAAAGAAGCGCTCGGGCTGCACTTTCGTGCCAGCGGCCGGGTGGCCGAGAGCTTCGGCACCATCGACCTCTCCGGCACGGAGGAGGGCGACTACGATCCTTTGGATGCCGCATGCCTCACCCGCCTCGAGCGGAGTGGACGTGCGACCGCGGCCGTCGCGATTGATTTCCTGAAACGCGAGGCCCCCGGGTGGGAGGGAGCCTACATTTCCCACTGGCCGGTGAGAGCCGGAGTCCGGGAAAGCCGCCGCTGGAAAGGGCGGCACCTGCTCACTGGCGCGGAGGTCCTCTCCGGTGCCAGCCATCCCGATGACATCGCGCTCGCGACCTGGCCCTTGGAATTCCGCGAGACGAACCGCGGCCCGAAGCTGCGCTATCCCGAGAGCGAGCAGCCTGCGGGAATCCCCCTCGGCAGCCTGATTCCGATGGGCTTGGAGAATGTTTTTACTGCCGGTCGTTGCCTTTCCTGCGACCACGAGGCACAGGCGTCGATCCGTGTGATGGGCACCTGCTTCGCGACCGGTCAGGCTGCAGGGATGGCCGCCGCCCTCGCCGCGAAAGGGGAGTCCCCGGAAGAAGCACCGGCCGCACTGCGGAAGGCCTTTGGTTAGAAAGCCTTTGCGGCGCTTGGAAAAAGGGAGGATTCTTGGGTCGCTCCGCTGGGGAATGAAGTTGCCACCGCGAAACGATCGCTTCATCTTTCCGGCGATCCCGCGCGCGGAGCGTGGGGGAGTTGGCGTTAGATTATTCCCAAAAAATCGAGCGAGGTCAGGGCATTTCCGATGAATATTTTCCAGCGCCTCGCGTCGAAAAAGTTGCTGGGACCCGCCGAGTCCGGCTCTGCAGCCTCGGGAAATCCCGGGGAGGAGCCGGAGGACGAGGCTCTCGTGCTGCGCGCGAAAGCGGGCGACATGAAGGCATACGACACGCTCGTCACCCGGCATCGAGGAAGAATTTACGCCATGATCCGCAATATGGTCAAAAATGAGACGGACGCTTGGGACCTGTCCCAAGAGGTCTTCATCAAGGCGTGGCAGGCCCTGCCACGCTTCGAGGTGAAGGCCCGTTTCACGACTTGGCTCTACCGGATCGCGCACAATACGGTCTATGATTTCACCCGCCGCCGGCGTCCGGAAGGCGGGGACGAACTGAATGATGAACTTTTAAACCGCGACCGGATCGACCCGGCGGCGGTTTCAGCCCCCAGCGAATCCCGCAGTCCCGACGAGGCCCTGGTGGGAGACGAACTCCGTGTGAAAATCGAATCCGCCCTCGCCAAGCTTTCTCCCGAACATCGGGAGGCAGTGGTCTTGAAAGACGTGCAGGGTTTGGCGTATAAAGAGATCGCCGAGGTGATGAGCTGCTCCATCGGCACGGTGATGAGCCGTCTCTTCTACGCCCGCCAAAAACTCCAATCCCTTCTCAAGGATGAATACGATGCCCGATGAAGAAATGCTGGCCCTGTGGGTGGAGGACGAGCTGACCGGCGAGTCCGCTGCCGCGGTGAACGCGTGGGCTAGCGCCCAGCCCGAGTGGTTGGCGCGTCGTGAGGAGGCGCGGGAGATCAAGGCCTTGCTACGCGGTAATTTGCCTGCCGTGGAAGAGCCCCCGTACGCGGATTTCTTCAATTCCCGGATTTCCCGGGAGATAGCCCGTGAGTCTGTGGCCGCGGTAGCTGCCGCCCCGGCGAAAAAGTCATTGGGCAGCTTCTGGCGATTCTTCCTGCCTGCCACGGCTGTGGCGGGGATGGCTTTCTGTTTCTGGGCGGGCACCCGGATGGTGCCGGCTGAACTCCCGTCGCTGGTAAGTGATCCCGCCCCGATGCCGGTTCTTTATACGCCGGAGCAGGGAGTCACGGCTGCTTATTTCAATTCCAGCCCGGCTCATGCCGAGGTCATCGTCCTGAACGGCGTGGCGGCGATCCCGGATAGCTTCGAGGTTCCCGAAACGGCGGCTGTGGAAGAGCCGGCACCCGCCACCGCGGACATCGAGCACCAGCGGTGATGAATAGGCGTCAGGCGATTTTCTGGATCTCCCTGCTGGGGGTAGGTGTGGCTTCGGCCCAGACTGATCCCGGCAAGGATGTCATCGGAACCGTCACCGTGGTGGTTTACTACGGGACAAATGGCGAGGCCTCGGCTGCGGGTCCGCGTGCCAAGGAGATTGCCTCCGACACATCGGCCCGCCTTTCCAAGGACGAGCGCCTGCGATTCTCGAAATACAGGGAGCTCGGGCGGGACATGATGCCGCTCTACCGAACTTACGAGAACTGGGCGAAGCCGCTGGCACCGAGCAACGAAGTGCTCCTACGTTTCGAGGCCCAGAGCCATCTGTCGACAGAGCTGATGCGGATGGATGTGGAACTCTGGATCGCCCAGAAGAAGATTCTGAAGACGGATGCCGCGATGACGCCGGACAAGCCGCTACTGGTGCTTGGGCCTGAATGGCGCGGCGGACGTCTGATCATTTCGGTGGAGCTCAAACCGGGCAAACCGAAGTCGAAGGACGAAAAGTAAAAGGCTTGGCTACCTTTGAGGCGCGCCCTTGCGGACGGAGGAAGCGCGTGTTAACCCCTGCGGCGGATGGGAACTGCCGACCGGGATTACTTTCGTGATGAAGAAGCGCGCTACACCGCAGGGGGGCGTCCGCCTTTGCCGCCGGTCACCAAGTTCCTGTTGATCGCGAATATCGCGATCTTCTTGATCGACCTGCTGACCCGGAAGGATGGCCGGACTTTCGGGATCATTAACCAGCAGTTTTGTTTCACCATTGAGAGTGCCTTCAAGGAGGGAAGGATCTGGGAACTCGTCACCTTCCAGTTCCTTCACTACGGCTTGCTGCATATCGCCTTCAATTGCGTGGCGCTCTTTTTCTTTGGTCCTTGGGTGGAGCGTTGGTGGGGGACCGGTCGTTTCATTGCCTTCTATCTGCTTTGCGGTGTCGCGGGAGCACTGTTCTTTACCTTGCTTGCCTTGGTCGGGATTCTTCCCGATTCCACGGACTCGCCTTTGGTAGGCGCTTCCGCCGGGATTTACGGGCTGATGATTGGCACCGCGGTGATTTCCCCGAATGCGATGGTGAGTTTGCTCATCCCGCCGGTGACGCTCTCGATGCGGACCTTTGCCTGGTGCGTGATTGGCTTGGCGGTGGCAGTCATCGTGGGCGACGTCGTGATTGGCGGGTCCTTCTTCCGGAATAGCGGTGGTGAGGCCGGTCACTTGGGTGGAGCCATTCTCGGTTTCATCCTGATGCGCTTTCCGTTCCTGCTGCGGAAGGGTTCGGCGTCGAAAGTCATTCGCCCGAAGGAATTCCGCCGGAAGTCCGCGCCCAAGCTTCGCCCTCGTTCCGAGGTCGATGTGTCGTCGTCCGAGGTGGATCGTATTCTCGACAAGATCGGCCGTGAAGGCATTCAGAGCCTGACGGAACGCGAACGCGAGATTCTCCAAAAAGCCTCCAAGTCCAAAGACGAGCTATGACCGATGCCGAAATGATCAGCCTTTCCGAGCCCGGCCGCCAATTGGAACGGCTGCGGGCGATCATGCACCGGCTTCGCGCACCGGGCGGTTGTCCTTGGGATGCGGAGCAGACCCACGGGAGCCTGGTGACGAACTTGATCGAGGAAGCCTATGAGACCGTGGATGCGATCCAGCGCTGCGACATGGAGCATTTGAAGGAGGAACTCGGTGACCTGCTGCTACAGGTCGTGTTTCACAGCGAATTGGCCGAGGAGTCCGGTCGTTTCAACCTCGACGAGGTGGCGAAGGGGGTCTCGGACAAGCTGGTCCGCCGCCATCCTCATGTGTTTTCCGGTGCTGCCGCAAATACGTCGGATGCCGTACTTCAGCAGTGGGACGAGATCAAACGCGAGGAGAAGGGCACCAGCGAGGAGGCCTATCTCCATGGGGTTGGCAAAGGCCTGCCGTCCTTGCTGCGTGCTTCGAAGCTTCAAAAGAAGGCGGCGAAGGTCGGTTTTGATTGGCCGACACAGTGCGGGGTGCTCGCGAAGATCCGCGAGGAAGTGCAGGAGCTTGAAGCGGCGGTGGACGAACAGGATCTCGCGGCCGTGGATGAGGAGCTCGGTGATCTTTTGTTCTCGGTGGTGAACTTGGCTCGTTTCCGGAAGCTGGATCCCGAGGTGGTTCTCGCTGCCGCCAATGACAAATTTGAACGCCGCTTCGATGAAATGGAGCGGCGCTTGAAGAAGCAGGGGATGACCTTGGAAGAGGCGACGCCGCACCAGATGGATGAAGCTTGGGAGGCGGCAAAGAAGAAGGCATGAAGCAAGGCAGTGGGATGGCGTTTCCGTTCTTTCGGATCCATGAATGGCATGTCGCCTCTGCTGCGTAGTGTCCGGATGCGGCTCTCCCTCCTCGCTCTTCTGTTCCTTTCTAGCCCTCTGGTTGCGGCCACGATCGAGGTTCGTGATGCGGCTGCCTTGAGGGATGTCCTTCCGAGGCTGACGGAAGGGGATATCCTCAGGATCGCCCCGGGAGAGTATCCGGGGGGAAGCTCCGTTTCGAATATACCTGACCTCACCGTCGAGGCGCTCGATCCGGAAAAGCCCCCTCATTTCGAGGGAGGCACGCAAGCTTGGCACTTCAGCCGTTGTCCCGGTTTGAAGCTCCGTCATCTCAGGTGCAGCGGGCAGAGCGCGAATGGCATCAATCTCGACGATGGAGGGCAGCGCGACAATCCTGTCGCCGGCGTTCTTCTCGAACATCTTTCGGTGTCTGACATCGGACCCAAGGGGAACTTCGATGGCATCAAGTGTTCGGGGCTCAAGGATCTCCGCATCAGCCATTGTGAGATCTCAGGTTGGGGCGGCCAAGCGATCGATTTCGTAGGTTGTAGTGATGCGGTGATCAGCGATTGCAAGATCACCGGGAAGGAGGGTTTCTCCCAGCACACCGGCCCGCAGTTCAAAGGCGGATGTAGGAACATCACCATCGAGCGATGCACCCTGATCAATGCCGGGGAACGGCCGATCCAAGCGGGAGGCTCCACTGGGGCGGACTACTTCCGGCCTGCGGGTGCGAATTATGAAGCGAAGGATATCATGATTCGCGACAACCGGATCGAAGGCGGCACCTGTGCTTGTGCGTTCACCGGCGTGCGCGGTGCGGAATTCACGGGTAATACGATTGTAAGACCCGTGAAGTGGATCTTCCGGATCCTGCAGGAGACCACGACCAAGGGCTTCCTTGTCTGCGGGGATGTGAAGATTTCTGGAAACACGATCACTTTTCGTCGGGAGCAAGTCGGCTCCGAGATTAACATCGGGGCTGGAGCCGATCCTGGGTCCTTTGTTTTTTTCGGGAATAAATGGCTCGCCGAAGATCGCCCCCAGGACTCGAAACCAACGCTTCCATCGCCAGAGAAGGATGGAGTCTATGGAGCGAAGCCTGAATGACTTGGCTGCCCGTAGCGACCTGCGGACGCCCTCTGTAGAGCGCCGGGCTTGCGCGGCGCGGCCGGAGAGGCCATTAGTCAGGCGATGAAAGTCCTGATGTTCTGGTGCCTGGCACTCTGTGCGTCCCTCTCGGCGGCGCCGTTGACCTTCGACGAAACGACGAAAGAGATCACCGTAGGCGTGGATGAGAAGTCGGTGGCGGCGGACTTCAATTTCAAGAACGAGTCGGACCAAACCGTGGAAATTCTCCGGGCCGATGCCGGCTGCACCTGCATTCAGGCGGGCATCAAGGGCGGCCTGACCTACAAGCCGGGCCAGAGCGGCCTGATCCGGTTTTCCTACGACCTCGGCGACGTGGTGGGCACCGTCGACAAGCCGCTTCATGTTTTCCTGAAAGGGGATCCGGAAACCCAGCCCTCGATCACGCTAAACATTCGTGTGAAGGTTCCGGAACTCGTGGTTGTGGAGCCGAAGTCCCTCTTTTGGGAAGTGGGTGAGGAAGCGAAGCCAAAGACGGTGACGGTGACCATGAAGGATGAGAAGCCGATCAAGATCACTACCATCTCCGGTGCCGATACTCGCTTCAAGCAAGAGCTCAAGACCGTCGAGGAAGGGAAAAAATACGAGGTCGTCATCACTCCCGTGAGCACCAGCAACGTCGCGATGGGCGTGGTTCATCTTGAGACGGACCATGGTTCCCGCCGCTATCGGACCCAGCGGGTCTTCATGGTCGTGAAGAATCCCGTGAAGCCGGCAGCAGCCACGGCAGGCAAGCCATGAGAACGGTTACGGAACTCGCGCTGGTTCTTGTCTTGTCATCGCTTGGTGCGGTGGCGACATGGAAGATCGCGGGTCCGCCGGACCGGACGGTGAATGTAACGTGCGACCCTGCGCAGATTGGCCCGGAGGAGATTTGCCTGGCTACCGTGCAAGCGGAGTGGAAGGACGTGCTTTGGATCGATGCGCGCCCGGAAGCCGAGTGGAAGCGGGATGGAATTCCAGGTTCCATCCATCTTACCACGGTTGGTGGCGGAAGTTTCGAGGAACAATTGGAAGCTTCCATCGAGCGCCTTGGTAGTGCCCAGCGCGCGGTGGTTTATTGCGGGGACGTCGGCTGCGGCATCAGCAAGGAAGTGGTGAAACGCTTGCGGGAATACGGCATGCCCCCCGAAGTGAAGGCGCTCCACGGTGGCTCGGCAGCCTTGCAGGCTGCCGGGATGCTCAAGAGTTCCAATTCAGGGAACTGATATTCATCAGCTCCAAATACGGCTTTTGTGGATCTTCGGTGTAGTTCCACTGCACCGTGATCGTGGCCCGCATGCGGACCCCCCAACGGAGCGACGAATTCGGATCTCCGACCATTTGGGCGAAGCGCGAACCCGAGGAAACGTAGGCACGGGTGATCTCCTTCCCGAACATGCTCGGCAGTAGCTTGAAGGTGATCTTCCTGTCGGCACCGGGAACTTGATCGTCATGGCAGACCGAGAGGGGATCCAGGATGACGTGGAAGGTGACGGGATCACTCTTGTTCGGCTCCTTGGCGAAAGCCGAGAGTCGGCCGCCGGCAAGATCAAGGAAGGCGGGCAGGAAGACCTTCGGGGCTTGTTCCCCGCGTTGCCGGACCACGATCGTGAAGTCCACATTGCGCCCGCTCTGCAGGAAGAAGGAGACGCGGTACGGGTAGTCGGTGAATTGTTCGACGGCATCCCGCTGCGGAAGGTCCGGAAGGATCCGGGCAATTTCCGGGAGCGGGCTTTTGAGCAGCGTGGCTGCCAGCTCTTCTTCGGTGGCGGCGGGCTCGACCAATCCGACACGGGAAGCTGCGTCCTTCGCATTCAGGAAGCTGTCCAAGACATTGTTGGCGAGGACAGCAGGAGATTCCTTCTCGCTGGCTTCAGGCGAGGGGATGGAATCGTCCGCCGTGACACTCTGCGGAGCCTGCAAGGGTGCCGTGGTAGTTTTTTCTGGAGCGGGCGGGGTGGGCGGACTTTCCGGAGAGGCGGCAGCGGTCTTCGGAGGAGGGTTCGCGAGAGGCTTGGATGCCTCCTTGAGCTTTTTTCCTGGGCCCGTCGGGAGGAAAAAATAGAGGAGCAGGTAGCTGAGTGTCGTCGCCACCGCACAGAACGCGGCGGCTCCCGAGGCCCGGAGGACTCGGCTGGTCCCCGGGGTGCTTGGAGAAGTGTAGGCCTGCTCAGACCGGCGCATCGTCTCGTCCCCGGTGCTGTGTTTTGGCGAGATCGGAGAAGCCGCGGATTTCTCCCGCCTGTTCCTCGGCTCGGGCTTGATCCGGTGTCCTTCCGGAACTGGGACCGGGGAGACTTCGACTAGCACCGGTTCGTCGTTTGCGGGCACCGGAGGGTGCGCCGGAACGCTTGGCGGAGGCGCTTCGGAAGCGGCGAGGGGTAACTCCTGCTGGGTGGGCAGGGCAAGCGGTGCGATAGCCGCAGCCTGACCGGACAGCGGTTGGGAGGGGGCTTGGATAGCTTGAGGTGCGACCTCTACAGGCACTGGCTCCGGTTCGGGGGCTGACGCGAGGGCCGGGGCTGTGATGCTTTGCTTGCAACTAGGGCAAGGGCCCGTGACGCCAGCCAGTTTTGCGGGAACCGTCAGCCGGGTGCTACAATGAGGGCAACTGAAGGAGAGGGTTTCCGGCAGGGGCATTACAAGGGGAGGCTTTTCAGGACGCGGACGCTATCGGAACGGTAGGGTGAGGTAAAGTGAACATCGGAACTCGTCACCGGGGTAAACGAAAAAGGCGGACCCGCAGGCCCGCCTTTCGCATTTGGAAAAAATTCCGTGGATCCTTCAGTGCTCCAGCGGGCTCTCGCCCGAGGCGTCGCCGAGGTGCGAGGAACGCTCCGGCAGGAACTTCTTGAAGCGCGTCTTGTCGATCGCCTTCATGTAAGCTTCTTCCGGGGAGATCACGCCATCCTGCAGGCGGTTCCAGATGGATTCGTCCATGAACTGCATGCCCTCGCCCTTACCGCCGGTGATGACATCGTAGAGCTTCTGGGTAGCACCTTCACGGATAATGGCCGACACCGCGGGGGTGGCGAAGAGGATCTCGTGCACGGCTACCCGGCCCGGCTTGTCCACGCGCTTGCAGAGCAACTGGGCGAGCACGCCGCGCAGCGAAGCCGCGAGCATGGTGCGTACCTGCGACTGCTGGTCGGCAGGGAACACGTCAATGATACGGTCAACGGTCTTGCGGGCGTTGTTCGTGTGCAGGGTGCCGAACACGAGCAGACCCGTTTCAGCTGCCGTCAAGGCCAGCGAGATGGTTTCAAGGTCGCGCATCTCACCCACCAGCACGATGTCCGCGTCTTCACGAAGCGCGGCGCGCAGGCCGTCGGAGAAGGAAGGCGTCTGGATCGGCACTTCGCGCTGGGTGATGATCGAGCGCTTGTTGCGGTGCACGAACTCGATCGGCTCCTCGACCGTGATGATGTGCCGGTTGTAGTTCGTGTTGATGTAGTCGAGCAGCGCCGCCAGCGTGGTGGACTTGCCCGAACCGGTCGGACCGGTCACCAGCACTAGGCCGGAGCGGATGTGGCCGAACTGCTTCACGACCTCTGGCACCCCGAGGGATTCCAGCGACATGATCTCCGTGGGAATCAAACGGAAGACAGCTGCCAAACCGCGGTTTTGCTTCAGGTAGTTGCAGCGGAAACGCGATTCCTCGTCCATCGAGTAGGCGAAGTCGAGGTCACCGCTTTCAAGATACTTCTCGAATGCTTTCGGATCACAGATTTCCGCGAGCATGTTCTTGAAGGATTCACCCTCGAGAACCGGCTGGTCGGGAATGGCGACCACGGAACCGTGCTTGCGGATCTTCGGCGGCTGGCCTTCGGAAAGGTGAAGGTCGGAACCCCTGTTCGCGACAAGGTATTGGAAATAGGCGTCGATAATGGCCATGACAGGTTATCGCTATCGCGGGAATCAGGATTGGAAGAAGGTGCGCATCTGGATCTTGTCCTCACAGCGGAAGAGAGCTTCTTCCTGGGTGATGACTCCTTTGATGTAGAGGCGGCGGAGCGACTCATCCATGGTGATCATGCCGACGTTCTTACCAGTCTGCATGATGCCGGGGAGCATGAAGGTCTTGCCATCCCGGATGGTGGCGGAGACGGCCGCCGTGTTCACGAGCAGCTCGAGGGCGAGCACACGGCCATTGCCGTCGGCGCGGGGGACGAGCTGTTGCGAAAGGATGCCGCGGAGCGATTCAGACACCATGATGCGGATCTGTTCGCGCTGGTCGGTGGGGAATACGTCGAGCACACGGTCAAGCGTACGGGGAGCGTTACCGGTGTGCAGGGTGCCGAGCACCAAGTGACCCGTTTCCGCAGCGGTGAGCGCGAGCGAGATCGTCTCAAGGTCGCGCATTTCACCGACCATGATCACGTCCGGGTCTTCCCGGAGAGCGCCGCGGAGGGCCTTCGCGAAGGACTCGGTGTGGGAGTGCACCTCGCGTTGGTTGACTTGGCAGCCTTTCGATTCAAAGACGTATTCGATCGGGTCTTCGAGCGTGAGGATGTGGTCCTCGCGGTCGGCATTGATGAAATCGACGATCGCGGCGAGCGTGGTGGACTTGCCCGAACCCACGGCACCCGTCACCAGGATCAGGCCGTTGTGGTAGCGGGTGAGCGGGGTAAGGTGCTCGATCGGGAGATCGAGTTCCTCCATGCTTCGCAACTGCGAATTGATGATCCGGAAAACGAGCTCGTAGCCGAGGCGCTGCTTGATGACGGAAGCGCGGAAGCGGCCTTCGGAGTTCGAGTAGGCGAAGTCGACGTCGCCTCTTTCCTGAAGTCGGTTCCATTCGCGTTCCCCGAGAAAGGATCGGGCGAGACGCTCGGTATCTTCAGCGGTGAGCGGTTGATGATCGGCCCAGATTGGAAGGAGCTGGCCATAACGGCGCCATGCCGGTGGGAAAGCCGTCGGCAAATGGACATCGGAACAGTCATACTCGCGGCCAAGCCGGAGATAGTCGTCAACGTGGTCGAGAACGCGGTGCTCGGACATGTGGCGGTGCTTTAGAGCGGGAAGATTCGGGGATGGGAAGCGGGAAGTTTTGCAATGTCTCAGGAATGGGGCCCGATGTCATTACGCGGTATTGCAAACCGCTTGCGTGCTTCCTGAAGAGCCCAATTCTGGAGGGCAGGGCGGGCCATCGTGAAGAGCCCGCCGAGAACGACGGCGAGGAATCCGCGTTTGGCCTTTTCCGCAGGCGGAACCCGTTTTTTCTTCAAAAGGGCGCTGGCCAGGAAGCCCGCACCCAGCGAGCCGCCAAACCATGCCAAGGGCTTGGAAAGGATGGATTCCTTCATCCGGGTGGGCACATCCAAGCGCCGCCGAACTTCGGCGAGATCCGCGGCGAGGGCGACGCGGGACGCGGCGATGCGGGCAATCAGTGCTTCGGCCTGTCCTTGAGATTGAGAAGCCATTCGCGATCCTTAAGTAGTTCGGATTTTGTGAGCGGAAAAGAGGCTGCGGAGGGTCGGCGCAGCACGGCGGCGGCGATGCCCGCGAGCAAAAGATGAAAAATGGCGGCCCCGATGGCGACGAAATGCCATCTCACCCCGTCACCGGCTGTGGCGATCCAGCCGATCAGGCCGGCCACCAGCGCCATCCACGCGATCATCGCGCAGCCGACGATCAGGCCGACCAATGCTCCTTTCTTTGCGGCGGCCTTTCCAGCGTCCTGAGCCTCCATCGAGAGGAGTTCCAAGCGCGCGGAAACAAATTCCACGGCGGAGGCCCGCAGGGAGGATTCGTGCCTGTCCGTGTCCAGATCTTCGGTCATGATACCAAATTGCCCATGTGCGTGCCTTTGCCACCGGCACGCATCATGGGCGAAGGCTGTTCAGGAAGCTTCTCAGCGGCGTGCGATGAGGCCGATGACGAAGCCGAGGCCGAGCGCACCGATGACGCAGCGGGTCGGGTGCTGACGGATGTAATCTTCGGTCGTGATGTGGATTTCCTTGGCCTTCGCGCGGGTGACCTCCCACTGCTCGTCGGCAGCGTGGCGGATCTGCTGGGCTTTCTCGCCCGCGGCGACCTTGAGCGTTTCCGCTTTCTCGGTAGCGGCGCTCTTGAAAGCTTGGGCCTTCTCCGTGGCGACTTCGCGGAAATGCTGCACCTGCTCGGTGGCCTTTTCCTTCAGCGCCTTGGCCTGATCGCCTGCCTGGTGGGCGAGGTCCTTGGCGTGATTGGCCACTTCCTTGGCCTTCTCACCGGCGGCGGCGCGGAGGTCATTGGCAGCCTGTCCCACGGAAGGCGACTTGGAGAAGCTGGCATCCGGATCCAGGGAACCTGCGTTGGTAGCAAAAGTGTCTGACATGACGTTTGGAATGGTTGAAATGTGATCCTTGAACCCTTGTGTCGGTCCTGCCAAAACGCTGGCACGGATGTGGGGGGCGCGCAAGGAAGGATCTGGTGGGAGAAATCACTAGCAGAGGCTCCTCCCGGCAGCTGGATTGTCCGCGGAATCACGGTCTGCCAAGGGGCCGCGCGATACGGGCTTTCGGCGGTGCGAGCAATGTCTCATGCTCGCTTTCCGGCGGTGATGTGAACATCACGTTGTCCCATTTCGGCTCGCGCAGCGGCCCGGTTCCGCGGAATTGGAAAAGTCCGTAAAAGGGCTTCAAGGGCAGGGTGATTACGCCGAGCAATCCGCGCGCGTTCATCCGGATTGTCATGTCCAGCGTCTTGCGATTCAGGTCGGCCACCGCGTCGCCGGTGAAAACCAGGGAGGGGGTGCTAGTTTGGAAATCGGTGGTCCGGAGGACCCCCTCTTTCATGTGGTAGGTGCAGAAGGCTTCCTGTGCTTCCTGAAAGCCGGCCTTCTTGTTGGCGAGAACCGCGGAAAGCACCGGCGAGAGAGGGCCGAAGATCGGCACGGAGAAAAGCTCCCCTTCCTCTAGCGCGATCAATCCATCGCCGCTGAGTCCGCCGCTACCCTTGCCGCGCTGCTCGATGTCCATGCGGCCCGTCACGTAGCCCTTTGCTTTTTTGTCGAATCCGCAGTCCTTCGAGATTGCCGGGAGGCTCAGCCGCGTCCAATCGAGCTCGCCCTTTACCAAGTCGTCGGCGTAGCGGACATCGAAGCGGCCGCGCACCAGACCCTCGTAGAGGTTGAAAGAGAGATCATTTACCTCGGTGTGGCCCGGCAGGATCCGCACGTTCACCTCGAGATCCGAGAGTAGCAGGTCGGTATTGGCGAACTCGTAGGAGACGTTTCCGGGTGTGGCTCCCTTGACGCGGAAATCGGTCTTCTGCTCGCCCCTTTCCATCAGCCCGATCTCGCCGCTGGCGCTCAGCTTCGGAGGTCGATGAAAGCGGTACTGCTCGAGGTGATCCGCGACTTTCGGGAGGAACATCCGCAGCACCGGCGCAGGCCAGATGGTGCCTTCGATGTCCTCGAACACCAGGCAACTCCGGCCCGGTTCCCAACGCACGCTGCCAGCCGAGGCCTTGCCGCTCATCGGCCCGCCATGAGCCTTCCTCATCGCGTAGTCGGAGTAGTCGAATTCCACCGAGCCGTCATGAAAATCGAGGAAGTCGTGATTGAGCGTCATTTTGGTCTGAGCCCACAGGAAAGGTGTGCCCTTGTAGCTCATGTTGGTCGCCCTCACTTCACCGACGGTCGACCAATCGTGTTTGTCGGTCCGGCTAAAGCGGCCTTCGACATGACCCGAGACAGTGGGGTTCTTGTTCTCGGTGAAATCGGAGAGAACCTTTCCCAGCACATGATTGTCGAAAAGTCCCTTCCACACGCTCGCGCGCAGATTCGTGGAGGCCTCGTAGCGGACTTGCTCGGGCTCGATCATTAATCGTGCCTCCAACTTCCCATCCGGACGGGTCGCTTTGATATTGTCCAGATAGAGGCGCTTTCCATCCCAGGAAATATCGCTCTCCACACGGGATGCGGAGTGCTCCGCGAAGCGGACGTCGTTCGCGGCGAGGTGGCCGATGATGTGGAAGCTTGGCGGTGATCCTTCAGGCCATTCGAACGTGCCGTTCGCATCGAGTTGAGGCCGTGATTGGAAGCTTACCTTTTCCAAAACGCCCGCGGCATTGATTTCACGCAGCAGGGACGGCAGTTCGAGATTGGACTTCGCATCGAAGCGTCCGGTGCGGGTTGCGAGATCGTACTCCATGCGCCCGTTCAGGGCTCCGCCACCGTCCTCCACCTTCAGGGACTCCAGCACCAGCAACCGCCCCCGCATTTCCCCGGCGGCTTCCACGCGGCCGAGTGCAATGCCGCCGTGCTCCATGCGGTCGCTTTTCAGCGAAAGATCGGCGCGGACGGATCGAGGGTCGTCCAAATCGCCCTCCACCCGGATACGGATGACCGGGGGCTTTTCTGGATCGAAGCTCCACGGCTCCAGCATGCCGATCACGCGGGAAAGTAGCATCCTCCGGTAAAGCTGGGCTTGCTCGGTATCCATGTCCTTCACCGAAAGGCGCTGCCGGTAGCCCATCAGCAAAGCCTCGAATTCCAGGCGGATTCCGCTGATGTCGCCGCGGGCATTCAGGATTTCCAAGCGGCGGCCTCTCGGCATCAGGACGCGGCCGCTCGCGTTCTTCACCTCCAGCACCTTGGAGTTGGGATCTTCGGGATCGACAGGGAGAGTCAGCGAGCCGCCCTGGAGTTCCAAGCGTTCCACGCGGACGTCTCCTCGTGCCAGTTTGGTGCGGTCCACGCCCACAATGACCTCGTTGGCCCGGGCGATGACTCTTTGGCGCGTCTCATCGGCGAAGATGCGCACTTCATCCGCCTCGATGCCTTGGAGCGGCCAATAGCGGAGCTTTCCGATATCCGCGTGGATTCCCTTTGCGGCAAGCCCCTGCTCGATCTTTGCGCGCCATGAATCGGGGAGTCCGGTGCGGTTTGCCCACCACAGCCCACCGACGGCGGACACCACAGCCGCGAACACCAGCAGCGCCACCAGTGTTCTCAGCTTGTGGATAATGCGGATGTGTCTCACGCGGTGCAGAGGATGGAGCAGCAGGCAGGAAGTAGCAAGTGGCTAGGGTAAGGGATGTAGCAGCAAGGGGTTTTAGCGAACGCGGAAATTTCTACTTGCTACCTGCTACCCGGTCCTTGCTACCTGCCTTCCTGATGCGGTTCATCGTGCTGGGTAGCGGAAGCGGAGGAAATGCAGCGGTCGTCGAGGCCGGTGGTATCCGCCTGCTCGTCGATGCCGGGCTTTCCGCAAAGCAGCTTGTGGACCGGATGAAGGCCAGCGGGGTCGATCCCGCTTCGCTCCACGGCGTCCTGCTCACCCATGAGCACGGCGACCACGTGCGGGGCCTGCGGGTATTGATGAAAGCGCTCCCCGCACCGGTTTACGCCACGCCTTCCACCGCCCGGATCGTGCGGGACAGCGGTGTCGACACCGCCTCATGGAAGATTTTCGAATCCGGGGCGGGATTTCAGCTTAACGGACTCTCCGTGCAATCCTTTGCAGTGCCGCACGATGCCGTCGAGCCGGTGGGATTTGTTTTCCGCCATGAGGAGCGGTCCTTCGGCCTGCTTAGCGATACGGGGCATGTTACCAAGCTGATCCTTGATCGCCTGCGTGGTGTGAGTGCCCTCTTTGTCGAGGCGAACTACGACGACGCCCTTCTGGAGGCGGACATGAAACGCCCTTGGTCTACCAAACAGCGCATTTCCTCACGCCATGGCCATCTTTCGAATGCCCAGACCGCGGCCTTGATCGCGGAGTTAGCGCCATCCGGGCTGCGGCGCGTGGTGCTGGGCCACCTGAGCCGGGACTGCAATTGTCCGGTCACCGCGGCGGCCACGGTGCGTGCGAGCTTCGCTGAAATTGAGGTTTGCTGCGCGGAGCAGGACAAGACCTGCGGTTGGTGGGATTGAATGCGGGATCTGGCGAAATGGAACCGTTTATTTGACGGTTTCTGCGCTCTTGTGCGTATTGTCGGGCTCATGAAACCTGCCTTGTTCCTCGCCTTGCTTCCGACCGCTCTGTTCGCCGCCGGGAAGCCGAACATCGTTTTGATTTATGCCGATGACTTGGGCTTCGGCGACGTGTCCTGCAATGGTGCGACGGCAGTGCAGACTCCCAACATTGATCGCATCGCGAAAGAGGGGATCAATTTCCGTGCGGGTTACGCGACCTCGGCGACCTGCACTCCCTCCCGCTTTTCCATGCTCACCGGCAAGTATGCTTGGCGCCAGCAAGGGACGGGCATTCTTCCGGGCGATGCCGCGATGATCATCAAGCCCGACGACGCGACGATACCGAAGGTCCTGAAGAAAGCGGGCTACCGCAGCGGCGTGGTGGGAAAGTGGCACCTCGGTCTGGGCGGCGCGGAAGGCGTGGATTGGAACAAGGAGATCAAGCCCTCGCCGAATGACATCGGCTTCGATTTCTCCTACATCATGGCTGCCACCGGCGACCGCGTGCCTTGTGTGTATGTGGAGAATGGCAAGGTGGTGAATCTCGATCCGGCTGATCCCATCGAGGTCTCCTACAAGACTCCCTTCGAAGGTCTGCCGACCGGTGTCAGCCACCGCGCGGAACTGGTGATGGATTGGAGCCATGGGCACAACATGGCAGTGATCAATGGCATCGGTCGCATCGGCTACATGAAGGGCGGCTCCAAAGCCCTGTGGAAGGATGAGAACATGGCCGATGACTTTGCGAGTCAGGCCGTGCGGTTCATCCGCGAATCAAAGGACGACCCCTTCTTCCTCTACTATGCCCTCCACGATGTCCACGTCCCGCGGGTGCCGAATCCTCGCTTCGTGGGAAAGACCGACATGGGGCCGCGAGGTGATGCAATCGTGGAAGCCGATTGGCAAGTGGGTGAAGTGCTGAAGGTTCTCGATGAACTCAAGCTCGCGGAGGACACGATCGTAATCTTCTCTAGCGACAATGGCCCCGTGATCGATGACGGCTACAAGGACCAGGCCGTGCAGAAGCTGGGCGAACACAAGCCCGCCGGGCCGTTCCGAGGTGGAAAGTATAGCAGCTTCGAAGGTGGTACTCGCGTGCCGACGATGCTGCGCTGGCCTGCGAGGGTGAAGCCGGGACAAACGAGTGAGGCGATGATCAGCCAGGTGGATTTCCCGCGGAGCTTCGCGGCTTTCGCCGATGTGGAGGAAGGATTCGTCGATAGCCAGGACATGAGCGAGGCCATGGTGGATAGCTCCAGGAAAGGCCGGGATCACATCTTGGAACACGCGGGACAAGTGGCGATCCGCATGGGCGATTGGAAGTTCATCCCGCCGGGCAAGGGGCCAAAGAAGGCCCAGGCTACGAATACGGAACTGGGCAACGACCCGCAGGGGCAGCTCTACGATTTATCAAAGGATCCCGGGGAGAAGAGCAACGTGGCAAAGGAGAATCCGGAGAAGCTGAAGGAACTCGCCTCGCGGCTTGAGGAGATCCGTGGCAGGAAGTGATTCCGCGCTTCACGGTCGGGCAGCTTCCGTTTCCACTCGCGCCATGCATTCCCCATGGCGCATCCGCGTGGATACCGGCGGCACCTTTACCGATGCTTGGGCGATCGGGCCGGACGGCGTGGAACGCCGCGCCAAGATCCTTTCGGATGGTACCTTGCGCTGTCGCCTGCTGGCGAGGGAAGGGGAGTGGTGGACCACCGATTCGGCCTTGGTGGCCATGGATGATACCTTCGCCGGTTGGTCGGCGGGCGGTGCGGAGGTTTTTGCGAGCCGCGAGGGAGCGCGCTTGCTCAAGCTCACGGGAAATACGGCGAATCTCGTAGTTGGTGGGATTTTGGAGCTCTCCTGCGGTGATGAAGCCCCGGTGGCGGTGGCGCGGATTCTCACGGGAACCCCTGCCGCGAGGACGCTGCCGCCGGTGGATTTTCGCGTGGCCACTACCCGTGGGACGAATGCGCTGCTTGAGCGAAAAGGTGCCCCGGTATTTTTCGTGGTGAGCAGCGGCTTCGCGGATCTGCTGGAGATTCGAGATCAGCGCCGCGAACTGCTGTTATCCTTGGATCAGCCGCACCGTCCCGGCTTGGCATCCTTGGTTTGCTCCTGTGGGGGGATGCTCGATTCCGCTGGAAAGGAGATCGAGCCCTTGGAAACTTCCACCCTGCTGGAGGTTGCGAGACAAGGCCGCCAGAACTCCGGCGTGCGGACTGCTGCTGTGGCGCTGATGCATTCCTGGGTGAATCCGGAGCACGAACGCAGGGTCGGTGAGATCCTGCGCGAGGCGGGTTTCGAAAATGTGTGCCTTTCCTCCGAGGTAGCGCCCATGATCCGGCTCTTGCCGCGGGCTGAGACCGCAGTGGCAGATGCCTATCTTGCACCGATCATGGAGCACTTTATCCGCCGCATTAGCGGTGCGATGGAGGAAGGTGAGCCTTGGCTGATGACCAGCGCAGGCGGCCTTGTGCCGGCCAGTCGCTTCCGGTCGAAGGACTCGCTGCTCTCCGGTCCTGCAGGAGGCTTGGTTGGTGCGGCGGAGCTGGCACGTGCCGCTGGATTTCCCAAGGTGCTCACCTTTGACATGGGCGGCACCAGCACGGATGTCTCCCGCATTGACGGTCCCTTCACGTGGCGGCAGGAGCAGGAGATCGGCCCGGCAAGGGTCTTTGCCCCGGCCCTGAGAATCGAGACGGTGGCGGCAGGTGGCGGTTCGATCTGCCAATGGCGGAATGGCCGGCTGGAAGTCGGTCCGGAAAGCGCCGGCGCCGATCCAGGTCCCGCCTGCTATGGCCGCGGTGGTCCGCTCACGCTTACCGATGTGAACCTGCTGCTCGGCCTGATGGATCCGGACAAGGCGGGCATTCCTCTCGCTCGCGTGGCTGCGGAAAGAAGGTTGGAAGAACTTCTAAAGGAGCTGTGGGACGCCGGGGAAACGGAGGCAACGGCGACTTCGCTGCTTGCAGGCCTGCGCGACATCGCCGTGGAAACGATGGCGGAAGCCATTCGCGGGGTTAGTGTGCGCGAGGGCAATGACCCTGGTGATTTCGCGCTGCTGGCCTTCGGCGGCGCAGGGCCGCAGCATGCCTGCGCAGTTGCCGAAAAACTCGGGGTCCGTTCCGTGCTGGTGCCTGCCGATGCTGGATTGCTTAGTGCCTGGGGGCTTGAGCGCGCGCGCCGCCAGGAGCAGCGAGGAAGACAGATGCTCCTTCCTTTCGGTGCGGTGGAGAAGGATCTGCCCGCGATCTGGACGGCGCTCGCTGCGGATGCCGCAGCATCGCTTCATGAACCGGATTTTCGCTGGTTGGCGGACCTGCGTCTGGCAGGACAGGATACCTATCTCACCGTGGAGGTGATGGATCATGATGACGTGGCACCCTTGCTGTCCCGTTTTGCGGAGGAGTATCAGAAGCTCTACGGCTATCCGCTGCCCGCCGGGAAAACCGTCGAACTGGTCGCCTTGCGTGTCGTGGCGGAAGAGAAGATTGCTGCATGTGAACCAGAGGATTTCGGTTCGTCGGGGCAGGCTGGACCGCTCCTGCTTCAGGATCGTTTCTCCACTTGCTTCATTCCGGAGGGCTGGACGCTCCGTAGGGGATCGCGAGGCACTCTTTTGTTGGAGCAAGCATCGAAAACAGCCGGCGTCGGTTCTGGAGTTCCGGCTGCAGTGCGTGCTGGACTTTTTCGCAGCCGCTTCGAAGGCATCGTCACCGCGATGGGCGAGATGCTCCGACGCACCGCCCTTTCAACGAACGTGAAGGAGCGCCTCGATTTCTCCTGCGCCTTGCTCGATGCGGAAGGGTATCTCGTGGCCAGCGCGCCTCACGTCCCCGTCCATCTCGGTGCACTTGGGGTCTGTGTGCGGGAGGTCTTGAAAGTGATCGATCCCGGTCCCGGCGATGTCGTGATTAGCAATCATCCGGCCTTCGGTGGTTCGCACCTGCCGGACGTCACGCTCATTGCCCCGGTCTTCGATGGGGCAGGAAAGCGCATCGCCTTTGTTGCGAACCGGGCGCATCACGCCGAGATCGGAGGTAAGGCTCCCGGTTCGATGCCCGCGGATGCACGTGTGCTAGCGGAGGAGGGCGTGGTGATCGCGCCGCGCTTGTTGGTCCGCGCTGGCATGCCTCTGCTGGGCGAAATCGAAGAGCTCTTGCGGGATGGGCCATGGCCTTCGCGCCGGATTGGCGACAACCTCGCGGACTTGGAGGCGCAGCTTGCATCCACGCGGCATGGGGTTGTTGCGATCGAGCGGCTTGCCGCGGAGCATGGGGGTGCAATGGTTCGGAATGAACTGAGAGGCATTCTTGCTCGGTCCTCGGCTTTGATGAATGTCCGCCTTCGCGGCCTGGCCTTGGACAAGACGGTCACCTCTTCTTTCGATGATGGAACCCCCTTGGTGATCCGCCTTGTTGCGGAAGGTGGCCGCTTGCATCTGGACTTCGCAGGCACGGGCCCGGTCCATCCCAGAAATCTCAATGCGACTCCGGCAATCGTCCGCAGCGCGGTGCTCTTCGTTCTCCGGTTGTGGCTCGGTGAGGATGTTCCCTTGAACGAAGGCCTGCTGGAGGAGGTCGAGATCTCCATCCCCACAGGCCTACTCTCTCCGGACTTCGGTGTGGATCCCTCGCGAGCTCCCGCAGTGGTGGGAGGGAATGTGGAAACCAGCCAGCGCATCACCGATCTGCTTCTGGAGGCGCTCGATCTGGCCGCGAATGGTCCAGGCACGATGAATAACTTCCTCTTCGGTGACCAAGGCTTTGGCTACTACGAGACCATCGCCGGAGGTTCAGGGGCCGGTCCCCGTCATTCGGGGACCTCGGGACGCCATGTCCATATGACAAATACGGCGATTACCGACCCCGAGGTGATGGAATACCGATTTCCGGTGCGCCTTCATCGGTACGAGGTTCGTCGTACTTCTGGAGGTGAGGGGTGTCATCGCGGCGGCGATGGCGTGGTGCGGGAAGTCGAGTTCCTCAAGCCGCTCGTTGTTTCCTTTCTCACCGAGCGGCGAGTCCTCGGGCCTCGTGGCATGCATGGCGGGAGCGATGGTCTTCCCGGAAGGCAGACGCGCATCCACCCGGATGGGAGCCAGGAGGAACTCCCTGGGGCGATAACCTATGCGGCTCAGGCGGGGGAACGGGTTTTGATCGAAACGCCGGGAGGCGGCGGCTGGGGCACGCCGCAGTAGTGAGGGTGGCAGCGGTGTTCCGGTGTTCTTTCCGCGGCGGAAAAGGAGCTCCGGAAAAAATTTCAGGAAATCTGCCAAGGAATCCGCGGGACGTCCGACTTCCTTGGTGAACTCCCTGCTGCCGCGCTGAATCCGGAAGCGGTGCGGCAGCGGAAGTTCGCCGAAAACTACAAACGACGATATCCGCTGCATGAAATTCCATCTTCTTCCGATCCTTGGCGTTCTCGCTATGGCGAGCGCTCATGGTCAAACCGTCAAGCCGGGCACGATCAATCCTCTCCTTTTCGAAGCCTCGATTACTACCGAAAATGCGCCCACGCAGGTGAACCTGCCGAATGGCGCGAAGCGCAAGACCTACACCACCAGCACGGTGCGCTTCCTCAATCGTGACATCCTCGAAGCGATGCGCGTTGCCAGCCTTCTCGACGGCACGATCGTCGGATGGAGCCTGAATCGAGTGGCCAGCCCCAACGGCGTTGGCAACATTTACGCGCTGAAAAACGGCAAGACTGCCGTGGCCGTCCCAGCGAACCTGCTCACCCAGCCGGTCAACCAAGGAACTGCTACCACCGGTAATGAGATCGTTCCGGCGACCGGGGCGACGAAGCCGAATCTGGTCCGCAAGGCTTACGCGACGATCAGCGTCCGCAATGGTGCCGGCAGCGCTGCTGGCACGCAGACCCTGAAGTTCGCCACGGTAGGCAGCGGCAGCTCCGCGACGATCGTCGCAACGCAGATGGATAACTTCGCGGTGACCGGCAAGAGCGGTACCGGAACCGGGATCGTCTCGGGCAATTATCGCACTCAGCGCACGTTGCTTGCGAATCTCACGCCTTTCTTCCCAGGCGCGACGGTCCCCTGATCGTTTTGCATGGGTCAGCACGCTCCGTCTGCAAGGGAGACGGGGCGTGCATCTTTTCTTCCACGTCCTTTCCTCCCCAGGAAAATCCCCCCCAGGGTTTCATCCAAGTCCACATCTTCACGACCTCCTCATATGAAGAACTTTTCTTTTGTTTTGCTCGGTCTTGTCGCCTGGGTGGCGCTGGTTCTTTTTGCTCCTCCGAAAGCAAAGGACGAAGAGCCTTCGAAAGTCGTACCTGCCGAAACTACAAGCGCGAAGGCCCGTGCCACGGCCGCCCGCGAGAAGCAGCGCCGCGAGAAATCTGAAACCGAAGCGCCGGAGCCTGCGGATAAGACCACGACGGAGGCTGCTGAGGCGCACCGCGATGAAGCTCAAGCTGCCATCGACGCCGCAGTGATCACTTACTCGCCCGAAGGCGTGAAACAGATCCGTCCTTGGCTGCTTGATGCGGACCCGGAGGTCCGTATGGCGGCGCGTGATGGCATGGTTCAACTTGGTGAACCGGATGCCATTCCTTTGCTGCGTGATGCTGCGGGTAAACTAAAGGAGCATTCCGAAATCGCTGCTTTCCACGAGGCCGCCGACTTGCTGGCTTTGCCCGCATGGTCGGAAACGACGGAGGCCAAGGATGCCATCGCGGAGATCATCGGGGACAGCGTCCAGTGAATGAAGCGCGGTCCATCGAGCCGGCGGGCAACTGGCTTGCAGAGATTCTCGTGCGATACGAGAAGCCTCTGCTGAAGCATGCCTACGGCATCTGTTCGGATCGTGAGTTGTCCCGCGATGCGGTGCAGGAGACGTTCTTCCGATTGATCCGATCCCGTGACAAGGGCATGCCGGAGAATCTCGCCGCCTGGCTCTTCACGGTGTGCCGCAACGTTTTGACCGACCATATGCGTCGCCAACGTGTCGTTCAGTTTGGCTGGGACTTGCCCGAGATGGAGAGCGATGAAACATCGTCCCCCGATCACCAGCTTGCCCGCGGTGAGCGCGAAGAGCGCTTGGTGAAGATGGTGGCTGAACTGCCGGAACGCGAGCGTGAGCTTGTACGGCTGAAATTCCAGGTGGGTCTCAGTTACAAGGAAATCGAAGAGATCACCGGCATCTCACAAGGAAACATCGGCTACTTCCTCCATCGCGCCGTGAAGGAGTTGAAGGACCGATGGCATCGGGAAGGAGGAGAGGAATGAAAGATCCTTTCGAAGACTTCCTGGAGGACGCGATGTCCGGCCCGGATCTTGAGCTTGGCCACGAGATGCGTCGGCGCTTGTTGGAGGCTGCGGTTGCTGGTGAAGCCTTGGAGCAGGACAATGTGGTCCGCATGGATCGCGGCGATCCTGAAGTGCAGGAAGGATTCAATTGGATCCTGGGTGAGACGGAGGCCACGGGTCCGCTGATGCAGCGGATGATCTTTGATCCCGCTTTCCTCAATGATCTCGATGGCGAACGCCGCTTTGTCCGCACGCTTCGTCACGTTCTCGTGAAGCAGGCCAATGTGGTTGCTCCCGCCGCGCGCCGCCGCTTTCTTCCGGCGGTAGCGCTAGGGGCTGCTGCAGCGGTTGCCTTGGCGGCAGGAACTCTTTTCTTCAGTCCGGATGAGGGCAACAAGGTGCCCGTGCTTGCACAGGCTGAGGTCGGATCACGGTCGGAGAAGCTTGCTCCGGCGGCAGCGGCTCCCGCGATTGCCCCGGCATCTCCCGGCGAGAAGTCCGTGGAAGTTGCGGTAGTGGAAAGGCCGGAGGCTCCGGCCGCGGAGAATCTTCCATCCGGGCCCTCGGCCCTTATTCCGGAAGCTCCGGCAGGGATTGTTGACGAGGCTTCTGCAATCGCTGCCCTGACGGGCAATGGCCAAAGCGTCGAACCGGAAGATCCCGTGCTCGTACAGGGTGGAGGTTCGTCCTTCTCCTTGCATTCGATCGCTGCTGTGGCGGTTGGCGAAACGGATGCTCCGCTTCAAGACTCCGCGCTAACCCTGCTCGACTCCGATTCGGATTCCGGCTCTTCGCCAAGCTTCGCATTTCATTCGGATCGCGGCGCGATGTGGGATGTCGGCTTTATCTCGGGACTACCTGGCTCGACAGGGCTGGATATGTCCCTGATCGGCGGCGGCAGGGAGAGCACGATCCCGGAACCCGGGCCTGTGCTGCTGGTGGTGATCGGAACGGCGGGTTTCCTTCTCCGGAGACGCCGGAAGTCGGATGCCTGATCTCTCTTCCGCTCGGGAGATTAGGTCCCGGGGTGTAAGAGAGAGGGTAGGGCGGATGCTTACGTGATTGCGTAAGTGTAAAATTATCAGGAGATGCGAAGAATGGTTCCGTTCGTTCGAGACCATTTTTTCCTCTCCCATGACCACTCAGGAAAGAATCAATCTTTTGGCAGAAGCCGCTCTCCGTGCCGCTCCACCAAGCACGACGCATCCCAAGCCGGTGACCTTCATGCCGTCTTTCGAGAAGATGCGCTCCGCAGATTTCGTGCCGCAGGGTGAACCTCCGAGCCCCCCTGCCACGCAGCCGCTCCAAGTTCAGGAAGAAGGCCGCGATCTCTCCTACTGAGGGGCAGTCCCGGCTTGCTGCTCGATCCGGCGCCGTGCTTCCGCGAGGAATGCCGGGTTGGCTTCCAGCGTGTCCGCGATGGCGCGGATCACGGCAAGGGTAGGACGTGAAATGTGGTGCTCCATGCCTTCCACGTCGCGGTAGATCGTGTCTTCCTGGATCTGGAAGAAGCGGAGGAAGCGGGTGAGAGTTTCGTGGCGCTCCATGATCGCGCGGGCGATGCGGTGGCCTTCTTCGGTCAGCACCGTGCCGCGGTATTTCTCGTGTTTCACCAGTCCCTCGCTGTCGAGCCGCCGCAGCATGTTGGTCACGCTGGCTTGGGAGATGCCCAGCCCCTTCGAGATATCCACGGCGCGGGCATAGCCCTTCGCTTCGATCAGATGCAGGATCTGCTCGAGGTAATCGTCCATGGCGACGGAGCCGCTGGTGCGCTGGGATCGGGCGGGCACGCCCCGATGTGAGGGCTGGAGCGCGGCGGACTCAAGACGGAAGACTGGAATCGGCGACCCCAGGCCTTATTGAGTTCCAAAGAGGGCTTCCCGGAGCAGGGGTTTGGACCCGGCTTCATCCCAGTAACCGAAGCCTGCCTTCCAGTCCCACATCGCCCAAGGGAGCTTTCGTTGCTCGGCGGCGCTGCGGAAGTCCCGGATGTACCGGCTGCGGCTCGCTGGATCCGCCTTTTGATAGGCCCCGAATTCGCCGATGTGGACTGGCCGGCCGAAATGAGCGGACCACGCCACGGCGTCATCGAGCAGGGTTTCAAATACCGCCTTGGTGCAAGGATTGTCGGTGCCCTGACGGGTATTGTAGGCCTCCAGCCAGGCGGCCAGGCCTGCATTCTCGCGAAGCGATTCGGGCAGGGGGACCCTTCTGGCTGGCGGTCCCGGGTACGAGATTCCCCGTAGATCCTTCAGGTTGACCCATTCCGCCTGCTGGTGGGTGAATTGGAAGGGCTCGTAACTGTGAACGCTGGCAATGATCCGGTCGTCACCGTCGGGAAGGAAGAGCCGGTCGAGGCCGCGGATGGCTGCCCATGCGGGCGGGTTGACGAGAAGAATTCGATCGGGATTCGATTTGCGGATCGCGGCGATGCCGGCGGCGTGAACCTTGGTGAGAATGTCGTCGTCCAAGCTCCCGTTGGGTTCGTTGAGGAGTTCCAAGTAGAGTTCCTGCGGCCAATCCCTGAAGTGCTTGGCCACAATTTCCCAGCCGGCGGTGAAGTCGGGAAGGTTCTTCTCCGGTTCCTTGCAGAGCGCTTCGAAGTGGTGCCAATTGACGATCACGGTCAGCTTCTTTTCGAGGGCCCTCCTTAGCACGGGTTCGAGCTCGGCGAGCAGGGCTGGTTTGATCCTGCCGTTTTCGAGATGGTAGTGCCAGGCTACGGGCACGCGGATGTGATCGAAGCCTTCGGCCGCGATCCGATCGATGTCATCCACATCATAGCGGATGCCCCAGCCTTCCGGAGGTGCCTCCCAATGGTTGCCGAGATTCACGCCGCGCTTGAGACGGGCACAAGCTGCGTGGGCCACGGTGTTTCCCGGAAGCGTGGCGGGTTTTTTGAAACCGGGCACCGTGGCGGCACGGGCATGCATCTTCAGGGTTACCGGGACCCCGGCCTTGACGGAAAGGCGGGTCGTAAGCGGGCGACCGTGCCACGATGCAGCGCAGCTCTTCCCTTCCAAGGGCTCGCTGCCTGCCAAAGGCCATTGATCCGCGGCGGGATAAGGACGCCACGGGGAATCCCAGCCCACCGGGGTTCCTTGGTTGAATTTCTCGAAGTCGCCGCCTTGGAGCCCGGCACCGCTTGCGGAAAAATCGTCCCAGAGCACCTCTTGATCGAAGAGGACGCCAGGCCTGGCTTCTTCCCAAGGGCCATTCAGGTCCAGCTCCACCGTGCCATCGTGGGTGGGGGTGAACTGCAGGGTGAATTCGCGCCAGCGCCACCACTGGATCGGAAAGCTGACGTCCGTGACGCGGGCGTTTTTCTCCGGCGTCGCCTCATGGGTCGCGGGCAAAGCCTCACCCATGGAGACCCGGATATTTGTCAGAGGCGGCGCTTCATCCGGGACCCGGAGGAAGAGCCTGGCCTGGGCCGGCATGTGCGGGACGTTTTCCTCGGCGAAAACGGGCAGGGCAAGAAGGAGAAGCGGGAGGCAGCGAAATCGCATGGGGGCTGATACGAAAGGAGCGGAGCGGATTCTAGCGGGATATCGTCAAAGCCAGGAGAGCGGGACAGGATCGGCCTTTCCCGTGGTCCCTGCCCGCAAACCCTCTGGAATTCGCCCCCCGAAGCGGGCCTGTTGCGCCTGATAAAAAGAGAAAAATAACAGGATGGTCCTCGGGGGCTGTAGCGCGTCAGCGCTTTGGCCAAGGTTTACCAAACTGAGGATCTCCCGGGAACTTTTCGTAGTGGTCCCCTCCCGGACTAGCCCTTCAGCTTAGTCGCGGTCTCGACAAGTGCCTCCACCACGGCCTTCACGCTTTTCACGTCCCCGCTGTCCTTCAGACTGCCGTCATCGGTGAATTTCGAGGAAGCACCGGTTAGCGAGAATTGCTTGGGGGTCACCGTGACACCGATGTTCCCGAGGATCGACCGCAAGTGAACCAAGCCGCGCAGGCCACCCAAGGCACCCGGGGACGCGGAGAGCAATCCCGCGACCTTTCCCCGATAGGCGGCGAGGGATGGCTCGTCATCGCTTTCGCTACGGCTCACCCAGTCGATCATGTTCTTCATGAGCGGGGTGATGGAGGAATTATACTCGGGGGAGACAAAGAGGATGGCGTCGTTCGCGAGGAATTTCTCCTTCAGCACCTTTGCCGGAGCGGGCAATCCTTCGGCATCCTCCAGATCCTGATCAAAAAGCGGCATGCGGATATCGGCTGGATCCACCAGGTCGACTTCCGCACCCGCTTCCGTGAGAAGCTTTGCGGCGACGGCGGCCAGCTTCTTGTTGAATGAATCGCGACGCGCACTGCCGGGAAGGACGAGGACTTTGACCATGATCCCCATGCTAGCAGCAATCCAGCGCCGGAAAAGAAGTCTCGGCGACTTACTTCCCGGGTTCGGTCGGGAGACGCAGGATCAGATCGAGGTTGTAGCGCAGGCCGGCGGCCAGTGCGGTGGCGTCGATCGGCTCCGGGCCGTAGATGCGGGCGAGAAGGTCGCGCTTCCGGTTATCCTTGGCCTCGGCGGCGCGTGCGGCCTGGGAATCAAAGGCCTCGAAAAGCATCTTTTTCATTTCCGCGACCGGATGAAACGGTGAGGCAGCAGGGGATGATGCTCCCTCCGCCTCGGCTGGCGCTTCTGGAGCGGCTGGCCGGGAAATCACTCCCGTATCCACCTTCTGACCGCGCGGGGTGCCGGTGATGCGGAAGCTCTGCGCACTGCCATCCGGCGCCAGCACGACTTCCAGATCAAAGGGCACCTCTGCCCAAGAATTCGCCTGATGAATCACCGTCACCAGGATCACCTGATTGCCGTTCTCGTCCGTGGACTCGAGTGGCCGCAGGGTGCGGTAGCGAATGCCATCGAGTGAGTAGTGAGCCGAGCCATCGCGCTGCCAGCCATTGAGCTTGGCTCCGAAGGCCGCTTGGTCAAAGGCCGACGCGGTCGAAATCGCGGCGAGCAAAAGGGGAAGGAGGATTTTCACGAAGAGGAGAGGTTAGAAGGAGAGCCGTGCGCCGGAGTGCCAGATCCACGCATCCGTATCAAAGCCGGAGCCCGCATCATCCTTCATCAGGACATGCTCCACGCCATTCATGATGATCAACTCGTCCTTGTACACATGGAGATTCGCACCGAGGTAGAAGGAGTGATACTCATCCCCCACGAAGATCGGCGTGGAGTCGAAGTATGGATCGGTGCCCACGCCCATGCCGCCGAGCAGTCCGCCCTGATCATCGCTATCCGCGAAGTGGTAGCGGCCCACCAGCTGCAAGGTTCCGGGAAGAATCCAATAGCTTGGTGTGAGCGAAAGCCCCCAAGCATCCGTGTCGCCGTTCGCGAGGATGAAGTCCCCCGCAAAGGAGAAATTCCCCTGATCCATCTCGACTCCGGTGGAGAAAAGGTGACGGAAGGCCGGGTTGCGCTTGATCAACTGGTTCCCGTTTGCCGAGCGGCGGCCTACGACATCATATCGCGGGATTGCCGGGTTATTGTTGTCGTCAAAGTTATAAATGTAGTCGGCGTGCCAGCGCGTGCGCAGGCCATTGCTGCCCTCGGTGGCACCGAATTCCTGATAGGCCAAGTTGGCCACGAGGAAGCCGCTGCCGCGAAATTCGGGAATGTTCGAATCATTGTCGCCGGAAAAATAGCCGAGGCCCCAGTCCCAGCGATCCGTGTCCTGTCCAACCATGATGCCCAAGGTCGAGGCGGGTGCCACCATGTTCACCAGCAGCGAGCGCTCCGGCACCAGCAGGTTCTGCGGCTCCGTGGAATACTCGATCGAGAACTTCGGCTTCATCTTGCCGTAGCTCACGTAGGCATTGTCGAGGAAGCGGGTCGTGCCCTTCAATCGTTCGATACCATTGTAGTTCGATTCCCCTGCGAATTCGGCCACGGCCTCGATCTCGGTGTTGCGGAAAGCGCGAAGTCGTGCCCCGAGCCGGGCGCGTCGCGTCCGCGTGCCATCGAGATCCACTTCCGGGCTGCCTGCTTCCGGGGATGCATGTCCCCATGCGCCGCTCCAGTGAAAGAGACCGGTGATCGCAAGCTGCTGGAGATAGGGATTCGTCGGATCCTCGAAAAGCACGGCCTTCGACCAGACCGGGTCCGGCGGGCTGGCTGCCCAGACATCGGTAAGCGGTGTCACCGTTTGCTTCCCGCCTTCTACCGCCTCCCCTTCGGGAGCAGGAGGCAGGGCGACCGATGCGGCATCTTTCTTTCCTTCCAGCACGTCCAGCGCCTCGTTTGCATGAAGAGGGAGGACGAGAGCGGAGATCAGGGTGATAGGGAGGAACTTCATGGAGATCATTTGGAAGGTGCTTTCTTGCCGGCGGCCTCTTGCTCGGCGCGTTCTGCCGCCTCGCGATCCTTCCGCTGTGTTTCACGGTCCGCGGCGCGGCGCACCCGGCTGAGGTATTGTTCCAGGCTGGCCTTGTCGCCGGGCTTCAGGACGAGCGACTTTTCGATGAAAGGCAGTCCCTCTTGGTACTGCTTTTCTCGTACCAAGAGCTGTCCCATGCCGAGATTCGCCTGGTAGGCCACGGCTTCCTTCTCGATCGCCAGCTTGAAGTGAACCTTGGCTTCGCCGAGCAACTCGGTGCGCTTGGCCTCCTCGGATTCATTCTTGGCCAGATTGTCGTAGTGGCGGGCCAGCTCCAGCAGCACTTCAGCATTGCCCGGGTCACGGGAGAAAAGGTCGCGCAGCAGCGTGCCGGTCTTCGCAGTATCCCCCGAGTTCTGGGCGATCTTCACGCGCACCAGGTCCAGATCCAGAAGATCCTTGCCGCTGACGGTGCCGATCTTCGAGATCTTCTCGACGAAAGCCTCGGCCTTCTCCGGGTAGCCATAGTCATTCAGGATGCGCGCCGACTTCAGGGCACGCGTGACATCGAGCTTGGGAGCCTTCTCGATCGCATCGAGGTAGGCGAAGAGCGCGAGCTGCGCCTCGCCCTGCTCCATGTAAAGGTTCCCCAGAAGATTCAGCTCGCTCTCGCTGGCCTGACCCTTCAAGCGGAGCACCTCCAGATTCACCGCGGCCTCCATCTTCTTCTCCTGTCCGATCAGCGCCGTGGCCTGCTGGAGCCAGAGCTGACGGTCATCGGGATTCTCCGCGATCAATGTGTCCAGCATGCTGGTAGCCTCGGCCAGCTTCTCCTGCTGCATCAGCGATTGCGTGAGGCCCACCTTCCAGTCGCGGTTCTTCGGATCGAGCAAGTAGGCCTGGCGATAAGCATTCTCGGCGGCCAGCGCGTTCTTCTGCTGGAGGTAGCAATAGCCTAGCAATCCGTAGACGCGCGGGCTCGTCTCGCCGAGTTCGATTGCCCGCTGGAAAATCGGCACCGCGTCCTCGATCTGGTTCTTCGAGATATAGAGATAACCGAGGTTCGTGTGAGCGCGGCGGAAACGCGGGAAACGGCGGATCGCTTCGAGAAAGGCCCGTCGTGCCTCTTCCGTGCGGTCGGAGGAGAAGTAGAGGTTGCCGAGCACGAAGACCATCGCGGCACTGATGTCACCTGGCTTCTTTTCGGGGTCCGTCGGAGCCTCGATCTCCTTGATAAAGCGCACGATTTCCTGCTCCGCGGCGACGAACTGGCTCTTCTCAAAGAGCTCGCCGACCTTGGAAAGCAGGGCCTGCTCCTCCGCGGATACCTTGGGCTCGACATCGGAGAGGATGCCGTAGCTGCCGACGAAGTCCTTCTTGAATTGAGGATCGCGGTAGAGGATCGCGGAGACGTTGATCTTCTCGGCACGGGCCGGAAGCATGCTCGCCATCGCGATGAGAGTGGGGACAAGGAGACGCATCGGATCAGTTCTTCTTCACTTCGAAATTGAAAGGCACCACGCAGCTGGCGCGGACATTGCGGCCACCCTTGTTGGCCGGCTTGAATTTCCATTTGCTCACCGCCGCGAGAGCCGCTTTGTCGAGATCGGCATGACCTGCGGATTGTTTCACCGTGGCGGAGACCACCTTTCCGGTTTCATCCACCATGCAGGTCACCAGCACCTTGCCGCCGGTGCCCTTGCTGAGGAGAGAGTTCGGGTAAGTCGGCTGGACCTTGCTGATCGGCACGGGTGGGGAGTCCATGTCGTTTCCGAGCAGGCTGTCGCCACCGCCTCCACCGCCTTTACCGCCACGGCCGAAGCGCGGCAGGCTCACCACGAAGCTGCCTCCGGTGCCGGGGCCCAAGTCCCCGGCATCAATCCCCAGATCGATGTCCGTCGTCGGTTCGTCGGACATCTCATCGGGCGCATCCGCTTCCGCGATTTCGGTGGATTCCTCCATGTCCTCCGGCTCGCTCACCGTCTCTTCCTCCGGTGGTGGCGGAGGAGGGGGGGGCGGTGGTGGAGGTGCGGTGAGATCGACGATGACGATCTCCTCCTTCTGCTCCACTTCCTTTTTCCCGCTCAGGAAAAAGGACGCGGCACCACCAGCCACCACGACAAGCAGCAAGCCGCCAATAAGGAGGCGCTGCCGGCGTTTGGGCGGCGGTGGGGCGTTGTAGACGGCCATGGGCTGGAAAGGGTCCCGGCTATTTCGGCTTCTGGGTCGCCAGGCCGATCTTGTCGATGCCCAGGCGGCCGAGCACATCCAGCACGCTCATCACGCCGCGGTATTGGACCGCGGTATCGCCGCGCACGATCACGGGAAGATCCGGCGTGGTCGTCTTCAGGACGCTGAGCTTGCTCTCCAGCTCTTCCAAGGTAACCGGAGTGGTGTTGAGCTGGATCTTTCCTTCCGAGTCCACCGTGATCGCCTGGATCTTCGGCACGCTCAGGTTCTTGGTGGACTTGTCGCTGGAGCGGGGCAGCTCCACCTTCATGCCCTTCACGCCGGCTGCGGTCATCACGATGAAGATGAGCAGCAGTACCAGGTAAAGGTCCACCATCGGGGTGACGTTGATGTCGTCGTAGCTTTTGTCGTCTGCAGAGGCCATGGCAGTCGATTGTTAGGGTCAATGCTTTTCGCCTGCGGCAGCGATCGCGGCCGCATTCGGATTGTCCGAGCCTTGATAGAACTCGGCCATCTTCGCCACGAACTCGTCGATGAAGACTTGCATCTCGCCGACGATGTTTTTGATGCGGCTATTCAGATAAGAGTAAACGAAGAGTGCGGGGATCGCGACGATCAGGCCGGCCACGGTGGCGAGCAGCGCCGAAGCGATGCCGGGAGCAATGGCATTCACGTCCACCTCACCCACCTTCGAAATGATGGCGAAGGTGATCATCACGCCCACCACGGTGCCCAGCAGGCCGACGTAAGGGCCGCCCGCGATACTGATGGTGAGATAAATGAGGCCGTCGGTGAGCTTGTGATTCACGCGCACCAGGCCCGCATCCAGCGCGGCGCGGATTGCCTGGATCGAGCGCCCGGAGAGGCCCTTCTTGTGGATGCGGTCCTGCTCCAGACGGTGGCGGATTTCCTCGGATCCGATGTGATAGATCTGATAGAGCGGGGATTTCTGCACCAGCGCTTGCGTGGCCGGATCGGCATTGCCGCCGAAGCTCTTCACGCTGCCCGCATCCGCGTGGTCGATCGCGGTGAGATCGGAAGAAAGAAGGTTCCACTGGCGGAGGAACTCCTGGGTGCCCTTCTGGATCGAGTTGAGATAGATGAATTTGCGAGCGGCCACGGTCCAGCCCACCGTGATCATCAGGATACAGATGCCGATTGCGATCCAGCCGTCGAACATCATGTTCTTCGCGATGTCGCCGAAGAGAGCCACGTGTTCCATGGCACCGCTGTGGCTGCCTTCCGGATTTTTCAGAGCCTGCTCGATCGCCCGGCCATTGGTCGCGTCGAAAGGAACGTTGCCCTCTCCGGATTCGATTGCCTTGCCGATCGTGCCATTCGTCTCTGCCAGCGGCACGATGGCCGGGAGATTGGCACCGGTGTCCGCGGCAGAGGCGACTCCTTCGAACGACTTGTCCGTGGAAGCGAAGAATACCGAGGGGCCGGCGAGCAAGAGGGTGCCGGCGATCGCCTGGCCACCGCGACCGAGGGCTTTGCCCTCGAAACGATGTCCACCCGCGACTTCGGCCAGGCGTTTCAGTCCTAGCTCCAGGATCTCGAAGCGTTCGCTCACCTCCGTCTTCGGATCATCCGTTGAAGCGGTGGCCTTTTGGTCGTGGCCCTCGATGGCCTGCTTGTAAAGCTGTGCCTCCGCGGGGTGAAGGCGGGTGACGATTGCCTTCGCATATTGGTTCAGCACGCCGGAGGCATAGGTGAAGTCTGCCTTCCTCGTTTCGACCTCGCGCTCCAGGCTGCGGATCTTCGAGGTCCGCAGCTCTTCATCGCGCTCCAAGGTCCGGAGCTCCTTCGAAAGGGCGAGCACTTCATCATCCAGCTTGTTCACCTCGCGATAGAGGCCGAGGCGGAGATCGGAGTACTCCTTCTGGGTGGATTGCAGCTCCTCGGCGGCCTTCTTGATCGAGTCACGGGCGCTCTCGACGGTGCTGGCCGCGAAGGCTGGGATCAGGGAGGCGATCCCGATAAGCGCGGCGATGGAAAAACGTGGGGTCATGGCTGAATGATCGGGAGCTGGGAGAAATTCGCGTCTTTTTCGCTCGTGGCGGAGGTGACGAGGGCCTGGATCTGCGGGGCAAGTTCGTTACGCTTCGTGAACTTCCAGCCGCTTGCCTCCGGCGTGCCCACCTGGGCGAAGCTGCCGTCTTCGTTCACGGCATAGGCCATCGAGAGGCCGAAGTAGACGACCTGCATCTTGAACTCGCGGCCATCGTCGTCCTTGTGCAGTTCGGAGTGGACGTGGACTCCCTGCTGGAATTTCTCGATCTCGGCGAGGAGTTCGACGGCATTGAAGAGCCGCTTGGAAACATCTTCGGCTTGTTTCTCGCTGGTGAGTTGCAGGCCCTTCTGAAGGGCATCGATGCCTTGGGCGACCTTCGGCTGCTGTTTCAGAGGCTCGGGGAAAAGCGGAAGCCGGTCGTTGATCCCTTGCTCCAGCACGCGCACCTGCTTGGAGAGTTCGTCCTGCGCGGCAGCGTAGCGGTCGCGCTCCGTCAGTTTGTCGAGGGACTGCTTGTCGCCGCCTTCCTTGCGGATCTTGGCGCGTTCAATCTGCTCCTTCAGATCCTCGATCTCTTTTTCCAAGCCTTCCTTGTAGCCCTTCAGCACCTCGTGATCCTTTTCCCAGTTATCCTCCTCCTTCTGGATCTTCTGCATCGTTTCGATCCAGTCACGGACGGAGCTCCGGAGTTCCTCCGGGTTATTGGCGGGCGCAGGTGTGTCCTGCGCCATCAGGGGGAAGGTGGCGAAAACGACACCGGGAATCAGTCGGGAGAGACGCATGGCGGGTAACAAAGCCAAGAAAAAGGGGGTCACCGGCGTTTGCCGATGACCCCGATGTGACGGTTTCGTCAAAGACGCGCTTATTCCGCGCCGCCAACCTGAATGCGGTAGAACTCCTTGCCGGCCTCTCCTTCGAAGGTGGCGTCAAGCGCCGGAGCGGGGGTGAAGGTGCTCAGATCCGTGGAGCGGAAGAGCGGCACGCTCAGCGTGACGTTGGCTCCGCTCTTCTGGACCATCACCTGGGTGCCGGTCACGAGATCGAGGATGGAGTCTTCCGTGTAGATCGAGGCGAATCGGGCTGCATCGTTCACGCCCACCGTGAAGCCGAGAGCCTGAAGGTCAGGGCTGGCTTCGAGGGTGTCGGAGATGCCATCGCCATCCACATCCGCGAACGGAGGCTCACCACCGCCGGTGGCAGGCACTTCGCCCTTGAGGAAGCCGATCTCGGACATCTTCGTCCAGCCGGCGGCCCAGTTATCAGCGCCGAAGGCACCGCGGAAGGCGGCGGCGGACGGGGCACCGGACTGCAGGCTGCCGCTCAGGAGCGGGGAACCGGAAGCCGGACGCGGGTCGATTTCGATCAACGCGTTGCCGGCATCACGGACGTAGCTGCGGAAATGAGGGTTCACGCCGCCGTTCGAGTTGCCATTGATCGGGGAACCGGTCGTGTCGAAGAACGTGTTCGCAGCGGTAGTTGCGGTATCCAGGTAGCTGAGGTTGCTGGCATTCGATCCCGTGTAGGCACCACCACCGAAGCGGCCGATGGTGTTGTGGGCGAAGGTCAGGCCGGAACCGGCACCGTCGGAAGTCGCTTCGATCAGCTTCTCCTTGTAGTCGTCGAACACCGAGTTGTAGACCTGACCCTTGAAGCGGTCATCGACGAGGATGGCGTTGTTGCCCTTGTCATTGCCGTTTGCGGCGGTGACGCCGGAGCCGATGAAGGTCGCGTTCCAGATGATCGGGGCAGAGTTACTCGCGTTGTCGGCGATGGTGCCGGTGACACCGTCCCACTCACCGCCGTTGTCGTGGGCGGAGGTCACGCCGTCGGCAAGGAAGGGGTTCTGGATCGCGAACCAGAACTGGTTCGTGCCGGAGTAGCCCTGGTCGATGTCGAAGGAGTCGTCCTGGTTGAAGGCCAGCACGATGTGGCTGGTATTGACCGTGCCACCGAAGAACTCGATGCCGTCGTCCGCGTTGGCGTAGACTTCCACGTGGTCGATGGTGGTGCCGGAACCGACGCCGCCGAGGGTCAGGCCGTTGATCTCGCTGGCCACCGGGTTGGTCGCATAGACATAACCGCCGTGACGGATCGAGACGTATTGGAGGACGCCGCTGTTGTCGTTGGCGGTGGTTCCGCCGTATTCGATCACGTCGGCGCGGCCATCGGTATCAAGGTCGGCGGAGGCGGCGGGCTGGAAGCCTTCGATGCGGTCTTCACCGATGTTGGTGGTGCCGGTGTAGTTGGCGATCGGGGCATTGCCCAGAAGCACGAGGCCGCCCCAGCGGCCTGCGGTTGTAACTCCCGGGGCTTCGGCGATGAAGCCATCTCCGTCGAAGTCGATGACGGTTTCTGCCTCGAGTTCGTCGATCGTGGTGAAGACGATCGGTTCTTCGGCGGTGCCGGCGGCATGGATCTTGGCGCCGCGGACGATGACAAGGGAGCCGAACTGGTCGTCATCCTTGCCTGGGGTGCCCTTGTCGTCGAAGGTGGAATAGATCTTGGTTCCGGGCTCGATGGTCAGCATGGCGCCGTTGGTGACGAAAACCTTGTCCGTAAGGATGTAGACCTTGTCCTTCGTCCAGGTCGTGTTCGTGGTGATCGCGTGGACGTTTGCGCCGAAGGCGGTGTTGTTGACCGTCTGGGTGGCGACGACATCCACCTTCTCCTTGAAGAAGCCAGCGCTGTCGAACTTCGTCCAGCCAGCGGCCCAGTTGTCGGCACCGAAGGCACCGCGGAAGGCGGCGGCGGACGGAGCACCGGGCTGCAGGCTGCCGCTCAGGAGCGGGGAGCCGGCTGCCGGACGCGGGTCGATGGCGAGAAGGGCGTTGCCGGCATCACGGCTGTAGCTGCGGAACTGTGGGTCGGTGCCGCCATTGGAGTTGCCGTTGATCGCGGCGCCGCTGCCATCGAAGAAGGTATTCGCAGCGGTGGTTGCGGTGTCCAGGTAGCTGAGGTTGTTGCCCGGGGTGCCGCCACCGAAGCGGCCGACGGTATTGTGAGAGAAGGTCAGACCGGAGCCGGCTCCGTCGGAGGTGCCTTCGATCAGCTTCTCCTTGTAGTCATCGAACACCGAGTTGTAGACCTGACCCTTGAAGCGGTCATCGACGAGGATGGCGTTGTTGCCCTTGTCATTGCCGTTTGCGGCGGTGACGCCCGAGCCGATGAAGGTCGCGTTCCAGATGATCGGGGCGGAGTTGCCGGCGTTGTCGGCGATGGTGCCGGTGACGCCGTCCCACTCACCGCCGTTGTCGTGGGCGGAGGTCACGCCGTCGGCAAGGAAGGGAGCTTGGATCGCGAACCAGAACTGGTTCGTGCCGGAGTAGCCCTGGTCGATGTCGAAGGAGTCGTCCTGGTTGAAGGCCAGCACGACGTGGCTGGTATTGACCGTGCCACCGAAGAATTCGATGCCGTCGTCCGCGTTGGCGTAGACTTCAACGTGGTCGATGGTGGTGCCGGAACCGACACCGCCAAGGGTCAGGCCGTTGATCTCGCTGGCCACCGGGTTGGTCGCGTAGACATAGCCGCCGTGGCGGATGGAGATGTAGCGGAAGACACCGCTGTTGTCGTTGGCGGTGGTTCCGCCGTATTCGATCACGTCGGCGCGGCCGTCGGTATCAAGGTCGGCGGAAGCGGCGGGCTGGAAGCCTTCGATGCGGTCTTCGCCGATGTTGGTGGTGCTATTGTAGTTGGCGATCGGGGCATTGCCCAGAAGCACGACGCCGCCCCAGCGGCCCGCCGTGGTAACTCCCGGCGCTTCGGCGATCTCGGTATCTCCATCGAGATCCGTTTGGGTTTCCGCTTCGAGTTCGTCGATCGTGGTGAAGACGATCGGCTCGGCTGCGGTGCCGGCGGCATTGATCTTGGCGCCGCGGACGATAACGAGGGAGCCGAACTGGTCGTCATCCTTGCCTGGGGTGCCCTTGTCGTCGAAGGTGGAATAGATCTTGGTTCCGGGCTCGATGGTCAGCGTGGCGCCGTTGGTAACGAAGACCTTGTCCTTGAGGATGTAGACATTGTCCTTCGTCCAGGTCGTGTTGCCGGTGATCGCATGGACGTTCGCGCCGTAAGGCGTGGTGGTCACGGTCTGGGAGGCGACGACGTCGATCTGCGCGGCTTGCACGCAGGGCATCAGCGCGGCGAGTGCAAGCAGGGCACGCTTGGAGGTAGTGGTCGATTTCATGGGATGGTACGATGGAGATCGTAGGGATGGTACAAGGGACGCCCCATTGAGGGGGCATCCGACCCTCTTCGTCCTGACGGGCTTGCTAGAGCGTTTTTCTGTGTCGATTTCGACGCATCTGCGGCTTCTGAAGACGCCTTTTGGGGTCAGTGAGCCGCTAGATTGACGACTTCGTCACGCGATGGTCAGGAAGATGACTCGCCATCGATGCCGCGAACGGGAGGGCCGCGGTCATGCCATCGATGGAAGCGGCCTCAGAACTCGGCTTTGAACTCGATGGAGTAAGAGCGGCCCGGTGACTCCTGCGTGTAGGCCAAGCCGTCGAATTCGCCGAGGGATCCATTCACTCCACCGCCACGATATTCGTAGTCGCGGGTGCCATCGAGCAGGTTCTTGAAGCCGAAGGTTACCGTGCCGTCGAAGAGTCCGAAATCGATCTTTCGCGCCACCACCAGATCGAGGGTGAACTGTGGCTTCAGCCACACGTCGTAGCCCGCTGGATCGCTCCGCAGGATCGTGGGATACTCGTCGGTGAAGTTTGAGGTGAGGAAGGCGCTCCACTTGCTGGTCTCCGGAGCCCATCCAAGCGTGAGGTTGAGGATCTGGCTCGGTTGGTAAGGGAAGCGCGTTTCCAGGGGCGTGACCTCGATGCCCTGGTTCACCTCGTAGTTGAGCGTGGAGTCGATGAAGGTGTAGTTCCCGGTGATCGAGAAAGGACCGTCGGACTGCTTCCAGGTGGTCTCGAACTCCAAGCCGTCGATCGTGCCGGTATCGCCGTTGACGTAGGTGTTGGAGTTCACCCCTTGGTCGACGCGCTGCACGACGACAATCGGATCGGTGAGAGTCTTGTGGAAGAGGGAGAGCCGGCTGTTGAAGTTCTCGTTGATGACATAGTCCAGCGAGAGGTCGAGGTTGTCGATCGAGGTTTCGGTGAGGTCCGGATTACCACGCCGGACGACTCCGGTATCCTGGGAGATCGATTCGATCGGCAGGAACTCGTGGAAAGTGGGGCGTGCCACGGTGCGGGACCACGCGAAGTTCATCCAGGATTTCTCCGGCGAGATATCGAGACCTGCGAGGATCGAGGGGATAAACGCATTCGTCGTGACGGAGCCGAAGCGCGCCGGGTCATCCACCAGCAGGCGGGTGAGGGGATCGGGAGCGATGTCGTAGCTCTTCACTTCCTCTTCCCAACGCGCCCCTCCGCCCACGCGCCAGAAGTCGCCATGGAAGGTCGCGGAGGTGTAGAGGCCGGTGAGGGCCAGTTCGCTATTGATGTTCCGGACTTCAAGGCCGGACCCGTTCACGTAGTAAGGCGCGTCCGGTTGGACGTAGTTGGCGCTGGTGGTGTTGCTGCCGGTGCCCGGGACGCGGCCCACGTTCTCGTTGCCGTATCCGTTGAAGTAATGCCAAAGTTTGTCCGGATTTTTCGCGAGGTACTCGCCCAGCGTGTTGTAGCCGCTGGGCAGCGGGGAGCCATCCGGCAGCTTGTTGCCCGCGAGAGGCGAACCGGGAGAGAAAGGGGCGATGCTTCCGTCGCTCGGCCACCAGCTCGGGGGATTGCGGGCGACCCAGCGTTCCCAGCTTGCAGTGCGGAGAAGATAGACGCGTCCTTCTTGCTCGCGGTCTTTCGTCAGCTTGCTGCCGCCGAAGGAGAGATCAAGCCGCGGGCCATCTTCCTCGTCGTCGGAGAAGTAGATCGATTGCGTGAGATCGAGCGATGCCTCCAGGCTGTCTTCATCAATCGATTGGGTCTCGCGCGAGGAGTCCTGGCTGCCGTTGCCGTCGTTGACGAAGGTCTGATATTCGATCGTCGAGATCTTCCCGAGCGAGGGATTGTAGATGAAGCTCGGATTGTTCGCTGCTTCTGCCGCGATGCGCGGGTCGGTGAAGTCGAGCTGGCCGGTCTGGAAAGTACTGCTGTGAGGACGTGACTCGCGGGCCAGTGATTTCGTCAGCGACCATCCCAGCTTCGTGCCGATGTCGTTCTTGTGAGCGCCGCCGAGTTGGATCACCTCGGTATCGCGGATGATCGGATCGATGGTCCAGAACTCCTTGTTGTAGACGGCCGAGGCACCGTAGCGCTCGATCACCGCGTCATTCTTCGCAAAGGCGCCGTAGACATCACTGCCGGAGACTTGGTAGTCCGTGCCGTGCGTGATCTCATCCGTCGCGATCCGCTTGCGGAAGTAGGTCGCGGTGAACTCGTGGTCCTCGTTCGGCCGGTAGCCGACGCTCGCGTAAATCGACCAATCGACTTCACGCGCGTAGCTTTCCTCCGTCCATGAACGGGCAGGAGCGGTGAGGCGGTTCTCCGGTCCCGCATCATTGACCTCGTCTTGCTTGCCGTGCTGGAAGGAGGTAACGAAGCCCAGTTCGCCGCCGTTCTCCAGCGCGATGCGATCGCCATAGACCAGCGAGAAATTCTCGCCTTCCTCCGGCTTGACCACCTTCGGCATGAAGGATTGGGATTCGTGCAGCGCCCTTTGTCCGGCCAGCGCTTGGTCTGCCAGCGCCTGTTGCTTGATGCCCTCTTGGAGCTGTGCCTGTTGCTGTCCGGGGTTGCGGTTGTTGTTATTCGGCACCACGCGGTTGCCGCCGGCCTTGAAGCTGATGGGATTCCCGAGTGCGTCGGTATTCCACATGTAGGAATCCGGGATCGGATTATCCACGTCGCCCCAGAAGCCCAGCTCGCGGTCACCGTGGACCAACATGCGGTTTCCGAGGTTCGAGTTCCAAGTCATCTTATACTTGAACTCAGCGAAGCGCTCTTGGGGGATGCTCAGCGACTTGATCTTGATCGTGCCGCCGCCAAAGTCTCCGGGCAAACTGGGGTCGTAGGTCTTCGCGATGTCGATGCCCTGCAATGCAACGGTCGGGAAGATGTCGAGCTGCACCGCCTTGCGCGAAGGATCGGCGGAGGAAATCGATGCACCGTTGAAAAGCGTGGTCACGTAGCGGTCTGCAAGGCCGCGCACCACGGCGAACTTGCCTCCCACAATGTTCGCACCGGCGATCTTGCCGACCGCACCGGCAGCATCACTCACGTTCTTCTGCGTGAACTCTTCCTTGCCGATCGAGGAATTTACCGTCTGCTCAACCGTGAGATCGGTGAAGAGATTTGCGTTCGAAGCTTCCTGATACTCGCCGACGATGCTTTCCTCATCGAGCACGTATTCATCCGTCCCGCTTTCTGCCGGCTTCTTGCGCAGGCTGAAGCGCAACTGCACCGGCCCCGATGGCGTGGGACTCACACCCAGCGTGCCCGCCGTGTAATTCAGCGCGGAGGCTTCGGCCGTGAAATCGCCGGCAGGAAGCCCGTCGATCCTGAACTTGCCCTGCGCGTCCGTCTCCGCCGTGCGGCCCGTGCCGATAATGTCGACGATGGCCCCGGCAATCGGGTCCAAGGTCGTGGAGTCGGATACTTCTCCGACGATCACGCAGGTGCCCACCTGTTGCTCGATCGGCAGCATCCCGAAGACACCTCGCGGCTGGGCCGGATCGGTGCCTGCCGGCAGTTCCGCGGGCTGCCATGGCTCTTGCGCTTCCAGCGGGATCACGGTGGCCTGCACTGACTGTGCGGGCAGCGTCCAAGTCGTGGCCAGATCGGTCAAAGCTGCCCGCCGGCTCGGCCTCACCTCGGGTGAGCGCCAGTAACCGCCGGGTGAAGGGCTGACCCAGACGAAAGGAGAGGGGACTAGCGAGGGGCTGCCGCTTCCTCCGGCATCCAGCATTGTCTCCCCATCATCGGAATCGGCATCGGCATCCGGAAGCAGGGCGGCAAGAAGCAGGTCTTCCCTAACAGGGATGGATGGCAGGGAAGCATCCACGAAGCCGTGGCAATTCCCCGCGAGCATCGCGAAGTTCGTGGTGCAGGCTACGGCCAAGCGGAGCCATTCCCGGGTGCGGAACGGAGGGTGTGATAGGGCGGAATCGGGAGGCATCGCAGCCGGAAAAGCTGCGAGTCGATACCGGTGCCCTCTAACGACGCGAAGCGGCTGCCGGTGACGCTTCCGTCACGAAGGGCCGAATCTCACCCCTTCCGCCCGCTCAAATCCGCGCAGCAGCGAGCAATTGGCGCAATCTCTCCGGCTCTGCGGCTGACGTTTTCGCCACAAACCCGCGCGCATGGGCGAAATGGACGTCAGCCTCCGGCTCGATCCGCGTGAAGTCGAAACGTGGATCGTCATTGTGGCGGGAGAGACCGTAACCGCTGCCGCGGCGATCCGGATAGATCAGCGCGGAGACACTTGTCCCCTTGCCGATCGACTCCAGATAACGACCGATCCCCGCCGACGGCTCCTCCGGCAGCGGCTCGGTCCGCGGCAGGAAAAGCACCTCGTCTTCACCCACCGTCCAGAATTCGGCATGCGTCGCTAGGAAATCCAGCCGCGCCCGCAGCGAGCGCAGATACTCCAGCAAATCCTCCCCGATGAATTTCATCACCTCCCAAATCGCATCACCCGGTCCGAGGCGAGAGACCTTCGCGAACCGCCGCAGGATCGTCACGTCGACCGGCGAGTTCAGCTTCGCCATGGTCTCGCGATCCACCCCGAGCCATTTCCCGGTTGTGATCGGCCCGCGAGTGTCGAACCACTCCGCAGGCTCCAGCCAGTCGCAGAAACTACGGGCGTCCTCGTAGACGCCCAGATGCATCAGCACCAGGCTCAGCGCACAGATCGGCGGGCTGTCGGCGGGAAACTGGTGGTGATCGAAATTGTTCCGCGCCGGCTCATGCTCGCCGCCGACGTCCACGACCGCCGTCGTCACATCCGCCAGATCTTCCGGCGTCGGCTCCCGGCGCACGATTTCCACGCCATGCACGGCGACAAGCAGGCTGCACGCGAGAAATTCGTCCTTATGCGCGCCGCCGGGGTGGGTGAGAATGCGTTGGATAGCCATGATTGCGGGAAAGGCCGCGCACCATAACCGCGGCAAGTGATCTCGCAATGCTCTTCCGAGCTCACCGGCTCACCCCTCGCTTCGATCCCTCCACAAACTCGATCAAATGCTTCACCAGCTCATGGTTCGACGCCTTGTCCGCCCTTAGCGAACTGATCTGGTTCGCCAGGTTCCCGTCCTTCTTTAGGAAGAGCTTCTTGTAGGCCGTCTTCAGCGCCTTGATCGCATCCTCGTCAAAGCCACGCCGCTGCAGCCCCACCAGGTTCAGCCCGCGGGTTGCCCCCGGATTGCCATCCACGATCATGAAGGGTGGCACGTCCTGCACGATCTTCGCGCAGCCGCCGATGATCGAGTGCGCCCCGATCCGGCTAAACTGGTGGATCGCCGCAAGGCCGGAAACGATCGCGTAATCTCCCACCTCTACATGCCCGCCGAGGGTGCCGTTGTTGGAAAGGATGATGTGGTTCCCGAGTTGGCAATCGTGCGCCACGTGGGAATAGCAGAGAAAGAGATTGTCGGAGCCGATCCGTGTCGGGATCTCCTCCACAGTCCCCCGGTGGATCGTGCAGTTCTCGCGGAAGACATTCCGGTCGCCCACTTCCAGATAGGTCGGCTCGCCGATGTATTTCAGGTCCTGGGTCTTTCCGCCCACGGCGGCAAAGGGGAAGAATTCGTTCTCTTTCCCGATCTTGCTGGGGCCATTGATGATGACGTGGGAGTGCAGCACACAGCCGTCGCCGAGTTCGACGCCAGCGCCGATCACGCAGTACGGGCCGACGACGACATTCGCGCCGAGTTTCGCTTCCGGGGAGATGACCGCGGTAGAGTGGATCACGGGCGGAATCACGAAGCACGGGGCGGCGGATGGCTACTGTTTTTTGCGCCTGCCGGGCATTGGGAATCAGAGAATCCGCGCGCCTTTCCCGAACAGGCGCGGAGCCCTCCCGGGCCACTTTCCCCTAGCTTCGGGCCATGCTCGCCACGACTTTGCCCGCATTTCACCGCTGGTTCCTTGCCACCAGGGCGTCCGGCGCACCGGGAATCGTCCTTTACGGCGATCCCGCCTTGCCAAAGGGCCTCGCCGCCGCGGTGGCCCGGCACCTGAATGAATTCGACGACGACTCCAAGGGGAATTGGACCGCCTTTGCCCCGGAGTTGATCGCGGAAATTTCCGAAAGCGCTCCACAGCGCGGGCTCCTCGGCCTGCCGGATGGTTGCAAGGACTGCCCCCCGAATAGCCCCTGCGGCCGGAAACGCGTGCTCCAGGCGCTGGGAAAGCGCGGCCAGGCCGTGCTCGATGGCACCCTTGCCGTCGCCGCCTGCGCTCCGCTGCGCGAGGTCTTCCGCGTCTCCCTCGGGCCGCCCCCGGAGACCGGCCTTCACTTTCACCTGGTCCTCCACCCCGAGCATTTCAGCGATCGCTCCCTCGCCTCGATCATCGGCGACACCTTCCTCGAGTGGGATGCCACCCGCGAACTCGCGGACTCCGCATGAGAGGAAACGCGCACCTTCCCGCAAGCGGCGCGGCGACGCTCCCCGGCGCACCCGCTTTTATCAACCCGATGCCATGAACGTCATCGCCCTCACCATCCTCGTGAGCTCCTGCCTCGCCGGGATCTTCATTTTCTGCTTTGCCGGCGAATTCCGCCGTTCGCGCCAGTCTTCCCCTGAGCGCGATTCGCTCCTGCCTCTCGACGACGAGACACCCCTTTCGAAATGAACGCCGCATCCAGTCAAACGACCACTATCACCTATGACGACCGCACCGTGCGGCAGTTCATGATCGCCTCCATCGTCTGGGGTCTCGTGGGCATGCTGGTCGGCGTCATCTGTGCCACCCAGCTCTCCTGGTGGCAGATGAATGGCAAGTTCCTGGAGACGATCACCTTCGGCCTCTTCAAGGGCGAGGGCCTGCAATACCTCACCTTCGGACGCCTGCGGCCGCTGCATACGAATGCGGTCATCTTCGCCTTCGTCGGTAACATGGCCTTCGCGGGGATCTACTATAGCACCCAGAGATTGTGCAAAACCCGCACCGCATCGGATCTGCTTTCAAAGATCCACATGTGGGGCTGGCAGCTCATCATCCTCTCGGCAGCGGTGACCCTGCCTGCGGGCCTCACGCGCGGAAAGGAATACGCGGAGCTGATCTGGCCGATCAATATCGCCGTGGCGCTGGTATGGGTGGTCTTCGCGATCAACTTTTTCTGGACCCTCGCGAAGCGGAATGAGCCGAGCCTCTACGTCGCCCTGTGGTTCTACATCGCGACCATCGTCACGGTGGCGATGCTCTACATCGTCAATCACCTCTCGATTCCCACCTCGCTCATCCACTCCTACCCGATCTTCGGGGGGCTGCAGGACGGCTTGGTGCAGTGGTGGTACGGGCACAATGCCGTGGCCTTCTTCCTCACGACTCCGATCCTGGGGATCATGTATTACTTCCTGCCGAAGGCAGCGAATCGTCCCGTCTACAGCTACCGGCTCTCCATCATTCACTTCTGGTCGCTCGTCTTCATCTACATCTGGGCGGGTCCCCACCACTTGCTGAATACCTCGCTGCCGCGCTGGCTGCAGATGCTCGGCATGCTCTTCTCGCTCATGCTTTGGGCTCCCTCATGGGGTGGCATGCTCAATGGCCTCCTCACCTTGCGCGGGGCATGGGCGAAGCTCCGCACGGATCCGGTGATCAAGTTCTTCGCCGCCGGCATCACCTTCTACGGCATGGCCACGTTCGAAGGCCCGCTGCTCTCCATCCGCGCGGTGAACCAGCTCTCGCACTACACGGACTGGACCATCGGCCACGTCCATGCCGGCGCCCTCGGCTGGAATGGCTTCATGGCCGCTGGCATGTTCTACTGGCTGGCCCCGCGCCTGTGGAAGACGAAGCTCTGGTCCTCCTCACTGGCAAACATGCACTTCTGGGTCGGCCTCGTCGGCATCCTGCTCTACGTCGCCGCCATGTGGACCGCCGGCATCATGCAGGGCCTCATGCTCGGCCAGGTCGCGGAGGGTGGCACCACGCTGAAGTATGAATTCGTCGAAACGCTGAAGGCGATCCAGCTGCCCTACATCCTGCGCTCCATCGGTGGCACCCTTTACCTCGTCGGCTTCGGGATGTGCGCGCTGAATATCTTCAAGACCGCCCGCTCCGGAAAACCCACGGACGATACCGTGGAAGTCCACATCCCGGTGAAGGAATACGACCGCCTGCGCATGGGAGAGGCCCTCTTCCGGGATCCCGTGGCCTATTGTTTGCTCGGCATCCTCACTCTGGTCCTCTGGTTCTTCCTCCCGCCTCATGCGGATAAGGCAGCGCTGGTAGCCACCGCGATCCTGGTGGTGAAAGGTGTCCGCGCCTTCCGGAGGAATGGCCACTCTTGGGATCAGTGGCACGAGAGCCTGTTGCGGAACTACCTGCCCTTCACCGTGCTCACCTTCGTCGCTGTTGCCATCGGCGGTGGTGTCCAGATTATCCCATCCTTGCTGGTGAACCGGGACAAGAACGTGGAAGGCCGCTTGCAGGAGCTTTACACCCCGCTGGAACTCGCCGGTCGCGATCTCTACGTGAGCGAGGGTTGCTACAATTGCCACTCGCAGATGATCCGCACGCTCATGCCGGACGTCATGCGCTACGGCCGGGCAGGGGTGAAGGATGACTTCTCTCACCTCGGTGAATCCCTCTACGATCACCCCTACCAGTGGGGCTCGAAGCGCACCGGCCCCGACCTCGCCCGCGAAGGCGGTCCCTTGGTCAGCGGCTCCACGCATGTCCGCGCGGGCAAGCGTGACAACAAGTGGCACTGGTTCCACTTCATGAACCCCCGCTGGGCGAGTGAGGACTCGAACATGCCGCCTTACCCATGGCTCTTCGAGCAAAAGACGGACTTCAAGTCGCTGCCCGTCAAGATTGCGGTCCAGCGTCAGATCGGCGTGCCCTTCCCCGCATGGACGAAGGATGAGATCGACCAGCAAGCCCGTGAACAAGGCATGGCCATCGCCCGCTCGCTTTTCGAGGGGAACTCTCCGGTCGGCTATGAGCCCATGAAGGGTGCCAGCACCGAGGAACTGGTGCGCCACTTCTCGGAGACCCAGGTCGTCGCGCTCATCGCCTATGTCCAGAAGCTCGGCACTTATCGCGAAATTCCGAAGGACGGACCTCCACAGCCGAAGCCGCTCGATCCCGATTCTTATCGGAACATGACCGAGAAGAACGAGATCTACCTGAAGGGCGAAACTTCATCCACCAACTGACATGTTCAAGCGGGTCATCCTCGAAGATTGGGCCACCGTGGTCCCGATGATTGCCTTCGGCGTGCTCTTCGCCGTCTTCGCGGTCACTACCGTGCGGGCCCTCCTGATCCGTCCCAAGGATCGCGAGCGAATGTCCCGCATGCCCTTGGAAGACTCCGAGGACGACCGCTGACCCTGACCAGCCTTTCCCATGAATCCCGAGATCAAACGCGGCAACTACGCCAAGGAAAAAGGCGAGGTGATCCTTCGCGAGCACGAGTACGACGGCATCCAGGAGTTCGACCAGAAGTTGCCGAACTGGTGGCTCTTTACCTTCTACGGCGGGATCGTCTGGTTCGTCACTTACTGGGTGCTCTACTATCATGCCGGGTGGTCCGCCACGGACGAGCAGAAGATCATCACCCAGGTCGCAGCCCTGCAGGAAAGGAAGGATGCCGAACTGGCCGCCACCTTGGCTTCGCTGGATGACAAAACCTTGATCGAGCACTGGGCTTCGGATCCCGCCGTGGTTGCTGCCGGTGAGGCCACCTATGCAGTCAGCTGTTCGGCCTGCCACGCCGCGGACCTCAGCGCCATGATGGATGCGGGTGGCACTAAGATCGCGCTTCCCGGCCGTCCGCTTACGGATGGCCATTGGGAATACGGTTCCAAGCCGATGGAGATCTTCAAGCTGATCAATGAAGGCACCCCTGCCGAGGCTACCGGCTACAACGGTGCCAAGATGCAAGCTTGGGGCCAGATCCTCACCCCGAAGCAGGTTGCCGAAGTGACGGCCTTCCTCATTTCGAAGAACCCCCAAGACTTCGGCAGCTAGCCTTGTCTTTCTCCTTTCTCTTCTCCCTCCCATGGAAACCGAACCCACCCTCGTCCGGGACTACCGTGTTCCCTTGCTCGAAAGGCTTAAGGAAAATCTTGTCCAGACCGTTCCGGAGGAAATCGCCGTGTGTGAGTTCGACTGCGACCACGAGGAATGCTCTCCACGCGAGTGGAAGCACTGCCTCCGCCGCCTGACGGCCCGCAACAAACAACCGTCAGCTGTTCCGAGCTGAGGTAGGACGTCCGCCGGGCCCCTCCTGTGACGGAGCGGCGGAGGCCTCCGGCCGGGGGAGGGCCCCTCGGGAAAAACCTGTGGCCTTCTTTCCCCGGGCCGTTTGACAGCCAAATCCGCTCAGTCCCCGGCAACCGATGCGGAGCCATTTTCCCTCGCATCGGCGAATCTCCCGGCACTGCATGTCCGCTCAGGTGCCAAAACGGCCGAACCTCGACTCCGTCACGACCATCAATCGGGACGGCTCGCACTACTTCCTCCAGACGGCGGACGTCAGTGGCCGCTGGACCACGGCGCGGCGCATCTTCGGCGCCATCCTCATCGCGATCTACGCCGCTCTTCCCTGGATTCCGATCAATGGGAACCCCGCGCTCTTCTTCGATGTGGAGCAGCGCCGCTTCCACGTCTTCGGTCTCACTCTCGTGCCCCAGGACCTTTGGGTGATGTTTTTCGGGATCACCGGCCTTGGGTTCACTCTCTTCTTTGTGACCTCACTGCTGGGCCGCCTCTGGTGCGGCTGGGCCTGTCCCTACACTGTCTTTCTCGATCACGTCTTCCGCCGCATCGAACGCTTCACGGAGGGGGATGCCGTAGCCCGGCGTCGCCTCGATAGCGCTCCTTGGACCGCGGGGAAGCTGGTGCGGCGGGTGGGGAAGCATTCGCTCTACCTGCTCTGCTCCTCGCTCATCGCCCACGTTTTCCTATCCTATTTCATCTCGATTCCCCGCCTCTATGAGCACATGCAGGAGGGGCCGCTCTCGCATGTCACTGACTTCGCGGTCGTGGTCTTTCTCACCCTGAGCCTTTGGTTTTGCTTCGGTTGGTTCCGCGAGCAGTTCTGCATCATCATGTGTCCCTATGGTCGCCTGCAGAGTGCGCTGACGGACGACAATACGGTGATCATCGGCTACGATGAAAAGCGCGGCGAACCCCGCGGTGCTCCCGGCAAGGTGGCCGGTGATTGCATCGACTGCCGGCGCTGCGTGAATGTCTGCCCCACCGGGATCGATATCCGGAATGGCCTGCAACTCGAGTGCATCGGGTGTGCCGCCTGCATTGATGCCTGCGATGACATCATGACGAAGATCCACAAGCCGAAGGGGCTTGTGCGCTACGACTCGCTCAACGGGCTCACCGGGAAAAAGCGCCGCATCTTCCGCCCGCGCGTGGCTGCCTACACGGCCCTCGGCCTGCTCGGCTTGATCGCGTTCGTCATTGCCGGCTGGAAGAACGCGAAGCCTTTCACGGCGGACTTCAGCCGCATGCGTGGCCAGCCCTTCTATACGGATACGGCTTCGGTGCGGAATCACTTTCAAGTCCGTTTCCACAACAAGCGGAACCAGCCTGCCCGCTTCACCCTTCAACTCTCCGGCGCGCCGGAAGGCTTCACCCTCAGCGGGGCAGGCACCGCCATCGAAGTGCCCCCACTCGGAGAGATCACGCGCCCGGCCATCGTAGTGGCTCCTGTCGGGGCTTATCGCGGCCCGGAAAACCTTTCGATCGAAGTCCGTGCCGAGCCCGGCGGTGTCGTCCTCAAGCATGACATGCGCTTCCTCGGCCCCGAACCCTCTGCAACCAGTCCCTAAACTACCATGAACCCCGTAGAAGAACGTCCCGGATTTTTCGTCCGCCACCCCTGGCTCTTCGTCGTCTTCGCCTTTGGCCTGCTGATGGCGGCATGGGGAGCGCTCATCACCGTCGCCATCAAGCATTCGCCTCAGGTCGTAGAGACCACGGCCAAGTAAACCTTTCCATTCATGGATCTCACCCTCGCCGGAGCCTTTGCTGCGGGACTCGCCACCAGCCTGCATTGCGCGGGCATGTGCGGACCGCTGGCCTGCGGGGTAGGGACCTTTGCCAAGAACGAAGGTGAGCGGATGGCGGCAGCGGCGACCTATCACGCCGGACGTCTCACCGCTTACACCACGATCGGCGGGATTTGCGGAGCCATTGGCAAGGAACCGCTCGGCTGGTTTTTCCATTCTCCCGCCGTCCTGCTCCCTTGGGTGCTCGTGCTTGTCCTGCTGGTGCTCGCCACCGGCCTTGAGAAGAAGGTCCCGCGGCCTGCCTTTCTCACCCGTCTGATGATCCGGGTCCGTTTCAAGACCCAGCGCCTGCCCGTTGTCGCAGGAGCGGGACTTACCGGGCTTTTCACTCCCTTTCTCCCCTGCGGTCCGCTTTACGCCGTCTTCCTTGCGCTCTTGGCCTCCGGATCCGCCGCGCGTGGCATGGAAGTCGCTCTGGCCTTCGGTGTCGGCACCGTCCCCTTGCTCTGGGTCGCACAGCATCAATTCCACCGACTCCGCCGTCGCTTGTCGCCCGCGACTTTCCTCCGCGTCCAGCGCGGCCTCGCCCTTACCGCCGCTCTGGTCCTCGCCTGGCGTCTTCACGATACCATCCCGCTCCGCGGCGAGGAAAGCGTCGCCGAAAAGCCTCTCCCGGCCTGCTGCCACTAGAGTGGTCCGCGCGGTCCTCTGTGCGGCGGAATGGTCCTTCGGGCTAAGCACTCAGCGCGGCACGCCGGGGATGCACGAGAATTTCCTTGGGCATTCCCGCCCTCACGTCCGCGCGCGCTCTAACAGAATTCCCCCTTTGTCGCGCACCCGACGGAGAGCAAAGAAGGAAGATAGCGTGTCCGGGACTGCGGGCGAGCAGTTCGTCACCGTTTCGATCGACCTTGGCAGTAGAAGCCCACTCTCTCCCCATGCGAAACTCGCCGTTGAACTGCTTCCTCATGCAACTCGATCCATTTCACTCCTCCGGCCGTTCAGCCTTCAATGTTGGGCGTTCAACGTTCGATGTTCCCCTCCCGCGCCTGTTATTTTTCCAGTTATAACAGGCGGAACAGGCGGTGAATTCCAAAGGTCCCGGACTCCCATCTCCCCCAAACACCCAATCCGGCCTCCGGGATCTTCACTTTCGCATCTTCTGAGCGGAAACGCGCCGCTTGCGGCAATCTATGCGGAGCCGCGATGATAAAATATGCACAGTCTTTCCCCGATGAGCCTCTGCGAGCATTGCGGCACGGAGTTCTCGCCCCGGGAGGAGGCTGAGCGCTACTGTTGCCGGGGCTGCGAGTATGTGGCCTCCCTCATTCACGATCAAGGTCTTGTTCGCTTCTATGATCTGAAGGCGGACCTCGCCACTGCTCCCGTCCGCAGCCGGCCTTTCGAGGATCACGATTTCTCCTGGCTGGAACGCGCTTCGACTGGAAAGGACAGCCTCGATTGCGCGGTGGAAGGCATTTCCTGCGTAGGCTGCGTCTGGTTGATCGAACGGCTCTTTGATCGTCATCCCGGAGCCATCCGCGCCGCCGCGAACCCGGGCAGCGGCCGCCTCCATCTGGAATGGCAGGCCGGGACCTGCGATCTTCCCGCTTTCGCCCGCGAACTCGCTTCTTTCGGCTACGTCGTCGCCCCGGCCGGAACCAAGGCTGCCACCGAACGGCGCGCGCTTGCCGGTCGCATGGGACTCTGTGGTGCCTTCGCCCTGAATGCGATGGGCTTCTCGCTGCCGGGTTATCTCGGCATGCCTGCCGATTTCGAATTCGCCGGGCTCTTCCGCCTGATTGCCTTCGCCTCTGCCTCGCTAGGCATGCTTGCGGGCGGCTCCTACTTCATTACCCGCGCCTGGCGCGCTGCCCGTGCGGGGTCGCTGCACATTGATCTGCCAATCGCCCTTGGTCTCATCGCAGCCTATCTTGGTTCGATCGCCGGATGGATCACGGGTGAAGAGCGGCTGATGTATTTCGATTTCGTCGCGACCTTCGTTTTCCTCATGCTGCTGGGGCGCTACGTCCAGACGGCCGCAGTGGAGAAGAACCGCCTTCGTCTGGTGCGTCGTTCGCCGCTTCCGGAGTCCGTGAATTCCGGCGGCCGCGCGGTCGCTCTCACCGAGCTCCAGCCCGGGATGAGTTTCTTCTTTGAACCGGGCAAGGCCTTGCCGGTCTCTGCTTGTCTCGCCGAGGGCGTTGCCGATGTCTCGCTGGAGTGGATCCATGGCGAGGCCGATCCGGTCACCATGTTCCCCGGCATGCGTCTCCCGGCCGGAGCGATCCTTTTGGGTCGCCAATCCGTCACTGTCACGGCGGATGAAACTTGGGCGGATTCCTTGATCTCGAAACTTGTCGCGGATACCTCGGGCGACCGTGGTTCGCCGGTCTTCCAGCGCCTTCTCAAGATTTATCTCATCGCCGTCCTCATTATCGGCGTCGTGGTGTTTGCTGCATGGTCCGCCGCCGGCCAATGGCCGGGCAGCCTGCAGGCCATGATCTCGGTATTCGTCGTGTCTTGCCCCTGTGCTCTGGGGGTGGCGGTGCCCCTCGCGGATGAGTGGGCTGCCTCGCGCCTTGCCAGGGCAGGGGCCTTTGCCCGGCGCGCCAGCCTCTGGCCACGTCTGCGCCGCGTGAAGCACGTGATCTTTGACAAGACCGGCACCCTGACCTTGGAGCGGCCCTTGCTCGTCAATCAACAGACCGTGGATGGGCTGGATCGCCATGCCTCCCTTGCGCTGGCGCGCCTCACACGCGGCTCGCTGCATCCGGTCTGCCGCACCCTGTTGGAATCCCTCGGCAGCCGCGGGCAACAGCTCCTCGAGGTCTACGGTGAGTCCCCGGTCGAGGAGAATCCGGGCACCGGGGTCCACTGCATGTCGGAAGGGGAAGCTTGGTTCCTCGGCAAGGGCGAGAATGGCACCATCCTGACCCGCGGAAACGAACTGGTAGCTTGTTTCCAATTTCTCGATTCACTCCGTCCTGCCGCGTCCGCGGTGATTCGTGCTCTGGAAAGGCGCGGGCTTTCGATCCACATCCTTTCCGGGGATGCCCCCGAGAAGGTGGCGAAGCTTGCGAACGCCCTCGGCCTGCCTTCGTCGCAAGCAATCGGCGGCCTCTCTCCCGAGGAAAAGGCTGCACGTGTCCGCGGCTTGGACAAGCAGGACACGCTCTACGTCGGAGATGGGGCGAATGACTCTCTGGCTTTCGATGCTGCCTTCGTGACCGGAACGCCGGTGGTCGATCGGAGCTTGCTGGAATCAAAGGCTGATTTCTACGCCCTCGGGGCCGGCCTCTCTTATCTGAGCGAAGCCTTCGCAGCAGCGGACGCCCGGGCTTCCGGAGTCCGGCGCGCCTTCGCTTTCGCGCTTCTTTACAACCTTGTGGTGGTCGCGCTTTCGGCCTCCGCCCATATGAGCCCTCTGCTGGCAGCCATTCTCATGCCCCTCAGTTCGGTGGTTTCCATTGTTTTGGCAGCTTCTGCCTACCGAACCATGCGTATTGCAATCCCAATTGAAAAGTCGTATGGTAGTAATGACGTTCAAATCCAAGTCCCACCCACCCGCCATGAGCCAGGCGAGCAAGCAATTTGAAGCCACCCTGCATGAACGACTGAAACAGTCGGATCTGTTTCGTGTCTATCAGGACGCCTTCCGAACGGCCACCGGCCTTCCACTCCGTCTCGTCGGTGCGGATCCGGAGGAGTGGTGTCTGGACGATCAGAGCGTGAACCGAAGTCCCTTCTGCGAGGTACTCAATCACTGCAAGACCGCCTGCATGGCCTGTGTGGAAACGAACCGCCGTCTCGTCCATGAGGCGTCCGTAAGCGGCCCTTCAACTTGTCATTGTTTCGCAGGCCTCACCGCTTCCGCGGTACCGGTGAAAATGGGCAATGTGGTGGTCGGTTTCCTGAAGACCGGTCAGGTCTTCTCGCGCACGCCTGACGAGCAGCAGTTCGATGCCCTCCTCGGCAGCATCGGCCGGAAGAACATGGACCCGGAGACGCGGGAACGTCTGCGCTCCACGTATTTCCAGACCCGCTCGGTCGAGCCGGAGCGTTACTCCAGCATGATCACGCTGCTGCAGAGCTTTGCCGAACAACTCGGCAGCCACGCTGAATCGCTCGCGATCATTGAGGAAGGTCGTGAGCCTGCCGCCATCGCCAAGGCCCGCCGCTACATCCATGACCACCTTGAGGATTCGCTTCCTCTGGGTGCCGTCGCACACGAGGCCGGACTCAGCGAGTCCCACTTCTGCCGTCTCTTCAAGGAGGCTACCGGCCTTACCCTCACGGATTACGTGAACCGTTGCCGTATCGAGCGCGCGAAGAAGGAGTTGCTGAAGCCGGAGAAGCGGGTCTCGGAGATTGCTTTCGAAGTGGGCTATCAATCCCTGTCGCAGTTCAACCGTAGCTTCGCCCGCATCGTCGGCACTTCCCCGACCATCTGGCGTCGCGATCGCTTCGAGGAGGCCGAGAGCTGAACGGTCACTTCATCGGCAAGCGAAAGTCCCGGACCACCACCATGTGTTGCATCTGCTGCAGGCCGCTGTCGCCCTCCTGTGCCGGGGGTACTTGGTCCAGGGGCTCGAAGACCCGCGTATCAAAGACCAATCCGTCCGCGAACTCCTTGTCCGCTAGTTTCACCGGCACCTCATGGGCATCGAGCGCAGGGCTGGCGAGCACCCAGTCATAGGGCCGGTTGCGCGGCTTGTTCGTGAAGATGTTTCCCATCCCGTCATGGGGTGGCTCCTTTGATAGCATGAATGCTTTCGCCATCTCCGCAAAGCAAGGCTCGGCCACGCCCCGGGTATTGAGGTCTCCGCCGAGCACGATCAGGTCACCCTTCGGAACCTTCTCTTGGATCGCCTTCATCAGCGCCATCGTCTGCTTGAGCCGCGAGGTCGCGTTCTTCGCATGGAGGTGAACGCTGATCGCCCACAAGTTCCGCTGTTCCGGAATCCGAACCTGCGCCCAGAAGAACTCGCGGTTGTCTAACACCGGATCATCCCAGATGCCGGAGGCGGCGATCGGAAAGCGGCTGATCACGCCGTTCGGGATTCCCTTGGTTTCTTCCTTCGCAAAGTGGAACTCCTTGCCAAAGGCGTCGTTTACCCACTGCCGCGGCGGGATGGTGGTGTTGAACTCTTGGATGAGCACCAGATCCGGCTTTAGGGCCTTCAGGATGCGAGCACCTGCTCCTTCCGGATTGCTGTGGTTCCCGTTGTCCGGCGAGTAGGTCTGCCTGTTGTCGGAGGTCAGGTTGGCCGCCACGATGCGGATCGGCACCGGCTCGGCCGCGAAGGAGCTCGCCATCGCGAGCAGGGAAACCAGCAATCGGATCACAGGGGACGCGTAGCGCCCGGCGGGGCATTTTGGAACTTGGAAGTTCCCTGTGACGATTTCACCCTCCTCCCATGCGCACCGCGGTTTACGCCGGCTCCTTCGATCCGCCGACCAATGGTCACCTGTGGATGATCCAGCGGGGACTCGAACTTTTCGACCGCCTGATCGTCGCGATCGGTAGCAATCCCGCGAAGAGCTACACCTTCACCGTGGATGAGCGCTTGGAGCTGCTGCGCGCCTCGATTCCCTCTGCGGAGCGCCTCACCATCGCCCACTTCGACAATCGTTACCTCGTCCACTACGCGCGCGAGCAGGATGCCAAGTTTATCCTCCGGGGCATCCGCGGACCCAACGACTACGAGTACGAGCGCGTCATGCGGCACATCAATGCGGACTTGGCCCCGAACATCACCACGACCTTCCTGATGCCACCGCGCGATATCGCGGAAGTATCTTCCAGCATGGTCATGGGCCTCGTCGGTCCCACCGGTTGGGAAGATCAGGTCCGGCGTTACGTTCCGGTCCCGGTGTTCGAGGCGCTGGAAAAGCGTTCCGCGCGCTAGGGCGGGGAATCGGGAAAGCGGTCGGCGGGCCCGCGAAGCGCGGGCTTGTCATGGCAACTCCCCTCCAGAAGAGAAGAAGAGCGTTTCAGGGACCCGCCAGACCGGTTTCCACGGCTGGAGAACCATAGGGATTTAACGAAATTTCGCGACTCCCCAAATCCGGGGTGTCCCTCCCGTCGCCCCGGTGAAAGCGGGACACCAGTTCGGCTTGGGAATGGGCATCAAAGTGTTTGAAAATCAATTTGATGTAGTCATTCACGGTGTTAATGCTGAGGCCAAGGTGGTGGGCGATCCCCTTTCGTGACAATCCCGTCACCAAATGATTGAGGATCAGTCGGCAGCGGGGCGGGAGAACCGGCGTTTTACCAGCCGCTTCGAGGGGAAGCCCCGCTTCATGGAGAATCGGAACCTCCGAGAGCAAAATGTGCGCGATCCGCGAGTCTCGCGGGGAGAACATCGGGGCATTGGCAGAACGATAGAACCCGATGCAGCTGATCCCTTTCCCGGGCAAGGGATGAAGGGTGAGAATGATCGGCCCGATGTCTGCCGCTTGCCAGTAAGGCCAGGCAGGAGAATTGAGGTAACGCTCAAGTGGCACGATCTGATCCACCCGGCGCGTGACTTGGGCTCCCTCGCGGATGAGCGCTTCCGCCAATGGTCCGGTCATTACTCCGGTATCCGGATGGTCGAGCGCGACGAGATAGCGGGACATCCGCTCGTCGTCGAAACCGCCCGTTTGCCGGCAGACATAGACCGGCTTCTTGTCCGGCTCCAGGAAAGGTGCCACGGCCCAGACCCAGGCATCCGCGCCGATCAGGCGGGCCAGTTCCTTCATCAGGAAGCTTCGCTGGGCCTCGGGATCCGGACGCATCGCCGCCACTTCGCCGAGGATCCTCACGATCTCCCTGACATCGGCCTCGCTGACGGGTGAACTCTCCATGTCCGAAATCCTTCTAAAGGTCACCTCCATCTCCCTTGGTGAAACGGGAGATGAGCTCGGCCTGCGAATGGACGCCGAAGTGTAGGAAAATGGCCTTCACGTAGCCATGGACCGTATTGATGGAGAGTTCCAGATGATCGGCGATTTTCTTCCGGTTCCAGCCCTCGCAGAGCAGATTCAGGATCGTGCGGTGACGGGGATAAAGCCGGGCGATTTCCTGGTTGCCTTGATCGGGAAAGGCTCTGAAGTGCAGCCACGGCACCTCCGAAAGCAGGATGTGTGCGATCCGGGTTTCCCTATCGTCGAAATGAGGGGCTCTGACTTGGCGATAAACACCGATGGTGCTGATTCCCCCTTCGGCCATCGGGCGGTGGGAAACCATCAGGGTTCCGATGTTTGCCTTCACCCAATAGGGAGCCGCGGAAGAGCTTTTCAGCAGGCAGTCCGGATCCATCTGGCGCAGCGTGCGGGTCAGGTGCGTGCCTTTGGCTTGGAGTTCCAAGGTGGAAGACCGCGTGACGTCTGCGATCGCAGGGTGGTTCATCGCCTCCACAAAACGCGCGAAGCGGCTGTCATCGAAGCCGCCATGAACCATCCCCACGAAGGAAGGAGCCCGGTCCGGTTCATACTCGGCCATGCACCAGACCCATGACTCGGCTTTGACCAGATCGCAGAGACCCTCCATCAGGATCCGCCGTTTGGCATCAATGTCGCCACTAGAGGCGATCACCCTCCCCAAGAGACGTACGATCGCCCGCACATCCTCTTCGGAAAGAGAAGATTGCCGGTTCGGGGAGCCATTCATGGGGAGGTATGAATCTACCATGGCCGAATCCTGACCACGGAGAACGGGATTCATGATTGGAAGGACAAGGCCCCGTGAAAATCCGGTGAAATACGAAGTTCCCGGCCCCCAAGTCCCCGAAAGATCGCGGGCGGACCATCTGTTTCGGGTTTTCATCCAGTACAGATTTCGGAAAACTTCCGCCCCGATCCGGAAAACTGCGTTTCAAACCCAAGAACGCCCCGGGACTGCCCTTCGCCATGAAACCCTTGCTGAAAATCTTGCTTTGGATCGCCGTCTCCTTGCTAGGGGCTCTGGCGGTCGGAGTAGCCGCCTTTCAACGGAATGAGCCGGTGAACGCCCTGTGGCTGGTAGTGGCCGGGGTTTGCACCTTCGCGGTGTCCTACCGCTTTTATTCAGCTTGGCTGGTGGCCAAGGTACTCACCATCGACGACCGCAGGGCACCGGCAGCGGTGACCTGTAGCGACGGGAAGGATTTCGTGCCGACCCCGAAGTGGGTGGTCTTCGGCCACCATTTCGCCGCGATTGCCGGGCCAGGCCCCTTGGTCGGACCGGTGCTGGCCGCTCAATTCGGGTATCTGCCCGGCACCCTTTGGATTCTCGTCGGTGCGACCTTGGGAGGAGGTGTCCACGACGCAGTGGTCCTCTTTGCGTCGATGCGCCGGGACGGCAAGTCCCTCGGCCAAATGCTCAAGGAGGAGATCAATCCGGTCGTGGGGATGATCGCGATGCTAAGCTTGCTCGCGATCATGACGATCATCCTCGCGGTGCTTGGATTGGTGGTGGTAAACGCGCTGGCCGACAGTCCTTGGGGACTCTTCACGATCGCCTGCACCATTCCCCTGGCGATGGTCATGGGAGTGGCGATCAAGAGCGGGAAGGCCAGCGTTACCGCTACCTCGATTTTTGGTGTTTTTGGCCTGCTCGCCGCGGTAGCGGGAGGGCAATACCTGACCCCGGAGATGAAGGCGGCCCTCACGCTCAAGAAGACGGAGCTCTCTTGGATCCTCATGATCTACGGTTTCGCCGCAGCAGTCCTGCCGGTCTGGCTGTTGCTTGCTCCGCGTGACTATCTGAGCACCTTCATGAAGCTCGGCACGGTGGCGATCCTCGCGGTCTTCATTATTCTTTTGAACCCTCCGCTGCACATGCCGGCAGTCACGCCTTTCATCGATGGCAGCGGCTTCGTGGTGGCGGCTCCGGTATTTCCCTTCGTCTGCATCACCATCGCCTGTGGGGCCGTCAGCGGCTTTCACGCGCTGATCTCCTCCGGGACCACGCCAAAGTTGCTGGCACGGGAAAAGGACATTCGCCTCGTTGGCTACGGCTCCATGGTGGTGGAGATGCTGGTGGCACTCATGGCGATCATCGCAGCCTGCGCGCTGCAGCCGGGTCAGTATTTCGCGATCAATTCGCCGGTGGATCCCACCAACATCCCGGCCGTCGAGGCCCAGATTGCGAAGATCAATTCCTATGGACCGGAGTATGCGGTGACCCGCGCGGAAATGGAGCAACTGGCCCACGACCTCGGTGAGCCGCACATCATCGGGAAAGTCGGGGGCGCTCCGACCTTTGCGGTCGGCATGGCTCACATGTTCGCGAAGGTGATACCCGGCCAGACCGCCATCTCGCTGTGGTACCACTTCGCCATCATGTTCGAGGCGCTCTTCATCCTGACGACGCTGGATGCGGGGACGAGGGTCGGACGCTTCATTCTCCAGGATCTGCTAGGACAGATCGTGCCGAAGATGCGCGATACCGGTTCGTGGGGGGCCAATGTCACCGCCACCTTCCTGCTGGTCTCCGCCTGGGGGTACTTCATGTACCAAGGTGCGATCGATCCCGAGGGCATCGCGAAAAGCCTGTGGCCGATCTTTGGCATCGCGAACCAGCTGCTTGCAGTGATCGCGTTCTGCCTCGGCACCACCATCCTCATCAAGATGGGCAAGGCACGTTATGCATGGTGTACTTTTGTTCCGATGGTGTTCCTGACGGCAGTCACCTTCACGGCGGGAATCATGAAGATCTGGTCGCCGAAAGCCGCCGGCTTCATCCCGAGCATCCGGAAGCTGGAGGCCGCGATTGCCGGAGGTCTCGAGGGTGCCGCTCTGGAGAAAGCGAAGACCGCACTGCTCAATGCGAAGGTAGATGTGGGCATCACCGCGATGTTCCTCGTCTTCGTGGCCGCCATCGTGATCGGCTGCAGCCGGGAATGGTGGCTGCTGCTGCGAAAGGAGAAGAAGGCAGTGCTTCACGAAAGCGAATACGTCGCGCTCGCGGAGTGAGGCCTACTTTTCGAAGACATGGCTGCTCCACGGAGCGGTCACCCATGCGGGATCGCGCAGGGTCAGGTTTACGATGAATCTCGCGATCTCCGTTCCGCTATAGTCGCGGTGGTTGCGCTCCCAGCCCTTCCGGGCGATGGCGATCCGCTCGTCGGCGTGCGACGAGAAGTATCGTACTTTCTCCGCGAGATCCCCGGCACCGTCAAAATAGATGATCTCATCCTCGGCATACAGGCCCTCCAGTCCTGCACCACGGGGAGTAAGGGTCAGGATCCCATTGCCCATCAGCTCGGCAATGCGGGAGGACGAGTAGAGTTCGACATCGGTTCGGCGGGAAAGGTTCAGCGCGATCTTGGAGCGACGGATGATTTGCTCCTTCTCCCATCCGAAGATCCCGGGGTGATCCAGGCAGCCGTAGTAGCCGACCCGGAGATCGGGAAGCTGGGACCTCAGATCCTGTAGAAAAGCCCGGCGCCCCGGCTCGCCCTTGTCCCTGCCGAAGAAGAGCAAGTCATGCTGGATCTCCGCCTCCGGGGTTTCGAAGGCGCGATGGCATTCGATTCCCGCATCCACCGCGCTCGGGATGAATGCCGTAGGGCAATTCGGGGCCGCGAGAGCCTCCAACAAAGGTCCGCCAGTCGAGCAAAACAATGCATCCAGAACTTCCAATCGGTCCCGGAGATGCTGTGTATCCTCCGCATCCCAAAGCGGGTCCACATACCAAAGGCCGATCCGCATCTGCGGCAAGATTCTGCGGATTTCCCGTAGTGTCTCCGTGGTGATGTATTGCGCGTGTCCCAGGATCAGCAGATCCGGATGGACATTCCGGCAGGTCTCGATGAGAGCCTTGTTCGCGCGCCCCTTGCCGAAGGTCTTGCTCTTCGTCGGAGAGAGCATGCGCGCCCGGTCATTGATCGAAAAAGGATACACGAAGTGCCCCAGCCGGATCAAACCGTGGTGGATTTTCTGGTCCTGGTTCCACAAATGCGCCCCATCCTTGTCGAGCTGGAGGTTGGCGGCGTGGACAATGCGCATATGGGCGGATTTTGAGCGCGAAGCGGAATGTGAAAAGTGTGAAGTGAGCGAATCAGGTGGCGCTGAAGGAAACGAAGGTCACCCGCTCGCTGCGGTCGAAGGCGACGAAGAGCAGATAGGGCCCTATGCCCTGGACCAAGTAGGTTTGCAGGCCGTGCTCCTGCCAGTAGTCTCCCGGGAATTGCGCGCTGGCTTCGGTGCCGACTGTTTCCCCGGGCCTGCTCAGGTAGGAGGGCTTCCGGCCGAGGGCTGCCTCCACCTGCTGCAGGCTCATGCCGGGGCGGACTTTTTTCATCTCCTCGATGGCGCGATCTCCGGTTCTTGGGAGCGGAGCGATGAATCCAATGACTCCCCAACCGAACAAGACCCCGACTGCGAAAACGAGGAAAGGACGGAACATGATCTTGGATTCTGGATGGGCCGCGCCGGGCTGGCAATGGGGAACAGCGCGCCAAGCCGAGGCGTCCCCGCCGGGCCACTTCGCACTTCCCAGTTCCGGCTTCGCATCCGAAACTCCACCTCGTGATCCGTGTCTGCCACGTCCTCGCCAGTGTTGGCGAAAAGGGCGGTCTTGAAAAAAACGTCATTGAACTCGCCAACCGGCAGGCCCTCCTCGGCCATGCCGTCAGCGCCGTTGCGGACGAGTCGATGCGCCAGTATTTCGAACCGGCGGTGGATTTCATCGCTCATCCAATGGGTGGCGGGCGGCTGAATCCCTTCAATCTCCTCGCGCTGCGGAGAAGGATTCTTTCTACCAAGCCGCAGATCGTCCATGCCCATGCGAACAAGGCGGGCTCCATGGTCCGCGCGCTGCGAGGTTTCCTGCCGGGTATCAAGCGTGTCGCCACCGTCCAGAACATCAAACGGAGCTCCCGCCCCTTCCTCGACTACGACGCGGTGATCACCGCTTCCGCCCAGGTCCGGGATTCCCTAGGCGGCATCCCGGCGAATGTGATCTGGAATTCGATCGCGCCGCCTCCCCCGGGAACCAAGGAAGCGGCCGCGGCGACGAATCCCCCCTTTCTCGGCGGGGCGGAGCCGGTCTTCTCCACCGTGGGCCGCTTGGTCGAAGCAAAGGGCATGGACCTCCTGCTGGAGGCGATGGCGCAGGTGCCAGGCTTCAAGCTGTGGCTGGTGGGGGAGGGGATTCAGCGTCCACTGTTGGAGCAGTTGCTCGATCGCCACCAACTGCGCGATCGGGTGTGGATGGCAGGCCATCGCGATGATGCCGTCGGCCTGATGGGCTGCTCGGATCTTTTCATCGTGGCTTCCCGGAATGAGGGCGGTCCTTATACTTTGGCGGAGGCGCTTCACATGCGGGTGCCCAGCATCTCGACGAAGGTCGGCTTCGCTCCGGAGTTCCTGCCCAAAGAAGCCCTCATGGAAACCCACTCGGTCCCGGAGCTCGTGCGCGGCTTGAAGATGGCACTCGCGGAGCCGGCGGATCTGAGGGCACGACTTGAGCCGTCCTTCGCGCTCGTGGCCACCGAGGTCACGCTCGACGCGATGACTGCGAAGGTAATCGCGCTCTATGAGAAAGTACTGCGGGCCTAGTTCCCTGTCCTAGCTATTCCTCTCAGCCCAATAGGTCCGGTAAGCTTCGTCACACTCGGAGCATACGTGCACTTTCACTTGCTCCACCTTGACCGCCGGATATTCCGCTCCCAACAGGCGCTGTCCGCGATGGTGGGGGAACTCCTGCTCCATCACCTCGATATAGCCCGGAACATAGCCGGGATATCCCGTGGAGCCCCGGACCGTTTCAACTTCCATCCGGGTCTTGTGGACTTCGCAGGTCGATGCTTCACGAGAGGAAAGGTCAACGACGCTAACACAGCTCGCCATGAGCAGCGGCGTAGTCGCGGTCAAGCCAGAGAGGAGCCTACTGAGGGTCATGAAATTGATTTAAGGGCCTGCGCTCTCTCCGGTCAATCGGGCCGCCACCCGGAGAGTGTCGGGCAGTGTCATTTTTCCCGCTCCGTCACCTTGCGCCGCTGGACATCGCCTATCCGCAGCTTAGCTTCGCCGCGTGCCGATCACTCTCTTCCCATCTCCCGCGAGCGAAGAGCCGGAAGCCGAGGGTGAGCTCCCGGTGGCACTGCCCAAGGGGACGATCTGGATCGATATGGTACGCCCTGTACCGGGGGAGGTGAAGGCTGTGGAGCGATGGCTCGGCATCTCCCTGCCGACACGGGAAGAGATGCGCGAGATCGAGGCCACCAGCCGGCTCTATTGTGAGGATGGAGCCCGCTTCATGACATCGCCCTTGCTGGCCGGAGCGGAAAGTGATGCGCCGGTTTCCACCGAGATCACCTTCATCTTCGCCGGTCCTTATCTGGTGACCATCCGCGATGCGGACTTGCAGAGTTTCCGACAAGTATCGACCCAGTTTTCCCGGCGCCATCTGGCAAGCCGCGACCAGATTTTCCTGAACCTGATCGAATCGATTGTCGGTCGACAAGCCGATCTTCTCGAACGTCTTTCCAAGGAAACGGAAGAACTCTCGGCTCGCATTTTCAGGCGGCTGCCGCGGGCGAAAGAGTCGGAAGACAACTTGCGTGAAGCCATCTTCCGGCTAGGCCGGAGCGGGGACCTGATCGCACGCGAGCGGGACTGTATCGTAGGCCTGTCGCGCTTGGTCCAGTATGCCTCCCAAGACGATTTTGAGAGCGGGGAAGGCGGTTCGCGGGTGAGTGCCCTTTACCCGCGCCTCAAGCCGGTCTCTCGGGACTTGCATTCGCTTTCCGAGTTCGCGGGATTCCTCTCTTCAAAGATCAGTTTCATGCTCGATGCCACCTTGGGCCTGATCAACATCGAGCAAAATTCGATCGTAAAGATCTTCACGGTGGCCGCGGTGATCTTCCTGCCCCCGACCTTGGTGGCGAGCATTTACGGGATGAACTTCGAATTCATGCCCGAGTTGAAGCTGCATTGGGGCTATCCTTATGCGATCGTCCTGATGATCGCTTCGGTACTGCTGCCCTATTGGTTTTGTCGCCGGAAGGGCTGGCTGTGAGCGTATCTTATTTTTTCGCGGAGTTCCTTGCAACGAGGACTCCGTTGAGCAGGCGGACCATCTGATCCGGAGCCACGCCATCGATTTGCGGTAGCAGTCCATGGCAGCCCAGCGGGGCGAAGACTTTCAGGCTCATCTCGGGCGTGGCTTCGCGTTGTTCATCACCAAACAAATATCCGATGCGACAGTTCTCAGGCCCCCCCGCGATGCCGCCGCCAAAATCGACCAAAACGAAAGCCCGGAGATTTCTCCAATCGAGGCGCTGACGCCAAAAGGGCGAAAGGATCGAGATCCCGTCCGGGTCAAGGCTGATGCGGGACGTGCCCGGAAGCTGCTGGATGGTGAAGACCATCGCCGCACAGGTGGCGAGATAGGCGAGCCAGCGGCCCCAGGTTTCATCTGTCTGACCCAGCAGAAGAACGAGCCCCATGGTCATGAGGCAGAAGAACAATCCGGCACGCGATCGGCGTGTCATCATGTTGAAGTGAAGAACGGGATTCATCACAGCGCTCCGGTGGGGTCCACGCGAACCATCGCTCGAAAACTCCAAAGCGCAAATGGCCATGGATCGGGTTCAGACGTGAATGAACGAAGTGCCGCGTCAGGGCTTGGGCAGCAGCAATTCCAAAGTGTCGCCCTTGAACGTTTCCGCAGCCAGATTGAGACGGACCGTGACGGTATCCGGCATTGTATGGCTATAAACAAGCCACCAGCTTCCCGCCTTCAGGGCAGAGCCCGTCTCCGCGGAGAGATCGGATGAAAAGGTCACGCGGACGTGGAGACCTTCCACTCGCCAGAGTCCGGCAAGAAATTCGTTCAGCGATTTGACATCTCCCTCGTAGACCAAGGTGGTGCTCCACTCCGGTTCCCAGAAACTCGTAAGGCCGCCGAGATAGCGGAACTTTTCGGACGCGATTACCGAGGAGATGCTTTCCTTGCGCTTGATGTCGTAGTTCGCAGGGAAATGGATCTCGGGAGACTCCCGATTGAGGCTGAGGGCAGACGCAGAGGGAGTCGGGAGGAAGGCAAGTGCCGCTGCTGTGGCGATGGATCTTGCCGGTATCGGAAAGGAGAGGAGTTTCATCAAAAGATGAGAACCCGGACCCGGAAGTTCCTTGGCGATTTTCTCAACCTTCTTCGCGCTGGCGCGAAGTTGAGAGCGCCCTGTTCAACAGCAGCAGCAAGTCTGACACCGGCATCTTGTCCACGGGCGGCAGCGATCCATGGCAGCCGTAGAACTCGTGGAATCTCCGGTAGAGCCTGGGGGTCACCTTGAGCTGTTCTTCATTCACCACATAGCCGATCGAGTATCTCGCCCAGGAGGGCGTGAGGCCGATGCCGGTATCGTCGAAATCGAGCAGCGTGAAACGCTGGAGATTTTCCCAGCGCAGATGCTGGCGCCAGAGGAGCGTGCGAAGCGTGATGCCGTCTTCTCCTACGGAGAGCCTCGACAGGCCGGGCACCAGGGAGACTCCCGCCAGCAAGGAAAGGCAGGCGGAGACATAAATGAAGACCTTTCCCATGGGTTGGCCCCAGCCACCAAGTAGCAGCATGGCGACAATGATGGATAGGCTTGCGACCAAGAGCCAGAGGGCAGGTTGCCTCATGGTGCTGAAATGCGCGGGCAGCGTCACGCGAAGCTATTTGGGAACTCTTGATCTAACATTCAAGCCCTTGTTCGCATCCCGGGTCCTCGCCTCGCGAAATTACGAATCGCAATTTGCCCGATGGAAGGAATCACCGGCTCAGGCTAGGGCGAGAAGCGAACGGATCAGAGGCAGGCCGAGAAGGTAGCAAGTGGCCAGGACGAGGTGCAGCAGCCCGATGCTCCAGAAGAAGAACTGGTAGGAGAACTTCACCGTCTTATGGCGGTAGCGCTGCTGGGCGAGGAACGCAGCCGGCCATCCTCCTGCGATTTCCAGCAGGTGGAGCAGGGTTTCAGATGTCCGCCATGCGCCTATTTGCGCTCCACCCTTGTCGTCCTTGTAAACGGCGGTGGTGATGAAGGAAATCACGCCGAATCCGAGACCGACGGCGATCCAATCGGTATTCAGCGCCAGCTTCACGAGGGCGAGGATGTCCACCACAAGGAAGCATCCAAAGAAGAACCAGCGGAAGATCCTGCGCCGCGGGCGACGAGGTGCGCCTGCATCGCGTTGCCGGGTTTGATGCCGGGTGCGACGTTCTTGAGGGCTGGTTCTTGGACGAGACACGGGAGGAGAATGATGGCTACGCGTGGCCTATCAATGAATAAGCCGGAGCGGGAGGACGTCCTAACATGGATTTCAGTGCTCTATCCCATGAATCCGAAACCTGTCATCCTGTCGCTCTGTCTTGTTTCCCTCGGTCTCCCGGCGCTTGCCCAGCGCGACGTGCCTCCGGAGCTTCACTCCTTCGCTTCCGCCTTGAAGATCGAGATCATTGTTATGGAGGGAGATGCCTTGGCGGCAAAAGGGACGATTCAAGGGGACGTTGATAACCTGAAGGACTTCAATGGAACGACCCGCTTGAGGTTTGCGGATGGAAGCCGTTGGTCAGTGAATGCCGAGATCAATCTGGCTTACGAGAAGGGCGAGCATTCTTCCGGGCGCCCGGCGATGCTTGAGGTCGATGTCAGTGATCTGACGCAGTTGCGAAGCCCCAGTGGCGAGAGCAACACGATCTTGCCTCTCCGGATTTTCGCCACGCAGCTTGGCTACCATGGTAGCCAAGCTATCCGCTGTTTAGCGACGGCGAGTTGAAGGTGACGATGAACGTCGTGCAAGAGTGAGCTCGAGCAGGATTCAGACCGCAAAGGGCTCCAATCTCCCGGCGATGGCGGCGGGAACCACGGCTGTGACGAGGATGTCATTTTCCTCGTAGTCGGTGGAAAGCACCTTCGCATCGCGATGGAGCATGCCGAGCAGGTCGGCGCGGCTTTGGGGAATCCGGTAGCGATGGCGTCGCACGCGATCGGCCAGTACTTCGGAGCACCTCTGAAGCAGTGCTTCCATGCCGAGCCCGTTGAAGGCCGAGATCTGCAGCGCTTCCGGATAGAGCTGTCGCAACGCTCCGAGCCGGTCCGGATCCGTCACCAGGTCGATCTTGTTCAGCACCGTGATCGTGGTCTTGTCCACCGCACCAAGCTCACCCAGCACCTTCAGGGTGGTCTCGTGGAACCTCTCGATTTCCGGCGAGGTGGCATCCAACACGTGGATGAGGAAATCCGCGAGCACGGCCTCTTCCAAGGTGGCCTTGAAGGCTTCCACCAGACGGTGGGGCAGGTTCCGCACGAAGCCTACGGTATCGGTGATCAGCAGCGGCTGCCCGTCGGGTAGCTCGATCTTGCGGGTCGTGGTGTCCAGCGTGGCGAAGAGCATGTCTTTCGCCATCACATCGGCGCCGCTGAGCTTGTTGAGCAGGGTGGATTTGCCGGCGTTGGTGTAGCCCACGATGGCAGCGTGCGGCGTTTCCATTTTCTCCCGCTCCTTCCGCTGGGTCGCGCGCTGCTTCCGGACTTCCTCCAACTCGCGGCGGGCACGGTCGATCCGCACATTGGCCATCCGGCGGTCCACCTCGATCTGCTTTTCGCCCATGCCGCGGGCAGCACCGCCGCCCATGCCACCGCCAGAGCCGCCCTCGCGGTCAAGGTGACCCCACATCCGGGCGAGGCGTGGTAGGGCGTATTGCATGCGGGCGAGTTCGACCTGGAGGCGCGCTTCCTTAGTTTGCGCGCGTTTGGCGAAAATATCGAGAATCACTTCCTCGCGATCTAGCACCGTCATGTCGGCAGCGCGTTCCCATTCACGCTGCTGGGAAGGGGCGAGCTGGTTGTCGAAGACCAGGCAATCGCACTCGTGGGCTTTGGCCAGCTCTGCGATCTCCGCGGCCTTGCCGGTGCCGCAGAGGAACTTTTTGTGCATCTCCCGGCTGCGGACTAGGATCTTCTCCACGATGCCGATGCCGAGCGTGGATACGAGCTCGCCCAACTCCTCAAGGAGAGCCTCCGACTCCTCAGCTTCACGCGGGTCGAAATAGAGGCGCACCAGCAGCGCGCGCTCGACCATCTGGGGCTTCTCACGGACTTCGAACATCTGTGGAGGGAAGGTGTACCGGGCCGGGCCCGTGTGCGAAGGGGAAAGTAGCGCGCAAATCGGAGGATTCTTGCCTGCGGGGGTCCACTGCCGCCCGGAAAAAAGCGGGCGGCGCCCGCCAACGAGTGACGAGCGCCGCCCTATCCGGGGGAAAAGCTTTTTGGGTTAGCGTTCAGCCCGCAGCCATTGTTCATGGCCCCAGAGGCCCCATACCACGCCCGCGAGACCGGCGGTCAGCATGGCGAAGGGAGCGAGGGAGATGATCTCGGTGACGGTAGTACCGAGCTGCGCCGACAGCTCCGGGGTCATGACCTGTGGCGTCACAAGCACCCACAGACGGCCTAAGAGGAGCAGCATCGCGCCGCTCGCGAGCAGGGATCCACCCCAGGAACGATAGCGTTGCGAAAGCCGAACGGCGGCGAGGCCCAGCAGTCCGAGGCCGATAACCCCGAGCGCGTCCATCAAATAACCGTTGGTGACAAATACCTTAAGCAGGGCGTCCATGAACTGGGGAGGAGGAGGGAGCTTCGACGGGAGCGGTGGATTTCTCGGTTTCGAAAATCCCGGCGTGCATTGCCAGACCGAGTCCGAAGACCAGCCAGCCGCCATTCATCGAAACCGTCTTCACCACATGCCATCCAAGCGCGGAGGCGGCGTCGGCGGAGGAGACGCCGATTTGGGAGAGGGGAATCAGGACGCCCGCTTGATACAGCGGCATCACTACGGCGTAGCCGATCGCGAGCAGCAGGGCGCCTGAGATCAGGATGCGTGGAGCCCAGCCGCTGGTGCCGCGGGTCATCCGCCAAGTGGTCAGGAGCAGGAAGGCTCCCATCACGATCATGAATACTGGCCGCATCGCGCTGATCGAAGCGATGGGCAGGACATCGGGGGGAAACGTCATGCCGTTAGAAAAGCACAATCGTAAGTCGTTGAGCAAGAGGTTATTAAATAGTGATGCCGGACTTCCAAGGTAATCCAATAGATAAGTTCCACCAATCAGACGGCAGTCTTGATACTTCGTGGATCTTAGCGAGATGGCCGATTTTGCGCCCGGTAGAAGGCTTCGGGTGAGCCTAGGATACCTGAAAAGGGACACTCAGTGTGCTTTCTGGTCGCCTTGAATATTCGCAAAAACGGACACAATGCCCCCAAGAGGGATGTGAATAATTTTACACTGGTCTCTTGGGGCCCCCCTTCGCCTGCATCGGGGCCTTGCTCTCGGCACCGCTGCTCGATATCAGGCCCGCGATGAAACCGTTTACCCTCCTCGCCCTTCTCGGGCTTTCGGTGTCCGCGCATGCCGAGCAGGAATTCCCCCGCGGGACCTTTCAACTGAAGGACCTCGACAAGGCCAAGGCCGAGGCGGCTGCCGCGAAGAAGCCGCTCGCCTTTATCTACACTGATAAGAATACCACCTGCCCGCTCTGCCAAGGGGCGGCGGACGAATTCCTCGATGCCACGAAGTCGAAGGCCGTGATCGTTTACGTCGACTCGCCTTCCACCCCCACGATCTGGCCGACGCTGCCCGACGCCGTGAAGAAGGGCCTGGAGGCCGGGAAATTCATCCCGAAGATCGCAGTCACCGATGCTTCCGCAGAGAAGCTGATCACTTCGCTGAACTACGATGCCTATAAGCAGGACAACAAGACCGTCCGGGATCTCAAGAAGGCCCTGAAGCCTGAAAAGTGAACCCGGACGTCGTTGTCGGCGTCACCTTTACATCACTTGGTTCACCAGCTTCTCGCCGGCCTGATAGCGGGCGAAGTTTTCGATGAAGTGACGGATGAGCACCCGTGCTTCATCGAACTGGCCACCCGCGGTGTGCGGGGTGATGTAGCAGTTCTCCAAGGTCCAGAGCACGTGATCATCCGGCAGCGGTTCCGGATCCGTCACGTCGAGCCAAGCCGCACCGAGTCGGCCGGATTGCAGGGCTTCGGCGAGTGCTTCCTGGTTCACGGTCGTTCCGCGACCGATGTTATGGAAGATGGCACCCTGCTTCATTTGGGCAAAGCGCTCCGCATTGAACCAGCGAAGGGACTCGGCGTTGTCCGGCAGGATATTGATCACGTGATCCGCTTCACCCAGAGCTGCGGAAACTTCGTCCGGTGTGACGATCGGAACCTTTTCGTCCCCGCGGCGGGTACGCCGCATGGCGGTGATCTTCATCCGGAACGGGGCCAGAAGTTCGATCAGCCTTTCCGCGATCGCCCCATAGCCGACGATGAGGAGGGATTGTCCTTGGAGCAGGCGGCTGTCGCGGCGGAGCTCCAGCCACTCCGGTGCTCCGTTCGCACAGCGGGTCTTCAGGCCGCGGGGAAGCTGGCGGGCATTTGCCAGCATGAAGGCGAAGACGTGCTCGGCACAGGCATCGTCATAGACATGCGAGCTGTTGGTCACCGGGATACCCCGGTCCTTCACCGCGGCGCGGAAGTCCTGCGTGTCGTAGCGGGTGAAGCCGGCCGTGCTCACTTGCAGCCACTTCAGGTTCTGTGAGGACAGGACGGCATCCACGCGCGGTTGCCCCAGAACGATATCCGCTTCCTGCATCAGAGGATCGGTGGGCACGTCCGCCAGAACGGAGGCGCCGGTCTTTCCCGGCAGGAGAAGTTCGTGTGGAGCTATGCTTTCGCGGAGCCAATCGATCAGCTCGGGAGAAGTTTGGAGATCGGTGAAAACCTTCAGCGTGGACATCCTTCCGACCATCCACCCCATCTCCCGAACGGCAAGCACCGCCGACTATCGGAAATGAACAAAAAAAAGGCCCCGGCTGCCCAAACAGCCGGGGCCAACCCTATTTAAGCTCCGTTAGGGAGTGACTTGGACTCGCAGGAAGCCCTTGGCCGGAGTGCCGTTCGAGCCGGTGAGCGAGAACGAACGCCATTCGTAGCCAGACGGGGCATCTCCCAGGTCGGTGACGACAGGTGTCACCGGGACCGCGGCGGTGTTGAAGCCGCTGAGGTCGGTGCTTCCTTGAACCGTGTAGGTGTAACCGGCGACCGAGGCCGTCGGAGACGGATCGCCCTCGAAGGCTGGCGTTCCCTGCAGCACTGCGAAGGTCAGGACCAGTTCCTTGGTGGTGTCGCCATCGGCGGAGCTATCGGCTGCGAAGCTGTAGACCTTCGCACGATCGCCACCGCTGTTGGGCGTTCCACCCAGCGCGAACTCAAGCGAGTTCGACTGGCCGTCACCGTCCGGATCGGAGGTGGCTCCGACGATCGCGGGATCCGTTTCTCCCGGGAAGAAGCCCGAGATCCAAGAATCATACGGCGTCATGTCACCCGGCACGATCGCGATGTTCTTCGTGGAGAAGCCATCATCGTAGGCGTAGTCCACTTCCCAGCCCGGAGGCAGGTTGGTGGAGCTGAAGGTGCCTACCAGCGCGCCTTCCTCGTAGTTGGCGATGACATAGGCCGGAGCAGTCATCGCGCCGGTGATCTCCACCTGCAACGAAGCGTTGGTCAGGTTGAGGGTGCCGAGCAGCGTCAGCTTGTCTGCCGTTGGAATCGGATCGTTCGTGATTCGGGCGGCGAAGTAGCCGTTCGAGTTCGGAGCGAAACTGATGTTGCTGTCGATGTAGCCGTTGCCGCCGATGCCGCCGCCTTCAACCACCGTATTGCCGGTGTAGGTGTTGAAGCCGTTCAGGCGAAGCGCTCCCGCGCCCTTCTTGATCAGGCCGCCGCTGGTGTTGTTCACCGCGAGGGTCGGAGTTCCGAGGGTCAGGCCGCTACCGCTGGCTTCACCCACCACGGTCACCGTCGGCACCTGGGTGTAGCCGCTGCCGGGGTTGGTGATGGTGATGCCGGTCACGGTGCCGCTGGCATTGATCACGGCCACGGCGGTAGCGCCGGTACCGGTTGCGTTGATTGGATCGCTGGAGATGCGGATGATCGGTGGAGCCGTGTAACCCGAACCGCCATTGGTGACTGGGATCGTCGCCACGCCGCTGCCAGCCGGTGGATCCAGCGGCTGGAGGACGGTCACGTTGAACCCGTTGGTATCGATCACCGCGCCTTGTTGCCAGATACGCACTTCATCGAGACCTTCCATGAAGGTGGTCGTGTCGCGGTTGGCCTTCAGGGTGCCGCCATGGAAGTTGAACACGCCGTAAGGCTGGCCGTTGTTCGAGCTGTCCTGGGCTACGAAGCCGGTGCTGATGGTGCCGCCGGTGGCGAGGTTCGCCACGCCGTAACCATATTCGGTGGCACCTAGGAGCGGATCGCCATCGCGGCCACCAATCACGAGGCGGTTGGCCACGTTCAGGGTGCCGGTGCCGCGGACTTCCAATACGCCATCCCCTTCTTCGCCGACGAGCACACCGCCGCCAGTGAAGTTCTGGTTGTGCACACCGCCGGAGATATCGATCAGTCCCTTTGCCCGGGTGGTCGTATCACCCACGTTCATGTAGCGTGCGGCGACCGTCCATCCGCCGGTGCTATTCACCGTGCCACCCGTCTGGAGGAAGCTGCCGGTGCCGAAGCCGCCGATTTGGAGGTTGGTGTTGGTGGCAAGTTCCCCTCCCGACATCACATAGGCGCCTGTAGAAGCGGCGCCCGCCGCGTTGTTGCCGCCGATACGGTTGTCATTGCCACCGGTGCGATCGGTGATCGTGCCACCGCTCTGAAGGATGAAGCCGCTATTCGACAGGTTCTTGCCGACGTACATCGTGGTTGCCGTGAGCGAGCCACCGGTCATCCGCAGGATCGTGCTGCCCGTGCCCACGTCGGCCACGTTGAAGTCACCTTGGCCGTTGATCACGATGGAGGCATTGTCCTGAACCGTGATGTCTGCGCCATCGAGATAACCCCAGGCTGTCCAACCGTTGATGGTCGCCGTGGAGTTGCCGCGGAAGATGCCGGTTCCGTCGATACGCACCGCTTGGGTTCCGTTGATGACACCATCGTTGATGAAGGTGCCGTTTGGAATGTCCAGGTTGCCGGTGTTGCTGATCGTGCCGGTATTCGTGAGCGTGTTGGTTCCCACCAGGGTCAACAGGCCTGGACCCGTGATGGTCTGGCTGAAGGTGACGTTGTCGCTGCGGTCGATGGCAAGCGTGCCTTCGTTCCGCATGGTGATCGGACCGGAGCCGAGCGTGCCGCTGGTGGCGGCATCGCCGACAGTCACAACACCGCGGTTGATCTCAAGTCCGCCGGTGAAGCCGGAGTTGTTACCGGTGAGCTTTAGCGGGCCCGTGCCGTCTTTCGCCAGCTTGGCGGAGCCGCTCAGGGAGCCAGAGATGAGCAAGGGGCTATCGGTCGCCGCATTTGCCACCGAGGTATCGCTGGTCAGCAGGATAGGTGCCGAGATCTCGCCACCGAGGCTGCCCCCGGAATGCGTGATGGAGGCGGTGTTTCCAGCTCCGGCGTTCATTTCCAGCGATCCACCCGTGCCGGGGGCGATGGTCACGAACTGCGTGAAGTCGGTATCGCCGAAGGTCAGCGAGCCCACCGTGGCCTGGGTGTTCAGGGTCACGATCTGATCTCCGTCCAGATTCTTCGCCATGTTGGCGAAGACACCTGCTGCATCCGGGAAGGCACTGCCGCCCCAGTTTGCATTGCTGTTGAAAGCGAAGGTGCCACCGGTGCTCGGCGTCCATTGGAAAACGGACGGCTGCGTGCCGATGTTCAGCGTGTTCGGGCCGGCGGCCGTGTTGCCACGGATTTCGGTCTCGCTCAGCGTGTAGTTGTAGATGCGGAGCTCGTCGAAGCTACCGTTGAAGAACTGGTCGCCGGAGTATTCGGAGCGTCCCAGCCAGTTGTTGATGTCTTGGACGGAGCGCGGGCCCTGCGTTTCGGGCAGCACTTCCATCAGGAGTCCGTCGCGGTACCAACGCCACTCGCCAAGATCGGGATCAAAGGTGATCGCGTAGTGGAACTGCTGGTTGAGCACCACGCTGCCATCCGAATTGCGGAAGTCCGCACCATTCGACATCGTGCCTCCGCGGCGATGGATGCGGTTGGATGCGGCGTTGTCGATGTTGCCGTAGAGGACGATGCCGGCGTGGTTGTCGCCATTGAAGCTTCCGCCCGGGCCGGGGACTTCACCCGCGCTGTTGCGGCCGAAGCTCAGCATGCGCGACCAGGTCTTGTTCGAAGTCTGAGTAGCCCAGAACTCGATGGTGGTGCGGTTGCCGTTCGAAATGATGCCGTTTGGCAGGTCCACGTAGGCCGGGTCCGTATCAGCGGTGCCGCCGGGAAGCTGGATCACGTTGTTGCCCGCGCCGGTGCCGGCGACAAAGGTGGCATTGGAACCACGCACGACCGCTTCAAGGCCACCGATGCTGTCCGGAACGACCGTGCCATTCGGAGCCGCACCCGCAGCGTTGTTGAAGGACCAGCGGTGAACCGGGGCCTTGCTCAGAGCCACTCCGGGAGCGTTGCCCGGATATCCGCCGATCTCGGCGTTATAGTTGTTCAGGACATTGGCGTCGGTGAGCACGCCGCTGTGGACGCGGATCTTGCCGACCGCTCCGGAAAATTGGCGTCCCGTGCCCGAGTCATTGTGCGGCGCGGCGAAGGCACGCTCCGAGCCCACGTAGATCGGCTGCGAGTCGAAGGCATCCAGAACACCTGCGGTTTCGGTGTAGTTCAGCGCACCGTCGACGTAGATCTTTTGGACATTGCCATCATAGGTCACCACGATGTGGTGCCAGATTCCCACGGCGGGGCCACCAAGGTGCGGGGCTGCGAAACCGGCGTCCGGAGTGTCCCAGCGGGCGACCGCGCCCCAGTCGGGATTGGAACCGTAGCGGAAGCCGGCCATGGTGCGGGCTCCACCGTCACGATAGCTCCAGGAGAGCACACACTCCTCTGCACGGATTTGGCCTTGGTAGACCCAATACTCCACCGAGTGCGTGGCACCGGGAGCATGAAGTGCATTGGTCGTCAGCGGACCGGTAAGGAAGTCACCGTCACCGTCCAGGACGAGTGCCGGCGCGCCGCCGATGGTCTGAAGGCGGGGCGTGCCGTTCTTGAGGAATGATCCTTGGATGCCGGTGAGGCTGTGCTGCGGCCACTGGCCGTCGGCAGCATTGTAGTCAGCAGCTTCGAGATCGATGAGCAGGGACCCGGCAACGTCAACAGCGCCGGATCGCAGGGCGAGGCCACCGAACAATACGGCGGCAATACCTGGGGACAGTCGTCCCACTAGGGATGGGTTCATTTACGGATTAATAGGGTTGATCGGGGTTAAAAAAACCGGGCTCCGCCTATCTGCCTCTTGGGAGGAATACGATAGTTACGGGTCCAGTTTCCGCACCGCTAATGTTCGATCTGCCAACTCGCAACGAGATTCAAAACAAATGACGTCGTTTCCTTGGAACTCCTTTAAAATCAAACGTGTTTCAAAATGATTAAAACGAGAGCAGATTTCTACGCTAAATTACGTAAATCCACAGAAACACAGAAAACCAAAGCCTAATACACAGGCCGATTTGCGGGCGAAAATGTCACACGCCCAATCTCCCTTCCAAAAAACATTCGTTTTAGAACGGGTCGTCCGGGTTTCCCCATTCGGGAGTGATCCGCCACTCCTCAACCAGCTGGCGGGGGAAATCATCCAGAAAGCGCGAGGGGCGCTGAATGATATCTCCGGTATAGGATTTGGGATTAATAAGCGGATAAGTTAGATAGAGCTCATCCTTGGCGCGGGTTATTGCGACATAGAATAGGCGCCGTTCCTCTTCCAGTTGGTCGGGATCGTCCGCTTCCAGAATCCGGCCGTTCGGGAATTGCCCGTCTGCCAGCCAGATCACGAAGACGACCTTCCACTCCAGCCCTTTCGCCTGATGGATGGAGGACAGGGTGACTTTCTCGTCATCCTTCTCCGCCCGGTCGCCGGTCGGTTCTCCATCGGCGGCACTGAGTAGCGAAAGCTGGGAGAGGAAATCGAGCACGTCCTCGAAATTGGCCCCGTAAGTCATCAATTGCTCGATGTCGCTACGCCGGTTTTCGTAGTTGTCGTAGCTGGCGCGCAGGTGGTCATCGTACATCCCCTCCAGCACGCTGAAGATCATGTCCGGCGGCCGGGCGAACTCCCCGTTCGGAGTGAGCTCGTCGAGGATGTAGCCAAATTGCTCCCAGTGCTTGGCGGCTTTCTTCGGTGGCTTCATGCCGGAAAGCACCTCACTCCAAGCGGGGACCTCATCCTTCTCCGCCCAGCCGCTTTTGACCCAGTCCCGCCATAGCTTGTCGGCACCTGCAGCTCCGATCCCCGGCATGAGCAGGGCGATCCGCTTGAAGCTGGTCTCGTCCCGGCGGTTCGTGACGAAGCGCAGGAAGGCGGCCACGTCCTTGATGTGCGCTTGCTCGAAGAAGCGCAGGCCGCTGGTGATCGCGAAGGGGATGCCACGCGTGGTCAGCTCCATCTGGATCTCCAGCGATTGGAAATGGGCGCGGTAAAGCACCGCCATTTCCTCAAGCGGGATCCCCTCGTCGCGAAGCTCCAGCATCCGCTGGGCGACAAAGGATGCCTGCGTGGCAGGATCTTCGAGGGGAACCAGTGCCGGCTTCACCCCCAGTTGCTCGCGGGCGGAGCGCAGGTCCTTGTCGAAGCGCGCCCGGTTTGCACGGATCGCGGCATTGGAGAGATCGAGGATCTCGGGAACGCTGCGGTAGTTGGTCTCGATCTTGTGGACGTGGCAGCCGGCGTGGCGCTCGGGGAAGGAAAGGATATTCCCCATGTCCGCCCCGCGCCAAGAGTAGATGGATTGTGCGTCGTCGCCCACGGCCATGACGCTGGCACCGCCACCGGCGAGCAGATCGATCAACTCGCTCTGCACGGCGTTGGTGTCCTGATACTCATCGACAAGGATGTGGCGGAAGCGCTTGCGGTAGAGTCCGAGCAACTCTTCGTCCTGCTGGAAAAGTCTCAGAGTGAGAACGAGAAGGTCATCGAAATCCATCGAGTTCGTGTCCTTCTTCCGCTTGGCATAGCCCGCCTGCGCACGGTGGATCTCAGACTGCCATTCCTCGAAGTAAGGGTAGCGATGGCGGATGATGCTTTCCAAGGACTCGCCGGTGTTTTCCACTAGGCTGAACATCGTCGCGAGCACGTCCGGCTTTGGGAAACGGCGGATCTTTGTATCGATCTCCAGCGACGCGATCACCCCGGTGAGCAGCGACTTCTGGTCGTCACGATCGAGGATCGAAAAGGATTTGGTGAAGCCCAGCACCTCGGCGTGGCGGCGGAGGATCCGGTTACCGATCGAGTGAAAGGTCCCGCTCCATAGCGCGGAAACATCGTGGGGGACCAGATGGCGGACGCGCTCGGTCATCTCCCGGGCTGCCTTGTTGGTGAAGGTCAGCAGCAGGATGTTCCGGGCCTCCACGTCGTGGTCCAGCAGGTAGGCCACCCGGTAAGTGAGGGTGCGCGTTTTCCCGGAGCCCGCACCCGCGATGACGAGAGCTGCTCCCGGAGGAGAAGTGACGGCGGCGAATTGCTCGTCATTCAGCTCCGCCCGGTAATCGATTCCTGAGGAAGGTCCGGCTGCCCGCCGGTGCAGCGTATACTCGCGCGCCATGTGGCGGAAAGCTTCGCGGATTCCTGGAATGGATCAAGGGCAGGGTTTTCCGGGTGAGAGCCTCAGCCTCCCAGATAAGCCTCCTGCACTTTCGGATTTGCCTTCAGGTCCGCGGAGGGGCCTTCGAGCAAAACGGAGCCCGTTTCCAGAACATAGCCGTAGCTGGAGATGTCGAGAGCCAGATTCGCGTTCTGCTCCACCAGCAAGATTGTGAGCCCTTGCTCCTTGTTGATCTCCACGATCCGTTCGAAAATCGCCTTCACCAGCAGCGGCGCGATCCCCAGCGAGGGCTCGTCCAGCATCAGGAACTTCGGATTGCCCAGCAGCGCCCGGCCGATTGCCAGCATCTGTTGCTCACCGCCGGACATGGTCCCCGCGGCTTGGTTCTCCCGTTCCTTCAGGCGAGGGAAAAGGTGAAACACGTATTCCGTCTGCTTCGCGATCCACGCCTTGTCCTTCTGTAGGTAAGCGCCCATCACGAGGTTTTCGTGGACGGTCAAGTTTGCGAAAACCATGCGTCCCTCCGGCACATGGCAGAGGCGGCGTGAGACGATCTTGTGCGGAGCCAGCCGGGTGATCTCATCGCCATCATAGCGGATCGTTCCGGAGTTCGACTTCACCAGACCCGACAGCGCGCGAAGAGTGGTCGACTTGCCTGCTCCATTTGCCCCGATCAAAGTCACGATGCTTCCTTGGGGAACCTTCAAGGAGACGCCGTGCAGCGCCTTGATGGAGCCGTAGGAAACGTGCAGATTTTCGACTTCGAGCATGGCTGTTTTCTGACTCTCAACTCTCAACCCAAAGCTTTCAACTTTCGACAGAAACTCCCAGGTAGGCCTCGATCACCTTCGGGTGACACTGGATTTCCTTTGGCGTGCCTTCGGCAATCTTGCAGCCATATTCGATCACGGCGATGCGCTGGCAAATGCCCATCACCACCTTCATGTCGTGTTCGACCAGGAGCACGGCAAGGTTGTAGCGCTCCTTGATAAAGCGGATCAGGTGCATCAGGTCCTCCTTTTCGGAAGGATTCATCCCGGCAGCTGGCTCATCCAAGAGGAGCAGCTTTGGTCTGGTCGCAAGTGCACGCACGATTTCAAGACGGCGCTGGTCGCCGTAGTTCATGCTCTTCGCGTTCTTATCCCGCGCATCTGCCAGGCCGAAGATATCAAGCAGTTCGAGGGCTTCCTTTTCGACGAGTGCTTCCTGTTTCCGGAACGCAGGTCCGCGGGTTAGCGAATGCACGATCCCGTGCTTCAATTCGCCCATCATCGCGGTGCGGACGTTATCGAGCACGCTCAGCGAGGAGAAGAGGCGGATGTTCTGGAAGGTCCGCGCGATCCCCATGCGGGTGATCTCATGCGGCTTCTTCCCGGGGACGGAAACCCCGTCGAAATGGATGTTTCCGGAGGTCGGCGTATAAACCCCCGTGATCAGGTTGAAGACCGTCGTTTTTCCGGCACCGTTCGGACCGATCAGCCCGATCAATTCGCCCGGAGCCACCGAGAAGCTCAGCTCGCTCACGGCCTTCAGGCCGCCGAAACGGATGGTCACGTCCTTGAGTTCGAGTCCGGCACTCATGTCTCTCAGGCGGATTTCTTCTTCCGGTTCAGGAAGGGCAGGGAAGGCAGCAGGCCTTGGGGGCGGACGATCATCATGACGATCAACAGAAGCGAGAAGACGATCATGCGGTATTCCTCGAAGTCGCGCAGGAATTCATTGAGCACCGTTAGCAGGATCGCAGCCAGAACCACGCCCGCGGTGCTTCCCATGCCACCAAGGATCACGATCACCACGATGTCGAAGGACTTCATGAAGTTGAAACCTTCGGGGGAAATGGTTGTTTTCAGGTGCGCGTAGAGACCGCCCGCCAGCCCGGCGAAGAAGGATCCGGTCACGAAGGCGGTCACCTTGTATCGCACCGTATTGATGCCCATGGAACCCGCGGCCACCTCGTCATCCCGCACTGCCAGGAATCCGCGGCCGTAGGTGGAATTCACCATGGAGCCGACCACGTAGATGCAGATGGTGGCCAGCGCGAAGGTCCAGAAGAAGGTGGTATGCGGGGGGATTCCCTTCAGTCCGAGCGGACCGCCGAACATGCCGTCGCCCTTTGTGTTCTGGAGGATCACTCGGACGATCTCATTGAAGCCGAGCGTCACGATGGCGAGGTAGTCACCCTTGAGCCGAAGCGAAGGCATGCCAACCAGCCATCCGCAGATCGCGGCACAGATGCCGCCGATTATCAATGCGATCAGGAAGGCGATGCCTGTGGCGAAAGCGCCCGGGCCTCCGAGCATCGGGATCACCTTGCTGCTCGCTTCAAGTGTGAAGATGGAGGCCCCATAGGCACCCACCGCCATGAAGGCGGCATGGCCCAGCGAGAATTGGCCGGTGTGGCCGTTCACCAGATTGAGGCTGACGGCGAGGATGATGTTGATCCCCACCGTGAGCGCGATGTCCAGGTAGTAGGCGTCGATCGAGTTGGACACCAGGGAGATTCCCAAGCTGACGGCGAGGGCAACGATGAGAGCAATCTGTGCGGAGTAGCGCTTCATGCGTTCAGACTTTCTCCCGTTCGACTTTGCCCAGCAGGCCGGAGGGCTTGAAAATGAGGATCAGGATCAGGATCACGAAGGCCACGCCTTCCGAATACCCGGAAGGAATGCCGATCTCCTGGCTGTAGCCCTTCACCAGTGTCTCGGTGATTCCGATAATCAGCCCGCCAAGGGCTGCGCCGGGGATGTTCCCGATGCCGCCGAGCACCGCGGCCACGAAGGCCTTCAGGCCGGGCTGGATGCCCATGAAAGGTTCGATGCTTGGATAAAGGGAGGCGTAGAGGACGCCGCCCGCGGCTGCGAGGGCGGAGCCGAGGCCGAAGGTGAAGGAGATCACCACGCTGTTATTCACTCCCATCAGCGTGGAAGCCGTGGGATTCAGCGAGAGCGCCCGCATCGCCAGGCCCATCTTCGTCTTCATGACGATGAAGCGCAGCGCGATCAGCAGTGCCACCGTGATCAGCAGCACGACCACCTGGGCCACCGAAATGGTCAGATTGCCGGTGCTGGCAATCGCAGTCCGGGGAATGAGCTCCGGGAAGGGCCGCTGTGTGGCACCGAAGAGCAGCTGGGCGGAATACTCGATGAAGAGGGAAACACCGATTGCCGTGATCAGCACGTTCAGGCGCGGGCCATGGCGGAGACGCCGGTAGGCCAGCGCCTCGATAAGAATCCCGAGTAGCGCGCAGACGGCCATCGAGGCCACCAGAACCACGACCAAGGCGACCGGCCAAGGCATCGAGGCCACTGCCGATCCCAAGGCTTTGTGCAGGCCCAAGGCGGTAAAGGCACCCAGCATGAAGACGTCACCGTGCGCGAAGTTGATGAAACGCAGGACGCCGTAGACCATCGTGTAGCCCAGTGCGATCAGGGCATAGATGGAGCCTTGGAACAGGCCGTTGAGAAGTTGCTGAAGGAACTGATCCAAGGGAACTGAGATCGGTTTGGAAGTTTACCGGAGCTTGCCTCGCGATCAGGGAGCGATCGTTTCCGTATAAACCACCTTGCCGTCCTTGATCGTCAGGATGACCGCCGGCTTCGTCGCGTTCCGGTTGGCGTCCAGCGAGATGTTCCCGGTGATGCCCGCGTAGCCCTTCGTGGCCGCGATCGCATCGCGGAGCGCGGGGCCTTCCACCGAATTGGCGCGCTTGATGGCATCGAAGAGAATCTTCGCCGAGTCATAGCCCAGTGCGGCCATCGCGTCCGGTTTGGCACCGTGCTTGGACTCGTATTTCTTCACGAACTCCTGGATGGCAGGGGATTGGTCCTCGTTGGAGAAGTGATTGGAGTAGTAGCAGCCTTCCATCGCCTTGCCGCCGACTTCCACCAGTGAGGAGGAGTCCCAGCCGTCACCGCCGAGCAGCGGGACCGTGATCCCGAGCTCGCGGGCCTGCACGGCGATCAGTGCGACCTCATTGTAGTAGCCGGAAGCGAAGATCGCGTCCGGGTTTCCCGCCTTGATCGCGGTGAGCTGCGCTTTGAAATCCTTGTCGCCGGAGCTGTAGCTTTGCTCCCCGGTGATCGTGCCGCCATTGGCGCTGAAGTGCTTGTTGAAGAACTCAGTCAGGCCGACGCTATAGTCCTGCTTGGTGTCGGTCAGAATCGCGACCTTCTTCCAACCCTTGCCCAGCGCGAACTTCGACATCACCGTGCCTTGGAAGGGGTCGATGAAGCAGACGCGGAAAACGTAGTCGCCCGCCTCGGTGACCTTCGGATTTGTTGAGGCAGGGGAAATCATCGGAACGCCCGCCGCTTGGGCAATCGGTGCCATTTCGAGGGAGCGGCCGGAGGCCACTTCGCCGAGCAGCGCCTTGATCTTGGAGCGGGAAATCAGCTTTTTCGCGACCGTGCCGGCTTCACCTTGCTTGGATTGGTCGTCCTCGGTCACCAGTTGGATCTGCTTCCCGAGCAGGCCGCCAGCGGCATTGATCTCGTCCACCGCCATCTGGGTGCCGTTGTGGGAAGACTGGCCAAAGGTCGCCGTGTTGCCGGTCAGAGCGGCGACTTCCCCGATCACGATCACGTTTTCGTCACTCTTTTTACAGCCGGAAAGGCCCAGTGCGGCGGCGATTGAAACGGCTGCGGACGAGGAAACGAAATGGCGGAGTTTCATTGGGGAAAGTGGGAACGGATCGGAAAACCGGAGCGAAACCTAGGAAGCCGACCGCAGGAGCGCAACCGTAAAGCAGAATCTGTACCCCCGACTGTGCTCCTTCCGGCCAAGCGAAGCTTTCCGGAGCTCCTTGGAACCTCTTCTCACTCCTCCGGCGCCTTCGCCCAGATCACGTGGTGCACGCGGATACTGCCATTGGCTCCCGCCTCGGCTTTGACCGTCTTCAGCTCGTCCAAAAGCTTTTGAGCCGACTCGAAGTCCTTTTTTGCATCGACGAAGGCCTGTGCCGCGAGCCCATTGGGCTCTTTTGGCTCGGGTTGCTCCCCATCCTTAAAGACGACCGCTTGCTCCCGGATGATCTGCGCAAGGGTAGAGCGCTTCTGTTTCACCGAATCCTCCTGCTCCCGCACCGTCTCGTTGAGCTTCTCCATCGATCTCTCATTGGCCCCGTCGCTGCGATCCCTCAGCACGGAAGCCGCGGTATTGGCAATGATCGCCGCCATTTGCGGGGACTCGTTCCCCGCGGTGATCTTCCCATCACTACCGCTCGTGGAAATCTCTAGCATGCCCGCCAGCTTCGCTGCCGTCTGCTCGTGATCGAGCTTCCATGCCTGGGTGAGAGCGAGTCTTGCCGCAATCTCATCCAGCGCGGGTCGGCTCTTCACCTTGTCGAGAAATGCCTGCGTCTCTTTCGCTTCGACTTCCTTGCCCTTCTCCAGTTTCAGGATCGCGGAAGCTTCGTGGACTTCGGCACCGGAAGCGTGAAGTGAAAAGACGCAAAGACAGCAGATGAGGATGGAGGAAGCCTTCATCCCCTAACTCCGACATAAGCCGGGCCGCGGGTCAAACTCTTGCTTTGTGTCAAAAAGCGAATATTCCCCCGCCTCTAGCCTTCGACAGCCGCGACAATCGCCCCGAATACATCCTCCGCGCACGCCACCGGAACCGGCGAGCCGATGATCAGGGGCTTCTCGCCATCCTCCACCTTGTCCCGCCCGTGCGAACCTTTCACGAGGCTCGCATCCAAGGGAATCACGTCGAGCAATCCCCGGAAGCCCAGCTTCTTCTTCAGCAGGAATTTCGCGATCTTCAGCTTTGGCGCTGCGATCTTCGGATCGATGAAAAGCTCCACCGGATCATAGCCGGGCTTGCGATGGATATCCACGCAGCGCGCGTAGTCGGGAGCCTTCGCATCGTCTTCCCAGAAGTAGTAGGTGAACCAAGCATCCGGCTTTGATATCGCAATGAGATCGCCGGCCCGCTCCTCTCCGGTATCGCCGCCCCACATTTCCTTCGCGCTGCGGACCTCGTCCACGCCCTCGGTCTTTTCGAGCAAGGCCTTCACCTCGGGTAACAGCGCGGGATCATTCACATAAATGTGCGCCATCTGGTGATCGGCCACCGCGAAGACCTTCGATCCTCCCGCATCCAGCGTCTCGAGTCCCAGCTCATCCTTGATCTGGATCCAGCCCTTCTTGCGGAAGATCCGGTTCAGGTGGACCGGCTTGGTCACCTTGGAGATCCCGTACTCGGAAACCACCAGCACCTTCACGCCGCGGCCTTCCAGAAATTCGATCAGTTCTCCGGCCACGCGGTCGATCGCCTCAAGCTCGGCTGTCATTTCCGGCGCGCCCGGACCCCACTTCTGCAGGCCGTAGTCGAGGTGCGGCAGGTATACTAGGCTCAGCGTTGGCTTCTCGCGCTCCTCCGTCCACTTCGCGGAGGCCGCGATCCACTCGGAGCAGGCAATCCCCGCACCGGGACCCCAGAAGGAAGGGAAGGGGAAGGGGCCAAGATCGGCCTTCACCTTCTCCCGCAGCTCCATCGGTTGCGTGTGGATGTCGAAAACCTTCCGGCCATCCGCCGGGTAGAGCGGCCGCGGCGTCATCGCGATATCCGCGCTGGAGTACATGTTGTACCACCAGAAGAGCTTCGCGCAGGTGAAGCCCGCATGCTTCTTGCGCAGGTGCTCCCAGACTTTCTCGCCGCGCACCAAGTGGTTGCTCTGCTTCCAGAAGCGTACCTCGGCGCTCTCACGGTCATACCAGCCGTTCGCCACGATCCCATGCTCGCGAGGGCTTTTCCCTGTCAGCATCGAGGATTGCGCCGTGCAGGTCACCGCGGGGAAAGCGGGGGGGAATGCCTGCATCCCTTGCTTCTTCGCGAAGGCCGTCAGCCGCGGCATCGACTCTCCCAGAAGCGAAGGCGAAAGCCCCACGATATTGATCACCGCCACGCGCTGCATGGCGAAACTCTTCCAACAGGCGGCGCGGCTTGCAATCCCCGGGAAGCCGGGCCGCTATCCTTTGCCCTGTTCCCGGCGCTTTCGCTCCAAGCCTTCCTCGCGGACGCGATTCACCTCCGCCTTCCTCGCCCGCTCCTTCGCACGGCAATTCCGGCAGCGCACGGCAGTCGTCTCGACGTCTCCACCCATCTGCTCATGCCACCACTTCTGTTGGCCCGCAGTCCAGACCTCCTGTTTTCCGCAGTCCTTGCAGGTAAATGGGATGTCCTCGTAGAAGCGGGGGTTCTTGGCGTTGTCGGAGGGTGTGGAAAAAAATGAGCCTTCCGTAGGAATGCAGCTTGGTCCTGTCCAAGAGCGCGATTTCTCCCGCCCGCAGCCGTGCCCATTGCCGACGCCGCTTCTGCTCCTGATTCTCCTCCCGGCGCTTGGCCTCTTTGGTCCCCCGCTTTTCAGCGAGTTCCTGGCGCTTCTGCTTGTTGCTCTTCATTCGAGCGGGCTTCCGAGGAAACCTATCATTCCAAGCAAGCGCTGGAGACGAATCCTTCACGATTTCGCTCTTTGCCACCTCGGGCGGACCTTGATCGGCTTTCCCTCCGTCCAACGTATTCCCGTTCATCCATGCGCTTTCGCCCGTTCATCGCCCTCGTTCTTCTGAATCTTCCAGCCCTCCGTGCTGAAGAGCCGGTGCAGTTCGCGCCGCTTCCGGACTCTGTGGCCCCGTTCTGGCAGCCTCTTTATCAAGGCGTCGACTACCGCTTGGACGAACTCTCCGTGCCCCGCCGCCTCCGCATTCACCAGATCCGCGTCGATACCCGAGCGGAGGGTGTCGCCTTCTTCACCACTCCCGATAATGGTGATGCCCCGGAAGAGGTGAACGGCCGCCGCACCGCCACCTTCCTGAAAGAGTTCGACCTCGAAGTCGCGATCAACGGCAGCGCCTTCAAGCCGATCGCCAAGGAAGGCATCCCCGTCGATCTCCAGGGCCTTTCGATTTCAAACGGCGTGACCGTCAGTGAAGTGGACGCAAAGAGCGCCAACCCGGTCTTCCTCGCGACCGCAACCCAGCAACCTCGTATCCTCCGCGGACCCTTTCGTAAGAGAAGTTTCGGCGCAGCTCACAATGCCCTCCAAGGCTGGTATGGGTCGAATGGCATGCTTCTGGACAACGGAGAGGTCACCACCACTACCCTCGACATCCACCCCCGCACCGCCCTCGGGGTCTCCCGGGAGGGTCTCTATGTCTACCTTCTCGTCGTGGACGGTCGTCAGCAAGGGTTCAGCGAGGGGATGACCCTCGTCGAGCTCGCGGAATGGATGAAGCAGCTTGGCTGCTGGGATGCCATGAATCTGGACGGCGGCGGCTCGAGTACGATGGTGATCAAGGGGGGCGACGGAGCTCCTAAAATCCTGAATTCCCCGTCGGGCGGCTCCCAGCGCAGCGTCGGGAACCATCTGGGGATCCACGCCTTGCCCTTCCCGTGATCGCGCGATGAGGTCGTCGCGCTTTCGAACGTCGAAAAAGGTCAAATGGTGGATTTCCTGCGTAAATCCGCCGTTTTGAGCGTGAAATTCGTGGGATTGCCCTGTCGAAGCTTTCATTTCGTGACGGAGGAGGCAATCTCCCGCCCGACATGAAGCTTTTCGGCACCGACGGCATCCGCGGCAAAGCGAACGAATTTCCCATCACCCCTGAAGTCGCCCTCCGGGCAGGCAAGGCCGTGGCCCAGGTGCTCCGCTCCTCCGGTCACAACCGCAACCGCGTGGTCATCGGAAAGGACACCCGCATTTCCGGCTACATGCTGGAAACGGCCCTTACCTCCGGTCTCGTTTCGATGGGCATGGACGTCCTCCTGCCCGGCCCCCTGCCGACCCCGGCCATCGCCCACCTTACGAAGTCCATGGGCTGTGCCGCGGGCATCATGCTCACTGCCTCCCACAATCCCTACGAGGACAATGGCCTGAAGATCTTTGGTCCCGATGGCTACAAGCTTTCCGACGCGTTGGAGGAAATCATTGAGCGCCACATCTTAGGTGACGAACCCGAGCCGCGCGCCATGTCGCCCGAGAAAATCGGCAAGGCCTACCGCATCGATGACGCCCGCGGCCGCTACATCGAGTTCGCCAAGCACACCGCTGACAACGTTTCCCTGCATGGCCTGAAGATCGTCGTCGATTGCGGTCATGGCGCCGCCTACTTCATCGCCCCGCTCATCTTCAAGGAGCTCGGCGCGGAGGTGATCAAATACGGCTGCGAGCCGGACGGGATCAACATCAACGACAGGTGCGGAGCCCTCTATCCGGAGACCGCCGGTGAACTCGTCCGCCAACACGGTGCCGATCTCGGCATTTCGTTCGATGGCGATGCGGACCGCGTGATCTTCACCGACGCCACCGGCACCGCGATTTCCGGCGACCGCATCCTCGCCCTCGCTGCTCTTTCACTTCACGAGCAAGGACGCCTCCGCGGTAGCACCATGGCTTGCACCGTGATGAGCAATCTCGGCCTCCATGAAGCGATGCGCCGCGCCGGCATCAATGTCCTCACTACCCCGGTCGGCGACCGCAACGTGATCGAGGCCCTCCGCGACAAGGGTGGCTCCTTCGGCGGTGAAAACTCCGGCCACCTCATCTTCGCCGACCACGCCACCACTGGCGATGGCATCCTCAGCGCGCTCCAGGTGCTGCGTGTCATGAAGGAGAAGAAGGCCACCCTCGCCGAGCTCGCCGCCTGCATGCGCGAGTTCCCGCAGGAACTCGTCAATCTCAAGGTCGCCTCCAAGCCGCCACTCGCCACCCTGCCCGGCATCCAGAAGCTCATGAAGGAAGCCGATGCCGCCTTCGGCGATGCCGGCCGCCACCTGATCCGCTACTCGGGAACGGAGAACAAGATCCGCATCCTCGTCGAGCACCGTGATGCCGATGCCGTGGATGAGTGGATCGGCAAGTTCACCGAGGCGGTGAAGGAGGATATCGGGGTTCCGGCGTGATGAAGCTCGGTTTAGATTTCCGGACGCCGAACTAACCATCCAATCGAGAAGCAATGGCCTGTCTAGGAGTTCACTTCGCAATTACTGATGAGGACCTAGTTGCTCTGCGGCAAGCGGGTTCTGATGAAGCGTTGATGGAGGTGATCGAAGGCATCGAAGAGCGATGGGAGGAGGGTGAGAATCTTGTGTGCGAAACGGACAAGGCCTGGGATGCAATCCATCGCTGCCTCACAGATGGCACGCTGTCGTTCGAAAGCGGAACAGAGCCACTCAACCTGTGTATTTTGGGAGGTGAGCAGCTCTATGAAGGAGAGGACTACATTGTCGCGCTTATAAACCATTCGCAGTTGAGACAGCTTGCGGATGCTCTGGTCGCGATCACGCCTGAGTTCCTTGGGGCGCGTTACTCGCAGCTCCCGGAAGACTATTCCAGGCCCAAGAGCCAAGAAGATTGCCAATACACTTGGGATTGGTTCTCAAGTCTTCCCGCATTCTTTGACGGCGCTGCGAAGTCAGGTCGGCATGTGATCTTTACGGTCGACCAGTGAGATATCGTTCTTCGAGTTTTTAGCCATGCCTCTCTTCACCACCCGCGCCATCGAAGCCTTCCCGATCGGGAACATTTTGCTCCGCGAACATCACGCGGCGTTTACCATCGAGGACCTGCGCACCCATCCACACGCATGGCTGACCGGGGAAGACGTCGCCCTGCTCAAAGCCGACGGCCCCACCTCGCTCGTGGACGAGCGCCGCACCCCGCTCGCATGGTTCGGCGAGGTGCCGGATGCCGACAAGGCCATCGTGGCAAACAAGTCCTTCCTCATCGTCCATCCCTGGGACCTGCTGCGAGCGAATGAACTGCTCGTCGGCGAACTTTCGGAATCGAAAGTCGAAGGCGACATCCATCCCAACGCCGTCATCGAAGGCTTCATCCACCTCGGTCCCGGCTCGCGCATCCTTCCCGGTGTCTTCATCGAGGGCAATGTGATCATCGGCGCGAACTGCAAGATCGGCCCGAATTGCTACATCCGCGGATCCACTTCCATCGGCGACAAGTGCCATGTCGGCAATGCCGTGGAGATCAAGAACTCGATCCTCCTTTCGAACACCAACGTCGGCCACCTCAGCTACGTCGGTGATTCCATACTCGGTGAAAAGGTGAACTTCGGCGCAGGCACCGTCACCTCGAACCTCCGCCACGATGGCAAGAACCACCGCACCGATGTCGATGGCGTTCTCGTCGACACCGGCCGCCGCAAGTTCGGCTGCATCGTCGGCGATGGTGTCCACACCGGTATCAATACTTCCATCTACCCTGGCCGGAAACTCTGGCCGAACACCAGCACCCGCCCCGGAGAAATCGTCCAACGCGACCGCGTGACCAATGAGTAATCGTCCGCATCCATCCCCGCGAGTTATCCCCGCCTGCTAAAATCTACCATCTTCAATCTACCATCCACCATCTCACCCCATGTGCGGCATCGTCGGATACATTGGTAAAGCCTCCGCTCCCACCGTCCTCATCAACGGCCTACGCCGTCTCGAATATCGCGGCTATGACTCCGCGGGCCTCGCGATTCTCGAAGATGGTTCCGTGGTCGTGAGCAAGGCTCCGGGCAAGGTCTCCTCGCTCAATGACAAGGCCCGCGCCGACTGGCCGGCCGAGCGCTTCTCGAAAGCTTCTACCGGCATCGCCCACACCCGCTGGGCGACCCACGGCCCGCCGACCGAGGTCAATGCTCACCCTCATCTCGACCAGTCCGGCGACATCGCGCTGGTTCACAATGGCATCATCGAGAACTACCGCTCCCTGCGAACGCGCCTCGAAGGAAAAGGCCACACCTTCTATTCGGAGACCGATACCGAAGTCCTGGCCCACCTCATCGGAGAGCGCTATAAGGGCGATCTTTTCCAAGCTGTCTGCGATGCCCTGAGCCAAGTCGAAGGCACCTTCGGCATCGCGGTCCTTTCCGCCAAGGAACCGGGTAAGATCATCACCGCGCGCCGCGGCAGCCCGATCGTGATTGGCGTCGGGGAAGGGGAGACCATCGTCGCCTCGGATGCCTCTGCGATCATCGCCCACACCCGCCAGGTGATCTACCTTGAGGACAATGACATCGCCATCGTCACCGCGGACAACGTTGACATCCGTGATCTCAACCAAGTCCCTGTCACCCGTGAAGTGAATGAACTCGGCTACGATGCCGCCGCTGCGGAAAAGGGTGGTTTCGAGCACTTCATGCTGAAGGAAATCCACGAGCAGCCCGATTCGCTTCGCAATGCGATCCGTGGTCGCCTGGACTTCAATCTCGGCTCCTCCGTGCTTTCTGGCATGGGTACTTCCCCGCGTGATCTTGCGGAGCTTCACCGCGTCGTGTTCGTCGGTTGCGGGACCTCCCTCCACGCCGGTCTTGTCGGCGAATACGCAGTTGAGGACATGGCGGACATCCATTCGGAGGTCCAGCAGGCCGCTGAATTCCGCTACCGGAATCCCATCATCGGCAGCCGCGACCTCGTCGTCGCGATTTCCCAATCCGGCGAAACCGCGGACACCCTCGCCGCCGTCCGCGAAGCGAACCAAAAGGGTGCCTTCGTCATGGGTCTCTGCAACGTGGTCGGCTCGACCATCGCGCGGGAAACCGGCCGCGGCGTCTATCTCCACGCCGGACCGGAAATCTCCGTGGCCTCCACGAAGGCCTTTACTTGCCAGGTCGCTGTCATGCTCATGATGGCCTTGAAGCTGGGCCGCGGCCGCCGCTTTTCCCGCGAGGAAGGCATGAAGTTCGCCCGTGAGATCGAGGCCATCCCTGCGCTCGTCGAAAAGGTCATCGCCCAGAGCGATCGCATCGCCGCCATCGCCGCGCGCTATGCGCAGAACGAACACGCCTTCTTCATCGGCCGCGGACCCATGTATCCCGTCGCTCTCGAAGGCGCGCTCAAGCTCAAGGAAATCTCCTACATCCACGCGGAGGGCTATCACGCCGCTGAGCTCAAGCACGGCCCCATCGCCTTGCTTCAGGAAGGCACGCCTGTGGTTGCACTGGCCAATGATATCCCGGGCAAGGACAAGACCCTCGGCAATGTCGAGGAATGCCGCGCCCGCGGTGCCCGCATCCTCGGCATCATCACCGAGGGAGACCACGAAGCCGCGGAGTTCATGGACGACGTCATCGAAGTGCCTGCCTGCCACCCGCTGGTCAGCACCATCCCCACTGCCGTGGCTCTCCAGCTCCTAGCGTATCACATCGCCAACGAACGTGGCTGCGAAATCGACCAGCCTCGCAATCTCGCGAAGAGCGTGACGGTGGAGTAGCCATTGGCTTGGCGCGCTTCGGCGCCGCAACCGGAGTGGCGCTTCGAAAAGCGCCACTCCGTTGTCGAGCCGACCAAGCATCTTCAACGAAGATTGCCCGCCCTCTTCATTTCCCCTTCAGTGTCACCATGCCCCTGCGCTGCCACGCCATCGTCGATACCAAGCACCAGAAGGTGCAGATCTGGAAATCCGAGCGTCAGTGTGAGTTCCGTGTCGCGGGTGCCATCCATGCCTGGTGGCATGAGAAGCGATACCTCACCGGCCTGGCTTGGGATAATCTAGCCGCCGCGGCCCTCCTCCGCCCCGCTGGGCCACCGCGCTCCATCCTCATGCTCGGCCTCGCCGGCGGCACCGCCATGCGGATCCTGCACCACCTGCTCCCCGATAGTCGCCTGGTCGCCGTGGACATCGATCAGGAAATCGTCGCCCTCGCCGAACTGAATATGCGCTTGGATGACCTCGGCATCGAGATCCACTTCGCCGACGCCTACCAGTGGATTGCGAAATGCAAGGAGCGCTTCGACGTGGTGATCGACGACGTCTACCTCGCCGGCAGCGATGACGTTTTCCGCCCCGGTAAATCGGACTCCGGACAGATCAAGGCCCTCAAGCGCCTCCTCAAACCGGGCGGCCTGCTTCTGGCGAACTTGGTCAATGGATCCGGCCACCGGGCCATGCAGATCCGCACCCGTGCCGCCTTTCGTGAAGGATTTCCCGTGGTCCGCTCCGTGACCACCCCGGCCAGCCTCAATGAAACGCTGGTCGGCGGCGCCGAAGTCCTTCCCGGCGCTGCCCTGAAATCGTGGCGGGCGGCATTTCGCGAGGCGGGAGACCGGAAACTTTGGGATGCGATCAAGATCCGGCGTCTGAAATAAGGCCGGATTTCCCGCCTCGGGCCACTCCGGGTGCTCCGGAGAACCGGAAATTCCAGTATCCCGACGGCGAGTCGTCGCGTTGACAAGCCGCCGGACCCTGCGCAACCTCCGCGCCCATGGACACGTTGAAGATTCTGCTTGGCGCCACGATCGCGTTGCTGCTCGGGGCTCTGGCCGTCTCGTACAAGAATAATTCCGCTCCTGCCGATAACAGCGCGGGAACCACCGAGCTGACCGAGATGAAGCGTCAACTCGCTGAAATCCAGCTCGAGCAGGACCGTCTCCAGACGGAGCGGGAGCGCCGTTTGCTGAGGGAAGTGACCGAGAAGGCAGCCCCGGCCCCGGCTCCGGAGCCCGCAGCCGATCCTTCCCAGCTTGAAGCAATGCGCGCCGAAATCGCCCAACTCCAAGCGGAGAAGGACAAGGCTGAGCGGAATGCCGCTACTTCGGACAAGGAAGCAGCCTTCGTTACCGGAAAGGTCACCGAAAGCCGCGATAAGGAGGCCCGCCGCGCCCGCGTGATCAAGGATGCCCTCGTCATGGCCCGCGTCCGTGAGTGGATCCAGGACGACAATCTCGGCGGCTTTGCCACGATCGATATCGTGATGCCCGAAAACGTGACCCCGGATACAGTGCTCTGCGTTCGCCGGAATACCGGGATCTTGGGACGCTTGAAGGTGGGCGAGGTGACCATCGAAGGTGGCATCGCGAATCCCGTCGGCGGATTCGGTGACAGCCCTCCGGAGCCGGGCGACGAGCTCATCATGGAGCCTCCTTTCTGATCACGGCCTGATTTTCCATTTCGCTAACAAGACTGGATGCGGACCCCGCTCCAGTCTTCTGTCTTTCGACCCCAAGCCGGTTCGTCCCTCACCCCAACGCCTGAAGCCTCCTCATCGCTCCAGTCTTCCGTCTTCTGTCTTCAAGTCTTTCGTCTTCTCATATGTCCACCACCGTCGGTCTTATTTCCCTTGGTTGCGCGAAGAACCTCATCGACTCCGAAGTCATGATGGGCCACCTCGCCGAAGCCGGAATGGCCCTCACCACCGAGGCCGAACTGGCGGACGTGCTGATCGTGAATACCTGCTCGTTTATCGATATGGCGAAGCAGGAGTCGATCGATGCCGTCTTCGGTGCCGTGAATGCCCGCACGGAGGATCCGGATCGTGCCCGTCAGAAGATTATCGTGGCCGGCTGCCTTTCCCAGCGCTTCGCAAAGGACCTGCCGGGCATCATGCCGGAAGTGGACGCCTTCATCGGCCTCGACCAGATCACGAAGGTCGCTCCGATCATTGAGAATCTGCTCGGAAAGAAGAATGCCGAGGAGGTCGCCAAGACCGAAGGTCCCGCTGCCACGGATGATCCGCGCGATTACGTGACGCTGAAGCCGAAGTACGTGCCGGACTATACCACCCCGCGCTTCCGCCTCACGCCGGAACATTTCGCTTACGTGAAGATCGCCGAAGGCTGCAATCACACCTGTACCTTCTGCATCATCCCGAAGATCCGCGGCATGCACCGCTCCCGCACTCAGGAGTCCGTGGTGAAGGAAGTGGAAGCGCTGGTGAAGTCCGGCGTGAAGGAGATCAACCTCATCTCACAGGACACCACCTATTTCGGCATGGACCAGTGGGAAGGCGAGCGGCCGAAGCCAAACTCCCCGGTGAATTCCTCCCGCGGCGAGTCCCTCTCCACCCTGCTCCGCGAGATCAACAAGATCGAAGGCGACTTCTGGGTGCGTCTGCTCTATACCCACCCGGCTCACTGGTCGGACGAGCTCATCCAGACCATCGCCGAGTGCGACAAGGTGGCGAAGTACGTCGACATCCCGCTCCAGCACATTTCCGACCGCATGCTCACCGCCATGAAGCGTGTGACCAGCGGCGACTACATCCGTGACCTGCTGCGCCGCATGCGTGCCGGCATTCCGGGCCTCGGCATTCGTACGACCTTCATCGTAGGTTTCCCCGGCGAGACCGAGGAGGATTTCGAGGAACTCCTCGAGTTCATCCGTGAGTTCCGCTTCGAGCGCGCGGGCGTCTTCCAATATTCGAAGGAAGAGGGGACCCGGGCTTACAAGATGGATGGCCAGCTCCACCACATGACCCGCAAGAGCCGCTGGAGCCGCGCCATGGCTGAGCTCCAGAAGGTCGCCGGTGAGGTAAATCAGGAGCAGGTCGGCAAGAAGGTCCGCGTCTTGGTCGAGGAATCCGGCGTCGGTCGCACCGAATGGGATGCGCCCGAGATCGACGGTTCCGTTCACGTCGACAAGGGCATCCCCGTCGGCGAGTTCGCCGATGTTACCATCTCCGACTGGCGCGGCTACGACCTCGTCGCTGCGCGCTAAGTTGTGAGCCGGGAGGCTCGCTCAGGTAGGGACGAGCGCCCTCGCTCGTCCGCGTACGGTCCCTTCATGTCTGGCCTGCAAGGAGGCAGCGGGGACCACTGACAAAGGTTTCGGGAAAGCGACCGTTCTGGCAGATTCTTGCCATGTCGGTCGGATTTCTCTCTTTTTCTCTCCTTCGGATTCGCCAGATTTTCCCGAACCGCCTGTAAATTTCACTGATATAACAGGCGGAACAGGCGGCCGGAAACGGCGGGTTTCTCTAGTCCTCGTCCGTCGGGATTCCTCAGGAATCATCCGGAGAACCAACTGCCTCGGAAGACCCTCGGCCAAGTTGATTCAATCCGGACTCCTTCGTCTTGGCCTTGGTTACTCCGGCAGTTCATTCGCGGTGTAGAACGCCAGTCGATGCTGCAGCGGTGACTTGTCGTCACCCGAGTTCACATCCTTCGGCAGCTCCAGCTTGTAGATCTTCCCTGGGGAGAAGTCCTCCAGTTCCACCTCCACGCTGCGCTTGTCCGTTACCTTGAAGTCCTTCACCTCGTGCTTGCGCTCATTCTCCTGGTCGCTGCCGTAAGTCCACTTCGGTTGCACGGTGAAGGACGAAAAGTCCCAGGCTTTCTCCTCCTTCAGCTTGTCCGGAAGATCCTTGGTAAAGCTCACCTTGAAGCCCTTCTTCGTGATCTTGAAGCTCTCGATGTCGAAGGGCGTGCCACCCTTCCAGGTGATCCGCTGCAGGCCTTCGGCAGGAGTGCCCCAGCCGCGGACAGTCTGGCCCACATACATCTGCTTCCCGTTCGGGGAGAAACGGATGCGATGGTTGCCCGAGCGCAGCCCGTGGTTCTCGATGAATTGGGTCACGGCTCCTTGGAACTTGCCGTTCACCTTCTCCAGCATCACCCGGGAAATGCGCTCGCCGTTGTTATCCGGCACCAGCAGTTGCCCGGCGAAGGGACCGAAGGAGCCGTTGCGGGGAAGTTCGTAGGGCTCACCGGCAGAGCGGTTGATCTCTTTGTTCGGGAGTTCCACCGCGGCCTTGGTGCGGTGCTTGTTGTAGGCATCCAGATCCTTCCGGTAAGTGGCCAGCGGGTCCTTGCCGGCCCAGGCCGGATCCCACACCAGGCTTGCGGGGTGACCATAGAAGTTGCCCTGCTCCACATGATACAGGGGCGTGATGGCCTTCCAGTCTCCCTGGTTGTCGCCCGCCCAAAGATTGCCATCGGGATCCTGATAGATGCCGTTTGCCATGCGGAAGCCGCTGGCCACCGGTGTCACCTTGCCCTTGTCGTCGGTGTGGAGGATCCAGCCCTTCCACTTCACCGAGGAATAGTTCCGCCCACGGCGCCCTTCAGGGGAAAACTCACCCAGCACATGCTCGAAGGTGGGACCCGCGTGCGAGGCTGTGCCGACCGAGATATAGTAGCCGCCCTTCCCGTCCTTCGCGAGGGTGTTCGTTTCGTGGTAGTTGCCGCTGAGCCCCCAGCCGGAGGCGAAGCGGGTGAATCGGTCTGCCTTGCCATCACCATCGGTGTCTTCCACCTCGGTCATGTCCGCCATCTGGGTAATGCGGATTTTGGAGGGCGTCACCACATCGATGCCGCAACCATTGTGGAAGCCGCTGGCAAAGAGCTCCCACTGGAAGTCATCCGGATTCGCGGAAGGCTTCGCGCGGATCACGTCCCCGCGACGAAGCACGACGTAGATTGTGCCATCCGCCGCGAAATCGAGGCCGCCGACTTCCGGCGGCACGCCCTCGGGCAGCTTGATGTCCTCGATCTGGTAGCAGTCCTTGAACTCGTCGGCGGGGCTGGTCGCCGTGGCGAGAAGCAGTGCCGAAAGACTAACCGCGAATGGGCGTGATGAGACGCGAATCTTGGAGAGCTGCATGGGGATCATTCGGGTTTGGAAAGGGACTGGATGAAGAGGACCAGGGAATCGTATTCGACATCCGGGATGCCAAAGGGAGGCATGTAGTTGGGCGGATATCCCTTCGCGATCTTCGCATTCGGGTTCTTGATCGACTCCAGCAGGTATTCCCGGTCGGCCAGCACCTTTTGGTCGCTGCCTTCGAGCTCGACCATGGTGTCGGCCAAGCCGCCGAGCGATGGGCCGTGACCCTTCGATCCATCGGTCGAGTGACAGGCGATGCAGCCGTAGTTGTTGTAGAGCGTTTCGCCTGCCTCCTTGTTAGCCTTCCGCAGGTCGATCTTCACTTGATAGCCCTGATAGCTGCCGAGGGTCTTGCCGGTGTAGGTGAAAGCCAGCTTGCCATCTTTTCCTTCCACGGAAAAGTCGCCCTCTTTCCAAGCCAGCGGGGCGGGAGGCGTGCAGCTCACTTCGGCCTCGAAGGATTGCTCCTTGGCCGACGGCTTCAACAGCACCGTTACGAGGTGGTCTCCCGCCTTGTATTCGAAGCGGGGGGCTCCCTTGATCAGCGAATAGCCGACATACTGCGGGCCGCCCGGAAACTCGTCGACGCTCTTGCCATTGATCTGCACCGGATTCTTGCCGGAGGTCTTGTGGAAGAGATTGCCTACCAGCTTCGGCACGTAGTCGAAGGACACGCGCGATCCGCGCTTCTGGTCACCCCAGTAGGGGGTGAAATCGAGGAATCCTCCCTGCCACGCATAGAAGAGCCGGCTCTCCGTGGTGTCGAAAACGTAGGCCAGAGAGGGCCCGAAGCTTACCGCCAGTCCCGCCGCCACGCCCGGGATCGGCTTTTCTTCTCCCGGAACGTCTTCGCCCTTGCCCGGATTGTATTTCGGGGCCGGTGCGCTCTTGTAGTGGTGAGAGAAAACTGCAGGGTCCAGTCCCGGATCCGGCAGATAAGTGCTCATCACCAGCGGCTCTTCCGAGCTGCCAAGCGGGCGATTCTCGTAGGTGAGCAGGGGATTCGCGAGCAGTGGCGAAAGCCCGAGGCAGTAGAAGAGCAGCGTTTTTCTCATGAATGCTTCCTATGAGGACGTCGCACGTTTGCAAATCCTGTCGTGGTTCGCACCTACCCATTTGGGGCAGGAAGCCGGGCGGGGGCGAACTTCCCCCTTGGCCCGCGGCAGAAGATGGAGAAAGTGAGGCAGCGATGCGCGGCTCCGGCGAGCGTTGGAAATTGGATGAACTGATCGACTTCGAGGTCGCCTTGGCGAACTGGGACGGATCGTCGCGCCCGGAGGAATTGCCATCGAGCGATTCCCGCAGCGTGGTCTTCAAGGCTTGGAAAAAGCATCAAGCGCCGGGAGGTCCCGGGAAATCCTGGGTTTCGGCACTCGGCTGGGCCGGACGCTTGATGGCCTTCGTGGCGATTCTCGCCGGTTTCGGGGCTGCTTGGGGCTGTTTCGACCGCCATCGGGAAGGGGTTCACGTGGTCGTGTTCCTGACCGTCACCTTGTTCATCCCTTGGTTGATCCTCATCGGCGGCATGCTCGCCCTGATTTTTCGTCCCGCGGGGGCCGGTGTGGCCGGCGCAGCCCTCAAAAAACTCGCAAACCGCTTCTCCGGGGAAAAGGGCCGCGAGGCCATGGCCCGGATCGAGGGAAATCCCGAGCTCACCAAGGCGCTCGGCTGGTCGGTCGTCCGCAAGGTGCAGATTGCTGCGGCGGATTACCATTTCGGGGCCATGCTCGCGCTCTGCGTGATGTTCTTTTTCTATAAGGTGGGCTTCTTCTGGGAGACGACCACCCAGACAGCCATGCAGAGCTTGTTAGAGCGCTCGGTGAAGCTGCTCGCCCTGCCTTGGATGTGGATGGGACCGGAGGCCCTACCGGACGTGGCAGGAACCCGTCGTGGTGCGAATTGGGAGGGTGGGGGAGCCAGTTGGATGCTTTTCCTCGTCCTCGCTCTCGGCGCTTGGGGAATGATTCCCCGCTGGCTGATCGGGAACCTGGCGGCCTTCAAGGAGTGGAACGCCCTCCGCAGTCCCGACTTCCAATCGCCGCTCCATCGCAAGCTTTGGCGTGTGCTGACCGGCGTGAAGCGCGGCAGCGATCCGAAGGGTCCGACCGACGGCGCGCTGGTAATCGATCTTGGCGGCATCTCGCCGGATCGTGAAATCCTGCGTCCCTTTTTCTTGCGCCACCTCCGCCTCAACCCTGTCGCTTGGGAAACCCTCGATGTGCTCGATGCCGGTCGCGAGGCCTCTGCAAACGCGGCGCTGTCGAAGGCCAATGCCGGGGTTATCCTGGTGGCGGAAGGCTGGGCGCTCGCCCCGCGCCGCATGGAGGAGACCTTGAAGCGCGTGACCGATGCCCGGGGTGGCCGCCGCGTGGTCATCCATGTGGCAGACTTCGACAAGGAGGGTCGCCCTCACGAAGTGAAGCCGGACGAACGAGCCGCATGGGAAGCTTTCCTCGATAGCCAGAAGGGCCTTGAGGTCGAACTCAGCATGCACGAGGAGGATCGCACATGGGCACCTGGTTGAGCGAAGAGATTCCCGCCTTCGCGGTTGTCGGCCGGGTAAATGCTGGCAAGAGCGCCACCTTGGCGACCTTGTTGGAAATTGACGACGATGAGCTGTTGCGCATCAGCGCCACGCCCGGGGAAACCACCGACGTCCTGCCCCTGCCGGTACGCTACGATGGCGAGGAGTTGTTGAGGTTTCTCGACACCCCCGGTTTCCAACAACCCGTGGAGGCGATGCGCGAGATCCAGAAGCTCGCGGGCAATGGAGTGCCCGGCCCGGCGGAGATCGCGCGCTTTACCAAGGAGTGCCGCCAACGCTTTCCAGACGAGGCCCGCTTGTTGGAGCCGCTCGTGGAAGGTGCGGGGGTCATCTACGTGGTTGATCCCTGCAAGCCGCTGCGGGATACCTTTCTGGCTGAGATCGAAATCCTGCGCTGGACCGGACGCCCGCGGCTCGCACTCCTGAACCCTCAGGCCGAGCCCTCCCCGGAGTTGGAGCGCGAATGGCGCGAGCGCCTTGGCACCTCGTTCAATCTGGTCCGGACTTTCCATGCTCATGACGCGCGCTTCGATGAACGGAAGCGCTTGCTCGAAGTGCTGCTGCAAATCGAAGAACATCACGCCTCTCACATTCGTCGCGTGATCGAGGCGATGGACAACGAGATGCATGACCGCCGCGAGGAAGCGGCGGAAGCGATCCTCGATTTCCTCGAAAAATCCCTGACGCTTCGGGTGAGCGAACCGATCGATGTGCGCGACCGCAGTGTGCCTTCCCGGTCGGAGAAGAAGAAAGCGGAGCTGGAGGAGCGCTATTTCAAGAAGCTCGGCGATCTGGAGCTAACCTGCTTGAAGAAGCTTCTGAAGATCTATCGCCACAATCTGATCAAGTTGGATGTGGATCCGGAACGCCATGCCGGCCTTGATCTCGCAACCGCTGAAACTTGGCAAAAGTGGGGACTCAGCCGTTGGCAGCTTGCTGCCGCAGGTGCAGTCGCCGGGGGTGCCGCGGGTGCCGTGTTCGATCTCGGTGTCGGCGTTCACAGCCTGGGGGCCGGTACGGTCATCGGTGCGCTTGGTGGTGGGACGATGGCTTTCTTCAAGGGTGGCGCCTTGCCCGAACTCAGGGTGATTGGCGGTGGACTCGGTAAGCTCCGTGGCGACGGGCAGGCGATGGTTGTAGGCCCGCCAGAGAGCCTGAACTTCTCATGGATCTTGTTAGACTCGATGCTCGTCCGTCATCGCGGCATTCTGGCAAGGGCGCATGGCAAACGCGACACTGCGGCCTTGGAAGTGTCCGAGCAGGATAGCTTGGTGCGGAACTTTCCTTCCGATCGGCGATCCCTGCTTCAAAAGTGGTTCGCAAGTTGCCTCAAGGGTTCGCCGGATCGCGGCAAGGAGCCGGAGGTATTTGCGGAGCTCGTGAAATCGCTCGAAGAAGCGGAAGAGAAGTAGTCCTACTTCTGTAGCGGCATCACATCCACCGACACCTTCAGGTGATGGCTCGCACCACCAACAGTTACACCCCTCAACGGTGAGACATCCCGGTAGTCTCTTCCGGTTGCCACCGTGATGTGCCTCTCGGCTGGACGCAGGTTATTCGTCGGATCGAAATCAATCCATCCCTGTCCGGGCACGAAGACCGAAACCCAGGCGTGCGAGGCATCCGCACCCACCATCTTTGCCTTGCCCGGCGGTGGCAGCGTCTCCAGGTAACCCGAAACATACCGCGCGGGTAGACCGATGGATCTTAGCGAAGCGATCATCAGTTGCGCGAAGTCCTGACAGACGCCGCGGCGGTTCTCCAGAACCTCAAGCACTGGCGTGGCAATTGTGCTGAAATCCGGATCGAACTTGAAGTCCTTGAAGATCCTCGAATTGAACGCCGACACCGCTTCGATGATGCAACGTCCGGGTGTGAAGTCGGGCATCGCGAAAGCTGCAAGCTCCGGCAGCGTGGGAATCAATGGCGAGGAAAGAGTGAAAGCCCTCGCCTCCAGAGAGGCGGGATCTTTCGAGGCTAGCAAGCGATCCCGCGCTTGTTCCCACGGGCCGCCCGCTTCGAGCGAGAGTTGGCCGTTTGCGATCACCTCCACCTCGCTCTCCGCCGTGATAATCAGTTCCGGATGCGGGCGCTGGATCGAGAAGTAGTCGATGTGGTTTCCGAAAGAGTCTACACGGCTGCGGTGAAATTCAGGCTCCGGTTCGATCCTCAACTTCCACGAAAGGCAGCGCTGCCCCGGCAGGTCGAGCGGCTTCAATCGTGCCTCATTGTGACAGAGGTTCGCCGGCACATCGTAGCGATAGAGCGTGCGGTGGCGGATGCGGTATTGCATGGTAGCGGTGGGCTCTAGCCTCGAAGGAAATGTGGCCGGTCGGCGTGGCGGAAATAGGTCAGGGTCAGCGCCGTTGAGAGTTGGTAGAGCGCGCTGCCCATCTGATCGACGAAGGCTTCCAGTTTTCTGCGCCGGTTGCCGGTGGCTTGGACAAGCTGCGAGATATCGGCGAGTCGCAAGCGGCTGGTGGTGTCCACGAGCAAGCGCTGCTCCGGAGTAAGTCGCGCGCCTTGTTCTTGGCGTGGCAGACCCTCGATGTTCCCGGCGAGGCGCTGGATCTGATAGAGCAGCGAACGTGCGTTGTTCGGCTCAAGCAGAAGAAGCTCCAGCACCAGCTCGAGCCGCGGGTGCGTCCGGTAGCGTTTGCGATAGGTCACAAGGCTGTCCGACGCCGCAAGCACGGTTTCCATCACCAACTGCTCCTCCGCGGGCGGACGGCTCTCCACGAGGAAGTTTCGGATTACTGAAAGCAAAAACTGCGCCCGCTCGATACGACGGCCGGAGTCGAGCAAGCGCCAGCCCGCATCGCGGGTCATGCTTTCCAGATTCAGCCCGAGCAATGCGGTGAGATGGAGGATCAGACGGTTGAGAGGATCGGTGTAATCATCCAGCTCCTTGCCCGGGAGTTGGTTGTCTTCCACCCATTCACGGATCACCGCTTCGATCACGCGCCATGAGTCAGGAGACCAGAGATCGCGCACGGCGTAGGCGGAATTCCGGAAGTAGCGCAGGATTCCTGTAAGCGATCCGGGCCGCTTGAGCTCCGTGAGCAGGGAGATGACTTCATCCTCGTCACTCACGGCGGCAAAGGCTTCTTCCGGATGAATCGGTGCGGCGTTTGTTACACCAAGCAGTCCACCCATCAGGATCTCACGGTGGCGGCGAAGCTGGTCGTCATCATCCCCGATAGCCTCCACCCAGCTCATTACGGCCCGGCGCAGGAGGCGGGCCGTTCCTTCAGCGCGCTCGGCATAGCGGCCGGTCCAGTACAGGTTCTCGCCGGAGCGGCTTGGGACGTTGCGGGCATCGGGCTCCGCCTGAAGTTGTTCGGTTTCGCTCCACAGGCTGACGAAAGGCTCGGTGTCGGCACCTTGCACCCAAGTGTCTTTGGAGGTGCCACCAAGCTGGCTGGAAACCACCAATGCATCCTGGCTTGCTGCAATGCGTGTGAGTCCACCCGGCATCACGATGTAGCGGCCGTCCGTGGTCGAGGTGGCGAAACCACGTAGCACCCCACGCCGTGCTTCGATGCTGCTGCCATTCAGGCAGGGCTGGGTCGAGAAACCCACTTGCTCTTGGCCGACATAGCATTCCGGATTGGCCAGGATGCGATCGCGCAAGCTCGCGCGCTCCGATTCGCTCAGGTTGCCGCCGAAGACCGTTCCGAAAGTCGGTGCCCGGTGAATCGATTTCACCACCATCTTGTCGAGACGCGAGAGCACGGTCTCGCGTGCCTGCTTTTCCCCGCACCACCAGGTGGCGGCCGCCGGAAGGATCAATTCTTCGCCGCGCAGATGCCGAGAGATTCCGGGAAGGAAGGCCATCAGGCCCGGGTTCTCCAGAACGCCGCTGCCGGGGTGATTCACGACCGCGACATTTCCTGCACGCATCGCTTCGAGTAAACCGGGCACCCCAAGCTGAGAATCCTCTTTCAACTCGAGTGGATCGCTGAACCAAGCATCAACTCGGCGCACGATCACATCCACCGGTTCCAGACCGCCGAGCGAGCGCAGCCACACGCTGCCATCGCGCACTGTCAGGTCATCGCCCTGTACCAGCGCATAGCCGAGGTAGGAGGCGAGGAAGGCGTGTTCGAAATAGGTCTCATTCTGTGGACCCGGGGTGAGGATCACCACACGTGGCTCGCGCGCCCCGGCGTGGGCGGGGAAGGATTCTAGCATCTCCCGCAGGCTGCGGAAGAAACCCGCGAGGCGTCGCACTCCGGTGCGATGGAAAAGCTTCGGCATAGCCCGCGTCATCACGCCCCGATTTTCCACCACGTAGCCGAAGCCAGAAGGGGCTTGGGTGCGGTCGTTGACGATCCACATCCGGCCATCCGGTCCTCGGGCAAGGTCGGCGGCGTAGAGAATCAGCTGGCGCTTCGAGGGCAGACGCATCTCGTGGCAGGGGCGCAGGTAACCGCGGTGCGCATGGATGAGTTCCGGTGGCAACCAGCCACCGGTGATCAGCTTCTGCTCGCCATGCAGGTCGGTGAGGATGTGGTCCAACAGCTCCGCCCGTTGGATCAGGCCGGCTTCGATGGTCTTCCAGTCCTGCTCGGAAACGACCCAAGGCACGGCATCGAGCTGCCAAGCACGGTGCTCGCCATCGGGGGCACCGTGGACGCTGTAGGTCACGCCATTTTCCCGAAGGAGGCGGCGGACTTCATTGCTGGTGGCCATGGCCTGCTCCGGCGAGAGCCCGCCGAGCCAGGAGGAGATCTGTGACCACGACGGATTCACCGAGCCGTCGGCAGCGATCATTTCGTCCCAAGCACCGCGGCGGTAGCCGGGTGGCAGGGAGTTCCGAGGAGTGGCCGCGACGGACATCGCCTCCGGTATGCCGGGAATACCCCCGTTTGGCAATGGCGGGGGCGGCTGGGGACTCATGGTCCCCGGCCTCTATCAGATGGCGTGCCGGAGCTCCGGAAACTTACGTAATCTTCGCTTTTTAAGGCCGTGAGTGCGGCCCGGAAGCTTTGTTACGGAGCCTTGGGCCGCTTGCCTGCAGCCTCGAGATACTTGGCCAAGGGAGCGCGGTGGTCAGTTTGGATGATCGTGGCACCGTGGTCGAGGATCCATCCCCAGGAACCCTCGATGTCTCCGGCGAGAGCCTTCGCGTCCTCGTGCCCCGCATTGAGGCTGGCCCACAGGGAATTGATCCAGATCCGGGTCCCGTGGCGTTTTGCGGTGGCGAGGACCTCGGGAGAAAGCATCCCGGAGTTCTCGTCCTTGAAGACGATCTCGATCGCTTCCGGCTTCAGCGTGTCGAGAGTGGTGATTACTTCCGAGGCTGAGACGTTGGCCACCACGGGCATGTAGTCCAATTTCTCGGGGTAGCGCTTCAGGGCCTTCGTGACTGCGTCCGGAGACGTCGAACCTTTGAAGATGGCGTGATCCAAGGTGCCTGTCTCACGGAGCACCTTCATCGCGGCGTCCATTTTCTTGCGGTCCGTGACGGGTAGCTTGTCGAGGTTCACCATCGCCTTGCCCTTCACCAGTTCCATCGTCTCGCGGAACGTGGGAATTTGCTCTTTCGTGACCTTGCCATCGGGATCACGGAGATGGAGTTCCTTGATCTCGGTCAAGGTGAGCTCGGATACCGGGCCTTTTCCGGTGGTGGTGCGATCGAGCTTGGTGTCGTGCATCAGCACCAATTCGCCGTCCGAAGTCAGTGCAAGATCGATCTCCAGGATCTCGGCTCCGGCGCGGATGGATTCCTGAATTGCCGGGACGGAATTCTCCGGCAAGTGCTTGCCATCTTCCGAGAGGTAGCCCGCGCGATGGCAGGCGATGAGGACGCGCCCGCTTTCGGAATCGCGATAAGATTCCACGATCGAAGCAATGTCCGCGTAGGCTGTGTCTGCGATGAAGAAGGCGATAAGACCGGCTGAGACCGGGTGGCGTAGAGGGCGCATGGTGAAAGAGCTCAGGGCTTCTTGCTGTCGATGTATTCCTGGAACATCACCGGCACATCGCTGCAAATCGCGTTCACTCCCAAGCCGAGGCCCAAGAAGTAGTCATTGAGATCGTGGCCGGGCCAACCGGTGACGATGAAGCCCTGCTTCTGTGCTTCTTGCACGGAGAGGCGGGTCGTTCCTTCCATCTTGCAGGCGATCCGGTGCGAACCGATGCCTTTGGCTGCCTCCATCAACTCCTTGTCCAGCGGGCCGCCCTTGATGAGCATGATCTCTGCATCCGGGTTGATCTTCTTGATCGCCTTCAGCGGGCGTTGGTCGAAGGAGGTGAAGACCCATGTGGAATTCGCGGGCTTCCTTGCGGTGATCTGTTCGTAAACTTTCTTGGTGTAGTCCTCGATCTTGTCGTCCGGGTAGAGCGTCTTGTTGCTCGTCTTCATCTCGAACTCGACGTAGAGGCCGGGCTTGTCGGCCAGAAAATCAAGAAGAGTGGCTAGGAAGAGGAGTGGTTCGTTCTGCTTCTTGGAAGTGATACCCTTGGCTGCTTCGGAATCCAGATTCTCCACTGGTCCCTTGCCGTTGTGAGTGCGGTCCAGCGAGTCGTCGTGAAGAATCACCAGCTGGCCATCCTTGGTCATGCGGATGTCCGTCTCAAAGCCACGGATGCCCTTGTCGTAGCTGCTGCGGAATGCGAAGAGCGTGTTCTCCTCGAACTCGTAGGCGCCGCCGCGATGAGCGAAGTGGAAGGGTTTCTTCTCTTGGGCGAAAGAAGGCTGGGAAAGCAGGGCAGCGAGCAAGAGCACTGCGGAAAGACGGAGTTTCATGTCGTGTTTTCGGATGAATGCCAGACCACGCCGCGCAAGCAGGGGCAAGCATTGCAACGTTTTCGACACGCGCTTTCTTCCAATTCTCTTGAAGCAGTGCGCTCTTCCGCCCCGCGGTCTTTCTAACCAATGGCTTGCAGCCCTTCCAAAACGAGCACGGGCCGCAGTTCGTGATCGCTGCGGTCCAAATCCACAATGAGCTTAAGAGACCAATCATTCAGCTCGTCCGCGTCCACGATGACTTGTTCGACCTGCCACTTGCGGGTTTCGTTGTCATCGATTCGCAGGTGCTTCGCGGCACGTGCCTCGGGATCGAGCCGGATGCGCCCGTGATCCGCGAAATAATCATCGAGCAAGGCTTCGATCCTCGCCGTGGTCCAAGGGCTGCCGGCGGAATCGTTCGGTTCGACCTGTGAAAGGATTGCCGCGGTGTTTTCTTCGGCGAAGCCCTTGATCAAAGTGAAGACCGCATTTCTCAGGGCACGTGTCAGCGCCGGACGATTCCGGGTGTAGGGCACCTTCCTGCGCTCCTCGATCGGCTTCTCCGCCTCCGGGACATACTCCGGGTTCTTCAGCTTCTCCCATTCATCGAGCAAGCTGGAGTCCACGCTCCGGAGAATGTCCTCAAGGTATTCCTCCGCTTCGACCAACTCCTCGGTCTTCGCCATCGGCGGCACCGTTTGGGAGAGCACCTTGTAGACTTCGGAGAGATGGCGAAGCAGGACGGCCTCGCTCTTCTCCAAGCCGTAGGTCTTCACATAGTCCTCGAATGACTGCCAGTGCTCGAACATCTCGCGGGCGATCGACTTCGGGCGCACCGCTGCTTCCTTCATCCATGGCCGCTCGGCCACGAAGGCGTTGTAGGTATCGTAGATGAAATCCTTGCCGGGCTTGGGCCACGCCACTTCTTCCAAGCGCTCCATGCGTTCTTCGTAGGAGACGCCATCGTCCTTTAGCTGGGCGATCAGTTCCCCCTTCAAGAGATCGACTTGGCGGCGCAGGACGACCTCTGGATTTTCCAGGATCGATTCCACCAAGGACATCACGTTCAGCGCGTAGTCGGGGGACTCGCGGTCGAGCTTCGGAATCGCATCGAGCAGATAGAGCCCGAGCGCCTGGTTCATCGAAAAATCTTCCTGCAGCTCCACATTGAGAGCGACCTTCGCCGGTCCGCGGCGATCCGTGGGCGGGATGATGCGGAGGATGTTTCCTTCCACCATCCCGCGGAAAATTTGGAAGGCGCGTTTCTTGTGCGCCTTCTTCTTCGCGGGAGGTTCGTGGCTGTCCTTGATGATCTTGCGCAGGGCCTCGCAGCCATCCTCATGCGTGCGGCTGAGCACATTGAGGAGCATCGAGTGCTGCACCTGGAAGCTGGAGACGAGTTTTTCGGGCGGCGCATCGATCAAACGGCGATAGCCTTTCTCGTCCCAATTCACGAAGCCCTTCTCCGGTGGCTTGCGCTTTACGAAGCTCTTCTTGCCTGAGGATGCAGCCTTCTTCTCCAGCCGCAGATTTTCGATCACGTGCTCCGGCGCCTGTGCAACTACGGTGCCGCTGGTGTCGAAGCCGCGGCGACCGGCTCGTCCGGCGATCTGCTTGAAATCGCGGACCGCGAGTGTCTTCGTGCTGCTACCGTCGAACTTGAAGAGCTGCGTGAAAAGGACGGTACGGATCGGGACATTCACGCCCACGCCCAGCGTGTCGGTGCCGCAGATCACCTTGAGCAGGCCGCGCTGGGTGAGCTTCTCGACGAGGATCCGATACTTCGGCAGCAAGCCGGCATGGTGGATGCCGATCCCGTGGCGCAGCAATTTGGAGACTTCCTTGCCGTAGGGGCTGCGGAAGTTCGCGTCGTGCAGCAACTCCGCGATGTGCTGCTTCTCCTCCTTCGTGCAGAAGTTGGAGCTCATCAGGTTCTGCGCGGTCTGTGCGCAGGCGAGCTGGGTGAAATGGACCAGATAGATGGGAGCCTTCCCGTCTTCCACCAGCTCCGCGACCTTCTCTTCCAATGGTGTCTCGCTGTAGAGAAACTCCAGCGGCACCGGGCGCTGCTCGGACTTTACCAGAGTGGTCGGGGCCCCCGTGAGCTTGGTGAGGGTCTCCTCGAAGAAAGCTGTCTCGCCGATGGTGGCAGACATCAGGAGAAATCGAGCCTGTGGCAAGGTGAGCAGGGGAACCTGCCAGGCGAAACCACGCGATTGGTCCGAGTAATAATGGAACTCGTCCATGATCACATCGTCCACCTGGGCCTGTGACCCTTCTCTCAGGGCCAGATTGGCGAGGATCTCCGCCGTGCAACAGATCACCGGCGCGCCCGGGTTCACCGTGGCATCGCCCGTGATCATGCCGACTTTTTCCGGGCCGAAGACGTGGCAGAGCGAGAGGAATTTCTCGTTCGCCAACGCCTTGATCGGCACGGTGTAGTAGGACCGGCGGTTCTGGCAGATGGCACGGAAGTGCATCGCCAAGGCCACCAAGGATTTCCCCGAACCGGTCGGGGTGTTGAGGATCACGTTGTTCCCCGCGAAGAGCTCGAGGATGGCCTGTTCCTGGTGATCATACGGCTCGACTTCGGTCTCGATCAGATAGTCGAGGAAGACGCTGAGGATCTCGTCGTTAGAGGTCGGATTGGAGAGCTTCGCGGGGTCGAGCAGGATCATCGGCAGCTTGCGGGAAAACCGGAAAACGGAAGCAACCGCGGATCAATGTGCCTCGGACAGCGCGGAGTTCAGCTCGGCGCGGGCTTCGGCCGGGGTGTCCCCGCGGTAGATCGAGTTCACATAACCATTGTTTCCGCGGTCGAATTCCACGATTGCGATCAGGCAGGCCTTGCCGTCGGAAAACTTGGCGAGACGCTCCACCACATAGAAGGGGCCCGGGAATTGGGTGGTCGCGCTGAGGCTGCGGATCGTGTCCACCTTCGGCTGGGAGGTCCAGGAAACGAAACCAGCCATCGCCGGCTCGATTTCCTTATACTCCTTCTTCAGACCCGGGCTTTGTTGCACCGGCGACATCAGCGGCCAGTAAACGCTGTCCTGACCGTCCTTCAGCCCTTCAAAGAAGCGAGCCGCGATCTGGCTGGACTCGGCTTCCAAGCCGGAATCCCGCACCTGACCGGAAGGTTCGTGTCCGGGAAGGGTGCAACTGCCGAGCAGGAGACCGAGGGAGAGAAGGGGGATCAGAAATGGCGTTTTCATTGCTTGGCGCGGGAAGATGGAGAGAAAGTTGGAGCTTGGGAAGTCCCGGAATCAGGGCAGCAGGGCGTCTGGCACTGCCTGCCACCTCCTAAAAGCCGCCCGGCTCCGAACCTGTCTCCAATCCCATCAGCATACGCGACGGCGGTCCTGTTCGGGGCCGCCGCGATAGAACGAGGCCACCCCGGGGGGACGAGAGTCCTCCCGGGGTCGGCTTTTTTTGGAGTGGCCTGAGACCAGGGACCAAGGACCTGAAGTGATGTCCCTGGTCGCTGATCTCAGGCTTCTTCCGGGGTCTTACTTGTCTGGAGCCAAGCCGCCATCGGTCATGCCTTCCATGAGTTGCAGGGCTCCGCCGATCATTTTCCGACCGGCGCTGATCTGCTTTTCGACCTGTTCCAAGCTCGACGGCTCGTCTTTCTTCTCGGACTTCTGCCCCTTCCGTTCCGACGCGAGCTGGCGGACGAGTTCGGCCTGCTGTTCATCGAGGACCTTTACCAGTTCATCGACGAAGATCTCGTCATCGAGGGGATTGTCTTCGACGTCCCCGTTCAGGGAGAAATCGAGTTCTTCCTCCGGCAGTTCCAGAGAGGCAAGGACGCTTTCGTAGTCCGGCTGGCTGAGTTCACCGCGGGTCACGGCGTCCTGAGCGAGAAGATATTCCATGAACTTGGAAGGATCCTTCTTCAGGGTGGAGATCATTCCCTCCATCTTCTGGTGCTCCCGCTTCTGGGCATCCGCTTGAAGCGCGGCGAGCTTCTGTTGTTGTTCCCCGGTCAGGGCGAGTTGTCCGGTGTGATCCCCGAAGATGACCTCGGGCTCCTCCGCCATCTCTTCGCCGAGGTCCATCTTGTGGGCCATGTTCATGACGGTAACGACGTCTTCCAGGAGGCCGACGAACTCGCCGTAGACGTGGGCGGAGAGCTTGGTACGAGAGTCGCCGTATTTGGTGGCGAGGCGTTCGGTTTCCGGATCGGACTTGCCAGCCTTGGCCCGTGGCGATGCGGAGGAAGGACCGGAGCGGGCGGCGGATTTTTCCGAAGGTGTCAGCGAGGCGCTTTGGGCAGCGGCTTGTTTGTTGTCGCCGAGCTTCGGGATGGTGACGGCAGTCACTCCGGCGAGAAGCAGGAGGGAAGCCCCGGCAATGGTTGCTTTATGGGTCATGAGAGCGATCAAGGTTGAGGTTTGGACAGTGGCGAGGGTGGCAGAGGAAAGGGCGGTGGAGGAAATCGAGGAGGAAAGCCCGGCCGGGGCAGGGGTGATCGCGTGGGCCGGGAGCACGGTGGCCAAGGCGGCGGAACTGGTAGCGATGCCGCGTTTCGCCAGCAGGCTGCGCAAGCGGTCGAGCGCGCGGTCAAGGCGCTTGCGGGTGGCATCCTCGGAAAGGCCAAGTGCGGCACCGATCGCGCCATGGGAGCGCTTTTCGTAGAAACGCATCACCACGGCGCGGCGGTCGATTTCCGGGAGCTCGTCGATGAGGGCATCGATCACCGGTTCGAGGCGTGACCAATCGGGGGCGGGTTCGGAGTTCATCACGGGCGAGGTGGAGTGGGCGATTTCGCGCTGCTTGCGGGCTTGCTCGGAGCGGACGAGATCGATCGCTAGGGACCGGGTGGTGCGGTGAAACCAAGCTGCGAGAGGGAGCGAGTCGGGAATCGACTTCGGCCGGGCGGCGAGCTTGCTAAAGACCTGCTGGGAGACGTCGCGGGCCAGATCCGGATTTCCCGTCACGCGGCTGGCCACGCTGTAGACGAGGTCGCAGTGCCGATCCACGAGGCGCCGGAATGCTTGCTCCGAACGGTTGTTCGCGAATTCGCGGATGAGATCGTGGTCATTCATGCCCTTTGTCTCCTATTCGGGATCCATTCCGGAAAGCGGACAAGAAATCAGAAGATTTTTTGGGGGCTTCAGATGAGAACGGATTTTCGTGGTGCGACGGTCCGCTTTCCCGGGGGGGCGGACGGGAGCCTGTTATGCCTGTTAAAACAGGGAAAATAACAGGCGATCCGGGGAGGATGAGGCGGCCGGGATGGGAAGGGAACAGAGAGGAAAGCGACATGGCGGGACTCTGCCAGAGCGAGGTCTCTTCCCGGATCTATTCCAGTGGTCCCCGCCGGAAGTTTTTGGAGGGGAAGCGAGGTCAGTGATCAAGGCCGCTCCTGTGAGAGGGCTTACTGATGCGGTAGCGCCAAGGACTGTCTTTCAACCTCGGGGCATCAGGGGACGAACCACGCAGCTGCCGAAAGGCGGAACTACATGCCAAGCCCGAAGAGTGAAGCGCTGGGGCGCGCTTCGTTTTGCCGGAGGGCTCTCCTTACTTGAAGATTTGGACGGCCAGCGCGCCGATGACGTAGGCGACGGAGAGTCCCTTCTCGACTTTGTCCCAGGAGTTCTCCTGCTCGGGCTCCAGGCTTCCGGACATGGACACGGCGGCTTCGATGGCACCGCCCGAGGCGTAGAGTTGCTTTGCTTTTTGTGCCTCGCGCTGCTGGTGGATGTGTTTGCCGCCGGCGCGCCACCATTCCATGAGGCGGCGTAGTTCGCTGCCTTCCACCCATACGCCGTGTTTGCCACAGCGGTCGAGGATGACGCCGCTCTGGCCGCCGAAGTTCAAGTGGCTCATGCGCTCCGCGCACATCGGACACTTGCGGTAAATCACGCGGTGCCCGCTGCCGAAGTCGGCGACGATCCGGGTCAACTGTGCGGTATCGATCCAGACCAGCGGGTTGGTCTGCGATTCCAAAAGGGCCTCGATCTCGCCCGGATTGAAGAACATGCCGAGGCACTTGTTGCAGCGCTCGACCTTCAGCTTTGGCTCGCTGTCGAACTCGATCACATCAAGCGGGATCTCACACTGCGGGCAGGGCATGGAGGCATCCGTGCCGAGATCGCGGAAATGGATCTGCCGGAGGTTTACGTCCTGCCTCACCCCGCAAAACGGGCAGAAGGTCATCGTTCCTTCCAGACGTCCGCCGCAGCTTGTGCACTTCACTCCAGCGTTTTCCCGGACTTCAGGCGTCTGGTCAATTCCAGCCGGGGCCTTGTTTTGGAGTGGCGGGCGTGAACCTTAATCGCGATCCGCGACGAAGAGGGTGTGAGTGAAGCGCTTCGCCTGCGGGTAGGCCTTGGCAGATACGCACTCGACGCGTTTGAAGACGCGGTCGAGCGAGCGGGCGAATTGCTCATCGCGATTGGCGGACCAGAAAACCACGCGGCCCTTCGGGTGCAGGGCTTCACGGATGCGGGTGATGCCGCCGCGATGGTAGAGGCGGGCATTTCCGCTCTGGACGAGAGGATCGGGGCTGTTGTCCACATCCAGGAGGATGGCGTGGTAGCGGGACTTGCCGCCCAGGAGTTCGTGGACGTCTCCCTGGTGAATCCGGACGCGTGGATCATCGAGAAGGCGACCGTTCACGTGCTGGAGGAATTCGCGATTCCACGCGACAACTTCCGGGAGGAGTTCGGCGACTTCGACCGTCGCGTCGGGTGGGGTCAATTCGAGCACCCGCCGCAGGGTGAAGCCGAAGCCCAGTCCGCCGATCAACACGCGGGGCTTTGGGGGCAGTGAGGCGCACGCGAGCTCCGCCATGGTCTGCTCCGAGGCGGCGGCGGTGGTGCTCATCAACTGCACCCCGCCGATGGTCAGGAAGTGCTGGCCGTCGTGTTCGTGCAAGACCATGGGAGCGCCCTCCGGCGTGCGGCAACTGGCCAGAGTGCGCGTGATTTTCATCCGCGGCAGGTATTGCCGGGAGAGAGCGTGGTGTCGAACCAAACGGTCGTGTGACGAAACGAATCGCCGGATGCCGGGACTTGCTTTCTCTAACGATTCCGGGACGCTACCGCTGCTCATGACGGCTTCCGGAAATCCTGCGCCGAGATTGCGCTCGCTCGATGCCTTGCGTGGTTTCGACATGCTGTGGATCGTGGGGCTTGCGGAGCTTGTTCATGCCCTGGCGAAGGTGCTGGGCTACGGCTGGCTCTTTTCCCTGTCCTTCCAGCTCGAGCATCCGCCGTGGGAAGGCCTGCGCGCCTACGATCTGATTTTCCCGCTGTTCATGTTCGCGTCGGGGATGTCGGTTCCTTACGCACTTTCTCCGAAGCTGGAGCGGGGCGAAACGAGATCGAAGCTGCTCTTGGGGGTTTGGCGGCGCGCGTTGCTGCTGGTGCTGCTCGGGATCATCTATAATGGCGGGCTGCAACTGGACTTCGGGAAACAGCGCTTCGCCAGCGTCCTGGGGCAGATCGGCTTGGCCTATGGGATTGCAGCCAGCATTTTCCTCTTCACCCGGACGTGGAAAGCCCGGGCCATTTGCTGCGGGTTGATTCTTGCGGGCATCGCCGCGCTGCAGCTTCTGTTTCCGGTGCCAGGTCACGGCGCGGGAGTGCTGACGCCGGACGGGATCGTGAATGCGTGGCTGGACCGCATGCTGTTGCCGGGCCGGCTCCATGGAGTGGTCTTTGATCCGGAAGGGATCCTCTGCGCGATTTCCGCTTCTGCGCTCACCTTGGGTGGTGTCATTGCGGGAGACTTCGTCAAAAGCTGGGCGGAACCCTCCCATACCGCTGCGAGCCGGTTGCTACTGGCCGGAGCGGCAATGCTTCTGGGCGGGTGGCTGTGCTGGAAGGCAGGCTATCCGCCGATCAAGTCTGCCTGGACCACGACTTTCAATCTGCTGGCGGGCGGGATCTGCACGTGGATTTTCGTGGTGTTTTACCTGCTGGTCGATTTCAGGCCGCAATCGAACTGGAGCTTCCCGCTGCAGGTGGTGGGGATGAATCCGCTGACCATTTACATGGCGGAGAAGGTGATTCCGTTTCCGGACATCTCGGAATTTTTCTTCGGGGGAATCGCGCGCTTGAGCGGGATCTGGGGAGAGGTGGTGATCATCCTGGGGATTATCCTGATCGAGTGGATCTTGCTGTGGTTCCTGTGGAAGAAGCGGGTGTTTTTGAGGGTTTGACTCGAACTTGAGGGGGGAAACGCGAGGGGAATACCGGTGGCTTACGCCGACCGGCTCATTTCGGGTGCACCTCCGATGCAGGAAAGGGTTTCGGACCGCTCCGGAGGAGCGTGAGGCGAGATCCCCCGAAGGTGGAGGAAGGGCTTGATAGGGCTGCACGGCAGCTGGAGAGAGCCCGCAGTCCAAGACCACTCTGTGGCTGGAGAAGGAGCTGTGCACAGCGGGGGAATCCCGGAGGGCGACTGGTCCCCGAACACTAGAGGGGGGAACCGTTCCAGTGTTCGGGGGCCGTTGTCCCTTGCTTAGGGGGCTGTGCAACTATCCCTTACGCCGACGACGATGGCCGATTTTGCCCCGTGTCACCATCACGTGATCGCGGAAAAGAAAGAGATGGACGCAGGATTGCAAAAAGCCAAGTAGGCCGATTTTGGGCGAATCGCGACTCGGCGTAAGAGAACTGCTTCAAAGAACGGGAGGTTGTTCTCTTCGAACCCTTACAGAGAGGCAGGGAATTCTTTCCCGACCGAGGGGCCGGGGAGGGAGGTGGTGCACAGCGGGGGGCCGCCTTGAGGAGGGTAGGTCCCCGAACACTAGAGGGGGGAACCGTTCCAGTGTTCGGGGGCCGTTGTCCCTTGCTAGGGGGCTGTGCAACTATCCCTTACGCCGACGATGATGGCCGATTTTGCCCCAATTGCCATTACGCGATCGCGTGAGGGCAGATGATCGAGGCCGCCGGGGGATAAGTCGCTCCCAGCGAGAGGGAGGCTCAGGACGCAAAGGCCTTAAAACAAAAGTCCCCGGACACTAGAGGGGGGAACCGTTCCAGTGTCCGGGGGCCCTTTTGGGGGCTGTGCAACTATCCCTTACGAGGAGAAGACTGTCCGATTTTGCCCCTGATGGCCAGAAGATAATTGTCCCAAGTAGGGAAAATAAAAACTCTAACACATGTCGTTCCGCTGAAAGATCGGGGTGGTATCGCCGTCGGGCGGCCTGAGCCCGGTGGGAAAGCGGGTCGCAGGAAAGCGTAGAGACCGGGTCCCCTTTCTGGGCGGGATGCCTTCACCCGCAGGAAATCTCGCGCTACTTCTCCGCCACGCTCATTTCTTCCAACTCCGTTCCACCCTTCCGGAGCACTCCGCTTTCGAGAATCCGGCAGCGGAGGCCGCCGCGGTTGAACATTACTTTCTCGGTGCCCTTTTTCCCGCAGGCTTCATCCATCCAGTAGCAGGGGGCGCACTTCTGGGTGCCCTCCAGCAAGGTGTCACCTAGGCGGAAAACTTTTCCGACCAGCTTGTTCAGATCCACCCCGGAGATGACGACATTCCGGCGGAAGGCCGAGGACTCCAGATCGGGATTTTGGGCGTGCTCACGCACCACGTCGATGGTGCTGAGGTCGATGAAGGTGACCTGGCCCTTGTAGTCCTCCTTCCAGCCGAAGAAGCGATCTCCGGGGATTCCTTTTCCGGCGACCAGTTCGACTGAATCGTGCTCCACAAAGGCATGCTCGCCCGGCTCCTGCCCGTGATGGCCGAAGTAATTGTGGCCGGGCGAAGTGAAGAGCTCGTGGACGACGACCTTCATGGTGGGCTTGTGAAATTTCGGATGGGCCGGGGCGAATTCAACCATGGGGGCGCACTTTCTTCAATGCTACCGCGCAGGCCTTGTAGTTCGGCTGGCGCGAGTGCGGATCGAAAGACGGATGGGTGAGGCGGTTGACCTCCGGGTAGTGCATTGGCAAGAAAAGCTGCCCCGGTTTCACCGTAGGCGCGAGGTAAACGAAGGCCTGCATTTCCCCGCGGCGGGAGCTCACCTGCACGGGATCGTGTTCCTTCAGGCCGAGGCGGGCAGCGTCCGCTGGATTGACCTCGATGTAGGCTTCCTGAGGGTAGAGCTTCCGCAGGATATCGGACTTCCCGGTGCGGCTCTGGGTGTGCCACTGGCTGCTGGTGCCCCGGCCGGTCAGCAGGAGGTAGGGGTAGGCGGAATCCGTGTCTTCTGGAAGCTCGGCCGGAGGGGAGAAGAGAAGCTTCGCCTTGCCACTAGGAGTATAGTAGATTCCGTCCGAAAAGAGGCGGCGCTCTTCTCCGGGGGCAGGGCGGTCCTCGCCGCGATCTGCGGGGAAGGGCCACTGGATCCCGCCCATGCGGTCGATCATCTCGTATCCCTCGATGCCGGTGATGTCGCAGGGGCGGTCCTTCGTCAGGTCCCGCAGCAAGCGGAAAGCAGCCTCCGGATCGGTCCACTTCGCGAACATCTCGCCGCAGCCCCATGCATTCGCGATCAGCCGCAGGATGCGGAAGTCGGAAAGAGCGATGCCGGGGGCTTGGCGCACTTTCTTGAGCGTGCCGATCCGCCGTTCGGAATTGATGAAGCAGCCGTCTTTCTCGCCCCAGCCTGCGGCTGGCAGGACGAGATCCGCGGCGCGGGCGCTCTCAGTGGAGTGGTACATGTCCTGCACCACCAGGAATTCCAGCTTCTCCCGGAGCGCTTCGAGGCGGCCGCTATCGATCCATGAGTGGAAGGGATTCGTGGCGATGATCCACAGTCCCTTGATCTTGCCTTCCTCGGCTGCGGCCAGGATCTGGTCGTAAGCCATCGAGGCTTCGGAAGGGATGCTCTCCACCGGGATGCCCAGTCCTGCGGCCACCTTTTCGCGGTGCTCCGCATAGGCGAACTCGTGGCCGCCGGTGAGGGATGTGGTATTGGAAAACAGCCGCGAGCCCATCGCGTTGCACTGGCCGGTGATCGAGTTTGCGCCGGTGCCGGGCTTGCCGATGTTTCCGGTGATAAGTGCCAGATTGATCATCGCCTGAGCGGTGCGCACGCCCTCGTAGGACTGGTTCACGCCCATGGTCCACCACCAGGAGACCCGCTTGCCCGGCTCGGAAACGGTGTGGGCGAGAGCTTCGATTTCCTCGACGCTCATACCGGTTCTTTCCGCGACTGCGGCGGGGGAGTAGTCCTGCAGGAAAGCGGCCAGTTCTTCGAATCCCTCGGTCCGCGCGATGGATTCCGCATCGGTCCGTCCATCCCGGATGATGCAGTGGGCCAAGGCGTAGAGCAGGGCCAAGTCGCCCTTCGGCTTCAAGGCGATGTGCTGGGTGGCTGCTTGTGCGGTCTCGGTCGCCCGCGGATCGATCACGATGATCTTCGGGTTCCGCTTATTCCTCATGACGCGCTGCCAGAGGATGGGGTGGGCGATGCAGAGATTGGATCCGATGAAGACCAAGACGTCGCTCTCTTCGAAATCGGCATAGGTGTAGGGCGGTGCATCGAAGCCGAAGGACTGCTTGTAGGCGGTCACCGCGGTGGCCATGCACTGGCGCGTATTCGCATCACCGTGGAGGAAGCCCATGCCGAATTTGAAGAGGCAGCCGAGGAGGGACATCTCCTCAAAGGGGATCTGTCCGGTCGAGAGGAAGGCCACGGCATCCCGCCCGTGCTGTTCCTTGATGGCCTTCATGCGGGTGGTGAAGGTTTCGAGCGCTTCCGCCCAGCTCACCGGCACCATCTTTCCGTCGGGATCGCGGAGCAAGGGCACGGTCGCCCGATCCGCCGAGTCGAGCGGATCGAGCGCCTGCCAGCCCTTCGGGCAGGCCATGCCCAGATTCACGGGGTAGCCAGCTTGGGGGCTTAGATTGATCGCGCGACCCTCCTCGTCGAGATGCAGCTTCAGTTGGCAGCCGGTGGCGCAGTAGCCGCAGATCGAGGTGGTCGTGAAGGCCGGTTTCAGGCGCTTTGGCACCTTGCCGAGACCGAATTGGCCGGGCTCCAGCACCAGATCCGCCGTCAGCGGACCGCTGTGCTGTTTCAAGAGTTTGGTAACAATGGACGGGAGCTGGGGCACTTTCTTCGGAAAAGCAGCTCGCGTGCGCGCTTTTCGGCAAGCACCCAGATGCCCCCGGCGGCGAAATCATCCACCACATGAAAGGGGCTCATCTTGCCTGATGGTGGCTCGTAAGATATTTATTTATAGTGATATTTGGTGGGTCTTTATGCGGTCTCCGGTCCGATTTTCGGGCATGGCCGGACACTCGCCGTAGGAGCGATCAAGAGATGCTTGAGCCCGCTCCGTGAGCCATGCGGGGTTCTTGGCAATGAGCCACATGCGATTCCGAGCAAGGGAATGCTTGATTTCGGCCGGTCCCTGACCAACGAAGCTTCAGCACGATGAGCGACGACGAAAGAGAATTCGGGCCGCAGCCCTTGATTGCGGTGATGGACCGGTGGCATCTGGAGAACCATGACCTCGTGGATGCGTCACTGGAGCAACTTACGCACAAGCAGGTTCAGAGGGCGCGAAACGGTCGGAAGCTCACCCTCAAGATGATGATGAAAGTGGCCCGCGCTCTCAACGTGGCGATCTGGAATCGCCTGAAAGCGGGCGAGAAGGAGCTGTTCGTCGAGTACCTCCACAAGGACATCTTCTCCTATTCGAAGGGCTACGACGCGGCTAAAGAAGATCCGAATAGCGGGATCCTTCCTGACTAGGCGTTGTCGAAGGGGTAGCTGGAAAATCAAATGCCCCGGCCCCGCGCGATGCGGTGCCGAGGCTTGAGAAGGGAGGCTGCGGCGGCTTCCCGAAAGGCCCCAGAGGATTTCGCTCCTCCGGGGCCGAATAGTGGCATCAGGGGATGTCCTGGATCCTGAAGAAACGGGATCCGGCGGTGATCGGGATGCGAGCACTGCCCGAACCATCCGCACCGGTGGATACGGGGCCGAGGTCTTGATCGAAGGTGAGGAGGCTGGAGGAACCAAGGAGTTGGTACGTGGTATTCGGGCTGCCCTTGAAGCTGAGCACGAGGTCGCTGCCATCCCGTGTGGCCGAGGAGATCTGGAGCGCAGCCGCCGGATCGACGGTGACCGTGATGCTTCCGGTGGATGTCCCGGAGTTGCTGGTGATCGTCACCGCGTAGGTCGTGGTCGTGCCGGGCGTCACCGTAAAGGTCGCGATGCCATTGACCGGGACCACGGTGCCGAGCCCGTCGATCGTGACAGAGGTTACATCCGGGCCTACGCGGACGACGAGCTGCACTTCAGTCCCGGCTGTGACGCGCTCGCTGGAACTGCCGGCGTGGATCAGGCCGCTGGTCCCATTCCACCAGGCACCGCGGTGCGTCGCCACGCGGGAATCTGCCAGGTTGCTATCGCCATTCGGGTCATCGAGCAGGTAGTCGTAGACCGCGACTTCATCGATGTCTCCGAGCCAGAAGTTCTGTGCGAGACCCTTATGGCTGCCGATGACCCATTTTCCATCGGTGGTTTCGATCAGTAGGGAAGGATCGACTCCCGATCCTGCGGGCTGGCCATCGATATACCAGCGCAGCTCCTGATGGAGCGCATCCACCACCAGGACAAGGTGCGCCCATCCATCGCGGTAGAGCGATTGCGCCGCGTAGGTGTTCTTTCCCGCGAGGAAGCTGAAGGCCCGGCCTTGATCCGTGGCGGCGAGGAGATTCCGCCCGGTGCCGTTCAAGTCCTGCTGGCCGATGATCGCGCGGGTATCGTTACCGCCGCCGACAGGGATGCGGCGACGCACGAGGGTCTCGATGGTGAAGCCGGGATCGCTGGTGGCAGGGTTGTAGGTGAAGTCGGTGAGGATACCGCCGCTGCCATCGAAGGTCGCGGCACCGTCCACGGTTCCCGTGGTGCCAAGTGCCACGCCGGCGGCGAAGGATCCGTCGTGCGGCTGGGCATTGATGGCTGAGTCTGCCACCAGCTTGGAACCCGTAGGGCCATTGAAGCGGTACCATGCCACCGGTTGCGAAGCGCGGATCTCGGTGGAGAAGGCGTTCTCCGTCGGCAAGGCTGTGGACCCGGTGGCGTTCCCGGCGCCGCTTGTCGCAGCGATACTGAACGTGGCGCTTTCATCGGCGGTGACATCCACGAAGCCGGTGATGTCGCTCGTCTGATGCAGTTGGTTGCCGCCACTCGAAATTACCACATCCACCGGGACGGGGATCTGGCCTTCCGAGACGCGCCAGTGGAGCCGCACTTGGCCGGTGCCCGGCAGGCGGGTGGCTTCGAAGCCTTCCACCGAAGGAGCGGTCGGCTGGGAGATGAAGGAGTAGCTATTCCAGAAAACCGCACGCTGCAGATCACCGGTGAAGGCACGCAGGCTGGCGACGCTGAAAGGCGAGCCGGTGGCGGTGGAGAATCCTCCGTGGGAACTGGGCGCTGGAGTGGCGACAGAAATCGTGTCGTTCCCGGACCAGTTACCGGGAGTTCCGGAAATGCGGATCGGGGTCGCGGTGACGGCGCCGCCCTGTGGTCTTACTGCGAGTTCCAAGGTGCCTAGATGATTCCAGGTGGCAGCAAAGGAGTAAGAAGTTCCGGCGTTCACGATACCCACCGGACTTTGAACCGCGATGATCGGCAGCGAGGTGTCATTGGTGGAGCTCGGGAGGGCGGCACCGCTAGAGGTTTGCTTCGAGATCAAGGTGGGAACTCCGTCCAACAACACGAGCGACACGCCATTCGAAGTGCCGCCAATTTCGGAGAGCAGCACGGTGCCGGTGAGGTCTGCCGCGGAGGGGGTAAAGACGACATTGAAGGTGAAGCCGCGGACATGATGGGTATCATCGAGCACCGGGATACCGGATTGGCCGCCCGCGGTTTCGCCATCGTTTGCCAGACCACGCACGTCACTATCGTAGAGAGCAGTGCCAGGATTGAGCGGTGAGATGAGCAAGGTGTTATCGCTTACCTTTACCGACGCATTGGCGGTCGTAGTGCCACCCGGTCCAGTGGCACTCACCTGATAAGTGGTGTTGGTGGCCGGTGTGATGGGCACGGTTACGGACCCATTGACGGGCGTGAAGGTTCCCAAGCCGTGATCGATGGTGATCGAAGTGATCTCGGGGCCGGTCTTTACCACCAGTTCGGTCGAGGTTCCGCCCGCGATGATCGGTTTGACGGCGCCGAAGTGAATGATGCCCGAGGTTTCGTTCCACCATGCATCGCGATGTGAGGCGATCAGGGAGTCGGTGCGGTTGCCATTGGCATCGGGGTCGTCGAGGAGGTAGTCGTAGACAGCGATCTCATCGAAGGCTCCCTTCCAGAAGTTGCCATTGGCTGCCTTACCCGCGCCGAAGTTCCAACTGCCGATCGCTTTTTCGAGAAGTACCACGGGATCGAAGGTTGTTCCATCCGGGTTCTGTCCGTCGGCGGTGGTGCCGATGTATTGGCCATCCAAGTACCAGCGCAATTCGGCATTGAAGGCATCGACTACCAAGGCGAGATGCGCCCATGCATTGGCCGGGAGCTTGGCATCGGCCTCGCGGCGAACCCCGGCACCGAGTTGGCTGAAGATGGTTCCATCTTCGGTGACGGTGAGTTGTACGCGGCCAACACCGTCGGCACCGTCTGCCTGGGAAACGATCGCGGGCGTCGCTGCGGAATTGCCGGGATGGCGGAGCACCACGGTCTCGATGGTGTAACCGGTTTCCGTGGTGGAGGGATCGATGATGAGGTCGCTCACCAGTGCGGTGGCGCCGTCCAGGGTCACGCCGCCATCGACGAAGCCGCTGGCCGCGCTGTTTCCGACACCGCGGGTGATGGCATCGTGGGGGGCGGCATTGTCCGCAGAATCCGCATAGAGCCCGCTGCCGCCCGGTTCTGTCAGGCGCAGCCATGCGATCGGGGCCGATTGCCGGACGCGGGTGCCATAGGCGGTGTCGGGCGCGACCGTGGAGTCAGCGTTGGCCGTTCCCACGATGTTGGTAGCGGCCAGATGAAAGGTGCCATTCCGGTCCGCCGGGACATCCACGAAACCGGATTCCGTCGTGGTCCGGTGAAGTTCGGTGGCACCGGTGGTGAAGACGAGTTCAGTCGCGATCGGCACGCCGGTATTAACGAGATTCCAGTGCAGGCGGACCTTGTTGCTGCCTGCCAGCCAAGTGCTGGAGAAGCCTGCGATCTCCGGTGCCACCGGTTCGAGGGATTCGATCGAGTACTCGTTCCAGAAAAGCGCGCGTTGGATGGTCCCGCTGAAACTCGTGAGGACGTTCACGCCGAAGGGGGCGATGCTACCGCTGGAGAGGGCTCCGCGTGAACCGGTAGTCGAGGGAATGGTGCCGACCGAGAGGGTATCGTTCCCAGACCAATTGTTCGGCGTGCCGATCAGCGTGAAAAGTGTGGTCACCGCGGTCCCGTTCTCCGGCTCCACGATCAGTTCGAGACTGCGGATGTGATTCCATGAGGCGGAGAAGGAATAGGTGGTGCCGGCCGTGAGTGCTCCGATCGGGCTTTGCACGGCGATAGCCGGCAAGGTGCTGTCCGCGAGCGAATCGGGTGAACCGGCGGCAGTTCCGTTTTGCTTGGAGATTACCGTGGGGACCCCGTTCACGAGGAATAGGCCGGCACCGTTGGACGTGCCGCCGAGCTCGATCAAGAGAACCGTGCCCGTGAGATCGGCCGCGGTAGGGGTGAAGGTGATATTGAAGGTGAAGCCATTGACGTGCTCCGTATCAGTCAGGGCGGTAAGCCCGGATTCGCTCCCTGCCGACCCGTTGTCGTTGACGAGGCCCTTGAGGTCGCTGTCGTACAAGGCTGTGCCTGCACCCAAAGAGGGCAGGATCCGACCTTCGCCCGGGGAGATGACGACGAAGGGCAGCAGAAGGAAGGGCAAGGTCCAAGAGACCGGGCCGCGAGAGTGAGAAGCGAAGGGCTTCATGGTTATAGTATATTGTTTTGTATGATTTAAAGGTCGTGCCGCCCTCTTGAGAGAGGGTGGGTGGCCTTTGCCGATGCTCCGGAAGCGCGCCCTCGAGAGAGGCGACTTACAGCCATGCGGGAATGATCGGGTCTCGAAACCGGTGCCGTTGTCGGCTCGACGGTTATTGCCTACCTCCCCATGCCGGAGTCGGAGACGTACGGGCGGTCCATGCCGTCCGTGGAATAGAACTGAGTAAAGTACTCAGGTTTGTAAAGATTGAAGTTGAAGCCGACAATCGGCCTCGAAATGGAGATCAGGCTCCAAAGGCAAACTCAAATGAGCCGCCGAGAGGTGCGCCCGTTTCACGGTGACTCTCTCAGCTTCCCTGCCCATCCGGCCAAGATCGCGACGATGAAACCGGTCGCAAATGACACCGGCACTCCGCGGGAAAGATAGGGATCGGCGTGACCCATGAGCAGTGACATCGCGGTGCAGACGGCCCCCGCGAGGACCGCAGCAGTGATCGACCGGAAAAAAATCCCCTCGATCGCTTCGCGCAATAGAACATCGACCGTCAGTGCGGGCACGACGGTAAACAGGAGTTGCTGGATCCAAGGACTCATCGACGGGAAAGAGGAGCGGTTTCCTGCCGCGGGCGACGTTGTTCAAAAGATGATCCGCCCGTGACCGGTGCCGGGTTTCATCTTTTTCAACAAATCGCGCGGAGTCCGCTGGTCCTAGCCTCTTCCCGGATGTCCGGCGGCCACTGCCTCGAAAATTAGCATGGGCCACCGGAGAAAAACGGCGACTGGCACCTCATCGTCGCGCCAAGAAGCGCCCTTCAAGTTCGCGTAGCGGAGTGCGTGTCAGGTCTGCGGCATAAGTCTCCCCTAGGGTTTTCTGCGCCTTGGAGGAAAGTGATTTCTTGAGTCCGGAGATGATGGTGGACGGTGCCACAAGCATCCAGGAGGGGGAGCCTTCGGCTTCCACCGCTTCACCGATCTGGCTGGCGATTTTCAACATCGCGGTCCGCTGGAGTTCGGCTTCCAGTTTGAGGTGCTCGCCATTCGACATCCCGGTGCGCATGCCGGCGGCATTGCCTTCGCCGAAGCGCCCGGATTGATCGGTCACCACTTCGTGGATCGCTTTCGGCGGTTCCTTCCCGTTCCCGGAGGTGATCTCAAAAAGATGCTCCTGTTGGAGTGGATCGTCGCCAGCGGGGCGAAGCTTGAGAACGCGGACTTGGCCGAGGTTTGCGATAACGATCAATGATTTCATGAGTGATTCTGTGGGACTGAATTTCACAAAACGCGTACCCGGCCGATCCGGGCACGCACCTCGTAACCTCTCACAAAGGGGCCAATCACGCGCGTGGAAATGAGAAGAATTTTCCAGCCGCTTCATCGGCTTCTGGGAATGAAGGGGTTGCAGGAGAGTGATCCTGCTCCTCGTCACCAGGTATTGTTCACTCCGCCGAAATTCCGGTCAGCCGGTGCTGAATCTCTCGTAGTGCATTTCGCATCTTCGAGTTATGTTAGGTTCTCCTGCGTGATCACGTAATGGAGCCGGGAGGTGAAGCAAGTCATCGTCTCCATCGTAGGTCCTGCCGTCTTTCGTTGGTGGGCCTGCTCTTAACGCCGGCGAAGTTCTGTCCAAAGGACCTTGGCGCGGCACTCGCAGGCGTGAGGGATGGTCCTCTCCGATGTCAGGTCCATCACTCCGGTCCGTCCCCGCGCCTGCGCCCCTCCCCAGTCTTGCAGGGGAATTCAGAGGGACGTTTTTCCCCCTTGGTCTCGCGGCTCCGCCTGAATTTTGACGGGTTGTACTACAGATTCCTTGCTAAAGATGGGGACGTCTAGTAAACGGTCCCTTTAAACCCATTCAACTTGGGAAACTGCCGGTCCCTCCCTTGGCCTGGCTCGGAATTTGTTCACTGAAGCCGTCAGTGAATGAAGGGCGAAGCGCATTCAGGAGGGGGCGTCTGTCTCGCGGGTTTTCGTCCCCCCATGAACGCACGGCAATTTTTCGCTCCACGAGCCTCCTTGCCGCCCTCTTTCTCGCCGTCGCCAGCACGACTAAGGTCGCTGCGCAGCCGGTCATTGATGGAGGGCCCACGGCATACTGGTCTGCTCCGGCCAACCAGGCTTGCGAAGGTATTCCGGCTTGCGCGCCTCGGCACCCCGGGGCTCGCGAAAGCGGGACTGAACGGCTGTTGCGAACGCCTGCTCCGACAACAGGAACAGCGCCGGGAGGCCACCTTGGTTGTCGGGGAAAAGGGGTCCAATCAAGGATCCGGTACCAATTCTCATCGGGGCCAGCACTATGCTGGATGTCACGGCGAAAGACGGCTGGGCGGTGGGGGCCGCCCAGACCGTCAGTCGCGGTGCGTCAGCATGCGGGTGACTCTGAAGCTTTCGGCAGATGCTTGATCGCCCCTGCTTCCCGTTTCTAGGCTCTCTCTCAGCGGAGTGGCTTGGCGGGGTGATCCTCCTGCGACAGTTGTTGTCACGGGAGCGCTTGGTTGGCGTGATCTCGCTTATGAGAGTGTTGTCGTGCCCCCCAAAAGAGGGGGATTTCCGCAGCCGGACGACGGTCGATTCCGAGTTTTTAATCGCTCTTTTCCCACATATGAAATGAGGGTTTCGCTCCATTTTTCATTACTTCATGTGATTTTTCCGCGCTGAGACATTTGGCATGTTGCCTTGGGATGATTGCTGTTCTTTGATAATCAGTGATATATTGCCTAGGATCGAGTTGTGAAAAAACTCACTTTCGCGGTGTGATAGACGTGTTAGGCTGAAGCCCATGGCAAGTCGTAAGAAGGCAACAGCGGCGCGTGCGCGTCGCTACACGCTCCCGGAGCGGGAGAAGATCCTGAAATATGTGGAAGACGTAAATGCCCAGAAGGGCAGGGGTGGCCAGACTGCTGCCGTCCAGAAATTCGGCGTGTCTGCCCTCACCATCACTTCATGGATGCGCAAGCGTCCCTCGACTCCGCTGGGTGATTATTCGGGATCGTCCAATGGCACCGGTGGCAAGCTTGCCAAGCTCGCGGCGATCCACGCAGCCATCGTGGCCAAGGAGAAGGAAATCGCGTCTCTCCAAGCCCAGTTCGACAAGCTCAAGGCTTCGATCTGACCCATCCCGGCGGTGATCGCCGCACCAAAGTGCGGCTGACAAGCTGTCCTTCTGTTAGAGCCTGCGCGACGGTACTATTTCTTTCCGTCCTTCGCAGGCTCTTCCTTTTTCGCCTCCTCTGGAGCGGCAGGAACGAACTTCAGGGCCACGCCATTGATGCAATAGCGCTGATCAGTCGGGGTCTGGAAACCCTCGCCCTTGAAGACGTGGCCCAGATGGCCGCCGCACTTGGCACAGTTCACCTCGGTCCGGACCATGCCCCCGGAAAAGTCGTCCTTGGTCGTGACATTCTTCGCCTTTGATGGGTCGTAAAAGGAGGGCCACCCACAATGGCTGTCGAACTTCTCCTTCGAGGTGAAGAGTTCGGCCCCGCAGCCAGCACAGTAGTAGGTGCCGGCACCTTGCTTATTGAACTCCTTGTAAACTTCGCCGTTGGGACGCTCGGTACCGGCCTGCCGCAGGATGCGGTATTGTTCCGGCGTGAGAGTCTTTTTCCACTCGTCGTCGGTTTTCTCGACCTTGCCGGCGGGCTGCGGAGGCGGGGTAGATGCGGTTTCCATGGCTTGCTTGTCCTTTTCCTCCGCAGTGCAGGCACAAAGCATGGCAGCAGTCGCGAGCACCAAGGCGGCTTTCATTGATGGAGATCTACGCATGATCGGGAGAGGATGCAAGGGGCCGGGAAATTCCAGCCCATCCGCTCAGGAACTACGCACCCACGCCTCTCCGCCTGTCGCTGGAATCCTGCGGAGCTCAAATCCCCACGGGGTCGCCGGATTGACCGGACCTGCTCCCTGCATGCGCCGCTTCACGAAGCCGCCTACCAGATACCAATAAATCCCCTTCGCCTTGTTCCATCCGGAAACCGAGGGGGCAGACGCGGGGACCCAGTCGCCAACATGGCACTTCAAGGGGTCGTCCCACGCGCTAGGTGTAATTTCACTCATAGTTCAACATGTACGCTACGCAGCTCCCGTGCAAGGTGACGAAATTTTTTCACGGCATGCGGTTTTCATGAAGCTGCGTGGAAATCCTATGCGTACCGTATTTCTGCGCCATTTCCCGTGGTGGTCCCCATGGGAAAGCTTTCGGTTCGACAAGCGGGGGGATGCTTCCGACGATCTTTCTCGTTCGTCCCTCGCCATGTCCGACTCCATATCTGACCTTACCGCCCGGATCCGCAGCTTTGTCGCGGCCCGGGAGTGGCAGCAGTATCACAACCCGAAGGACATGGCCGTGGCCATCGCTGCCGAAGCCGGGGAACTTCTCCAACATTTCGTCTGGCAGCAGCCGGATCAGGTGCAACGCCGGGCGGAGGAGAAGAGGGAAGAGATCGCTTCCGAGATCGCCGACGTCGGGATCCTGCTATTTGAGATGGCGGATTTGCTGGGGATGAATCTCGGTGAAGTGATGGAAGCGAAGATCGCGCGGAACGAGCAGCGCTACCCTGCCGACAAGGCACGGGGGAATAATCTGAAATATAACGAGCTTTAGATCCGTGAAAGGGGCGGAGCATCCCGCCGCCTGCTTGACCGGGCCGTGAAAAGCTCGGAAATCCTACTGTCAGACCCGATTGAACACACGACCATGAAGATCACTTCATTCTCCCTGCTCGCCCTTGGCGCCCTTTCCATTGCTGCTTGCAAGCAAGCGGAAGAGAAGAGCGCTGCTGGAACCCCTGCAGCCAAAACCGAGGAAAAATCGTCCGCTCCTGCCGCTGGCGAAACGGCTCCGGCTGACGCGCCTGCGGCGTCCGGGGAGGCAACCACCACCGCAAGTGGCCTGAAGTATTGGGTGTTGAAGCGCGGTGCAGGCAGCGTCTCGCCGAAGGCTACCGATGAGGTGACCGTGCACTACGAAGGCACCCTCCTGAATGGGACGGTATTCGACAGCTCGCTGAAGCGCGGCAAGCCGATCAGCTTCCCCTTGAACGGGGTCATCCCCGGCTGGACCGAAGGCCTGCAGCTCATGAAGGAAGGCGACAAATTCAAGTTCGAGATCCCTGCGAACCTCGCCTACGGCGCCCAGAGCCCCAGCCCCGCGATCCCGCCGAACAGCACGCTGGTCTTCGAGGTGGAGCTCATCAAGGTGAACTGATCTGACTGATTCTTTCCCAGCCCGGTGGTTGGCGACTCTTGCCAGCCACCGGGTTTCTTTTTGGGCCGCTTACGCGAACCACTTCACGCCGGCCGCGAAGATCGGCTGGCGCTTCTCGCCGGGGATGTTCTTGCCGACCAAGGTGCCGCTGCGCTCGGTGTGCGCCATCTTGCCGAAGACCTTGCCGCAGGGGCTGGTGATGCCTTCGATGGCGAAGAGCGAACCGTTCGGGTTGGTATCAATCTCCATGGAGAAGACGCCATCGGTATCGACGTATTGCGTCGCGATCTGACCCTTCGCAGCGAGTTCTGCAATGACCGCAGGGCTGGCGAGGAACTTGCCCTCGCCGTGCGATACCGGCACGCTATGCAGATCGCCTACTTCCATGCCCGCCATCCAGGGTGACATGGTGCTGGCGATGCGCGTCGTGACGTAGCACGAGACGTGGCGGCCAATGTCATTGAAGGTGAGCGTCGGCGCATCGGCATGCGGATCGCGGATCTCGCCGTAGGGAACCAGGCCGGTCTTGATCAGCGCTTGGAAGCCATTGCAGATGCCGAGGATCAGACCGTCGCGGTTCTTGATCAGATCCATGATGGCATCCGCCACCTTCGGATTGCGGATCACCGTTGCGATGAACTTTGCCGAACCGTCCGGCTCGTCACCAGCGCTGAAGCCACCGGGGAACATCAGGATCTGTGATTCGCGGATCTTCGCGGCGAAGGCGTCGAGTGACTCTTCCAGATGCCGTGGTGTCAGGTTCCGGAAGACCTGGATCTCGGAAAGGGCACCGGCTTCATTGAAGGCCTTGGCGGAATCGTATTCGCTGTTTGTTCCAGGGAAAGCCGGGATGAGCACCTTCGGCTTCGCATGCTTGGTCGCAGCACCGCGGTGAGACGTTGCGGAGAAAGAGGCCGCGAGCGAAAGGTGTGGAGTGCTTGCGACGCTCGAGTCTTCCTTGGTCGGATAGATCGGCTCCAGCGTGCCAAGCCAGGCGGCTTGCAGTTCTTCGATGCCGTGGCTTTCGTCCGGGAAGGTGATTGCCGGCTCGGCCACCGTTTCGCCGATCACGCGAGCGACCAGGGACTCGGGAAGCTCCGCATCGTGCTCGACGAGGAAATGGAAATAGCGCTCGGCATAGGCACCGAGGTCGGCGGTGATGGTGGCACCGATGCGGTTGCCAAAGCTGCTGGTGGCCACGCCATGCATGAGGCCGCCGGATCCCAGAGCCTTCATCGAGAGGATCTTCCCTTCGACATTCAGCTGGTGGAGTGTTTCCGCCACCTGCCTAAGCTCTTCGTAATTCGGAAGCTGGTCGTCATCGCGCGAGATTTTCACCAGCGAGAGCGTGCTGCCCGCCTTCTTGAACTCGGGCGAGATCGCGAGGCTGGCCTTGCCCGGTGCGAGAGCGAAGGACACCAGCGTCGGCGGCACATCGAGATCGTTGAAGGAACCGGACATCGAATCCTTGCCGCCGATTGCTGCGAGGCGCAGGCCGTGCTGAGCGTGGAAGGCGCCGAGCAATGCCGCGAAGGGCAGGCCCCAGCGGGAAGCATCGGTGCCGAGCTTCGGGAAATATTCCTGCAAGGTCAGGCGGATATCGGAAAGCCGTGCTCCAGCAGCGACCGCCTTGCAGACGGATTCGGTGACCGCGTAGACGGCGCCGTGGAAGGGGCTCCACGAAGAGAGGTAGGGATTGAAGCCCCAGCTCATGTAGGTGCAGCTATCGGTGTTGCCCTGCAGAAGCGGGAGCTTCGCCACCATCGCATCCGGTTGCGTGAGTTGATGCCTGCCACCGAAGGGCCACAATACCGTGCCAGCACCCACGGAGGAGTCGAAGCGTTCGCCCAGACCCTTCTGAGAGCAGTGATTCAAATCGGCCAGCAGCTTGGTGGCGGATTGAGGGTTGTTGAAGGCAGACTGGAAGATGCCTTCCGGAGACTTCACGTGGACTTTCGCCAGTTGCTGGACTCCATTCGTGTCGAGGAAGGCGCGGCTGAGATCGACGATCGTCTTACCGCGCCACTTCATGCGCAGGCGGCCGCTATCGGTCACCGTGGCCACGTGCACGCACTCCAAATTCTCCTTGTCGGATTCGGCGATGAAGTAGGCCGCATCCGCAGGATCGATGCACACGGCCATGCGCTCCTGGGATTCCGAAATTGCCAGCTCCGTGCCATCCAAGCCCTCGTACTTCTTCGGCACTGCATCGAGATCGATCTCGAGCGACGGAGCGATCTCGCCGATCGCCACCGAAACGCCGCCAGCACCGAAGTCGTTGCAGATCTTAATCTTCTTGGTGAGTTCCGGATTGCGGAAAAGCCGCTGGATCTTCCGCTCGGTCGGGGCATCGCCCTTCTGAACCTCGGCGGAGTTTTCCAGAGCTGTATCCGTGTGCTCCTTGGACGACCCCGTGGCACCGCCCACGCCATCGCGTCCGGTGCGTCCACCGATCAGGAGGATCACATCACCCGCTGCCGGCGTGCCTCGGAAAACCTGTGAGCGTGGAGCTGCTGCCACCACGGCCCCGATCTCAAGGCGCTTCGCCACATAGCCGGGGTGATAGACCTCCGAGACTTGGCCCGTCGCGAGACCGATCTGGTTGCCATAGGAGGAGTAACCGTGAGCCGCGATCTGGCAGATCTTCTTCTGCGGAAGCTTGCCCGGCAGCGTTTCCGCGAAGGGAGTGAGAGGATTGCCCGCGCCCGTCACGCGCATCGCCTGATAGACGTAGGAGCGGCCGGAAAGTGGATCGCGGATGCAGCCGCCGAGACAGGTCGCGGCACCGCCAAAAGGCTCGATCTCGGTGGGGTGGTTGTGCGTCTCGTTCTTGAACATCACGAGCCACTCTTCATCGGGGCCGTTGTCGATGCTCACCGGGACGACGATGGAGGCTGCATTGACCTCCTCGGAGACTTCCAGGTTATCCAGTTCGCCGGACTTCTTGAGCTCGCGCATGCCGATGAGCGCGATGTCCATCAGCGTCACCGGCTTGTCATCGCGACCGAGATCCTTGCGCGTGGCGAGATAGGTTTCCCATGCCTTCTTCACCGGCTCCGCGCCATCGCCGAAGGTCGCTTCCTCGATCTTCGTGAGGAAGGTCGTATGGCGGCAGTGGTCGGACCAGTAGGTGTCCAGCATCCGGATCTCCGTGATGGTCGGGACGCGCTTTTCTTCGTCGCGGAAGTAAGCTTGGCAGAAAGCGATATCGGCATCGGACATCGCAAGGCCGAGTTGCTTGCGCAGCGCTGCGAGCTCTTCCGTGGACTTCGAGGTGAAGCTGCTGAGTTCCGCGACGTCGGCCGGTGCGTTGACGACCGGTTGCAGGGTTTCCGGCAGGGTCATGCGGGCCTCGTGGGAGTCCACCGCGTTGATGACGTAGCCCTTGATCCGAGTGAGATCGCCACTGGAAATGTTGCCGCTTACGATGATCACCTTGGCGGAGGCCACCAGCGGGCGCTCCTTTCCGGTGAGGATCTGCACGCATTGTGCAGCGGAATCGGCGCGCTGGTCGAATTGGCCGGGCAGGTATTCCACGGCGAAGGCCTGCTCGTTGTCGCCCAGCGACAGCTCCTTCGTCGTCAGATCCACCTGTGGCTCGGAGAGGATCAGGCGGACTGCCTGCTCGAACTCCGACTCGGAAAGCCCGTCGATATCATAGCGCTGGACGATCCGGATACCTGCGAGCGATTCTAGGTCGAGCGACTCGCGGAGATCATGCAGGAGGTGGCGGGCCTCGGCGTTGAATTCGGACTTCTTCTCAACGAAAATACGGTTCATGAGCGGCTTAGGGAGCTGCGGAGGCGCTGGATGCTAGCCACCACCCCCGTGAGGGCAAGCCGGGTGACTCAAAAAGGTACCCACTGGAAATTTGGGAGCCCGTGACGGCTCTAAAACCGAGCGGTGGCGCCTGTCCCCTAGCTTAAGCCGCCACCTTGTAGCGGAAGGCCATATTCACCCGCTTTGCCACGTAGCCGCGGTCGAAACGCACCTGCTTGATCGAGCGAAGGCAAAAGGATTCCAGATCCTCCCCTTGGCGCAGCTTCACCGGCAGCGTCTCGAGCGGACGCCCGTCGGCATTCACGGAGATCTCGAGATTTGCCTCCATCCACGCCTTCAGCGGGGCCAGACGCGGCAGGACGTCCTTTCCTGCGGCTGTGAAGAGCTGGAAAAAGCAGCGCACGCACTTGCCGGGGTGTCCCTTGCTCATCAGGAGTTCACGCAGATCCAGAATGGCATCTGCTTCCTTGGCCAAGACAGGGGCAAGCGGGAGGAGAAGGCTGTCGATTTCCTCAAGGGTGGGCTGCACGCGGCGGAAGAAACCTCAATTGAGACTGGGTCGCAATTAAAATTTCCCAACCGTTAGAGGACCGGCACCCTTTGGGCATCAGTCGGCTTTCTCGAAATCGCCACACCAATCTTCCCCGGCGGTCACCGGAAACATCGACTCGAACTTCACTTCATCGTCTACCTCGAAGGCGACCGTCTGCGGCGCGTGGCGGCGGCATTCGCCGTGATCTTCCTCGAGCTTGTTCCAGAACGCGCAAGCGGCACAGGCCCGGGTAGCTTTCTTCGTTTTCATGGCAGTAAAGGAAAAGGTCCATGATTCCGTTAGCCCGGATCGTGCCCAGTCGCAAGGTTCAAAGTCTGGCGATTGCTTGCTTTCAGCCCGCCCGCCAGTCGGAGGGACGCGTCCCTTTCTCCGCTACGAAGGCCTTTGTGAAGTGGCTCAGGCTGTTGTAGCCCACTTCGAAGGCTGCCTCGGTGACATTGCTTCCGCCGTCCCGGAGCAGCGATGCCGCGTGGTCGATCCGGATTTCCCGCAGCTTCTGGCTCAAGGTCTTTCCGCTGTGTTGCTTGAAGAGCCGGCTGAGATAGTGCGGTGCGCAGCCCACGTGCTTCGCCACGGCATGGAGATCCAGATCTTCCCGGAAATGTTCCCGCAACCAAAGGGTGGCCGCGTCGATCCGCTGTCTTAGCGGGTCGTTGCCTGTCTTTCCGCCCTTCGGGGCAGCGCCGAAGAGGCTGAAGCACTCCAAACTTTTTCCCCGGAACCAAGCGGCGCGCAGCGTGCGTGCGACCGGGGGCTGGAGCAGGGACTCACACAAGTCCCTTTCGGCCAATGTCATCGAGCGGAGTTGGCCCATGTGGCCGGTGCTGGCGGCGGTGGCATCACGCAGCGCCGGGTGGAGGGCTCCCGCGGAATCGCCGAAGTTCGCCGCCAGCCAGCCGGCCGAAGCAGAGAGGACGACGAAGCGATGTCTACCGCCTCCCGGCAAGCGACTTGCGTGGATCATTTCACCTTCTCCCGGTCTCAACAAGGATGCCGTGCCCGGAACAATACCGAGACGGATATGCTTTCCGAGCACCACTGCGTGACCATCCAGATTCAGAACCAAGTGTCCTGCGGTGGATCTTAGGAAGGAGCTCCAATCCACAGCCTGAGAGAGTTCCACGTCGATTCCCGTCACGACGATACCCGCTCCCTCGTGGAGGATCGTGGCATTCAGGGTGGCGGACATCGGTGGGGTGGAGCGCCATTCGGCTCTAATTGCGATTGAGTCGCAAGAAGAACATTTCCGAGTGGCGCTCCCTTGCCTCCAGATAGCGGTCAATTATCCAAACAACTGCTTCATCGCAAATTTCCGCTAGGGAAAAGCAAGCCGTCGGGAGCCCGGGAAGAGGAGCAGGAGAAACATGGATCCATCGGCAGCGCCTCTGCCGACTGCCCCTCGAATCTCATGAAATCGCCTCGTCGTACCTGCCGCCCGCTGTTCCTCCTGCCTGCTCTCGCGGCTATTCTTGCCTCGTCCTCTGTGTCCGCCGCCTTCATCATGACGGATTCCGGCACCGTCTTCACACCATCCTTCCGCGGAGAATCCAGTACCACCTACTTCGGCTGGTCCGCCGGAACTTGGGATGGCAATGCCGACAGCACCCCGCCGGAACCCACGATTCCGGATATCGTCAACGGGACACCCTCGATCAATCCGGGGGCGCTGGCAGGGACATCGTTCCTGACGCAGTCCGGCACCAATGACGTCGTCTCGTCCACGAACAACATCTACTCGAGCGTCGCAGGTATCAATGCGGCTGGCCTGCAACTCCATATCCCGACCGCCGGTGTTGTGGGTTCTTCGGGCTACACCACCATCATCATCCAGGGACTGGGTCTCAATGGTGCTGGCTTCGGCGGAACCTCCGGTCTCGATGCCTTCGGCTTCGGCGCGATCAATGGCATCCTGCCCGAGTATGTCCTCGGCACGAATGCCGATGTGGAAGGCCAGTGGTGGGCGAAGTGGGAGATCCCCGGTAATGCAGCCAGCTACACGGTGGATATCGTCGGCGTCTCGAACAGCGCTGCGCTCGGCGTCCTCTCGGTGACCGAGCTTCACGTGGACACGCTGTTCTCGAACTCGGGCTATGCTCCGGATTTCGCCGTGGTGCCGGAACCTTCCGCGCTCCTGCTTTCCGCCTTCGCCGGTCTGGGCCTCATCGCCCGCCGCCGCCGCTAAGCCTATCAACGAGCTACCGGAAAGACTATGAAATCCACCTTCACCCTGTTCGCTGCTGGCATCCTCCTGGCCGGCTCGACTTTCGCTTCCGACGAATCCTTTGAGAAGGATCGTAAGGCGATCCTATCGATGGCAGGCGACTTCAAGGTCGGCTTCCATTTCCAGGAAACCGTCTCGCTTCACGAAGGCTACAAGCCCGAGGAGAAGGCCTATAAGGAAGAAGCCTTCGAGACCGTAAAGGTCGTCGAAGACTCCGGAAAGAAGATCGTGCTCCAGCACATCCTGCAGGCCGGCCCGGCCGTAGTGAAGCATTGGGCCCAGATCTGGACCTACGAGGATACCGAGATCCTGGAGTTCCAAGGCGAACGCACTTGGACGACCAAGAAGCTCTCGCCCGAAGAGGCGAAGGGGAAGTGGAGCCAGCGCGTCACGCAGGTGGATGATTCCCCGCGCTACGAGGGCATCGCCGCGTGGGTGCACGGCCCGGAGATCAGCGAGTGGACCGCACTCGCCAATCGCCCGAAGCCGCGCCGCGAGGAGAAGCGGGAGGACTACGACCTGCTGGTCGTGACCAACCGCCACACCATCACCTCCGAAGGTTGGTTCCATGAGCAGGACAATGCCAAGTGGGTGAAGCGCGATGGCAAGGACTACCCGTTGGTCCGTGAGATTGGCTTCAATCCCTATCTGCGTGTGAAGGATCACGACTTCACCAAGGCGAACACCTATTGGGACAAGACCAATCTCTTCTGGAAGGATGTCCGCCAGGTCTGGGAAGAATTCTACCCTAAGGACGGCAGCGTGAAGGTGCTCACGAAGGCCGGTGATGGACGTCTCATGGATGTCGTCGCCGAACTCGTGGAGGACACCGAAGACGGCAAGGCTCCAGCCATCGACAAGATCCGCGAGACGCTGAAGCCCTACGTTGTCGAAGCAGCTCAGCAGCAATAAGCCATTCCCCGCTGGCTATCGCCTCCGGATGGTAGCCAGCGATCCCCCGACGCTTTTCCCCCTCCGTTCCCAAGTTTCTTTCCATCGATCCATCATGCCCTTCCTCGCGGAGGAGCCCGGATCATCGAACTTCGAACGGCGTTGATTCGCCCCCACCTTCCGCGGGCGCGCGCAGGCGCGCCCCACTTTGACACATGCGATTTCATCCGGCTTTTCCGGTAATGGCCGCCATCGGTATGGCGCTGCACCCCGCTCCGGCGGCGGAACCTGAGGAGGACTCCGTCGCCGGGGATGAGGGGTCGGTGGTGCAAGACCTCGATGAGATCGTCGTGGTTGGAACCCGCACCGAGCAGCGCTGGATCGATGCCAGCGGCACGACCTTGCGCGCCGATCAGGAGGAGCTGCTGCGGACCGGCAGCCAGGATCTCTCGGGATTCGCGAAATATGATCCCACGGTCACGCTGCCCTTTGATTTCGGCAGCGGTGACGGGGCCTTCGCCTATGGCCAGTCCGGCTACGGCAGCATCAATATCCGCGGTGCGGAGGGCAACCGGATCGCCATCGAGCTCGATGGTGTCCGCCAGCCGCCACAGTATGTGTCGACTTCCTTCGACATGGGCAGCGGCGATGGCGCAGGGGGAATCGGTCGCGACTACTTTGATCCCGCGATGTTCGATCTCGTGGAGGTCTTGAAGGGCGGAGCCAGCGCGCTCTATGGCAGCGATGCCTTGGGCGGTGTGGTGGCCTTCAGCACTCCGGAACCGGAGAGCATCTTGAAGGGCAAGGACCATGGTGCGCTACTGCGCACGCAGTACTTCTCCGTGAACGAAAGCATCGCCGGCCAGGTGGGAGGTGCGGTGAAGAAAGGGAATACCTCGGTGATGTTCCTCTACGCAGGACGTCATGGCGAGGAGACGGCGAATAACGGTGTCGAGCCGCCGAATCCGATGGATTTCACCTCGCACTCGGCCTTGGTGAAGGCGGAGCACGCGATGGGCGATCACCTCTTCAAGCTGGCCCTGGAAGTCTTCGATCGCGAGGCCTCGACGGATGTCCGCAGTGCAGTGGTTTCCGATTTCCCGGTTTTCACGGACTACGTTTACAATGACCAGTTCCTGGAACGCCAGCGGGCCAGCCTGAAGTGGATCTACACGCCGCAGGCGGGCTTGGTCGATCACCTCGACACGCATCTCTATTGGCAGCATGCGGGCAGCCGCAGCGACAACGACTCGGCTTCGAAACCCCTGGTGATCGGCGGTATCCCCTTCCCGGGAACGGAGCGCACCCGCCAGCAGCGCATCACTTTCGATACCGATATTGTCGGGCTCTCGTCGGTGGCTCGTCGTGATTTTGGCAGCGAGGCGGAGGTGCTTCACTCCGCGATGGCGGGCGTGGATTTTTCTCTGGAGACCTCGGAGAACAAGTACACGCGTCGCGACTCGAGCTCTCCCGACGAGTCCAATCGCACTGCCTTTGCGCCGACCGATACCACGCGTGTGGGTTTCTTCCTTCAGGACGAGATCAAGATCCACCGGCAATTCTTCATCACGCCGGGCCTGCGCCTCGATTGGCAGGGGATCAACCCGAACCCGAACCAGGCCTATTTGGATCGCTTGGATGACCTGGCACTTTTTGCCCAGGAACCGCCGTCCGACTACGAGAACTTTTCGCTCTCGCCACGCCTCAACCTTGCGTGGAAACCGGTCGAGTATGTCCAGTGGTATGGCACCTACGCCCACGGTGTGAGGAATCCGAGTGCGGAAGAGCTCTCCATGATCTTTGATCATCCGACATCCGGAGGAGGGGAGGGAACTGTCACTGTGCCGAATCCCAGCCTGAAAGAGGAGGAGAGCGATGCTTTCGAACTCGGGATGAAGACCGAGGGTAGTGCGGGGCGTTTCCAAGCTTCCGTCTTCTACACGCATTACCGCAATTTCATCGAGAACGGGGTGGGGACCGACCAGTTCAATGATCTAAACCAGGAGTATGTGACCACCGTGAACCGCGGAGAAGCGGAGATCTACGGGTTTGAACTCGGCGGCATGTATCAGCTTGGCCACGCGTGGGCCAAGGCCGAGGGCTGGCAGGTCGGTGCAGCAACCGGCAAGACGATCGGAAACAACCTCACCGATGATGTCCCGCTCAATACCATCGAACCATGGAAAACCGTGGGCTTCGTGGGCTACGAGGATCCGGATGGCCGGTACGGCGCGCGCCTGACAGGCACCTATGTGGCGAAAGTGGAGCGCGTGGACGACACGACCAACCAGAGCACTTTCTTCCGTCCGCCTGCTTGGTTCACGCTCGATCTCGCCGCGTGGTGGCAGCCCACGGAAACGCTGGCGATTCATGCCGGGTTCAACAACATCCTGGATGAGAAATACTGGCAGTGGGGTTCGGTGCGCCGCGGTAATGGCCACTTGGGTGGCGATGGCACCACCGATCGCTCCACTGCGCCGGGACGGAACTTCAGTCTCTCGGTGACCAAGACCTTCTAACAGATTTTATGCCTATGAAAGCGGCGCTCTTTTTCTTTGCCCTCTGCGCTGTTGCGACGGCGGAGACCGTCACGCTGACGCCGGTCAAGGACAGCGATGTTTATTCCTACCTGGACATGACGGTGGGAAACTCGATCACGCTGAACGTGAACGCCTCCGTGGGGATGCAGCATTCCAATCATGCGCTGATCCAGTTCAACCTGGCTGCCCTAGGTATGCCGGCCAATGAGATCGCCTCAGCAAAGCTCAAGATCTATTCGATGCTGCCGGGGTCCGAATTCGGCGGCAGCTTCCGGGCGGGGGATATTGCCATTCATCGGCAGGGTGCCACGTGGACCGAAACCGGCTTGAAGTGGAGTCACCTGCAGCCCTTGGAGAAAGTGGCAGTGATGCCGGTCACGCAATCCAATGCTTGGGTGGAAGTCGATATCACCTCGCTCGTGGCCCAGTGGGTGACAACTCCTGCCAGCAACTTCGGCCTGTTGATGCGACCGGATGCGGAAAATGTGGAACCCGGGATGAATGCCGAATTTGTCGGGCGTGAGGTGGCGGCGTACTCACCGCAATTGATCGTTACCCGCGGAATTCCTCCCGCGACGGCTCCTCCGGTAATGGCGATTACCAATCAAGGGGGGCAGATCATTATCGAATGGCCGGTGACGGGAAGCAGTGGCTGGACCCTCCAAGAGTCCGATCAACCGACCAGCGGGTGGGCGGCCACTGCCGCTACCGCCACGCAGACGAATGGAGTGTGGCGCGTGGTCCAGACGCCTGGTAGCTCGGCGAGCCGCTTCTTCCGCTTGAACAAGCCGTGAAGGAGGCCCACGCCAATTCCCCGGGGAGCTGAGGCTTGCAGGGACGATTCTGGCTCCCGCCTCGTGAAAAGCAGCTGACCAGTGAGCTTGTGTGGGCGGGCAAAGGCACCTCACGCCGCCGCTACTGCTGCCTCAATCCGCTCTTCCGCCGCCACCTGGATTCTCAGGTGCCCCGGTGCCAAGCTGGCCCAGCAGAATCCCGGCGCCGCCGTGTCGGCGAATACCACGTGCTTTCTTCCCGCATCTGCGATCCTGAGCACGGGCCCTTCGCTATCCAGGAAAGCCGGTCGGAATGCCGCCTTCACGCGGTGCATCGCTGTCTTCACCTCCACTTCCAGACAGCGGCATCCATCGAGCGCTGCCGCGACGTTCCAATCAATGCTCCTGTTTCGAGGTGGGGTACTTTCCCACTCATCCAGCCAAGCTCCAGCCCCCAGTGAGTGGCGGTCCCGGGCGTCGATTGGCACACCTTGGAATACATCCACTATTTCCCGCACGACCCGTGATTTCCAGTCATGCCGGTCGAGACGCACGGAGAGTTCGATCCCGTTGCCCGGGGGATTGATGGAGAAAACGGGATGCGCATCGTCAGGATCGGCCAGCGCATGGACTTGGTGAGCCTGACCGAGGTCGACCTCCAAGCCGCTGATGGCATCGCGCAGCACATTCCAGCCGCCCGGCTCACGGGCGACGAAAAGTCCGAAGCCGGTATCCTTTGCTAGGCTTAGGCCCTGCTGGCGGATGATCAGTGTGCCTTCACCCAGATGGCAAAGCTGGTTCAGCAAGCGCGGCGTGGAGCCGTGGAGACGATAGGCGAGGTCGCAGGACCGGGAATGAAGGAATCCGGACATGGGAGCACCCTAGTTCTCTCCCGCATGCTTCGCTCCCGCGGGCTTGCGAAAGCTTGGCGCTGGATTGCCTTCCACGAAGGATTGGAAAACAAGGCGCCAATCCGCGTATAATCCGGAACAGCGTAGCCATGAAGAATTTGCTCCTTTCCCTTTTCCTTAGCATTTCCGCGCTGTTCCCGGCCCGGGCTGCGGATTTTGCCACCACCATGATGGAGGCCACCTTCAAGTTTTTCGATCCGGACTCTACCTCCACCTGCTTTCTGGTGAAGCGGGCGGAACCGGATGCCGCCTTTTATCTCGTGACCACCGCGCATACGGTGGAACGAACCAAAGGCGAAAATGCGATTCTGGTCCTCCGCGAGCCGAAGCCGGATGGCTCCTATGAGCGGCACGATCATACGATCAAGATCCGCGACAAGGATCAGCCGCTGTGGGTGCGTCACGCGAAGGAAGACGTCGCGGTCCTGCGCTTGGGCGATGCCCTTCCAGTGGCTGTGCCCGCGATCTCCGTCACGGACTTTGCGAAGGAAGAGGATCTCGCTACGGCTGGCGTTCACATCTGTAGCCCGCTCTTCGTGCTCACCTACCCGCAGCGCTTCGAGGCAAATGGCGCGGGCTTTCCCGTGGCACGGCAGGGGATCTTCGCAAGCCCGCCGCTGCTGCCTGTAAAGACGCATCCCACCTTTCTGGCGGACTTCACAACCTTCGCCGGCGATAGCGGCGGGCCGGTCTTCATCGAAGGAAAGGGAACTCGTCCTCTCGTGGCAGGCATCGTACTCGCCCAGCATCATCATGAAGACAAGATTCACAGCGAGTATGAAGAGCGGGTGATCCGGCACCCTCTCGGCATGGGTACCGTCCTGCATGCCGGGTACGTGCTCGAAACCTTGGAACAGGCGGCAACTGCCGCGCAGAAAAAGTGATCCTCACTTCGAGGTCTGAACTCCAGAAGGATCCAGTATCACGTCATCGTCATTGTAGGCGGTGCCATCCGGTCCGGCGGAGCGCAGTTCGAGTCGCCGCCATCCTTCGGGATGAACGATCAAAGGCTTTCCCCACCGGTCCTTTAGAAGGCCGTCCGCGGTGAAGATGGCATGGTCCCTTCTGACAAACACTTCACGATTGGCATTCTCTCCCCGCAAGGCCGCGGCCAGATCCGCGTTGCCACCGATGGGAAAGCGGCTCGGGTCCTTGATCAAGGAGAAGTAGCCGGTCGTCACGCGGTGGACTTTCCGCAGGTCTTCGATCGGAGGCGTCGCAGCATCGCCGTATCCTTCGAGCAAGGACTCGGCAGCAGTCGGTGGGGTCGGGATCTCCGGCTCCGGTTGGCTGATGACCGGTCCGGGGATGGCCTGCTTTTCGGTCCTGGTTTCCCGGGGCTGCGAGAGCCGCCAGCCCATGAACAAGACGAAGGCGATCAGAGCAACGGCAAGGATGATTCTGTGTGCCTTCACGAGCTATAGCAGGAATCCCACCGGATTCGTCGAGCTATTGGGATCGTAGAAGTTCCCGATGTTCGGCAACACCTGATCCATGTCGGCGGGAGTCACTCCGAACCACCGTAGCATCTCGCAGAAATACTGGTCTGCTGAAACCTTCGGGAAGATCCGCCCGCCGCGGCCGACATCATCCGGCCCATCGATCACCAGAGAAGGATAGCTGCCCTTCACCGTGCCGCCCTTCACGGGTCCGCCCATCACCAGTTGATTGCCGGACCACGCATGGTCGGTTCCTTGTCCATTCGAGCGCAGGGTCCTGCCAAAGTCGGAGCAGGTGAATGTGATCACGTCATTGGCGAGGCCCAAGGTCTCGAGGCAGGTCTGGAAGGCATAGAGAGCCCCATCCAGCACCAGCAGCATGTCGCGGTGATTCTCCAGCAGTTCCGCATGGTGATCCCAGCCGCCGAACTCGATGAAGAGGGTCTGGCGTGCCAGCTTCAGTTGCTGGCGGATCGCGATCGTCTTCACCGCCGCCCGGAACTGCGCGGAGATCCAATGGTTCGGGAAAGGGGCGTTTGCCACCACGCTATCCACGTTCTGCCCATTCAAGGTCCCCGGGGCTGAGAATTGCTGTTGGAATTCCACGCCCCGCTCGATGCTGTTCGAGGTGATGCGCCCGTGCGTGCGGTGGAAGAGACTGCTATAGTGCTCCTCGATCGGGCTGCCGATGAGGTTGCGGATTCCTTGGTCCTTCGCCTGAAGCGTGGGGGAGGCGCCGCCGGAGCCGGTAAAGCTCAAAGCACCGCCACCGGTGATCACGAACTGCCCTTGGCTCTCTCCGATCTGGAAGGCCGAGTTTCCCGCCACGGAGAAGTTCATCGGCATGTAGTAGCTTCCCGTTTGCTCGGTATTCAGTGTCGAATGAATCACGTCCGCCGCGCGTCCACCCCAGCCGGTAAGCACGCTCATCCCCTGCGGGACGGAGGTCTGCCACTGCTCGATCTGGTCGCGATGGGAGAAGAGCGCCTTGGGCAAGGCCACGCTTCCATTCAGGAACTGTGCCTTGTTCGTGATCGGCTCGATAAGCGTCCCCACGTTGGCAACAAAAGAGACGCGTTTCTTGCCGGAAAAGGCGCCCGTGCCATTGAACATCTCCGCGAGCTTCGTGCAGGAAGGGTGCAGGCCGAAGTTGGTGTCCGTCAGAGGAATGAGCCTCTTGGTCGGATCGGGATCGCTGAGGGGGATCGCGAGGTTCGAGCGCGAAGCCGCGTACTCCGCATACTTCGCATCCTTCGGGATCAGCAGGTTGAAGGTGTCGCAGCCTCCGGAAAGGAACACGCATACCAGCGACTTCCTCTGCCCGCCGAAGCCGCCCTGTGCTGCGGCGTGATTCGCCATCGTCAGGTTTAGCAGCGTGGAAAGCACCGAGGTCGAACCGATCGCGGCACAACTGGCTTCTCCGAGGAACTTTCGGCGTGAGCGCATGAGATGGAAAGGAACGGGTCAGCGTTGGGTCGCGCCTTCAGGACTGCTCATCGCCAGCCAGAGGGCCAGTGCGACGCGATCCTTCGGCGTGAGGGCGGTGTTCGAGATCTGCTGCAGGATGATCCCGCGGGTGCGGTTGGTCATGGATCCGGCGCAAACCAGAAGGTTCACGTGATCGACGAGAGAGACCGGATTGTCCGCCACCAGCAGCGCATCCAGGAAATCCATTGGGAACCTCCACTCCCATCCCGAGTTGAAGCCTTCGTGGAGATACTTCCACATCAGGTTCGGAAAGGAGATGGCGGAGTATGTATCCACGATCTGGAAGCCCGGACTGACAAGGCCACCATTCCGGATGTCTCCTGGCGCCTGATAAACCGGCGTGTAGAAGTTGAACACGCTCGGCGAATTCATCGGCTCCTGCTTGGTGTAGCCGTAGTAGTTCTCCTGCCAATTCCACCACACGAATTCCGGGTGCGATTCCGTGAGATGTCCCAGACGACCGAGGTGCATTGTCCGGATTACCGGTTCCCGCAGCTTGCCGTAGCTCGCGGACATGGGCTGCGAACGTGCTTCCGGATCCAGCAAGATGGCCTTCACCACCGCTGCCAAGTTTCCGCGCTGACCGCTGCCATCATTCACGAAGACATTTTGGATCCTCTGGATGTAGGCGGGTGAGGGATTGTCCGTGATCAGGAATTGGATCAGCTGCCGGCTGACGAAAACGGGGGTGTTCGGATGGCGGAAGATCGCGTCCACGGCATCACGGACGTCCTGCAATCCGTTCTCCGGTGAAGGATCACGCGCAGGAACGACGAATCCACCGGGGATCCGCTTCATCCCGAAGTCGTGGCGATCCGCATACATCACCATCGGCTTTGTGAAGTGTTCGTCTTCCCATCCGCCGCCTCCCCATCCATAGGGTGCGGCGAAGTAGAGCCCGGTGAAGACTCGTGCCATCTCCGTGATGTCGCCATTGTCGTAGGTCGGGATCGGTTCGTCATGACCGTTCAGCTTGCGGCTGCCATCGGGATTCAGCTCCCACAGGCCGATGCTGAAGAGCTGCATGAGCTCGCGCGCGAAGTTCTCGTCCGGATAGCGGGGGATCGAAGGGTCGGCCTTCTGGTTTCCCGCGTGGCTGAGGTACCAGCCCATCGCCGGATGCATCGCCACGTCGAGCAGCAACTCGCCATAGTTGCCGAGCGCATGGCGGGTCAGCATGTCGTAGTAGTTCGCCATCGCCTCCGGCTTCTCCTCCAGATTTGCATCGCGGCGGGAAACCACGCAGATCTGGGAGAGTGCGAAAGCCACGCGCTGCCTCAGTTGGTCCGGAGCACCGATCGCATTGCGGGCGAAGGGAGTCGTGACATTGTTGCCGAAGATGAAGTTATCGAGCTCGTTGTAATTGTAAGTCGGATCGATGTGATGGCCTCTGGCATCAGCCTTGATCTGCTGGATGTAGGGCGAGAGGTAGGAAGGCGGCAGCGAGATTTGCTGGTCGATCCAGCCTTGGTAGCCAAGAGAACGGACCTGCTCGATCTCTTCCGGCACGGGGCCGAAGGTCGACTGCATGAGAAAGCGGGAGGCATTCACCGCCGAAGGGGTGCCCGCAGAGGAAGAGCCGGGACTGCCTCCGTTTGCGGCAGAACCTTGCACTCGCTCGATCAAGGCCACGGCGTCACCGGAAAGCGGCTGGCCATTGGCCCGCGTAATCGTCTGCCCCATAGAGCTGCCGGAGCTCGGAGATGATCCCAGTACCTTCGCTTCGACCCAGTCCTCGACACCATCGCCATCGCTGTCGATGGGATTCACCGTGGCGCGGTAGTAATCTGCTCCCGGGTTCAAGCTGGCGGAGGGAATCGTGATCCGGCGCAGACCTCCGGAAACACTCGGCGCAGGTAATCCTGTCACAGGCTGCCAAGAGGCAAGCGCGTTACTCCGTTCGACTCCATGGGCCTTGTAAGGAAGATCCGTCCATGCCAACGCGAGGCCATCCCCGGTCGGTGAGGCCCAGAGCTCGAGGTGGGATGCCGCATCATCCGGATCCGTCCCTGCCTGGCTTTCTTCCAGATTGCTCATCCCATCGCCATCATCGTCCGCGCCCGGCAAGCGAGCGGTCGCGCCGGACCAGAGCATCCAGGCATCGGAAAGCCCGTCTCCATCCAGATCCGCGATGTTACCGGTGAACTCGAAGCCCGCCGGTTTGCTGGAGGCGGAAAGGGGATTCGCGTTGTTGTCGAGTTCCAGCCCGTCGTTGGCGCCATCGTGGTCGCTATCGCTTTCGCGGGGATTCGTGCCGGCCAGATACTCGCGAAGATTGCTCAGGCCATCGCTGTCCGCATCCTGTGACGCGTCGCTGGCACTCGCGGGGTTAAAGCCGTGGGCCGTTTCCCAGGCATCCGGCATTCCGTCGCTATCGCCGTCGGGCGTGCCCACCGGGTCCGGTGTGATGAAGGCGGTGACACCGGGCTCGATCCGAACGTCGAAGGCATCTTCGACTCCGGTGGCATTGGTCCAGTTCGTGGTCCCGTTCATCAGGGATGCCTCGGTTGCGACGGCGTTGGCCCAGGTCTTGGAAGCCAGTGTCACCGGGGCGTTTGGATTGCTGAGGTCCGCGAGCAGGAAATTCAGCGTCCATGAATTGCTGCCGTTCGCCGCGCGTACCGCAGCGAATTCCATCCGCAGCGGCTTCGAATCGTCCGCTGCACCGAATCCGCTGAAGCCATAGTTCTTCGTCTGGTCCGTTGCGGCGTTCCAATCACCGTCCCAGAAACCGGAGTTGTTTTGTCCGGCAACATGGAAGACGCCTTCGATGCAGCGGAAGCGGTGCGTCAGCTTTCCGTTGATGTAGCGCAGGCCGATCCCTACCTCCTTGCTCCAGCCCCCGGCGTCGATCTGGGCGACGGCCTCGCAGAGCATGGCCTCATCGGTCGGCAGGGCGCCGAGCATCGACTGCGGGTGATTCCAAAGCAGCCGGATATTATCGATCCGCCATCGCCAGGTGTTGGTGGCCGCATCCCATACCGGGCAGGAGGGCGGGAAATTGGTAGCCGACATCGGATTCGATCCGTAGAGCCGCTCTACCGCATCGGAATAGTTGTCGTTGTCGCTATCGGCGTCGTTGGGGAGGGAGGTGAAAGGTCTTCCCTCGACCTCGCTGCCATCGGTCAGCGTGTCGTTGTCGCTATCAGGATCGAGCGGTGAAGTTCCATGTGCGGCCTCCGCGCCATCGGCCAAGCCGTCCTTGTCGGTATCGGGGTCGTGGGGATCGCACCCGGCGGAGAGCTCCGCCTGGTTGGTCATCCCGTCGTTGTCGGCATCCGTACTTGCGTCCGCCACCAAGGGATTGAAGCGATGCTCGATCTCTGTCGCATCCTTCATCCCGTCGCCATCGGTATCCGTGCCGCTATCGATGATCTGGATCCCGTGGATGCAAACCGGGGTCGTCAGCGATGAGGTGACGCTTACCGTCTGGGTGGCTCCGCTCAGTCCCCGATAACGAACGAAATTACCGTGCGTCCGCGTGGCCTGAGAAGTCCCGGTTATCTCCGTGAAGCCGTGGAAGGGCGGGGCGGACGAGCTGTAGAAGTGCCGCTGCGTCGCGGCATTCCCATTCAGCTGCGCATAACCGGAATAAGCACCATTCGCCCGATCCGATGGATAGACGTAGCCGACATAGAGCAGCAGGTCATAGGTCGCGTAGGGGATACCGGTGAGCGATATCGTGGCAGGGGTGACCGTGCTCCCGTTGTTCTCGCTGCGGATCATCCCCGCGAAAAGCCGCTCGTCACCCGGCCCCTTGTGCAGGCCCTGGCTGGCAAAGTGATAAGTCCACGTGGCATTGGCAGTGGTGCTCTGGCCGCGATGGTTCTTCAGAGCGCTCATGCTGCCGCTGAGGCTGGTGCCGGATTCCCTCCACTGGGGAAGTCCGGGCGAGACATTCCACTTCGGCAAGCGGAAGTAGCCGGCAGCCTCACCCTCGGGCAGGGCCGCGGAGGTGAATGACTCCGGGATGAATTGCAGCCCGATCGCACCTGGGAAATCAAAAGGGACCGAAGCCGCGGAAGCCGGATTGCTTCCCTGCTCCAACTCGATCTTGTCCGGATGGCCATCGCCATCGGTATCTGCGAGCGCGGGATTCGTCGTCGTTTCCGCTCCATCCGCGATACCATCGCCATCGGTGTCATGGAGCAGGGGATTGGTGGCGGTCTCCGCGCCGTCGAACAAGCCGTCGTTGTCGCTGTCCGGATCGGTCGGATTCGTCCCGGCTTGGAATTCCTGGACGTTGGTCAGTCCATCGCCATCGGGATCCGGCGCAGCATCCGCGGCCGAGGCATCGCTGAAGCCGTAGGCATCCTCGAACCACAGCGGCATGCCATCGTTATCAGCATCAGTGAGGCTATCAGGATCGGCCTCCAGTTTCAGGTAATCGAAGCCGATGTAGCCGCCAGTTCCACCGCCGGTCCGCTCGACCTGCAGCACATTCGCACCGGCCACGGCATTCACCGCGGACGCCGGCAGGGTGAAGCTCAGGGTGCTATCCCATGTGATGTTGTTCCGGACGCCGACTGGCTGGCCGTTGAAGGTGATGCTTACATGGTGGGTGGAAAAACCGGGGATTGAACCGATCCCGTTCACCCAAGCTCCGCCGCTACGGAGATCCACCGTGACGCGCAGGCGGGATGTGGCAGCAGCCTGCGCTGCCGTGAGCTGGAAATGGACCCGGTTCCGGACATCGCCCTCGGTAATGGCGCGCTCGAAGTTCGCGATGTTCTCCGTGCTCACCGTGCCCACGCCCGCATAGGTTCCGGCGAGGTAGTAGTCATCATCCTTCGCCGTCCCAGACCCCGGGGGATTGTTCGGGCCGAAACTTTCTTGGGAGAACGGCGAGAGGTTCTCGTCGTCATTGCCAAGCTGCCAGACCGTGCTGAAAGCCGTGGCGAAAGCCTGATCCGCGAGGCAAGCGAGGATCGGTACCAGAAAGAGGTGTCGAGGCGGCCGGGACATAGCCGCGGGCGATCCTCCACAAATTAGCTTCCTTTGCAAATCAACGTTTCCGTCGCAAAAAGCCGGATCCTACCTGCCGGCCTGGATGCTGGAAATTTCGCCCGGGGTGAGTTGGTAGCGCTCCTGGACCTCCTGCCGGATCCGATTCAAGTCGCTGAGCCCGCCGGTTCCAGAGTAGTCCTCCGTGCTATCTCCTGAGGACACGATGTCCTTGTGCAGCACCTTCAGGAGTTCTGCTCGAGGGAGTGTGTCCAAGGCCTCATAGGACAAGGGGGCATTGCTGATCTTAAGCAGACCGAGGACATATTCGGCGCGCTCGGCTGGGGGGAGGCTGGTGATGGTGGCGGCACGCCCCTCCGCGGAGAAATCGTTCCGTCTGCTCAGGCTCCAAAGGTATTCTTTCCTCCGTTGGGCACTGAGGGAGGAGAGTTGTGCCACCGTCCATTCCACCCCCGCGATTTCGCCATCCTGAGCCATGGCCGCTGCCATCAGGGTGTGAAGAGATTCGGAATGATAATGTTCGTATTTCCCGGCCTGGAGAATGCCCTCCCTCACCGCCGCTGATGCCGCGTCGCGGTCACGCATGGCCCATCGGGACACCGCTTCACTCAGGCCGAGCTTGCCGCTGAAGCTCGCGTGAAGCTTGGCGAAGTCGAAATCTTCCGGATAGCTCGCATTTCGGAGCGGATTGGAAAGGTCGGCACCTTCAAACATGCCATAGGCGCGGATAACCTCGTCGACGCCGCGTTCCGCGGCGCCCTTCATCGCGATAGCCAGGAATTCATTGATCGTAGCGGATTTCCCGTGCTCGGCGTGATACTTGTTCATCCACGGCAGGGCACTCGCAGGGTCTTCCTGGAGAGCCCGTCTTAGCAGGCTTTTCGTCAGTGTTGCCCGCTCTTTTGGTTCCAAGCTATCGGCCCACTCAAAGGCGGCGATCCCGCGGCGTTGCCACAGTTCATCGACTGCGGCAGTGTAGAGATCTTGGTGGGGTTGCCGCTTCTTTCCTCCTTCGGTCATCCCTGCCAGGATGGTATATTGCTCCACGGCGATGGATTTGAGAGTGGCGGTGTCCACCCGTTCCAAGGAAGAGCGGAGTTTACCTGGTGCTCGGGCATCCGCCTGTCGGGAAGCCAGCAGGGATTTCAGATTCCTCTTCGGTTCTTTCTCTTCTTCACGGGCAGCGGACGACTTCCGGACTTCAGCCGACGGGATCGGCGCTTCGGGAGTTCCGGTTCTGATCGCCCGGCCTCCCCAAGCACCTCCGGCGAAGAGGGCCAGCGCGATGGTGGCGTGTGGCAGAGCCTTCATGGTTGGGGAATCAAGGCGCTGTCTCCATACAGGTGTTCCAGAATGGCCTTCACGCGTGTTGGCGCAGCGCCCCACTCTGCCAGCCGCGTCTGGAGCAGCTTCTGCGCCCCCGGCTGTAGCTGCCCGTTGAAAGACGAAGGACGGCGATCCAAGGTTTCCAACATGGCGAGCCGAGCCTCCGGATCCGGAAGGGTGGCCACCGCTTTTAGCCCGCGTTCGACGGAGGTCTCCTGATCTGAGAAGATGTCGCCGACGGCGGCATGGCGAAAGGAATCCTGCAGGGCAGGTATTTTCGCCGCTTCGATCCACACGGTCGCGTTCTCGCTGTCGTTCGGAAGATGATCGGCCTGGGCCTTCGCGAATTCGGCCTGTTGTTCCGCACTGAGCCCTTCGATTTTCCCGACCATCCACCGAATGGTGTCGACCGTTTCGGCATGGGGGGCTTCCCATGTCTCCTTGCGGAGATCCATGATGGCTCCCGTCCCCCGTTTCTCAAGCACCCACCGGAAAGCGGATTCGCGATCCCGGCTCGCCCATGCCTTGATCATCGGTTTCTCCATGGCCCCTAGGTCCAATGCCGCGAAATCCGGGGACGTCAGGACCGCTTCGAAGTCGAAGCCGGCTGCGATCTCCCCAGGAAAATCGAAAGATCGATCCGGCTCATTTTCCTTCAACTCCCGGAGTCGCGAGATGAAAGCGGCGGGTCCGCGGTCGGTAGCCTCGGAGATGGAGGCTTTGACCAGGAAGTTCGGGACCATTCCCTCGAATAACTCGGGGTGGGCTTTCGCGATCGCGATCGCCTCATTCAGTCTCTCCGGAAGAAGTCCGGTGAGAGCGAGGTCCGCGAATCGTCCCCGGATCTCGGGTGCTTGTTCGCTAGCCCACTGGAAGGCTAGCTCCGGATTTCGCTTCGCGAATTCCCGCTGTAGATCCGTGGCGATACTATGGTGGCTCGATCGCAGTTCGACATCCTGCATGGCCTCATTCAAGGCGGCCCGGATCTCGTCGTCCGTCCAACTGGCCACGTGCTTGGTAACGTTGGAGCCTTTGGGCAGCCCGGGTGGAGTCAGGGCCCGGCGTGCCTCGTCCAGCAACTCGTCCGGAGTGGGGACCGGGGAATTCTCCCGGGTTTCGCGGGCAGGGGAGGGAGAGGTGATCGCGACGCTGTCGGTTTCGGGCGGATCAGGTGTCAGTCCAACCGATGCCCAACCCACAATCAATCCTGCCGCAGGATAGGCGGCATAAGGCAGGAGCTTTCCGGGTCGGGGCATTTATCCCCCGAAGATAGAGGGACGATGTCCCGATGCCAGGTGGGACAGTGTGACAGAAATGGCCCCAACACTACTGGAGGAGAAGCTCGCTCGCTTTCCTCCGGTTCACGATGTCCGACGGACCCTGAGCTGGAAGGATCCAAGCGGGGTTTCATTGCCGTCTTCACACATGACAAGGATCAGCTCATCGTTCTCAACCCACCAGATTGCGCGTTGGCCGAAGCGCTTGCCGAGTCGGATGGCCTCCGGCTTTGACAAGCGGGCACCCCAGCCCGGCTCGCGGTGGGAAAGGTCGGGCGAGCAACCGGTCACGCGCAGGTACGGCAGTTGCCGTAATTCCAGAGAGCGGCGCAGCGCCTCATCGGCGAGATCATTCTCCCTCCGGGTGGCAGGACGATCCATCGGGTTCCACGCGGTGATGATCGCGAAGCTCGGCGGAAAGGCGGTGAATGCGCCCGGGATCTGGAAGACGGTTGTAAGATATTCTTGAGGAATAACCATGGCCTGGGAATTCGTGTTGTCCTACTCTAACCCTGATTTTTGACCGCGCCATGGCTTCTAGCGACGCACTTTGGAACGCCTGGACCAGCCGTTCGGGGTCTCTTTCCCTTCCCGGGATTGGCCTCGGAACCAAAGAAATACGAGTTGGTAGCGAGGATCAATCTGGTTTGCTTCCGCTCCAGAATCACGGTCTGACACCACGGAGCAACCGGCCTAGGGGCATGTCACTCGCGACGTGGCTTGCCGAACGGAATTTCCCGCTTTCGCCTGTATGGATCACGTCTCTCTGAGTCTCCCCGCTCGCAGTGGAGGGAGCGGCACCCCCGGACCGCTGATGAAGCGGATGCGGTTCAGGCGTTCTCCAGAGTTCAGACGCTCAGGCTGAAACGAGCGGCCGATGAATCATCAACTCCACGAACCTCCACCGGAAGAGATTCAATAGTCGCCGATCTGGTGCGTGGCTATTATGAAGGATCCGAGCCTTACGAAGTCAGATCCTACGGGAGCCGATAAAAGTTCTCAGTAGCTCTTGTTCCATAGCGCCATGTAGAAGCGTTCCGGATCCAGTCCGAGGGGAAGGCCGGATACTTGGCCGTCGCCTGTCTCCACGATCTTCCAACTGCCGTCCTCAAGAAGAGCGACATCGACCGTGACAAATGGAGAGAGGAATTGCCTCGCGATCGTGGTCCAGCGTCCGATCTCGTCCATCGGTCCTGGTGAGTTCCGGTCCGCTGGAACGAGGCACTCGCCCTGCCAGAAGAACAGGCGGGTTTCTTCGACCATCGGCAACCCGAGGATGTCGCGGCCTCGCTCCATAAAGGGCAGGAATTCTCGCAGGACCACGCCGCGGTTGAAAAGCTTGCCCCGTTCTTGGCGGAAGATTCGGAACATTTCTCCGAAGCGTTCACGACTGGTGCCTGCAGGAATGTAGCAAGCGTCTTTCCAGCGGGACTTTGCCGACTTCACCCAATCCTTGATGATCGCGTCGGCTCCGCGGAAGCCTTGGTAAAGTTGCCATGCGTCGTCCTCGTTGTCGCCCTCGATCCATTGGCTGCGGGCGGTGAGTCCCGCGGTGATCGGGTAGGCAAGCGGGAGGTAGTGGGCTTCATCGTAGCCATCCGGAGAGGTCAGTGGCTGGTAGCCGCGATCCGAGAGTCCGGCGTGGAGCAATCGATAGCGCTCGCCGGGCGCCATCCAGCCACGCATCAGAATCCGCCGGTCCTCGCCAGGCTCAGGCAGCATCTTCAGGGCTTTGACGATGTCTCCAGCCTCTAGGTCCTCATGGGAGTAGAGAGTGCAAGGAAAGCCCGCCAAACGGGCAGCTTCATACTCGCTCACGAAGTCGGGCTCGACTCGTCGGGGCGAAAAGGGTTCGCAGGGGAAGAGGAGGTTCATGAGATCCGGGGTGAGCGGGTTCGGTCCAGGGCGTCGTTGTGATGGTGATTGAAGATGCTCGCTTTCCTTGAGGATGCAGTGAGCCAGATTGGCAAGAAGGTCACGGTGAGGAGCCAGTGGGGAATCGAGAAGACGACAGAGCGGGATTGATAGAAGAGAGGAGGGTGAAGCTTCGTTCCGTCCACGGAATCGATTTCGTAGTGGAGGACCCCGGCCCTGAATTCTCCGCTTCTTTCTTTGCTATGGATCGCTCCGTAGAAGGGTGTTTGGGAGAAGGATCTTTCCCCCGCTCGCAATGGCACCTCGATATGCCGGCGGCTGAAGGAGATCTCGCCACCTCTGTGGATGATCCTTGTCTCGGAACTTCCGCTTCTGCTCCAAGTCCACTCCCGCATGTGGCGGAGTGAATCGGACCAAGCGGACAGAAGGCTCAAGAGAACGAATGCTCCGAGCCAGAAAATTGGAAGTCGAGCGAAGATCATGGGGCAATTTTCAATCTTGTTCCGCAATAAAAAAGCCAGTCCCGCATGGCGCAGGACTGGCTGGAGATTCGAGGTGAATGTAGAACTTGTTCTTATGCCTGCGGAGTGGGAGTGCCGGTGGCCGGCTTCTTCACGGTCTGGATGCGCAGATCGCGAAGTTGCTTGGCTTCGACTTCTGCCGGGGACTGGCTCATCAGGTCGCTGCCCTTGTTGTTCTTCGGGAACGCGATGACTTCGCGGATCGACTGCTCGCCGCAGATCAGCATCACGGTGCGGTCCAGGCCGAGGGCCAAGCCGCCGTGCGGCGGAGCGCCGAAGCGGAAGGCGTCGAGAATGTGGCCGAATTCCTCCGCGGCAGTTTCATCGGAAATGCCGAGCGCCTTGAACATGGCGGCCTGTAGCGGGGCTTCGTGAATACGGATGGAACCGCCACCGAGTTCGGTGCCGTTCAGCACCACGTCGTAGGCTTGCGCACGGAGATCGGTGGAGAGTTCGCCGTTCAGTAGCTTCTCCTCGTCTTCCTTCAGCGGGCGGGTGAAGGGGTGGTGCACCGCGACGTAGCGGCCAGTCTCCTCGTCGAAGGCAAGCAGCGGGAATTCCGTGACCCAGAGGAAGTTCAGCTCCTCGTTTCCTTCCAGCAGCTTCTGGTAGTCCGCACAGGCGAGACGTACGCGGCCTAGGATATCGCAGGTTGGCTCCCAGGCACCGGCTCCAAAGAGGATGAGGTCGCCGGGCTCGATATTGAGCTTGGCTTTCATCGCCTCGATTTCCTCCGGGGAAAGGAACTTGGTGATCGGGGAGCGCCAAGTATCCACGGTTTCACCGCGCACCTGGATGTAAGCAAGACCCTTCGCACCCGCTTGCACGGCGATCTGGGTGAGTGCTTCCACTTGGCCGGTGGTGATGTTGGAGAAGCCCTTCGCATTGATTGCCTTCACCGTCCCGCCGGATTGCAGCGCGCCGGAGAAAACCTTGAAGGTGGAATTGGCGAACACATCGGCGAGGTCGGTGATGTGCATTTCGAAGCGACGGTCCGGCTTGTCGGAACCGTAGGTGTTCATCGCTTCGCGCCAGGTGATGCGATCGAAGCTCGCCGGGATCTCAGTGTTGCGGGCTTCCTTGAAGACCCGTCCCAGCAGTCCCTCGACCAGCTTGATGATGTCGTCCTGGCCGACGAAGGACGCTTCGATATCGATCTGGGTGAACTCCGGCTGGCGATCGGCGCGCAGGTCTTCGTCGCGGAAGCACTTCGCGATCTGGAAGTATTTCTCCAAGCCGCCGACCATCAAGAGCTGCTTGTACTGCTGCGGAGCCTGCGGCAGTGCGTAGAAAGAGCCGGGTTGCAGACGGGATGGCACCAAGAAGTCACGCGCGCCTTCCGGCGTGGACTTGGAAAGGATCGGCGTCTCGATTTCGCAGAAGCCCTGCTCGTCGAGGAAGTCGCGGGTGGACTTGGTGACGCGGTGGCGCGTGCGCAGGTTGTGGGTGATCCGCGGGCGGCGGATGTCCAGATAGCGGTAGCGCATGCGCAGGTCCTCGTTCGACAGTTCCTTGTCGAGCTGGAAGGGGAGCACGTCAGCCTTGTTCACCACTACGAGGCTGGTGGCCACCAGTTCGATTTCGCCGGTGCCGAGCTTCTCGTTGATCGTGCCTTCGAGGCGCTTGGAAACCTTTCCGGTCACCTGGACCACGTCTTCGCCGCGCAGCTTGTGGCTGGCAGCAGCGGCCTCCGGGCTCTCCTCGGGGCGGAAGACGCACTGCGTCACGCCTTCGCGGTCGCGGAGGTCCACGAAGATCACGCCGCCTTGGTCGCGCACGGTATTCACCCAGCCAATCAAAGTGGCGGTTTCACCGATATGTGAGGAACGGAGTTCGTTGCAGTGATGTGTGCGCATGGCAAAAGTTGGGACCGGGATGAATAGGATGGATTGGATGGAAGGTCTAGAAGTGCGCTTCTTGTCAGCGCAGTGGATGGATTCGCTTAACTTCCACCTTTGGGTTTCCGAAATTGAGAATTAGTCCGGCGGGAAGCTTGGTGACCTTGAGGTAGGTCAGCATTTCAGCCAGTTCCCGGTCGCTGATGAATTTGATGGTTTTGGTGTCGATGACTACCTTGTCGAAAACAACGAGGTCAGGGATAAGCAAGTCTACTTGAGTGTCCTTGTAGTAAACCGGGTAGGCCTTCTGCTGATCGTAGGGGATTGATCGGAGCTGGAACTCCCTGACCATCGCATTTTCGTATGCTTTCTCACGAAGTCCGCAGCCGACTTCGTTCATGACTGCATAGCCAATCCCGATGATCGTTTCTGTGGCTGTTTCCAGATTCATCCCATCCATCCTATCTATCCCGGTCCTTCAAGCGAGGAGAGGGCCGTCGGGTTCCTTAAGGCGATCCTTCAGCCAGTCGGCGAGGCCGAGCACATGGCAGGGCTCCTCAATGCGGGAAGAGAGGACCTTCAGCTTGAGCTCCGGTAGCTCGCTGCCGATCACGAGGGCGAAGCGGGCTCCGCACTTCTCAGCGCTCTGGAACTGCTTGTTGATCTTCGCCGCGGTGAAAGGCAGGTCGCAGGAAATTCCGGCGTTCCGGAGTTCACTGAGGATTTCCAGTGCCTCGGGGCGCTTCGAGTCATCCGCCAGGACGAGATACACCTCACAAGCCGCGGCATTACGCTGCATCCAAGCCTCCATCAACAGGTCTGTGTGGGCGGTTTCCTCGATCAAGTTGCGGATCACATAGTCGCCCATCGCGAAGCCCGTCGCGGGCATCGAGACGGCACCATCGGAAATCGTTTCCACCAGCGTGTCGTAGCGACCGCCACCGGCCACCGCACGCATCGACTTCTTCGAATCGAAAACCTCGAAGACGACGCCGGTATAATAGGCAAGGCCGCGGACGATCGAAAGATCCAGCGAGAGGTACTCGCCCAAGCCGCGTGCGGTGAGTTCTGCTCGGATCGTTTCAAAGGACGCCGACGCGTTTTCCGGATTCGCGATGAAGTTGTTTACCTCCGCGCTGCTCAGACCGATGGCCGCGAGCTTCTGCTCCGTGACCTCCGGCTTCTCACGCTCCAGCTTGTCGATGATTTGCAGGAAATCGGTGATGCCTTCCTCTGGCACCCCGCGCTTCGTAGCGAAGTCCACCCATGCCTGTCGGTCGGACACGCGCACGATGAAATCACCCTTCTGGAAGCCGAAGGCGAGCATCGTATCAATTGCCAAAGCGATCAGCTCGGCATCGGCCTGCGGGCCTGCCTCGCCGACGATGTCGACATTGAACTGGAAGAACTCCCGGCCGCGGCCCTTCTGTGGCTTCTCGTAGCGGAAGCACTGGCCGATCTCGAACCACTTCAGCGGCTTCGGGAAATCCCGCTGGTGCTGCGCCGCCAGACGCGCCATCGAAGGCGTCACTTCCGGGCGCAGGGTCACGTCGCGGCCACCTTGGTCTTCGAAGCGGAAAAGCTGGGAGGAAAGCTCCCCACCCGACTTCTTCAGGTAGAGGGCGGTATCCTCCAGTAGCGGCGTCTCGTATTCCACGAAGCCGTAGCGGCGAGCCACGGAGCGCCAGGTCTCAAACAAATAGTTACGGGCCGCGGTGTCTTTCGGGAGAAAGTCGCGGAAACCGGGAAGTGCTTGGAGACGAGGACCTGCCATGAGCGGGCGGGGAGGATGCACGGCGGGAGGCAAGTAGCAAGTAGCGAGTAGCGGCGGAAACGGCCTCCCGGGCGGGGGAGCGATACCAAAATGCCTTTCCCCCTTGCTACTCGCTTCCGGCTACCCGCTACTCCTCCCCGTGCTCCGCACCCTCCGCGCCGTCGATTTTCGCTGTTTTTCCGGGCTTTCGCTGGAAATTCCGGCCGCAGGCGCGGTTTTCACGGGGGACAACGCCCAAGGGAAAACCTCCATCCTAGAGGCCGTTTGCATGCTCGTCCGCCTGCACTCGCCCCGCACCCGGCGGATGCCCGCCATGACCCGCATGGGCAGCGGCAGTGGCTTCGGAATCGCCGGGGAAGCATGGGAAATGGAGCGCCGCGTCCGCTGGCAGGGCGGCTTGGATTTGATGGTGGACGGCGAGCCGCGCGAAGGTCCCGGCACTTACCTCGCCGATGGCGGCTTGCTGGTCTGGATGGGAAATGAGGATCTCGATCTCGTCCGCGGTTCCGCCGAAGGTCGCCGCCGTTACCTCGATTTCATCGGCTCCCAAATCGAGCCCGGCTACCGCACGGCGCTCGCCCGTTACCGCCGCGCGCTGAAGGCGAAAAACCTCCTGCTGAAGGACCCGCGCCCTCGCGAGGAAGAGATCCGCTCCTATGAGGAAGTGATGATCGCCGATGGCAGCCTGCTGGTCGATTCCCGCGCCCGCATGGTTTCCCTGCTTTCTCCGCGGGCCTCCGCCTCCCAGCAGCAGGTCAGCGGGAAGGACGAAGCACTCGGTCTGGAGTATCGCCCAGCCGGCGGGGCTGACCTCCGTGCCGCGATGGAGCAAGCCCGCGAGCGCGAGCGCCGCCAGCGCCAGAGCTTCGTCGGACCGCATCGCGATGACCTCTTGCTCACGGTCAATGGACTCTCCGCCGCCGAGTTCGCCAGCGAAGGCCAGCAGCGAACCGTGGCGCTCGCGCTGAAGCTCGCCCAAGGCGAAGCCCTCGCCGCGGCCCGCGGCAGCCTGCCCGTCTATCTTATCGATGATGTCTTCGGCGAACTCGACCCCGGCCGCCGCAATGCCGTGCTCCATGCCCTGCCCGCGCACGCGCAAAAATGGATCACCACCACCCACCTCGGCTGGCTGGAAGAATCCCACGGCCTAGGTGGGATGAACCGCTATACGGTGAAGGCAGGGGAGATAAGCTGATCTTCAGGGATGTGAGAAGCCATAGCGAGCTTCGGGCGGCTTGCACCTTGGTCGCGCAGATTGCAGGGCATCATTCGATCAAGCGATACACTATCGAAGCAAGATGCCTCAATCTCCCGTGCTGCGGGCGGGAACTTCCCCGTCAGCACCTGCTGGCATCTTCCCTGCGAAAGATCCGGTCATCATGGACTCGATCAATCAGAACCAGGAGGAAGACAACCGCGCGGACCTCAGCGACCAAGCGGCCGTGGAGAAGATCAAGGAGCTCGTGGAAATCGCAGGCACCTGCTTTTTCTGCACCCGGGTCGGCACCGGTGAATCCAGCGGCTCCCGTCCCATGAGCGTTCGCGAGGTGGATGAGGAAGGGCGCCTGTGGTTCCTGAGCCCGGTCGACAGCCACAAGAACCAGGAGATCTCCGAGGATCCCTGCGTCTCTTTATTTTTCCAAGGTTCCAAGCACTCCGATTTCCTAGTGCTGCACGGCAGAGCCAGCATCTCCACGGACAAGGGGATCATCCGCGATCTGTGGAGCCCCTTTATCAAGACCTGGTTCACGGAAGGCATCGATGATCCGCGGATCACGGCAATCGCCGTGACTCCGGAAAGCGGCTACTACTGGGATACCAAACACGGCAATACCGTCGCCGGATTGAAAGTCATGATCGGGGCGATGATCGGGAAGACGCTCGACGATTCGATCGAGGGAGAGATCCGGCCCTAGCCTCCTCCAACAGCCGCCTCCGGCTCCGCGAGTTTCAGGCGCATCTCCTCGATCTCGCCCTTCCTGCTTTCGTCCCTGATCCGGTTCTCCATCTCTCCCGGATCCTTCTTCAGGTCAAAGAACTCCTCGTATCCGAATTCTGGCCAGCGGATGAACTTCGCGTCCTTCGTCACCCAAGCCTGCGAGCTTGGAATGCGCTCCTTGTTCGTGATGGTCGGATGTTCGTAGTAGAAAGCCTCCCGCCACTCCCGCGCATCGCCCCGATAGAGCGCCGAGAAATCCTTTCCCTGCATCGTCTGCGGAACCTTGGCTCCGGCCGCGTCCAGAAACATCGGTGCCAGATCCACATTCAGCACGAAGTGCTCATCCGTCATCCCCCGTCGCTCCGCAGGAATCCTCGCATCGCGCACGATCAAAGGAACACGGATGCTTTCCTCATAGGGATACCACTTGTCCGCCAGGCCGTGCTCGCCGTGGAAGTAACCATTGTCCGTCGTGAAGACCACGATGGTGCGATCCAGCTCGCCTTCCGCCTTCAACTCATCCAGCACACGACCGCAGACGGCATCCACCTCCGTTGCCATGCGGTAATAGTTCTTCATCATCGCCTGATACTTTTCCGGTGTGTCGAAGCGCCATTTCCAGCGCACCCGGCCCTCATTCGAGGGTGCCTGGAGAAAAGGCGGCAGCCTGCGCATCGCCTCATCCGTCGCCGTGGCAGGCACGGGAATCTTCACATTCTCGTAGAGCGACATGCTTTCCGGCTGCGGTAGATATTGCTGCGGATTCGCATCTTCCGCATGCGTCGCGAAGAAAGCCACCGTCAGGCAGAAGGGCTTGTCTTTCGGCCGTCCCTTCAGGAACTCCAGCGCATCGTCCTGATTCTTGCGGGTCACATGCACCTGCGATCCACCCGGCTGCATCAGCCAATGCCGGCCATCGTAAGCCCTGCCGAAATCGAATCGCCCCGCCGGAAACTTCCCGTTGTGCCACTTCCCGACGTGCCCGGTCCAATACCCGCTTTCCCTCAATAATGCCGGATAAGTCTGCTCCCAGGGCGTCTTGAACATGTCAAAGCCCCGGTTGCCATGACGCGACATCCACTGGCCCGTCAGCAGGGAAGATCGGCTCACCCCGCAGATGGAAGTCGTCACGCAGGCGCGCGTGAATCTTAGCCCCTCCTTCGCCAGCGCATCCAGATGCGGGGTCTTCACCACAGGATTTCCCGCGCAGCCCAGCGTGTCGTGCCGCCAGTCGTCCGCATAGAGAAGAAGGATATTCGGGCGGGCTTCCTCCGCTCGCGCCGCACCTAACATCAGAACCGCCAGCATCCACCTCATCACCCTTACTACGCTTCAAGCGTCGTGCTTTATCCCCGGAAGTGCAGCGCCAGCCAAACCGCATCGTTCGAGGCCGTCTCCACCCGATGCCGAACTCCCGCTGGGATCGTGAGGGCATCGCCCGCCTTCAGATTCAGGTCTCCGTCCTCGAACCTCAACAATGCCTCACCTCGGGCAAGCATCACCCACTCATCCCGCTCCTGATCATACCAGAAATCCGGCGGGCTCGCCTCGCCGCGGGAAACGATGTGCTCGAAAGTGAAAGCGCGGCCTTCCTGCAAGGTGGCGAAGCTCTCGCGCCCGGGCATTCCATCCGCAGGCGGAAACAGATTCGTGACGGTGGGTAGCGGCATGAAATCATCTCAGCTTGCCTCGCGTTCCGCCGCAAGGATCACGGCAGCCCTTTGTCCGGATCTATCACCTTTCACCACTTCCAAAGGCAACGGTTGAAAACCCCGCGGCGACCCGCTACCCCTCGCGCCGAGCGATGTCGAAACCGGGATTGAGTATCGAGGCCAGCCAGCGTGCCGTGCCGGAAGTCTCTCTCGGTGGGCGCCTTGCGGGCCTTTCCCTGTCGAAGCAAGTCGCCGTGCTCGCCTTCTGGCCGCTGCTGGAGCAGGTCCTCGCCTTCTGCGTCGGCTTCACCGACCTGCTGATCTCCGGACGCATCGGCGACGGCCATGACCGGGTCGCAATCCTCGATGCCATGGGGCTCGGCGGCTACGTCGGGTGGTTCTTCAATATCCTCCAAGGCGCCGTCGCCACCGGCGTCATGGCCCTTGTTTCCCGCGCCACCGGTGCTCGGGATAGCGACCTCGCGAAGCGCGGCCTCGGCCAAGGCGTCTGGCTCGGCATCGCGGCGGGCATGATGTCCCTACTCATTCTCCAACTCGGCATCCCGCTCCTGATCAAGGGCGTCGGACTCAGTCCGGAGGCCGCAAGACATGCCGAGGACTTCCTCCGCATCCTCGCCATCACCGGTCCCTTCAGCGGTGCCATGTTCGCCATCAATGCCGCCCTGCGCGGCGCGGGCGATACCCGCACGCCCTTCATCGGCATGTGTGTGGTGAATGTGGTGAACATGATCGTCAGCAGCCTCCTCGCCCTCGGCCCGGCACCCTTCGGCGGCCATGGCGTCGCGGGAATTGCCACCGGTACCCTCTGCGGCTGGATCGCCGGCCTGCTCACCGTTTCCCTGCTCCTCATCAGATCCAGCAGTCCGCTCGGCTGGAGCTTGGCCGGTCTCAGGCCTCACTGGGAAACGATGACCCGTATCCTCCGGGTCGGCGCACCCCAGTCGCTGGAGATCGGCTGCATGTGGGCCATCCACGCCTACGGCATCCACGTCATCGCCACCCTCCCGGGGGAGGGAAATCTCGGCGCGCACATCCTCGCCATCCGCGTCGAGTCGATGAGCTTCCTGCCCGGTTGGGCGATCGCCACCGCCGGCGCCGCGTTGGTGGGCCAATACCTTGGTGCCGGGTCGAAGGAAATGGCCATCCGCTCCGTGCGCCTCTGCTGGAAGGTCGCCGCCTCTCTCATGGGCTGCATCGGCATTCTTTTCATCTTCGGGCGGGATGCTCTCATCCAGCTGATGGCCCCGGATAGCGGCCATCTTCAGGAGGTGGCCTCTCCCCTCGTCCTGATCTGCGCCGCCGCCCAGCCCTTCTTTGCCACCTGCATTATCCTGAAAACCTCCATGCGCGGCGCGGGTGCCACGAATGTGGTCATGCAGTGGTCTTTCGGCAGCATGATCTTCTACCGGATCGGCGTCCTGTGGTGGTTCAAGGACCAGCCTTGGTTCGATCTCAGGGTGGTCTGGGTCGTCTTTTCTCTGGATCTCATCACCCAGGCACTCGTCTTTGCTTGGGTTCATTTCCGTGGTAAGTGGCTGAATGCAAGAGTTTAGAAGGCGCATGGGCTTCTCCCGCTTGTCGTGAAATTCCCCGTTTCCATCCGGCCGATCTGTGGTTAGATCCACCGGCGGGCGGGCTCCTCCTTTCCCGTTGACCGCACAGGATTTAGCCCCGAGTCTCCGCGCCCCATGTTCATCGACCACATCCGCATCTTCGCCCAGGCAGGCAACGGCGGGAACGGAGCCGTTTCGTTCCGCCGGGAAAAGTTCGTGCCTCGCGGCGGCCCGGACGGTGGCGATGGAGGAAAGGGCGGCGACGTCATCCTGATCGTGGACCCGTCCACGGACAATCTCCGCCAGTTCCACTATGACCCGAAGCTGATCGCCAAGAAAGGCGTGAATGGCGGCGGCGTGCGCAAGACCGGCAAGGGTGGCGACACCGTGATCGCGAAGGTCCCGCCGGGCACCGTCGTCTATCGCAGTAATGCCGCCACGGTCCAGGAAGCGGTGGAATTCGAGCGCGGCGATGAAGGCATCGACCTCGAGCCGATCGCCGACCTCACCGAGTACGGCCAGAAGTTCATTCTCTGCAAGGGCGGCAAGGGCGGTCTCGGCAACTCGAACTTCGCCACGCCGACGCACCGCACGCCGACCGAGTCGACGCCGGGCGAGGAAGGTGAATCCGGGGTCTTCTATCTTGAACTCCGGCGCATCGCGGACGCCGGCCTCGTCGGTTTCCCAAATGCCGGGAAATCCACGCTGCTCGGCAAGCTCTCCCATGCCCACCCGAAGGTGGCCGCCTATCCTTTCACCACGCTCCAGCCGAGCGTCGGCGTCGTCGAGTTCGGCGGCTTCCGCCGTTGCACCGTGGCGGACATTCCGGGCCTCATCGAAGGCGCTCACGAGAACCGCGGCCTCGGTCACGAGTTCCTGCGCCATATCACCCGCTGCCGTGTCCTGCTTTTCGTCGTCGATATGGCCGGAAGTGAAGGCCGCGATCCAATTTCCGATCTCGAGATCCTCCGCAAGGAGATCCGCGAGTATGATGAGGAACTCGCCCGCTTCCCATGGATCGTCATCGCCAACAAGATGGACATGGAGGGAGCCGAAGAGAACCTGAAGATCTTCGAAGGCCGCTTCCCGAAGGTGAAGGTGATCCCGATCTCCGCAGAGCTTGAAGAGGGGCTGGATGCCCTCAAGCTCTACTTGGATGACGAAGTCGGACACAAGGTCTAGCCCCACTCACTCCCTTCTCATCGGAGAAGGGGAGCTCGTCTTCATTTACGGCCACCAGTGGCGCGATGGCGTCATGACCGGCAAGCTGAACCACGCCGAGCCTGTCGGTGGAGGTGTGGTCTCGGGACGACTCCTTTCGATGTCGAATTTCCCCGTCATGGTTTCCGATGACGGGGAGGGTAAGGTGCGGGGAGAGGTCTATCGGGTGCACGGCGATTTGTCGGCGGAGCTCGATGGGATCATGCAAGAGGTGGCCCGACTCATCGGCAACGGAAGCTGTCGCCGCGGCAAGCTCATGGCCGCAGAGGTAAGAGGGAATGATCCGCCGATCGAAGTATGGACCTGGCTATGGGAGAACGTCGAGGGCCCGCAGGAGCTAGTTGCATCCGGTGACTGGCTGGACCGGCGAGCACCTCCTTGGTTCACCTCGATCGCATTGGGCTGCCTCTTCGCCTTCTTTCTCACCCCACTTGCAGTTTTGCTTCAGCCTCGCCCACCGGCGCCGGCTCCGCCCGGTGGGGAGATCTTCGCTTGGCTCCTGATGATCTTGGCCTTGCTTGCCCCCTTTGTCGGACTCGGCGCGGCGTGGTTCGCCCACCGTCGTAGCGAGCGGATGTCCGGCTGCCTGCTGTTCATTGTGGCGGGGCTCATGATAAGTTCCATGCTTGCCCTAGTCGCAGCGTTAGAGATGGTACGTTAGATTACCTTGATTCATCCATGTTGTCCGATGATCCCGGCACGGAACTCGTCTTTCTCTACGGCCATCAATGCCGCGATGGGATGATGGCCTCGAAGCTGGATCGCGCCGTGCAAGTCGGTCTCGGAACTGCTCGCGGCTCCCTGCTTTCCGTGGCCGGACTTCCGGTGATGGTTTCCGGAGACGGGCTGGGAAAGGTTCGCGGTGATGTTTATCGAGTGAATCGGAAGCTTCTGGATGAACTGGATGAGATCATGGCGGAAGCCGCACGGATCGTGGGGAATGGGAATTGCCGCCGCAAACGGATCACGGTGATCGAAGTGAGGTATGACCGGCCGCCGATGGAAGTATGGGTCTGGCAATGGGAGGACCTTGAGGGACCTCAGGAATTGATCAGCTCCGGAGACTGGGTCGACCGGCAGGCTACTCCTTGGTTCACCTTCATCGCGTTGACCTGCCTTCTAACTTGTACTTTGATTCCGGGGGTGATCTCAACTGCTGCCGCGCCCTCGGTTCCGGGGTTTGCTGCATTGTGGGTTTCTTTAGTGATCCTTGCCCTCTTGGCACCCCTTGCTGGCCTCGCGGCAGTCTACATCGCCCGCCGTCGCACCGAGCGGCTCTCAGGGTTCCTGATGGTGATTGAAGTCGGATTGCTGCTGGTATTGGTTCTGGTATTGCTGCAGGTAGGCAGCCTGGTGTTTCAGATGTTCCATTAGCCGGCGTCTTGGATCCTAATCGCGGGTGCGGGCATTCTACTTTGATTCGAAGTGATTGAATTCTGCCTGCCCATTCATGATGCTTGCTGACGATAAGAAAGAACTCGTCTTCCTCTACGGAGCCCAATGTCGCGACGGGATGATGGACTCGAAGTTGGATCGCGCCGAACAAGTCGGTGTCGGAATTGCCCCCGGTTCCTTGCTTTCCGTATCGGGGCTTCCCGTGATGGTCTCCGGAGACGGAAGAGGAAAGGTGCGAGGAGAGATTTATCGCGTCGACCCAAAGCTCCTGGGGGAACTCGATGCGATCATGGCGGAAACCGCACGGATCGTGGGGAATGGGAATTGCCGCCGCAAACGGATCACGGTGATCGAAGTGAAGTATGGTCGCCCGGCGATGGAAGTATGGGGCTGGCAATGGGAGGATTTGGAGGGACCTCAGGAATTGATCACCTCCGGAGACTGGATCGATCGTCAGACTGCTCCTTGGTTCACTGTTATCGCATTGGCCTGCCTTCTAGCTGGTCTCTTGATTCCGGGGGTATTTGCAGCTCTTGTCACTCCCTCGCTTCCGGTGCCCGTCGCGTTCTAGATTTGCCTGGCGATCCTTATTCTCCTGACTCCCTTTGCAGGACTCGGCGCTGCGTGGTTCGCCCATCGCCGTAGGGAGAGGATGTCCGGCTGCCTTTTGTTCATAGTTGCGGGCTTGTTGATGCCTTCGCTCTTGGTTCTGCTCGCCGTGTCGAAGAGATTTTTCTAACCCTTTTCGCCGGATTCATGCCGCTCGATGACCACAAGAATGACCTCATCTTCGTCTATGGTTCACTCTGCCGCGGCGGACCGGATGCCTTCCATATGGAAGAAGCGGAGCTTATCGCGCATGGACAGGTGGAAGGACGGCTCTATCAGATATCCGGTAGGCCCGCCGTGGTGCTCGGTCGCGGACAAGGATGGGTGAAAGGGGAGTTCTACAGTATCTCCCATGACCGGTTGGAGGCTCTGGATCAATATCACGGCACTGGCGAATCATGCAAACGCCTACACATCCCCGTCGAGGGGTGGACGAAGCTGGGACGGGGCGAAAGAGTATGGACTTGGGAGTGGACAGCGCCTGTCAGTGGCAGCCGGTCGATCGCTTCGGGAGACTGGATGGACTATCTCTTTCCTTGGACACCACCGTGGTTTGCGTGGATTGGAACCTCCTGTTTTATAGGGGCTCCCGTAGTCTGCTGGGTAGGCATGATTGCTCTTTTTATTGGAGGCCGCTGGCAGGTGACTTGCGGCGTCGTAGCCCTTGTTGCTTCAGTTCTATGCCCTGTGGTTGGATTGTGGGCAGTATCCATCGGCGCACGACGGAGGGAGCGCTGGCGGATCTTTCGCGGGATTATCACCGGACTTCTCATTCTTGAGGGTTTGGCGGCGCTTGCGTGCGTTGGGTACTTTCTCTTCGAGGATTTTAGCTAGAGCATTTTATCATCAGCCATGTCGCCTGATGACGATAAGAAAGAACTCGTCTTCCTCTACGGAGTGCTGCGCCGTGGAGCACCGGAAAACTACCGGATGGCTGAAGCAGAATTCGTATGCCCGGCGCTCGTTCAAGGAAGGCTTCATAAAATCGGGCTGTCACCCGCCTTGGTAACGTCAGTATCGGGCGGCTTCGTGAGGGGGGATCTCTATCGCTGCGACCCCGAACTGTTGGGCGAGATCGCTGCCGCCGAGCTTCCCGATGTGGAAAGAAAAGCCGGTCGTTTTCGCAAAGTGATCGTCAAGGTCCGCCCCTATAATCTCGGCCAAGCCGAAATCGATGCATGGACTTGGGAGTGGACCGGTCCTGAGCAAGGATATCCCGTCCTGGAAGTTGGTGATTGGGTAGAGAACTGTATTCCACGGCAGACTCCGATGTTCACTGCCATCGCATTGCTCTGTTTGCTTTTTATTCCCGGGCTGCTGCTTTCCGTCCCGCTTGTTCCTCGCCGTAGCATCGGATCCCAAGCCGCTTTTATGGTCTTGTCGGTCTTTTGGCTGCTTTCCCCGGTTGCGGGCTTGGGATCACTGTGGATTGCCGGGAAGCGGCGTGAGCGTTGGCAAGAGGGGCGACTTGCTCTCTGGGTGCTTCTTGCCATCGCCTCGATTCCGGCTCTCATCGTCGCGCTCGCGGCGTTGATGGAGCTGGTGAAATCGTTGGGATGAGGCCGGAGTTGAGTTCGTTCCGGGATTGGCACAGAATCTCCATCGCCATCCGCCATCATCCGCGCATGTCTGACTCCGCCGCATCCAAGGAACTCGTCTTTGTCTATGGCACGCTGCGCCACGGCGGCTCGAATGCCTTCCGGATGGAGGGTGCGGATTTCGTTAGTCGAGGCCGGGTGGAAGGTAGTCTCTATGTGATCTCATGGTATCCCGGTCTCGTTACTGGTCGGGACCTTGGTTGGGTCAGCGGAGATGTCTTCCGCGTGGGTGCGGATCAGATGCGTGCGCTCGATGAATTCGAGGGACTCGCGGCCGGCGAAATCGAAGGCAGCGAATATCGCCGCGTCCAAGTGCCGGTGTTCCTCGAGGGAATCCCCCACGAGGAAACGATTTGGGCTTGGGTTTACGAATGGAAAGGACCGGTGGACGAGTCGCGCCGCATTGCTTCCGGCGATTGGCTGGACGTCGCGGAACCGGGAGCTGCGTCCGCTTTTTCATGGGTCACCATCTGTATCGCCGCGGCGTTGATGACCCTTTTCGTAGCCTCGGCCATCGGCTTGGATTTTACCCCGGCTCAAACCGGGCGGGCAGGCACCTGGCTTCTGGTCGCCTTCATCTATGGGGCGCCTCTCGTCGGGATCATGGCCGCGGCCCTCGCCAAGCGGCGGCGCGAAGGCTTCAGGCGTCCCCGGGAGATCGCCTCCGGGTTTTGCCAGGTCTGGCTGCTGATCTCGGCATTTCTCGGGCTCGTCGTGGCGATCTCGTAAGTCTCTCCGAATGAGTGGAAAACTCAAATGACCGTGAACGGGATAGACGGCTCCGAATCTCGGCGTAAACCTGTCCCCGATATGAAAAGGTTCTTCTCCGTACTCGCGGCATCTGCCGCGCTTGTTCTTACCGCCTCCGCTCAAAAGGAGGCCGGTTTCGTCTCCATCTTCGATGGCAAGACCCTCGACGGATGGAAGGTCGGTGACAATCCCGGGGCCTTCAAGGTGGAGGACGGTGCGATCGTCGCGAACGGCGATTGCGCGCACCTCTTCTACGCCGGCAAGGAAGGCGAGAAGTTCAAGGATTTCGAACTGCGCCTCGACGTGATGACCAAGCCGAACTCGAACGGTGGCGTCTTTATTTCCTCCGTCTATCAGGAGAAGGGCTGGCCCTCCCACGGCTATGAGGTCCAGGTGAACAACACCCAGTCCGACTGGAAGAAGTCCGGTGGCCTCTACAACTACGTGGATAACAAGGAGCCCTTCAAGGACAACGAGTGGATGAAGTACGTGATCCGCGTCAAGAAGGGCAAGGTCAACGTTAGCGTCAACGGCAAGGATATCGTGAAGGACTACGAGCCGGAAGAAGGCAAGAGCAAGCTGGAGCCGGAAGGCGGCACCTTCGCCATCCAGGCTCATGACAAGGGCAGCACGACCTTGTACAAGAACATTCGCGTCAAGAAGCTCGACTAAGCTAGGTTTGCATCGGGCGGAAGCATCTAGATCCTTCCGCCCGATGTCTTTCAATCCCTACGCACCCTCGCAAGTCCAAGAGGAGCATTTGCCGGAGGCTCCGCGCTCCGGAGGATGGCGGATCGAAGATGGCCGCTTGTGGGCGGAGCGGGATGCATGTCTGCCGATGGTGGATCCCTATTCGGGTGTCCGTGCGGATCGGATGACGATGATGCGGTTGCAGGTCTACCGGCGGGTTCTTTGGCCGCGATTCGCTTTCCTCGGTGGCATTGGAGGATCGATTGGAGCCGCGCTTGTAGGTCTTCCCGAGAGTGTCCAGGTAACTTTCGGGATTGTCGGTGCTGTGGGCTTTATCGCCGGTTTGGCCACCCCGGTTTTGAATCGCGGCATGGACCTCCGGATTTTTGTCACTCACCGCACCCGCTTGAAGCAGCGCTTCTGGGGCTGGACCAGTGCGGGCGTGATCCTTTTCTGGTTTGTCTCCGCATTCATTGCTGTCATCCCGCCGCTGCTGCCCGCCGCTCTTCTGCTGGGCCTCCTGATCCTTCGCTGGGTGAAGCGGCGAATCTTCTACTACCAGCGTGCGGAAGAAACATTCGAGATCGGCGGCCTTCATCCGCATGCCATGGCCGTCCTCATTCAGCAGGCCCACGCGGAGAGTCATCCCCGCTAGCGCAACGCGCCTTGGGAGTGGCGCTTTTTTCGAAGCGCTATAACGCGGGCAGGCTTCCTCCGGGAAGCCTCGGGCGAGGCCTCATGCTGAGATGAATCGAAGAAGATTCAGTAAATCCGTCCTATCCGTGGAATGGGTCGTTCTGGCCCGCAAAAAGAAGCAGGCTTGGTCGGCGGGACAGCTAGGAAGAGCGCTAGGCACCCAAAGAAGCAGCCCCATAAAGAAGCGGCTCGCCGTCCCTCCCCAATGACGCCTCCTTGTGATTGTTGCGGAGACTTCTCTATCACTATATTCCCTCATGATCTCGCGCACGACCAGGCCTCTTCTCGCTCTGCTTCTGATGGCGACCTCCGGTAGAGCCGAGGTCTCGCCGGTCGATATCAAGTTCACCCGGCAGGCAACCACACGCTTGATCTTCGATGATGACCAAACGATCCCGCTCGCGAGCTTGGATCCTTCCAAGGTGGTCGGCTTGGAAGTGATGCATCCGATCACCCGTCGCGGCGCGGGAAAGGCGACGGTCAGCTGTGAAAAGGGCGGCCTGCAGATCGATTCGCCGGCTGCGGCGGATACTACGCTTTGGTTTGGTGGCTTTAATCCCTTCGCTACCTACTCGCTGGAGACCGGCTTCGTCAAAGGAGCGGCTGACGTCGGCTTGGAGTTTCTTCATGAGGAAGGCGGAGTCATGCAAATCATGGCGAGCATCCGTGATGGGGAGTGCGAAGGTGTTTCCTGGAGTCTGGTCAAGGAGGGCAAGGTCCTGTTAGAGGGAAAAGCGAATCCCGAAGCAGTCGGCGAGCTTCGCGGGAAGTTCCGCCTCCTCGTTCAGATGGCGGGCGTCGGCTTCAACGTCTACGTCCAGCAAGGGAGCTTCACGCGCTTGGTGGGACGTGCCGATGTGGTGGCTCACCTGGATCTCCGCAAGCGGGCCGTATTTTCAGCCATGTCCACGCATCTCCGTGTGGCCTCTCAAGAAACAGCCTATGTCACCGTTGGCAAATGTAGCGCGGCGATCACTCCGGGTATGGGCCAGGCGGATATCCGCCCGGTCACGGATGAGGAAGGCACGCCTTTGCTGGAGCAAGGAAGGCTTTGGTTCACCGCGACCGTGCGTGGCGGCGGCCTGCCTCATCCGGCGCAGGGAGTCTTTAGTCTCGATCCCGGGGTCTTCGATCCGCGTTTCGAGGGCATGATCGTTTTCGATCGCGGTGATGGCCTGTTGCGGAATGACCTCGCCTCCCACCTTTTCCTCGATCGTCCTTCGGGCGAGTGGCGTGGCTGGACGACTGGTTTCAGCGCCTATGGGGATCCCGCCAAGAAAGAGAAGAAGGAGATCCTCGCGATCCACAGCAGGAAGGACCCGCGAAGGGGCTTCTCGGTGATGAAAGCCTCGCCGATGGGCTTGGTCGGCGACTACGAGGATCCGCACGGCGTCTTCGACAAGGCTTCCGGAAAGTGGCGGATGCTGCTTTGCCAGAATGTAGGCGGCTACAAGGCTGCGGTCTTCGAGTCGTCCCGTTGGGATGGGGATTTCTCAAGGATCGCCGGACCGGTGGACTCCGACAGCACGGGGACGACCCTCCAGGTGATCGATGGCGTGAGATATGCCTTTTTCGGAAGCGCCGATCGCTCTTTCCACGTTTGTTCCTTCCCCGAGCTCAAGCCGCTGGGAAAACTCGATGTGCAAATGCCGCCCTGGAACGAGCAGGCCAATGCCCGCGTCTGGCCTTGTGTCGTGCCTTTGCCGGAAGGTTACGCGGCACCCTACGTGATGTTCACGTTCGACCGCGCGAACTTCCCCGGTATGGAAGGCCCGAACTGGACCTACGGTGCCATGTATCTCTTCCACGGGCATCCAAAGAAGTAGCGCCACCGGTGGGGACCTTAGGAGATGCTTCCGGAAGGGTGACCTCTCCGATATGTCTCAAGCAAAGCGGCCATGGGTCGCGTGCCGGAAACAAGCGCCTGTTATTTTTCATGTTATAACAGGCGGAACAGGCGGCCGACTTGGGCACTTCGAAGCGGAAGGCAGCAGTGGGGACCACAGAATGATGTCCGGAATGAGCCGCCGCCTTGGCAAGTTCCTTCCATGTGGACTCTTCCTCTCGCAACCGGAACTCGATCAATCCGTCCGCGCCCGGAAAAACCTCGCATCATCCGCCGGCGTGATCCGGTAGGTGACGGTGACAAAGCCGCTCATCGTGGGGTGCGGGACTTGGCTCACCAAGGGAAGCGTGGTCTCGGTCCAAGTGGTCATGTCAGGGGACGAATCCACTTTCACCACCAGAGAAGCGTCATTGTTTCGTCGAGTGAAGGTCCACAGCACGTCTGCTCCCGCACGCTGCATCAGGAGAGCCGGCGCCGAGTCGGCCAAGTCAGGCGAGCCTCCGAAGGCATATTCCGTCCGGTTCGAGCGGCCATCGCCATCAGGGTCTGCCTCCCATGTCGCAGCGCTGGACCACAGATCGTGAGCAGCCGCCCACACCTCATAGGGATCGGTGAGCGAAGCGGGATCTGCCGCGGCGAAGCCCGGCGAGGCGACATCTCCCGGGTCTTCCAAAGACGCCGTCGCTCCATATTTGCCGAGTGTGCTATAGCCGCCCTGCACCGCCGTGCCATTGCGGAACCACGCCCTCGAGCGGCCTGCGACATGGGCCGGGTAATTGGCACGCGCGACTTCCGAGCCGCCGGGCAGGTAAACAATCACCGAGTCGCCATTGCCGAGCCCCCGCATGCTCTCGATGCCGAAGTCCTCGCGGGTGAGGATCTTCACCGAGTCGGGAAGCCCCCAAGCCTGGCGGAAGAGATGAGCTTCATCGTCATCGTCTTCATCGAGGATGATGATCGATTCCCCGGCACCGATCGTAACCGCGCCGAAGACCGCCTGGCCTGCGAGGTCACGGCTGTCATCCCACGAGAAGCCCGCGAGATCGAGCGCCTGAGTGGAGTTGTTGGTGAGCTCCCACCAGTCCCCATTGATCGTGTTGTCCACGTGGTTGCTGCTCGAGAGGATCTCGGTCACCTCGATGTTCACTGCAGGCGCATTCGGGTCCGCTGCCACTTGCTGCTGTGCCACGATTCCTCCCACGGCATTTTCCAGAACCAGCTTCTCACCGTAGGGCGAGAGATGGCCGCTGTAGGGGCCGACAGCGAAACGGTTTTCACTGCCTTTCGGCGAGCTGCCGCGCGAGCGGAAGGAACGGACGTTTGGCGAAACGAAGATCGAGCCGCCCGCGGGAACTACGGTGCCTCCCTTGAAGGTGAAGGAGCCGCCCGCACCTCGCAACAGCCAGTCGCTGATGTCCACCGCGGCCGTGCCGGGATTCACCAGCTCGATGTATTCCTCGTCCTGATTTCCTGTGGGCGGGTTCGCCACCGTTGCGCCAAAGTTGATCGTCGGGTTTGCCACCTGTGCATTCGGGATCCCGGCATTGTTGTTGTTCCCCAGGCCGATGAGCTTTCCGGTATTGTTGACCGAGTGCGTGGTGTAGAAGTGAGTCCGGCGAGGCACCAGGAAGGAGGACTTCAAGGTGGCAAGTCCCTGGGCGGGCGAGATGCCGGGACCAAGACCATAGGCACCATCATTGGGGGGAAGTCCCCAGCGGGCACGGTCGATATCGGCATCTGCCTGGATGAGCGCGCCGAGCGAATCGAAGCGGGCTTCCAGCGGCGAGTTTGCCGCCGGGGTTCCGGGCGCCATCAGATAGCGATCCATCAGCGAGCGGATCCGGCGGAGCAGCATCGCGCGCGTGGTGGGATTCTGGATCACCGCGTCGTAGAGACGGTTGTAGGTGCCTGGTCCGGTGTTCGCGAGACAAGAGGCGGAGCCGTAGAGCGGATGGCTTTTGTTGGCATCCATGGTGGCGTGGACAGTCGTGTTCTCCCAATCGCCTCCGAAGAAGAGCTGCCCGAAGGAAAGATTCAGGTCGAAGGGGATCGGCTGCCACTCGCGGGTGCCATCGCTGTCCCTGTAGACGACCATGTTCGCCCAAACGTCATCGCCCTCTTGTGCGATGCGCGCCACCGCGAGGTAGTTGATCACGGCGGGAAGGTTGAAATTGTCGAACATGTAGAGCGACTTGGACGCCGAGCTGGCGGAAGAGGCGATGCCGCTGCGGAGGGCATAGTAGTCGGAGTAACCTTCCCAGCGGCGGCTCTTCTTCTCAGGATTCGAGGAAGTATTGAGGGTGCCCACTTGCTTGTAGAGCGCCCCGCGAGGATCGAGACCCATGGTCTCGATCAATTCGCTGTCCGCCGAGTAGGTGTGGAAGGCGAGGTGCCAATTTTGGCCATTCATTGTCACCCGCACCGGGAAATGAAGGGAGCCGGCATTTCCGGAATCGCGGTGCATCCAGAGCTGGAGATTCTGCCGCAAATAGCTCGGATCGTTGTACTCGGAGTTCAGGTTCAACTCGCGCTGTGCGGGGTAGTCCGGAGACCATTCGAAGTCACGGCCCGGATTGAAGTCCACGCGGTGCGAGCGCTTCATGAGGTAGCGCGAAGTGGTACCCTTGATCCGGATCAGGACGTTGTCGTAGAGCTTGCCGTTGCCGAAGAATGCGCCGCGCGCACCTGCGTCCGAGTCGATGCCGGTCTGGTTGGTCGTCGTGGGGAACGTGTAGCCGGGAACGAAGATCTGGTAGACTGGCAGCGCTTGTCCGGCAGGACTGCCGCCCACCACGGTTCCTTCGTAGAGAGGGAGGGGGACATTCGTGTTCGTGTTCACCGGCCAGCGGGAGATGAGGCCGTTGCTAGTCAGCGAGACCTTCCACCGGACCATCTGCCCCGCGAGGGTGGTCGGAATCACGGCTCCCCACACGCGGTCGCCAGCGGCACCATCCCCATGCAGGCCGTCATCGGCGAAGACGGTCTGGGATTCGGCGCCGTGCAGAAAGCGGAAGCGGAGCGCCGGCGGGGAAGAGAGCACGGTCTCGGGAGAGATGCGGATCGTGACCGTGACGGGCTCGCCCGCCTGGGGGATTTCGGGAGTGGCCTTGACCTCCTCGATGGCTGCGCCGGAATAAACGACGCCGCTCGTTGCTGCGGTGGGGGTAGGTGTCAGGTAGCGCCAGGCGGCGCGACCGTCGGAAGGCTTGGCCCCGGCCAGCAATCCGAAGGAGATATTCGCTTCCTGCCGCGGGTAGTTGTAGGCGTGAGCCGGATTTCCCGAGGGATCGAAGAGGGCAAGATACCCAGGCTCCGCGGAAAGCTTGAAGTTGGTGTGAAGCGTGCCGGTGGCGGCGGCACGATCCTTGCCGGAGGCGAAGACGATCTTCCGCTCGCCCGGCCGCAGTATGAGCGAGGGCAAAGTCCAGCGTTTCGGCCGCGCAGGATCATCGGTCAGTGTCCACCCCGCCATGTTCACGTCGGAGCTGCCCGGATTCACCAGTTCGATCCAGTCCGGGGTGTCGAAGTCCTCGTCGGTCAGGCCTCCGGCATTTTGCGTGAGGAACTCCGCGATCGCGAGCTGTGGCGTCGGAAGAACCGGCGCGAAGAGCGAAGACCAGCCGGCTGGCTGGGCGGCGATTTCATTCAAGCCTGCGATTCCGTGGGTGGAAACCCAGCTGAAATGAACGTCCCCTTGAGGCGGGGAAGAAAAGGTGAAGCGGTAGTTTCTCGCATCGATGACCTCGATGCCGGTGGCAGGAATGCCATTCACCAGCAGGTCCGTGGCATCCACCCCAGCGACCGGTACCGAAAATTTCACATCCGCCGAGCTCAGCGAGGTCACGCTTTGCCCCGGCAGCGGCACCGTGTCCGCGACGTAGGGAAAGGTCACCGACTCCACGCCGAATTGGAAGATGGCTGCCATCTCCCCGGCGCTGGCTTCGTGATTGAAGAGTGCCACTTCATCGATGCTACCGGTGAAGTTGTGGTTCGCCCCGTTCATCCGCGTGCCGATGTTCAGCGGAGAGAAGGCGGCATTCGAGATGTTGGCCCCCAGCGTATCAAGGGAGACCGTGGTGGCGACAGGAAGCCCGTCGACATAGATCTTCACGCCCGAGCCACTACTAGATCCATCGTAGGTGAAGGCCACGTGGTGCCATTGGTTGTCCAAGACCGGCACGCTGGCATTCACCTGAATGGCGCTGGCAGGGTAGTCGTTGGCCAGCCAAACGGTCACGCTCTGGCTATCGGCACCATTTACCGTAGTGCCGACATGAAGTTCCCATCCTTGCGGCCCCTCCGACTGCACCATATCCCCGACTACGGCGCTGTCCTGTGCGCCTCCCTTGATCCACGCCGTGGCAGAGAAGGGCTGGTGTCTTTCGAAATCGATGCCCGTTCCAGCGGCGAGCCAATTCCCTTCCGCCAGGTCAGCCGCCGCAGTGCTTTCCGGCGCTGCCACCGAGTTCTGATATGTGGGAGCCGCGCCCCAGGTGGCCGGATAGCTGGCGGTTTCCTCCGCCGACGACGAGTCGAGCTTCCAATGCGCGACCAAACTCGCGTGAGTGGACGCGGGTACAAGCAAAGACAGGGCAAACAGCAAACGGGGGTTCATCCGTGCAAACAGGGTCTACCGGTGAAACTTGTACCGGGGAATGCCACTAGGAAATAGAAATCCCCCGGTCCTCGCTTGGGTATTTCAACGTAAAAATCATGACGATTTCGCCATGGTGGCAGGCAAAAAAAGAACCCCGGGCCGGCAATCCGACCCGGGGTTGAGATGATCTGGAATGGATCAGTAGGTCTTCAGCCAAGCGATCACATCTGCCACATCCTGCGCGCTAAGCCCCAGCTGGTCGGCATTCAGCATCAAGGAACGGCCCATGCCGCGCATGCCAGCGATGCGGTCGCGGGGTACCATCTGGGTCAGACCGCCTTGCGTGGTGACGATCACCGGGTCGCCGTTCGAGCGGACGAGGCCATCGATCCAGCGGTTATCCTTCAGGTTGATCGCCGTGCCGTCGAAGCCGTGGGCGATTTCCGCCGAGGGGTCGACGATCGCCTTGGCCGCCATCTCAGCGCCCTGACGGGAGACCCAGCCTTTCAGGTCGGGACCGTAGGAAGGGCCGACCCCCTCGAGCTGGTGGCACATCACGCAGCGCTGCGCGGTGGCTTTGCCCTTGGTTGCGTCACCCTTGAGCTTCGTCACATCTGCCACGGTGAAGTTGGTCTTCTCCGGCTTGCCCGGGAAGATGGCTTCGGTGAGGACGATCTTGTCCGGGTCGTAGATGCCGCGCTTCTTCAGCTCATCCTGCATGCCGAACTTCGCCCAAGCCCCGGTTCCACGCATGAAGAGCCAGTTCATTGCTTCCGCCTTCACGGCGGCGTTATCCGTTCCCGCGACATCAAAGAGAGCGTCCGCGGCCGCCCGGTCATCGATGAAAGAGAGGGATTCGCAGGCGAACTTCCGGGCGTCGTCGTTCAAGGCGCTGTCCAAGGCGCGGGCCTTCAGATCCGCGATCGCGGCGGATGGCCAGAGGCGCCAGGTCAGCTTCGCGAAAGCATCGTTCCAGCTCTTCGCATCGCCCGGGGAGAGCGCGGACTTCAGGGCGGTCCAGACTTCATTCTCCTGGTTCTCGGCGGCGAGACCGATCGATTCGAGGTAGTTCTTGTCCTTGCCATCCCAGCCCTTGGCGACGGTCACCAGGATCGGTGCGCTCTTGTCGGCTGGCTGTCCACGCAGGGAAAGTGCCACGTCGCGGCGCACGGCGGGAGATGGATCGGACGCCAGCTTCTCGGCGTAGGGAAGGATGTCCTTGCCCGCCCGCTTCAGAGCCTTGTAGGCGACCAGTCGCTGGCGCGTGTCCTTCGCGGAAAGCAATTCCTTGCAAGCTTCTTCACCCTTGGTGCCGAGGTAAGGCAAGAGCCAGATGCCGCGTGCTGAGATCCACGGGTCCTTGTCCTTGGTTACTTCGAGCAGGGCCGGAAGCGCCGCTTCACCCTTTGCCTTCAGGCCTTCAAAGCCGGTCCAGCGAACATTGATTGCGGGGCTTTTGAGTGCAGTCACGCAGCCGGGGATCGTATTGAGATCCACCTTCGGATTGCGCGGGCGGAAGTTCTTCGGAGCGACGCGATAGATGGTGCCGGAGCAGGATTCATCCATGTCGCCGTGGCCACCCACGCGCGGGTCGAACCAGTCCGTGACATAAACTGCACCATCAGCACCGACTGCGACATCGGAGGGACGGAAGAGCATCGGGCTGCCGTCTTCGCGATTCTCCTCCTTCTTGGATCCACCGGTGAAGTCCGCACCATCGAACTCGCCGGTGGTGTTGCTGGTCATCCAGTCGGTACGATCCATCTTGTAGGTCGCGCCCTGCGGCTCCGGCTGGTAGCCGAAGATCACGTTCCGTGCCGCTTCACAGCTCAGCAGGGTGCCCGCTTGCTTCGGTCCCAACGCGCCGTTCTCGTAGAAGACGATACCGGTCGGCGAACCACCGCCGTAAATGTCGCCGACATCGAAAGTGCCGGGATCATCCTGACGCCAGTGATTGCGGCCATGGTCTTGGTTCGGACGCTTCACGGTGCGATAGAACTTGCCCTCGCGCGTGAAGTAACCGGCAGAGCCATACTCAAGCACGTAAGACGTGCGGCAGGCGGGCGGATCGTCGTTGTCGTTCTGGAAAAGTTCGCCGAGCGAGGTGGTGCAGTGCTCGAAGCTATTGCGATAGCCGTGACCGATGATCTCGGCATTCGTGCCGTCCGGATTCATGCGAACGGAGAAACCGGCGGTCCACATGAAGCCGTCATCGCTCTTCTTGCCGGCCAATTCGCGGGTGTTCACGAACCAGTCACCGCCACCATCCTTGTAGTAGTCGCCGCCCATGCGGAAGGTCTTTCCCGACTTGTCGGTGAACTCCGCGCCGCAGTTGCCATTGTTGAAGTACCACTTGCCGTCCGGACCGCCGGTCACGGAGTGAAGCGAGTGATCGTGGTTCCGGGCGTTGAATCCGGTCAGCAGGACCTCACGCTTGTCCACCGCGGGATCGAACACCAGGTCGCGGTTCACGTCGGTGTATTTGATCAGATCAGGCGGTTGGGAAACGATTACCACATTGTCGAAGACACCGACACCGAGCGGGGCGACGAGTCCCTTCTCCTGGACGAAGGTGTGAGACTTATCGGCCTTGCCATCGCCATTGGTGTCCTGAAGCACCACGATGCGATCACCGTCCGGACGGCGACCATTGTGGCCGCGGTAGTTCACCCCTTCGGCAACCCAGATCCGACCCTCGGCGTCGATGTCCATGTTGGTCGGATTGTAGAGGTCGGGAGTGGAGGCCCACACGGTCACCTCCAGGCCTTCCGGCACGTGGAAATGATTGGCAGCCACCTTATCAGCGGGTTTCGGGGCTTTCCACTCGTCTGCCATCACGGGAGTGAGGCAGGCGACGAGGAGGATAGAGGCTCGGGTCTTCATAACGTGCGCAGGATACGGATCTCGGAAGGCATTCCTACCCGGAAACTTGAGTAGGTTCAATTTCCCCATTTTGGGTGGGTTTTTGACGGAATTCCGGGGTTTTGCTCGGCCTTACCACTTTAGGTGAGGGCAACCATTCATGGATAGCCACGAAAAAAAATCCCGGGTATCCGCCAAGAAATGACCGGTCCACCCGATGTGTTAGGTGGAACCCGCTTGGAGGCCGGGTGGCGAAAACCACCCCCTTCAGCCGGGCCTTGCCGGGACCGTCGGAATCCTTCCACCCCAAACCGACGCCTCCCGGCGTCTTCCCCTCCCAACTCCTCCATGAATCCTCATCCCTTCCCAGGAAGAGCGCTGCGATTTGCCTGCCTCCTCCTTTTCCCCGCGGGTCTCCACGCCGCCAGCGATGTCACGATATCCACGGCCGCTACCGCCGGCGGCTCTTTTTCCGGAACGAATCCGAAAACTTTCACTCCGGTCGATGCCGCGGCTTTCGTCCAAGCAAGTTCGATTCAGACGGAGTTGAACGCTGGCAATAGCGTCACGCTGGAAACGGCAAGCCCGGCCGCGGGCAATGGCGATATCACGGTGACCACGGCCGTCACCAAGTTTTCGGGCGCGAACCCCGCTTCAGTGACCTTCAACGCCGTTCGCGACATCACGATCAGTTCCGCGCTCGCTGCCAACACCGGCAATCTTCCGCTGACCTTGAATGCAGGCCGAAAGATCACCACAAGCGCGAGCATCTCGACCAATGGTGGTGCGGTGCTGCTCGCTCCGGTGCAGGAGATGCTGCTGGGCGGTAGTATCAGTTCGGGCACAGGCGCAGTGACATTGCAGTCCGGGACCCTGCGCTCGGCGACCTTCCAAACGATCACGGCTTCGGGCTTCACCGTTTCGGCAGGCTCGGCACTGCGTCTTCAGGGAACGGTTGTCGCGCCGCTCACGGTTGCGGGAAGCATTTCTCCGGCAGCGCCGGGAAGCACCGGTGCCCTTCAGGTGAATGGATCGATGACCTTGCAAGCCGGGTCATCAACCTCCATCGAGCTCGGCGGGACCAGCGTTGGTAGCACCTACGATAAGATCACCTCCACCGGTGCGGTGACCATTGCGGGAAGCTTGCAGGTCGATCTTGTAAACAACTTCCACGACACCGTCGCCGGTAGCTCGGTCTTCACGGTCATCCAGGGAAGCAGTGTCACAGGGACCTTCACCGGTCTCCCGAATGGATCGCGTTACACCTTGTCGAATGATCGTGGCTCCTTTCGGGTGAATTACACGGCGACCACCGTGACGCTCGATGACTGGCAGCCGGTCGTTACCAGCCTGGCGTGGGATCCAGGCACGGCTGAAGCGGGTACCGCCATCTTCTCGAACACGAATACCCGCGCCGGGCGCCATTACTTCAGGATCACGACGCAATCGAGTGACATCGGTGGCTGGCGCTCGCGTCTTGCGGTGAGTTCCGGTGAGGCTGCTCTCTACCTCTCCAAGACCACGCTTCCCACGATGAGCAGCAGCACCCACAACTCGGTGCAGACGGGATCGGACGGCTTGGTGCTGCGCGATGACCAGTTCGCAGCGAATGAGGAGTGGTATCTCATGGTCTTCGCCACGGAGGGCGCGCAATGGAGCTTGGTCAGTGGCAAGCCTTACGTGCATGAGCTTGGAGCGCTTCCCTTCACGGATGGGAATGCCAACGGGCAATATGACATCGGAGAAGGGGTAGCTCCGCAGGAGGCCCCGGCGATGGCAATGCCCCCGGAAGGCGTGCGCTTTTATAAATCCACGATTCCGGTTGGCGCGCCGGCGTGGAGCCTGTGGCTCGGTGGTAGTAACCGTGAAATCGCGCTTCGTTCGAACAAGCTGCCCTTCCACAACCACTCGAACAACTATACCCGCAAGCAAGCGGCGAAGATGCTGATGGTGCCGCCCGTCTTTGGCGTCGGGACGAGCACTTGGTTTGTCAGCGTGGTCGCACCGATGGGCGAGGTCGTTGGCTTGGATTCGCGGATCCAAACCGTTAGCGATCTCGCTTATAACGGAAGCGTCAACAACGTCGCGGTTACTGGCGCGCCATATCGTGTCTATCGCGTGCAGGTTCCCGTGGACCAGATCGCCTGGGACATTAGCGCCACGGCTTTGGCGGGTGATCCGAATGTTTGTGTGAGAAAGGGCAATGTTCCTGCGGAGTTTGATAACGAAGCCTTTTCCGCAGCACCGGGAAGCGCGACCGAAGGGATCACGCTGGTGCCGAACTATCTCACGGATGGCACTTGGTACATCACCACTTGGAGCGATGCCGCCTATACCTTCAATTTGAAGAACGGGGATCCGGTCATCACGCCGATTTCGTTCACCGATGTGGAAGTGAATGATCAGCCCACCCGTTCAGGCTGGCGTTTCTTCGCGCTGACCGACGTGCCTTCCCAGGTTGGCGCGCTCGGCTGGGAGCTGCAGCTTTCCAACCACGTGCCTGGATCGCAACTCGCCCTGCGCCGGAACAAGGTTCCTAGCCGCTGGCAGAAACGCGAAGGCGGCAGCGCTTCGGCTGTAGATACGAACTCGACGTATATAGATGAATCGAGCACCACGGGACTCATCCAGCGCGTGAACCATCAGGCGGATGTCTGGTACGTAGGTGTATTTTTGCCCCATCAACCCTTGGGGACGTTCACCCTCAACGTGCATCCGATCACGCCGCCGACCCTTGCGCCGGAAAGCTCCACCTCGGTGACAGGGATCGAGCCTCTCAAGTGGCGCTACTATCGGGTGGATATCCCGGCTGGCGTGCAAGGCTGGGACCTGCGCTTGGCCAATGCCAACGGTGGCAACTGCGCGCTGGTGGTGAGGCGGGATTTGCTCCCCTTCAATACGAGCACGAACAACGGTGCGAGCAGCGGCTGGGGGCCGCAGGCCGACCCGGTGTGGCCAAGCGGCCACCAATGGGCCGGTGGGACGGATTGGACCGGACGGCTCTATGATCTCCCGGCATCCCCGCGGCGTGACATGAACGACCGCATCGTGGCCGCTGCGAACCGTCCGCTTGTTCCCGGCACTTATTACATCGGGATCTACAATGACGGAAACGACCCGATCAACGGGACCTCGAACCAAGCCGCTTCGATGACCTTGGAGAGCCGTGGCATTGGTAGCGGCCTCACGATTCCGATCAATAACCTGCCCTTCACTCCGGGCAGCAGCGTAGACATCCCGAACCTTGCACGACGGGAAGCCGCTTACTTCAAGGTCACGATTCCGCCCAATACTCCGAGCTGGGAATTCACCCTCAGCCCTACGGCCGGAGAAGTGCTTGCCGCAGTAAGGCGCGAAACGATCCCTGATTTCTTCGCGGGCTATAGCGGCAACATGCAGGAGCTTTCGAACACAGCCTCGCGCGAAGTGAAAGTTCAGAAGACCGGTGCGGAGCGCTACCTCCTGCTGCCGGACAATAACCAGACCGCCATCACCGCAGGTGACTACTACATCTCGGTGGTAAGCGAGGGCGTCAATCCTACCGGGTCGAATGTGATCGGATCCGGTAATAGCAGCGCCATCCTCACGAATCTTGGACCGCTCGCCGTGCAGGATCTCGGCGCTGCGAGTGCTTCGGGAATCATTCAGCCGGTCAGCTTGGCGGGTGCCCAGGTAAAGGCTTATCAGTTCACGATTCCTTCCGGGACTGCGAGTCTTGAGGTGCGCCTGGACAATCGTGTGGGAAATCCGCAGCTCACGTTGATTTCCGGCACCCGTGTGCCGCAGCCGGATTCCTCCGCTTATGAATACGGAACGGGCGGCGGCCAGACTTCCGTGCCTGCGGGCTCGATCGGTCGCATCATGGAGGATGATCTTCTCACGCTCCCGAATCCTCCCGCCGGGACCTACACCGTGACGGTAAGGGCCGACGAATCTGCAGGTTGGCCAGATGCCAGCGCGAACCTTGCCATCATGGCGAATGCACCGGTGCTGCTTGCTTTCAATGCCGGAAACGCAGCGGTGACCAATCAGGCCGCCACATCCTGGCGCTACTTCCAAGTCACGGTGCCGGAAGGGATCATGGGATGGGATCTTCGCCTTACGAACATCGTCAGCGGAAATCCGAAGATGGTGGTCCGCCGCGATCAACTGCCATTCAATACCAGCACGAACAACGGTGCGAGCAGTTCGTGGGGACCTTCGGGTGAAACCACTTGGCCATCCGGCTATCAATGGGCAGGTGGGGTCGATTGGACAGGCCGCACCTTCAATACTTCCACTACTCCCCGGCGTGCCATCGGGGATCGTCTTGTGGCAGCAGCGAACCGGCCCTTGGTTCCCGGCACTTACTTCGTCGGTGTCTACAATGAGTCCGGAAGCGATCCGATCACGGGTACTGCGAACATGCCCGCTGCTTACAGCATCGAAAGCCGCGGCATCGGCGACGGCCAGGCGATCACGATCGGCGAGGTGTCCTTTGCCGAAGGCTCGTCGGTTTCCGCGACCGAACTGACCTCGCGCGAGGCAGCTTACTTCAAGGTGACCGTGCCGCCGAATACCCCGCGTTGGGAGTTCACGCTTAGCCCCACGGCGGGCGAGGCGATGCTGGCAGTTCGCCGGGGAGCTATCCCGGATTTCAATACCGGCTATAGTGGGAACATCCAGGAGGCCAGTGGCAGCATGCAGATGGAAACGCAGCGACCGGGGAGCGAGCGTTATTCCCTGCTCCCGGATAACAACCAGGACTTCATAACCCCGGGCAACTACTACATCGGGATCATCAGTGAAGGGGTGAATCCGCCGGCTTCCAACGTGCTGGGAAGCGGTAATAGCAATGCCACCTTCACGAGCCTCGGTTCCCCAGCGGTGGAGGATCTCGGTGCCGTCAGCCTCGACGGGCTCAAGAAGGAGATCTCGCTCGCAGGTGCGCAGGTGAAGACTTACCGTTTCACGGTTCCCGCTGGAACTTCGAGCATGGAAGTCCGTTTGGAGGACCGCACGGGGAATCCTCAGATGGCATTCATGTCGGGGCCCCGCGTACCGCAGCCCGATTCCTCTGCCTATGACTATGGCACCGGTGGGGGCCAGATTTCGACCCTTAGCGGAGGACTTGCGCGTCAGACCGGTGGCAGCTTGGTGAATGTGATCAGCCCGCCAGCCGGGACTTGCACCCTCACGGTCCGGGCGGATGAGGCGGGCAGTGCTTGGCCGAATGCGACGGCGAAACTCGTGATTCAGGCCCAAGCTCCCGAGACGATTCCAAATGGTGCAGGAACGATCAATGTCACCGATCATCCCTCGACCACGTGGAAGTTCTATCAGGTGACCATTCCGGCCGGCATTGAGGGTTGGGATCTCCGCTTGAAAGACATCACCGGTGGAAATCCCCAGATGGTAGTGCGTCGCGATCAGTTGCCCAGTTCGACGGGAACCAATAACGGGGCCTCGTCCTCTTGGGGCCCATCTTCCTCCGCAACCTGGCCATCCGGCTACCAGTGGGGAGCCGGGACGGATTGGACCGGCAGGACCTATGATACCGCCGCTTCAAATCGTCGTGGAGTGGATGATCGGATCGTGGCTGCGATGGGGCGCCCGCTTGAGCCGGGCAACTATTTCATCGGGATCTACAACGATGGTTCGGATCCTATCAACAATACTTCGGGACAGAAGAGCGCCTACACGATTGAAAGCCGCTTTATCGGCGATGGCCAAGCGATCCCGGTCGGTGCGCTCGGCTTTGCTTCCGGCAGCAATGTGAACGTCCAGAATCTCGCCGCGCGCGAGGCGGCTTATTTCAAGGTGACCGTGCCTGCAAATACGCCCAGTTGGGAATTCACCTATGCAGCGACTTCCGGCGAGATGATGCTCGCCGCCCGCCGTGGAGCCATCCCGGATTGCCTCGCGGTCTACAACGGTGACATGCAGGACGATTACAGCCGCCAGGCAAAGCTGCAGAAAGCCGGGGCGGAACGTTACGTGCTCTTGCCGTCCAATAATCAGAATAACGTTCTGGCTGGCGACTACTACATCGCAGTCGTCTCCGAAGGGGTGAACCCTCCTTCAAGTCAGGTGATCGGCACGGGCAACAGCACAGGCACTTTGGCGAGCAATGGATCGATTCCGGTAACCAATCTCGGCACCGCCAGTCTGGCTCCGATCAATCATGCGGTCAGTCTCTCGGGCGGCCAGGTGAAGGGCTACCAGTTCACCGTGCCACAGGGTGTGGTTAGCTTGGAACTGCAATTAAACAACCGCACGGGCAATCCACGGATGGCTCTCATGTCCGGGAATCGTCTTCCTTTCCCGGATACCTCCGTGAATGACTATGCGACCGGTGGCGGCCAATCGTCCACACCTGCCGGTGGTGCGGCACGCGTGATCGCCGATTCGATTATCACGGTGCCGAATCCTCCCGCCGGAACCTACAGCCTGACCCTCCGTGCGGATGATCTTTCCAGCACCTACCCGGATGCGACAGGGGATCTGACGATCGTGGCCAAGTCGCGGGGCGTGCTGAACTTTGCTTCCAGCCTGAACGGGAACGGCTTCTCGCACTCCGATACGAAGCAACTCGGAGATGCCCAGAAGCAGTTCTACGAAATTCAGGTCCCCGCCACGCTTTCGGGACAACCGGTGCTTGGCTGGCAGGTGAAGATGAATCATGGCCAAGGGGACACGACCCTGCGCATTTACAAGCAATGGGGGAATCCGGGTAATGGTGTCACCATCACCGGAAATACCGGCCTTATCGTGCCGCCATTCCTCACCTTCAACGAGACTTGGTACATCGAAGTCACGGCGACCGGCGTCACCCAATACACCATCACCAGCCATCCGGTAACCTTGGAGCGGCCCGCGTGGCAGATGCCGGCAGGGCACAACTTCACCTTCGGGGACAGCGGCAACGACAGCTCCGGTAATCCTTTGCCCGGCGACCGCGGCGTCGATATCGGTCAGGATGATTGGCACTTCTATGCCATCGATGTTCCGGTGGGGAACTCGGGCCTGCTCCGTACGGAGCTTCGCGCTATCAGCGGCAACCCCGATCTTTATATCCGCGAGGACGGCGTGCCGACTACGGATCACGACACGAATGGTGCGGAATCGGGCGGAGATGCTCTGGTTCACCGGAAGATGGAGGACAGCGGTTCCGAGTATGGAAACTGGGTGCCCTTCGATGGCCGCACCGAGCGAAATCTGCGACCGGGCCGCTGGTATTTCGGCGTGAAGGCAAAGGGTGGAAGCAATGCCCGCTACCGGCTCATCGCGTCCACCGGTCAAGTCACGGACCTTGACCTGGCGAACGCGAATGTCGGCAACCAGACCCTGATCGGCCGCGATTGGCGCTACTACCGTTTCACCGTGCCGGTCGATGCTCCGGCGAACTGGAGTCTTGGGTTCACGCAGCAGGTGGGCGATGTGGTGATGTGGCTGCGGGATAGCGTGCCCTCCGGCCAAAACAGCGGCACCAGCACCAGCTCGATCGAATCGTGGGCTGCAGATAACAAGAATCAGGGGCCTTACGAGACCAATGGGCACGATGCTCCGGCGACCTATCCCTTCAATACGCCGCCGCTCCGTCCGGGACATACCTACTATGCTGGCTTCCGCGCGAACACCGATGCCACCTTCAGCGTGACCAGTACGAGCAGCGGGACGATCGCGGCTGCGACGCCTGTGAGCTTCTACAACGGGGTGATCGATACGACTGTCCCCGCGGCAAGCAATGTTCTCTATAAGATCGTGGCTCCCGCGGATGGCACGCGCCTGAAGTGGACCACCACGCATCCGGCCACGGTTCAGCTTCGCCTTGAGCAGGGAACCCTTCCCGGGACAAGCGGTGGGCAGCACTACAACAGCAGCTCGGCGAACAGCAGCTTCAACCAGCCGCTGACCACGACCTCCTGGCCCTGGCAGCCTGCTCAGACCTACTACCTGCGGATCGTGAACAATGGTGCCGGTCCTGCAAACGTCCTGATCAATATTTCCGGTCAGAACGCCGGGACCGAAGATGAGGACGGGGATGGCCTGCTGGATGCATGGGAACGCACCTACTTCAACGGCAGCATCAGCACCTACAATGGGACGCATGACCCGGACGGTGACGGTGTGACGAATGCGGTGGAGTTTGCCGATGGCACGATCCCGAATGACATCAACTCGGCGAAATACTTCCTCACCGTGAATGCGAACTTCGGCACCGTGGCGAAATCGCCGGAGCTGCCGAAGTATGATCGTGGCACTGTGGTGACCCTCACGCCGACAGCGAATGCGGGGCTGATCTTCACCGGCTGGACGGGTGGTGTGACCGGCACGGAGAATCCGCTGCTGCTCACGATGATGGCGAACAAGACGATCAACGCGGGCTTCGGAACCAGCTTGCCCGTGGCACTGGATAACAACCTCTCCTACAATACCGCAGGGGATGGCATCTGGACCGGTCAGATCGTGACCAGCTTCGACGGTGTCGATGCGGCCCAGAGCGCGCCGATCGCCCACGGCCAACAGAGCTGGATGGAGACCACGGTGAATGGTTCCGGTCAACTTGGCTTCGCATGGAAGGTCTCCTCGCAGGCGGGGGACTATCTCGAGTTCTACATCGACGGGGTGCTTCAGAGCGGACGTATCACCGGCAACGTCGATTGGGTCCAAAAGTCCTATGCGATTCCTGCCGGAGTTCACACGCTGCGCTGGCGCTACGTGAAGGATGCCAGCGGTAGCTCCGCTGCGGACGCGGGATGGGTTGATAGTGTTTCGTGGGTGCCTGCGCTCAGCGGTTACAATCTGTGGCTCGCCGATCATTTCACGGAGCAGGAGATCGGCGATCCGGCGATCGTCGGCGCAGATGCGGACCCCGATGGCGACGGCACTCCGAATGTTCTCGAATATGCCTTCGGTTTGGATCCCGCCGGCGGTGTCGATGATTCCCAGTTTGGCGAGGTTATCCCCGAGGTCGTGAAAGCGGGCGGCAAAGACCGGCTGCGCCTGCGCTTCAGCCTGCCGCATCCCGTGCCGACAGACATCCGCTACGAGATTGAAGTCTCTGATGATCTCGGCACCTGGATAGAAGTGGCGGAGCAGGTGAATGGCGCGGGATGGACGGGCACGGCCACCTCGACTGAGGACGCGCCTGCCTCCGGACGCCGCCAGGTCCGTATCACGGATTCCGGAACCACGGCGCCGGCCGGCAAACGCCTGGGCCGGGTCAAAGTGACCCTTCAGTAGCTCTTGGACAGGTAGGTTCCCCGGTCTTCCGCAAGGAGGGCCGGGGGGCTTCGCTGCCGCGAGGTGTCGCAGCTCTTGAATGTTGAAAAAGGCCGGTCATGAGAGGCCCGGGACGGAAGAACATGCAGCATTCCTTCCTTCGGAAGAAGGACGTCCCTCTCATTTGAGAGCTGCGATGCCTCGTGGCAGCCTGGTCTGCCATTGCCTTTGGTGATCACGCATTGGAATATCCGAGCATCGAACGATCACTTCATATCACCGGAATGGGACTGGCGGGGTGCTGTCTGGCATGGCAGCGCTGGTTCCGGGGGCAGGCCTTCACCTGGCAGGACGACGAAAGGGAGGCGGCTTCCTCACGGATGGCGGCGGGCTTGATCAATCCGGTTACCGGCAAGAACTTCAATGCGAGCTGGAGGCTCGGAGAGTTTCTTCCCGAAGCGGAGCAATTCTATGGCCGCGTCGCCGAGGTTTTGAGGCACCAACTGTGGTTCCCGCTGCCGGTCTGGCGGATGGTCGGGGAGAAGGAGTGGGCAAAGGTTGGCGGGAAGCTGGATGAGGCGCGAGATTGGATCGAGCGTGTGGAAGAGGATGTGCCCGGATGGCGAGCGGCGGTGGTGCTGCGTGGCGGTGGACGGGTGGCGACAAAGGCCTTCTGTGATGGGACGCGAGCGTTCTTTGCCACGGTCAGGGGTGATGCGCTGGAAGGTTCTCAGGAGGTCCTCTGTGAAGGCGCGGCTGGATTGATTGCCGGTCGGCTTGGGATGCACCGGTGTGCGAAGGGTGAGATCCTCACGGTCAGGGCAGATGCTTGGCGGGACGATCGGATTCTCATTGGAGCCGGTGGCTGGCTGGTGCCGATGGGGCAGGGGCTTTTCAAGGCGGGCTCCACCTATGTGTGGGACCGGCTCGATGGTGAGCCGACCGCGGCAGGCCGAGCGCGGGTGGAGGAGATCCTTCGGGCGCTGGGTGGAGAGGATTTCGAGGTCATCGCCCATGAAGCCGGGGTCCGGCCGATTATCCGGAAGAGCCAGCCGGTCATTGGTTCGCTGCCCGATGGCCGGGTGGTTTTCAACGGGCTGGGTTCGAAGGGGTCGCTCTATGCTCCCGGCGTTTCGGCGCGATTGAATGCCTGGGTGAGCGATGGCGTGGAGATCGAGGCGGCTTTGGACCTGAAAAATCTCTAGTGCCTCAAAATGGCTCCCGCGAGGCGCTGTGCGACGGGTAGCTTGTCGGGCGGATGGACATCCGGGGAATCCCAGCCGAGATCCTGGGTTACCACCAGAGTTACTCCTTTCAGTGTCGCTGCAACTTTCGCCTGGGCTTTCCGATACTCGGGCCAGTTCTGGCGCAACGGGTCATTCCCGCCAATGCGCGGGAGCTGGACCATGTAGAAGGGCAAGTGTGGCTGCTGGAGCGAACGCCGCCAGCCGTTCACGAGATCGCTCATGACCTTCACCTGCCAGGCCATGTCCGGGATCTCCGCGTTGGTTTCGCCCTGATACCACAGCACGCCGTCGAAGGGGAAACGCGCGAAGTCGCGGACCCCGGACTCGAAGAGAAAGCCTGGCTTGAAGGGATGGGCTTCTTCCAGATGAGCTCCGAGATTTTCCTTTGCCCGTTCCCGGCACCAAGGGCTGAGTTTCCCCGCTTGATACCACGATGAGCCTAGTAGTTGCTGGTAGGCCGGGTCGGCTTCGAGGAGATCGAGCGGGAGCCATGCCTCCGTGCCGGAGCCTCCGACGGCATTTTCGACAAGGCCAACCGGCACGCCGTAATGTTCGGACAAGATGCGTCCGGTCCACCAGGCGACTGCGGAGAAATAGCCGGCCGAGCCCTGTGTGGCACGCTCCCAGCTTCCCTGGAAGTGATCGCGTCCGTTCAGCCGTGCAAGAGTGGCGGTGTCGTAGCGGCGACCGTCGGTCGGAGCTCCGGTGAGATTGAAAAGGCGGATGTTTTTCTGTCTTCCGGCGAAGGATGCCTCCTGCTTGCCGCCAACAGCCTTGGAAAGCTGGAAGTCCATGTTCGACTGGCCGGAGCAGAGCCAGACTTGTCCGACGAGGATATCCTGAAGGACTATTCTTGCAGTCGGCGAGCTCGCCTTGAGTTCCGACGGCAGATCGGATGCCGGAAGCGGGGCCAAGGTGATACGCCAGCGTCCTTCCGCGCTTGCGTGCGTGGTCCATGTAGTGAGACCGAAGCTTACCTGGACTTCCTCCAAGGGCTCCGCAGTGCCCCACACGGGGACCTCACGGTTCATCGGCAGCACCATGTGCGAACCGAAGGGCCGCGCGAATTCAAGCGCATGGCTTGAAGTCAGCAAGGCGAGGAAGAGCAGGATGGGGCGCACGGCTGAAATGGAGCACGGAGTGCCGGGGCAGGCCAACGCAATGAGGTGGTGGACCAGAGAGACCGGTTGGAAAGCAAAGGAGCCGGTGACTTGCGCCACCGGCCCCGTGAATCATCGAGCGGAAATGCCGCTTACTTCACCTGCCGGGCGCTGGCCTTCAGGCGCAGGGCGTTCAGGGCGATGAAGCCAGTGGCGTCGTCCTGGTTGTAGGCTGCTTCCTGGCCGCCTTCCATGGTGGCGACGGCTTCCGAGTAGAGGCTGTGCGGGCTCTTGCGGCCGGCATTCATCACGTTGCCCTTGTAGAGCTTCACGCGCACCTCGCCGGAGACGGTCTGCTGCGTGTGGGTGACAAGAGCCTGAATCGCTTCGCGCTCCGGTGCGAACCAGAAGCCGTTGTAGACGAGTTGGGCATATTTCGGGATGAGGCCGTCGCGAATGAACATGGCCTCGCGGTCCACGGTAAGTGCTTCAAGATCGCGGTGGGCAGCCAGCAGGATGGTGCCGCCGGGGGTCTCATAGACGCCGCGGGACTTCATGCCGACGAAGCGGTTTTCCACGATGTCCACCCGGCCGACGCCATTGCGACCGCCGAGGAGGTTCAGCACGCGCATCACACCGTAGGGAGTGAGGAGCGCGTAGCCGTCTTTCTGGCCAGTGACCTTCACGTCGCCGAGTTCAGCGACGAGAGCGTCGAGGTTATCGTGCTTCAGGCCGATGGCGTTGCCCTTGTCGAAAAGGATCTCCACGTATTCCGGCGTGTCCGGGGCGTCTTCCGGGGCGACGGAAAGGACATACATCTCGCGGTCGGCCGGGGTGGTGGCGTCGTACCACGGATCTTCCAGCATGCCGGCTTCGAAGGAGATGTGCAGGAGATTGCGGTCCATCGAGTAGGGCTTCTTCATGGAAGCCTTGATCGGGATGTTGTGAGCCTCGGCGTAGGCGATCATCTCCGAGCGGCCCGGGAACTGGGCGCGGAAGGAAGCATCGCGCCATGGGGCGATGCACTTCACGTTCGGAGCGAGGGAAGCGGCGGAAAGTTCGAAGCGGACCTGGTCGTTGCCCTTGCCGGTGGCACCGTGGGCGATGGCATCGGCACCTTCCTTCAGCGCGATGTCGAGCATGCCCTTTGCGATACATGGGCGGGCGATCGAGGTGCCGAGCAGGTAGCGGCCCTCGTAGATGGCGCCAGCCTGGATCATCGGGAAAATGTAGTTGGCGGCGAAGTCTTCCTTCAGGTCGCCGATGTAGCACTTCGAGGCACCGGTGGTCAGCGCCTTCTCTTCGAGGCCGTCCAATTCGGCGCCTTGGCCCACATCGGCACAGTAGGCGATGATTTCAGCATTGTACTTCTCCTTCAGCCAGAGAAGCAGGACGGAGGTATCCAGACCCCCGGAGTAGGCAACGACGATTTTCATGGCGGCGGGAGGACAACACGGGCGGGGAGGGGTAGCAAGTAGCGAGTAGCAGGTAGCGAGGGAGAAAATTCGGTCTTCTTCCGCCCGTCCCCTTGCTACTTGCTAGTCGCTACGGGCTGCTTTCTATTCCGCCGCGTGTTCGCGACTTACGTCCATGACCTCAGCCCCGTTCTGATCCGCTTCACGGATACCATCCAGCTCCGCTGGTACGGGCTGGCCTACCTGGCGGCCTTTGTGGTGGGAGCTTGGCTCCTGAACGTCTTGGCCAAGAGGAATCTCTGGGTGCTGCCGCCCGGGGCGGCGGGGGATTTCATTGCCGCTGCGGCGATTTTCGGGGTCTTTCTCGGCGGACGGCTCGGTTACATGCTCTGGTACTACCCCCAGCAGCATGGCTGGGGCTGGCTGAAGGAGAACCCCGTGGCCTTGCTGAAGGTGTGGGAAGGGGGGATGGCCAGCCACGGCGGGATTCTGGGGCTGGTGATTTTCACGTGGGTCTATGCCCGGCGGAAGAAGGTCTCCTGGCGGGGGCTTGGCGACGGCCTGTGCGTTGTTTCCCCCTTGGGCCTGCTCTTCGGGCGGATGGCAAACTTCATCAATGGCGAGCTGTATGGCCGGACGGCGGAAGGCGTGGCCTGGGCGGTGAAATTCCCGCGCGCGCTGGTCGAGCAGTCTCCAAGCAAGGACCTGCCCAATGCCGAAGGTGGCAATTTTGCAGAGGCCATGCGGGCCGCCGCGGATGCCGCTCCGCAGCAACTTGGCCCGTTGTATGAGCAATGGATCAATGCTCCCCAGAGCGGGCCTTCGGACCATGCCTTTTTTGACCAGGTGCTGGAGGTCCAGCGCCACAATCCGGAGGTTTCGAAGGCGCTTGAGCCCTTCCTGCTGCCGCGTCATCCGTCCCAGCTCTACGAGGGCCTGCTGGAGGGGGCGGCGCTTTTTGCCATCCTGTGGTGGGTCCGGGTGAAATATCCGAACGCTCCGCACGGGGTGCTGACGGGGCTGTTTTTCATTTTCTACGCCCTCTTCCGGATCGTCGCAGAGCAATTCCGGGAGCCGGATTCGAAGATGATCGGTCCGATGACCAGCGGGCAATTCCTCTCGCTGTTCATGGTCGTGGCCGGGGTGATCTTCCTGCTTTCGGCAAAGTACATCCGGCCCTCCCGCCCCGCGTGAGGGACTGGGGCTAGAAGCCTGATCGGGACAGAGAGGGAACGCATATAAAGCCGACATGGCGGTAACCTGCCGGAGGGGCGGATTTGCCGGAATCCCTCCCAGTGGTCCCCGACGCGAAATCGCCGACCCTGACTGCGGAAATGGCGGGCGTGCCGATGCCTGTTTCGCCTGTTATAACAGGGAAATTAACAGGCGGCCCGTGGGGCATCACGGCGCGGGTACGCTTTGGACGAGAGATAGCAGGGGCGCGGTTTTCCGGGAAGCGATTGCCGTGGTCCCCGTGTCTCCGGGACCGCCCGTCGACGTGCTGGGGCGTTCGTCCCTACCTTTCGTGGGCTGAGGTCCGACACAAAAGAAAAGGGCGGACATGGGAGTCCGCCCTTTCTGGAAGAATTGATGTCCTGAATCCGCTCCTACTTGGGGATGGTCAGGGTTTGGCCGGGCTTGATCATCGCTCCCTTCACGCCGTTCGCTTTCTGGAGCGCGCCGACAGAGGTGCCGTACCGCTTGGCGATCGAGTAAAGATTGTCACCCGAGCGCACCGTGTGGCGGGCTGCTGCCTTTGCCTTCGGCTTGGGCTTGGTGCTGACCACCGTCTTCGATTTGGACGTGCTCTTCGGCTTCACGACCACCGGCTTTGAGCTGGAGGAAGTGGTTTTTGCCTTCGGGCGCGAGGAATTGCTCGCCACGGAGGAAGAGGCGGAGCCGGCGGAACTGCGGGTCGGGGTCTTCTTGTAGACGACCGTCGTGGTGGAGGAAACGGGTTTCGGCGTTTCGTTCATTGCGAGCACCGGCGGAGGGCTCACAGGGATATCGGTGGCCGGCGGAAGTTCGGGTTCGGCATTGACGACCTGACGGGAGCCTTCCTTCCACTTGGAGGGGCTGTCGGCCCAAGCTTCCACGTAGTTGCCTCGGCTATCGAAGGGCCCGGTACCGCCCGGATTCGAGGCGGTGGTGCCGCCCGTATTCGTGCAGGCGGGAAATGCCACAACGAGGGCGGCAGCGGGGAGTAAGAACCAGCGCAATCGCATGGCCATGGATATTGAAAAGGAGGGACCTTGGCAAAGCTTGAATGTCCGCAAAAGGCCATTTGCTCGTACATTCCCGCAGCCAGCTTGATTTCCGGGGCTCCCGGGAATCAGGATTCCGGACGCGGCGTCGGAAAATCTTCCGACAATTCGCCCTGCGCGTCCGAGGATTCCCCTTGCCTCCGCGCGGCGGAGATGGCAGTCCCATGGCCGTCCGTAAGGAGAAGTGAGGGGCATTAGCTCAGTTGGTAGAGCGCTTCGTTCGCAATGAAGAGGTCAGGAGTTCGAATCTCCTATGCTCCACTTCCTTTCTCGTGCTGGATTTAGCCTTGCTCTAAGGGCATTTTACCTATGGCTGAATAAACTGGAAATCCGGGTAGTTGGTATAACGTCCGGTGGATTCCGGAAAGATGGTGCATTTCTGGCAACCGTTTTGGCAACCGCTGAGCCCTCAAAGTGAGGCGGCCGTTCGGCGTTTTGTCTCTTGACGTTCGTCGCGTGAGATGTAGGCAGGACGAGGTTTTTGGCTCCTTTGCTGCGCGGGTTCTACCCGAGTGGATACCAACCAGAACCGTACAGACCGACCTCTTAGACCGGGCTCACCGAGCACGGGGAGAGTCCCTGTGATGGTATCCAGAAGCGCAAAATGAAGAATCAACCTGTCGATTATCCCGAGTTCGCGGTTAGCCGCGATTCTCTCAGTAACTTCTTTTCCCCGCCGCTCGCCAAGTCGACCTTCTACGACCTGGTGAATCGCGGAAAGATCTTCCCGGTGAGTGGAGTCCGTGGCTACTACCGCCTGAATGCCTCGCTTCGAAAGCTGGGCATGCCACTCGTGATGTCCCCTCCCGAAACGCGATCTGCACCTGGACAGGAAATCCGTCATCGTTCTAACACGGACGATCAGAAGACCTCCGCAATCCGATGCCTGCTGGATCATCTCCTTCAGGGAACCTCCGAGGGGGATTGGTTGCGCCATCCGAAAGCGTCCTACATTGCCCTCTTGAGCGGGGCTGCCTGGTAGAAGCCGGACGCGGTGCTCCGATTACAGCGAATAGGAAAACGAACAGCTTTTCCATTCCCTAGCGATTGTCTTGACCCGGCCAGAAGCCGGTGTGGAATGCGAGTGATTCAACCACGCGACCAAGCCTTGGAAGTGATCTCCAACGATCTTGCTGCGAGCCCGCACCATGTGCTGCCGGGAAGGGCGGTTGATGCCCGGCACAGACGGTCCCTGCTCAGGGGCCCAACTACGTCCCTGCTTCAAGGGAACTCCAGTGAAGCGCCGAGGCTCTCGGTGCCGAAGGCTACCGATTCCACGGGTGTGGAATCAGGGCCCGGCGAGAGAACCCTGGCCTCTTCACATTCTAACTGCGGACCTTCCGGTTCCGCCAGCGGCCGATTACCAATAGTCCGCCCCATCTGGTTCATGCTCTTACGAAGAGCCTGAACCGTAACATCGATGTGGGCCTTCAGGTTGTTGGTTCCCTAACAAATCCGAAGAGCCGTTGAGGCAAGCATGCTCCCTCTATGGGCAAGCTGCATGGCTCATTGCCGTCAATAAACTCCCGCCATCTGACGCCGTGGCCGGAGGTCTTTTCCCGATGTGTCCTTCAAATTGTTAGATGTTGTATATACATGAAATATTAATCTATTCAGTGGTGCGATAGCGCCATTAATCCAGCTATGGGGTGCGACGGTTGTCCGTTGTTCCCTTCTTCGAAGCATGTCGCCGATGTGGTGGCTTCGGTCTTGTCCGGCCTCGGCGTCGGGAAAGTCGAGGCAATCGCGGAGACGCGTGCAGTGTTTGGTTCCCTCCTGGTGACTGACCTCTACCACAAGCGCGGCGTGCTAGCGGCGGCAATCCTCACCAAGTTGGGAGCCTATTCGAAAAAGGCGGTCCGGGCTGTCGCATTGGCCATTTCCGGAGCCGTGCGATGTTATGCCGCGGTGCTCCACCTGCGGCATGGTGCCAACGACGAGAATCCCCTGAAGTTCACTAACAAGGGCTATGCTACCAAGTTCGAAAAAGTCACCGAGTTTCCGGGACGGATGGAACAAGCCGCGAAATGGTCCGACCTTTCGGGAACCAAGCGGCCGGGGTCTCCTTGGCTCGATGGCTTGCCGCGGCTGATTTTTGTCAGCGACATGGGAGATGCCCTGTCTGCGGGGGTATCGTTCGAGTTCCAGAAGAAGGAGATCGTCGATGTGGCGACGTCGCTTCATAGCCGGGCGCATGTCTGGCTGTGGCTTACGAAGCGTCCCGCCCGAATGGTGCGATTCAGCCGATGGCTCGAAGCTCAAGGGGTGGCCTGGCCTGACAACCTGGTGCCAATGACCTCGGTAATGGGCCAGAAGATGGCCAAGGGCGTGAGCCTCTTGGCCCAAATTCCCGCGAAGGTGCGTGGCCTGAGTGTCGAGCCCTTGTGGGAGAATGTTGAACTCGACCTGACGGGCATCGACTGGTGCCTCGTTGGAGGAGAGTCGGGTTTCCAAGCGGAGCCCTTTGATCTTGCGTGGGCCCGCAGCTTGCGGGACCACGCGCGGAAATGCGGGGTGGCCTTCTTCATGAAGCAACTCGGGACCAAGCCTCAGGCTGGCGGTCAGCCAGTCGTCCTCAAGGACAAGCATGGCGGTGAATGGGACGAGTGGCCTGAAGATCTTCGGGTCCGCGAGTTCCCGCCCGCCTTTTTACAGATTGCTGAACCACGCAAGGGCGCGCGGAAGCAAGGCTAAATTGGCCTGCGGGCCAGGCAGCAGCTCCGAAGGAGCTGCTGCTCCATATCATACAAGACAATGAAAAAAGAATCAACCTACACGCCGATGGCTCTCGAAGTGCCCGACTTTCCCGATTATGATCGGAAAATCGCAGTAAGTTTCGGAAGTGGACCGGATCACTTTGACATCGTCGACCACTTTCTGATGCAGGCCTTGTCGGCCTTCTTTCCTGAAGAGGTGTGCTATGAAGCGCTCCAAGTGCGTTGCCTCATCGACGCTGAAGCGAGCAGGTACGATGTCGCAGTCGCAATGGCGAGTAAGATCGAGGAAACCGGACCCGGAAAACTGGGATGGAAACCAATCCTCCGGCTCATCCTCAACATTCTTGGAGGGAAGCGACCTGATGTTGATTCCCCGGAAGAAGACGTCGCAGAATGGGAACTCCTGAAGGCCTTGGACGAAAAGTTCGTGGAAGCATATGGGAGTTTTCTCGACGCAGGGGGAACCGTGTTCCAGATCCTGGAATCTGGCCAGTTCCTGGACATCCTGTGCATCGGGCCCTTCAAGCATTCCCTCACGATGATTGAAAGCTTGGCGGGAGAGGGAGCAGAACTCCGCTGCCTGGTTCTGGCTCCAAAGGACAATGGATGGCAGAGGTTGCTTCCCCGGGAATTCCCGGAAGCGATTTTCGACTTCAGTGATTCATCCAAGGTGAATGAATCGGCGGAAGCCGGTAAAGCCCGCTTGGATTCCCTGAAGGAGTTCCTGGATACGGATGCACCGGCAGATTGGCAGACGGTGCTCATTAATGCGGAAAGCGAGGGGCCATGGCGTATTGATGAACACATCCGCTGCCTGCTTGAGGAGTGGCGTCCGGCCGGAGGCAGAGGCGTGCTTGTCGTGGATCACGATTTGCCTTCCTGGGCCTGCGAGCGAGTGACGGCGTTCCTCAACGATGACCTGCGGCAGGACTACGTGGAGCGTGGATGGGACGAATATCCTATTCTGGGAGTGCCCTCCTCGCTGATCGATACTGCAAGCGATGTAGAAAGCGTGAAGGTCGAGCTTGTCGCCAGCGAGATCCTGCCACGCTTCGTGAATGGAATCCGGGAAGGGGCCCGCCTGCGGGCCGTCTTCAATGTCCGCGGGTAAAGACCTGCCTCTGTTGCCCCTCTCTTGCTTCCGGCAGGGGGCGGGCATTTCCAGAATTAGTAACCCTCTGAAGTATGGTTATTGAGCCACAAGATGGAAGCCTGAAGCCTGACCTCGACCGGCCCACCGGCATACCGGCATACCGGCATACCGGCATACCGGCATACCGGCATACCGGCATACCGGAATTGGACGAGGTGCTGGGCCCGGTCATGCTCGAAGGAGGCGTCGTGCTTGTTGCAGGCGCGAGTGGCGGTGGTAAGACGGCCTTGGCATGTCAAGTTGCGCAGCGGGCTGCAATCGCCGGGCGCCAGGTCTTGTATCTCAGCAGCGAGATCGCGGATGACGAGGCGCTCGAGCGGATGCTCTCGTCGGCCATTCCATGGAATTACGATCTCCTCAAGGATGGCGGCCTGCAGGTGGACCGAGTCGATACGCTTGCGGTTCCTAGTGACCGTAACAAGACGAGGAGTTCACAGCGGAAGCGCTTCAGCCCCTTCGTCGCTTGGAAAGAAACCTAGCGTTTTTTTTCCGACGGGACTTCCGCGATGATCCGGTTGCGGTTTTAAATGAGGTTCTCGGGCAACAGGATTCTCTTTCCTGCCTGATCGTCGATTATCTGGAGTTCAGCCACTGCGAGCCGGCTTCTCCTGAGAAGGTTTCGAAAACGGCAGCCCGGTCAAAAGCCAAGCGTGTGATACGCTTCCTTGGAAAGGAGGCCAGTGATCGGGGTATACCGGTATTCGTGTTTTGCCAGCGCAAAGCGGATGATCTGGGCGCGGTGCGAAAGAGCATTGGAGCGGATCAGATCGAGAAGTTCCCGCAGATTGTCAAACTGTGCGATGTGTTCGTGGGGATCAGCCACCTGGCGGCTCGGCCTAGCGAGCTTCACGTGCGCCAGTTCGCCAACGGGCAGTATATGTTGGTCGATGCATACGGGACCACGGTTCGGATTCCCGTTGCGGCTGATTTCGGCTTCCAGCGTTTCGTTCCCCGGAAGGAGCGGGAGCCGGCCGATGATCCGGTGTTGAAAGCACAAGCCCGGGAGCGGGATCTGATGTCGGAACGCCACGGATTCGTGAAGATCTCCCGGCGGGCCCTTCGGTCGGTTGCCGAGTTGCAGCATCCTCCGACCTTCAACGTCTTCGTATTTTGCCACCTCATTGCAAAACACGCTCCTGGCCCGGACGTTGGGACATTCTTCTGGGGTGCTGAGAAGATTGCCGCGGCACTGGGACTTTCACCGAAGGTCACCAGGGCGGCCTTGGGGCGGTTGTTGGCACAGCAACTGATTTCCAAACGGGGGAAAGTCCGTCGCGCAATCCGCTACAAGGTGCGAGGGGTTGGGGACAAGATCCCGGAGGATGGCGGCTTCTTTATCCTGGCCAACAATCTGAGCGATTCCGCCCGGACGTCGTTCCTATCAGACCCGGTGCTATTCCGGGTTTGGACTGCTCTCATCGCAATGGCCCGGTTCTCACCCGACCCGGAAGGAATTTTCGAGCGGGGCCAGATTCCGGGTGATGCATCCCTTGTTGCGCAGCGCATTGCGGAGTTCACCGGGGATTGCGGGGAAGAGGTGATGAAGGCAATCAACCAACTAATGGATCAGGGAAGAATTGTTCCTTTCCTCTCGCCGTTTTACGAAATGCCGGGGTTGATGATTCCCAATTATCGCTTGTATCAGTGCGGGGCCCTTTACCGGAAACAGGGAAATGTCCGGGAAACGAAGAGGTATGTTCAGGCAAATGAGCGAGAAGATTGCGGGAACTTGGAGGGCAACTAAAGAAGAGCGGTAGAAGGGCAAAACGGGAGACTAGGAAGACCCAAAAGAATAAAAGAGAAGGAAAATTTTATTTCTCTTTTTTTCTGTAGGCAGGCCCTTCAGATGCGGGGCTCCGCCTGTTCACGGGTCTCTCCAGTTCGGGTTTGTCCGGATTCCCCGTAGCACCTTCTCCCGGGTGGGCGTCCTCTAACTGGCCACGCGGGAGAGGGTGGGTTCTTCGGCAGCAAGGATCATCTGTCATTCCGGTTTTGGGCGGCAGCCTGTCTGAGGGACTCTTTGGAGCAAGCTCACTCCCAGTAGTGGTTGCCCGGGACCAACGGGGGAAGGTGAACTTGGGTGGGTGACCTCTGGCGCGTGGCTTGCGGGACTGCTCCGTTCGGTCTGTTCCGATCCCATGAACCCGGGTAGATTGATTTCGAGATGGGGGCTCGCGCGCTTAGCCGTCGTGGTGTGACCTCAGCCGCTATCGCCTCATGAGGTTAGCTAGCCATGTGGAGCCCCGCTCGGCCTTCGGAGCATCCACTTGCGGTCGCATATCTTGTAGTCGATTGCCCGGTGGACGCTCAAGCTTTCGGTTCGTGCGCTGCTAGTCGCCAAACCGCAAAAGAAGGACGGAAGGTTTTCCCGTGTCTTTCATCTCGGTGAACAGGGAATCAACGTGCGTTCCCGGCGCTACGCCCGGGAAGCTGTTTGTCTTTGGATCCATTTCTCTGGACCGTGAATAAGTCGCCCCCCCCAAAAAAAACCTACCCTAATTTTGTCCCGTGTCGTAGGTTCCCGCTCACTGTGGCTCAAAAAGCCATCTAGCAAAATTGACAGATCTTCGCCCGCGGAAGCCCCGAACTGGGTGCTTTTGAGCAAGGAAGGGGAGTAGTCGACCTGATTTTATGATGAAATCTGACGTTGGCGCTTTTGAAGGGGCCGTTTTGCCTCATTTGCAATTGGCATTAGGGATTTCGGATGAGGCCAAAAGAGGGTAGTTTGGTTGTCTTGCTAGAGAGTGACAGCGAATCGGATTCTAGCTCGGGCTGGGGTTGACTGCATCGTGGCCAGCGGGGCTGAAGCGGGAGGCCACAGGGGGGCGTTCCTTCGTTCGCCGGAGGAATGTCTCGTAGGGACCTTTGCGTTAATTCCCAAGATAGCAGACCAAGTAAGAGCGCCTTTGATTGCTGCGGGTGGCCGGGAGCGCTGCCGCTTGATGATCTGGTAACCGACGCCTTCACGAAAGCCTGGCGCGAGGAACTCGCGGACAGAATCGAACGACTGACGACATGATCGACCAACCGATGTTCTTTGAGGTGGCGTTGCGTTTCCTGTTGGAGAAGGATCCGAACCCGGAGGAATGGGATGCGGCCGAGTGGGCCGCGGAGAAGCCGGCCGTGCGTGTGCGGTCGTTCTTTTCGTCTCGCGTGGAGAGCGCGCGGTTTCTGGACCGGGCGCGGGGGCTGATCTTCGACTATCTGGCGAAGGTACGCGACGAGGTGACGACGCCGGAGGGAGAGAAGACGACGGCATTGCGGGTCGGCGGGCGCGAGGACTTCGTAATGCTGATGCGGCGCTTCATGATCGAGGAGGGAATGGCAGTGCCGGAAGAGTTCAAGGATGTGATCCAGGGCGATCTGGAGGACATTCGAAGCGTTTTGCGGTTGCGGCGGATCTTTAACACCTACCTGCGGCAGGCCTACGGCTTCGGCCAGTGGCGGCAGGGGATGAAGCCGGCGGTGCGGCGGGCGTTTCCCTCAGCGCGGTTCGTGCGGGTGCGGAGCGTGATGGACCGGCGACCGCTGCACGCGGAGCATGAGGGCGAGGTGCGGCTGAAGACGGATCTCGATTGGTGGGCGAAGTATCGGAACGACCCGGCTATCGGCGGCTTCGGTGTGCCGTGGGGGCCGTATGGCTTTCACTCCGGCATGGGGCAGGAGGATGTGCCGAGGGAGGAGGCGCGGAAGTCCGGGGTGAGCGTGGATGGCGCGGAAGGCCAACTGGAGAAGCCGCTGCCGGAACTCAACGAGGGGTTGCGGGTGAGTATCCGCGGGATGGGACCGGAGGTGAAACAGCGCCTGGCGAATGAACTGTGAAACGGTCTACCTGGTTGACGGAATGGCGGTCCTTCGCTCGCCCCAATTCCGAAAATCGCCTCGACATTTATCTTGAAATTCAGCCACGCTAACGACCGTGTATGAACCAGCTCCCCATTGGCTTTCTTGCAGCTGTCTTGATTGTGTCTCTTGGTGTGTCTTCGTGCGACAGTGTCGATGAGGCTGTCAATGTCGTCGAGCGCGGCATTGATGATATTACATCTGAATCGAATCGATGGCAAACGGTTCTGAAGCAGGTCGCCAATGATCTTCCTAAAGAAGTTTCGGAGACAATACGGCAGGATGCTCAGCAGCTTGCTACAAGGAGTATCGCGCAGAGTGGTGTCGAATTTCGGTGTAATACGGATTTCCTCGGGGATCGCGCTATCCAATCGCTCCAGCGTCTGAGATCCAGGTTGGATGGTTCAAAGATTCCTCCGTTGTCGCCAGCTTTTTGTCATGTCTCTCCCGACACGATAGATTTGAAGGCATCTCCAGATGGTTGGTCAAAGGTGACTTTTCATGGCTATGACATGGACTCGAAGGACAAGGATGAAGCGCTACTAGGCTTTGACTTGGTTCTTGGCGATGGGTCGACGGTTCCCGTTGACAATAGCCTGATTGATCGAACTACACACTATCAAGTGACTGTTCGTGTCAGGTCAATCGCGAATCAGCTTCACGAAAAAAAGGTTTCAAAGATCCGGGCCCGTTGGCAGGGATACAATGGCATACTTCCTGAGGTCGGAGTTTTGGAATGGCAGCCAAGGAGGAAACCAGTTAGTCATGACATTGGGAGAACTTCTTACATGCCGCCGAAGGTTGGCCGCGGTGATCGTGATTTTAGCACTCATGATGATGAGCACATGAGTGTGCAATGCCAAGCTGAACTCCGCCTAGCGGAAAACGGCTCGAGTATTCAATCTCGGGTGAACTTATGGGCGAAGGAACAAAGAAGGGACTGGACGGAGGTGAGCGGTTGGAGCGATTGGGCGACTGCATATTCTTCGCCACAGGGATGGCGAATTGTGAGTTACCGTCCTAATTCCAATTCGCAGCACCGGGAGAACATTAACTCGCAAGGCAAGAAGGTTTATTCAAGGCCTGGGGGGGAAGTCGTTTCCAGATTCGAAGTTTGGGGTGACCAAGGTGGTGACGAGGCCGGAACTTGGACGAAGGTAGAAGCGTTCTGGAGACCAATCGACATTGAAATTGAGGAGGAGCTTCCAGCTTGGCTTGCGAAATAGCGAGCCCCCGACAAACACGGCAGAAGCATTTTATGAACTTTGATTCAACGATCAACCTTTGGACCGCAACACGGTCTCATAGTGACGACCTGTGGATGCTATACTTGGCACTTACGGGAGCTGTGCTTGGATTCAGTTTTAGCGATGCTTTTCAGCGTGCATCAAACTTACACCGAGTCGTTGTGGCGGTCGGCTTCCTCATGTTCGCGTTCGCGAACGGGAATGCGATGTATCACAACGTGGAATTCAATAATCTTCTCGTTGAGGCGCTTCAAAATGACGTGCAAACGGGGACAGCTCTCGCTCAGGCAGTAGATAAGATTCACACCAACAATGCGAAGCTGATGGCAACCTTTCACGCAGCCTTGGACCTCTTTGTTTTCCTTTTATTGCTGCGTGTACCCTTTTTCTATCGGGGGATTCGATCACGGTGAGTCGACCAGAATGGAAGAATGACGAACTAGACAGTCGAACCTGGCGCTTTCCAGCTGCCGCGCTCGCTCAAGCAGCAACCGTTATCGGAGATACAATTTTGTCAGATTCGGGCAGTTTTGATCATTGCAGGGACCACTGGTCTCTTCCGTCTTCACGTCGGTTTCGGACTACATCGGCTCCATGCGGAGCCTGATCATTGCCTTTGCCAGCGTCCTCCCCGCGGAGGGCATTCCTGACGAGATCGTTTACCTGCCGGAGGGCGAGCACCGGATCACGCCCTTCGTGTACGGCAAAGCGCAGGCTGTCACCGTGAAGGTGCCGGCCGCGCGCGGAGTTCAGATCGCGGCATCGCTTCAAGCGGCGTTGGATCGGCGTCAGCAGATTGCTGACCGCCCTATGGCCCGCCTTGCGCTGTCGCTTCGCGTTGTCCACCTTTGCGCTATCGCCTCGGAAGATCGAAGGCAGGCATTTCGATCTCGTCTTCGCTCCCAAGGATGCGCGTTCTAGATTTGCCGATTGGCCCGGCAGGCGAGTAGATGCACTTGCCGGGAATATCAGGGCACGCGGGACGATGTCGCTGTAGCGGACTGCATGATAGAGCAGCTGAAGTTCAAGAGCGAGAGCGTGGCGGCTTGAGCATTTCAACGCGCACCAGTCCTATGAACCGTCACTTCCTCCATCTTGTGGATGCCGCGCAGTTGCATCTTCCCGGACATCTGGAAAGCAACAAGGTCTACTTGGAGCGGCTGCCGAAGCACTTTCGGGGCCGCCCGCCGAAGGCAACCCTGCTCACCTGTGAGGAGATCATCGCGGTCCACAATATCGTGGTCAGGAAGACGGACGCCGGGGCAAGTCCTCGGTAGACTGCCTTCCTCGGGGAGGCGGAGCGGTTGACTCTAATGGTCCATCACTCAGAAGATGGTGTGTCGGTCCTCCGCGAATGGTGCGTGAGGTGGACCGTATGGGCCGGGTTTTGCCTAAAGACCGCCGACCTCGATTAAAGCCCGAGCCGATCCGATGGGATCGGCCTGGGGGGGAAGCCTATTGCCAGCCGATGAGACAGGCTTCCTTTTTAGCTACCGGTCACGGGAGAAACGTGCGATTGAGGCGGGCGGGGTGTTGTTAGGGTAGCTCAGCTTCTCGGAGAAGACTTGCTCACAGGCCTTATAACGTTTCCCCAGCGAATCCATCTCCATCTCGATTCGGGCGATCTCCTCGGGCCTAGCCTTGCGTTTCAGGTGCCCTGCCTGATTGGAAACCTTTTCTTTGGACGTGCTCAGCACAAGTGCCTCCACGTAGCTCATGCCGCATGCCGATAGGGCGGCGCGGTTGCTTCGCCGATCGGCCCCAGCCGGGTTTCGATCACTCACCATGCGACCGCGGGGGTGGTTCCATTCAAAGTCACTCCGAAGGATGCTTCGACCGGTTGGACCAGTTGTGGAAGCCGGGACTCGAACCTTTGGAGGCAACGTGAAAGAAGCTCCTGCCAGCGCAGGTCGCATGCATCGATTCCGTCGCCACGGAGGAACCTGGCTATGGCTTCCCCTCTCACCAATCGGTAGTAGAGGTAGAACCACGGGAGTAAGCTGGTAGTCAGCAGGCAATCGCGGCAGTGATACCGCCTGATATTTACGAGTATTGCTTCCCCGTTCGAGCGGCTGGACATGAAGCGTGAGTAGTAACCGTGGAATCGAAGCCGACGAAGGCTCCCACAATTCGGACCCGTTTTGGGAGGCCCCATTTGCCGCTCGGCAGAGGGCTGCGCTTTCAAACCAAGCCCTCTGCGCGAGAAAGAGCGAGTTCATGTTCCCCGCTCGATGAGCGGAACGTATCTGGCGTCAGGTTCGCAACCTAGCCAATTTTCGTGCGTGATTTCAGCCTCCGAGCGGAAGAGGGCAATGACTCGTCCCGCGGCAGGTTTCGAATGAGGATGGTATAAGTTCCAACCTCGATTCGGGAATCCACTTTTCTCAAATTATGTTAGTTCTCTTGCCTGTAGTGGATCAGGCCGCTAACAGGATTAACACAACGAGGAATCGATGCCCCCAATTTTGCAAAAAATCAATTATAACATATGAGAATCTTGCCTGCTCAACTCGTTCTGCTGGCTTCCTTCCTACCTCTGAATGGCCAAGAAGCTATCCCGAAATGGGAGGTGGAGATTCCTGTCCTCAGCGACGTCCCAGTTTCATCGGCGGCTGAAAAGCCGCTTCCCATCGAATTTAGCGTGCTGGATTCAAGAACAAAATGCGTGGAGGTCAACGAGTCGCCGGAAATGACCGGTCTTCCGCCGGTCAAAGGAGCCATCAATGTGACTATCCAAAACGTCATGGATCCCGGCTTGCCCACCCCTCCTCCCGTGCTTCCGGCATTGCCACCGGATGATCCGGCGGTGACCGCCCGTCTTGATGAGCTGCGCGAAGCCTATCACGGTACGGAGCTCGTGTTTTTGTCGGCGACGATTTATGACAAAAGGCGAACACTTTTGCGGATTTATCCCAACGGTGGCCCGAACCAAGCGGTGGAAGCATGGTCCAACTTGGATTTCATGCATTTTACCGGCCAAGGGGAGTATCGGATCAGGTATCCCGACGGAACGGTTCAAGACATCGGTCTTTTGATGGGAGTGGGCGCTGTCGATACTTCTCGGACACGGGCATGGGTGGAACAACACGGAGGGAGATACGAAGCGGCGGAGATCCCGGAAATTGCAGAGTTGGCAAATGGAGGACCTGCTTTCGTTGTTGTGAAAGGAGATGCCGATAGTCCCGCCATGGCCACCTTGGAACAGCTTCACGATCTCTACCGGAAAGAGGGAGCCCGCATGGAAGCCGCCTACCACGCCCGGGAACAGGTTCGCGCGGAGAGGAGAGCGTATTTGACTGCCAATCCTCCGAAGCCTGGGGACGTGACAATCCGTTTCTGGAAGCGCGAGCCGCATCTCCAACCTTCCATCCCCTCCAAGTAAAGAACATGAAGGATAAACTCGCAATTCTCATGGGTTGGATCTGTCTTTGCGACTTGGCGCTAGCCGACCCGGTCCCATTACCACCTCAACGCCAGCTCTCCTTCACCGCAGGTTCAAGCGGAACCTGGAATATCGATTTCGATGGTTCGGAGAACCGGATCTACTTCGTGCAATGGAGCCTTGATTTGGTGACTTGGCACTTCGCTCCATTCATGGAATTCGGGGTCGATCCGGAGCCCTACGGCGTCCAGACCGAAGGTGCCAGTAAGTTCTTCGTACGCCTAGCCTACTACGATGACTCTTCTATCGAAAGTCTCGCTCAAGCGATGAATGCGGATTTTGACAACGACGGGGTATCGAATATGGACGAAGTGACTTCGCTCGGCACGAGCCCACTTCTGTTTGCTACAAACGGCGGCAGTGTTGGTGATGGAGCACAGGACTGGGAAGGCGACGGCATTTCCAACGCGGATGAGGTCTCGTTGGGCCTTGATCCGGGGACACCCAATACCGGTGGAAGCACAGGTTCAGCGACGGTTGATTATGCTTATGACGATACCAACAGGCTGATCGGTGTGACGTCGGTGGTCTCCACAAAAACCTACCAGCTTGATCCAGAAGGGAATATCGAAGGACAATGAAACTCCGGAATTTTTTTGCTTTTCTCTCGGCAGCAATCTTTGCCGCTTCGGCTGTTCGGGCCGAACCGGGAGCTTGGAAATCCGCCGATGAATCAACGCGCAGCGCCATCGCCGGAAAGATCTTCCAAGGTAACTATCCGGAGCCCGTGCCGCCTTTAGAGGGGGGAGGTGTCGGGGTCATGTCATTCGCTCCCTCCGAAGCAACCGAAATCACACCAGAGATCCAAGCTCTCGCCAGAGGCCTCAAGAAGGATGCGTGGAGCATCCTCCAATATTGCAGCGACCGTATTCGTCATGAGGCATATTGGGGATCAAAGAAGGGGGCGACATTGACATTGCTCGAAGGGAGTGGAAACAGTTTCGACACCGCCGCGCTAATGGTGGCCCTCCTTCGGGAAGCAGGTTATCAGGACGTGAAGTTCCGATATGGAATGCGGATTTTTTCCGAACAGGAGCTGGAAGATTGGTTGGGTCTTATTTCCCCTCTTAGCGATGACGGTGCTCCCTATCCGGATTCGACGGATGCGGAGATCCGGCAGAAATTCGGATTGCCATCGGACTACCCTTTGTCGGATGAGGTGCTTTTTACCCTCCACAAGATCGATTTTCTTATCCTGCGCGGGTACCCTTACCTGGCTCCGTCCGGCGGTGATTTCAAAGTGCCACATGTCTGGGTGACGTTCAAAGACGCGCAAGGCACCGTTCGCGAGGTCGATCCGTCGTTCAAATTCCTTGAGCGCTACTCATTTGAAATTCCATCACCCTCCACATTCGGTTACAATCGGACGACGTTTCTCAACAATCTGGGAGGCTCTCTGACCGATTCCGGACGACAGATCAGCGGAATCGGTGTGACGACGGCCAATGGACTCAACGATCAGCTGTCCTCTTTCACCAATCAGTTCCGGACGTGGCTCCGAACAAACCATCAAGGATCATCCACTGACGATTTCATCAACCGAGGATATCCGTATCCAATCCGAGGTCCGATTACGGCCCATTACTTGTCGGCAGGAAGTGACTATGACGCCGCGAGCACTGCAATTCCAGTGACCTCGTGGAACGAAATCCCATCGTTGTGGGAGACAAAGATCAAATTCACCTTCGGGCAAGCTTACAACGGATCAACGAAGACTTTCGGGGTCTTCTACGATGAGGTGGAGATTCCCACGAATGCCTTGGGTGGCCGGAAGCTCTCGCTATCATACAGCGGGAACAGCGTGAACTTCAGGATCGACGAAGAAAGTCTGGCCGCCTTCACCGCCACGCCGACCACAATCCAGATGAAAGTCGCGGTCAACCACCCCGGCGGGGAGATTGACGAGAGTGGCGCTTTCGTGGACCTGGGGTGGATGGACGATGAGGAGGTAAAGACCTACGTCCGCGACGGAAACGCCGCCTATGCCATCATCTATGGATTTGACCCATCAGCGGAGCATTTGCGGAAAAGCCAAGAACGGCTCGACAAGTACCGCAAATCCGGCCTAGGCGACGGGGATTGGCAGGTGAAAACGGAAAGCTTGAACGTAATGGGTCTCAATTGGATGGCCCAGACCAGATTGGTGGACAACATCGTTTGTACCCGCACGTTGGTTCTCCCTCTTTCGAATCATAGTTTCGGACGGGTCAGCCAGGAAGGGGCTTTCTACATCGATGTCGGGTTGAAGAGTTCCGCCTTCCTATCCTATTCGGCACGCAAGTCCACAAAGCTGCTCAAGTTCCACGTGAACAACTATTTCGGCAGCGCGCTGGAACATGGGATTCTGGAGCAAACGCAAGGGCCGTCGCTGGACGCACTTTCCACAGTCCGCGTGATTCAATTGGCCAACGCGCAGAGCGTGCCCCTCCATCTGGCGAACTCATCCAACTGGACCAGCGTGCGCAATCTTCTTGACGACGCCGGTAACGGCTGGCCTGTCACCGCGCTGGATAAAATCGCCTCACAGATTACTGGTGCGGTCAATACTGACAATGCAGCCACGGTGCTCGTTCCCCGCAGGGGTAATATCGGGATGATGGCCACTCCTGCGACTGACAAATGGCGAGGCTACGGCTATGCTCTCAATTCAAATCTGAATTCAGGCTACTATATTAGCGGTGGCTATGCTGACGGTAGCTATTCTGGAGGCTATTCCAACAGCAACAGTGCCAGCGTTTCATCGAACTCGATCACGCGGTACGGTAGCTCGGAACCTGGTTATTACAGCATGCAGGCGTTCCTGAATGGAACATCTTCCGATCACACGACCATCCCCCGATGGGCGGTCATCGATCCCGTGGACATTGCGAGCGGCGCCTTTCTGTTTGAGAATACCGATCTTCAGGTGGGAGGCCCCTCGCCGCGAGGACTGTCATTCCATCGAAGCTACAACTCCAATCGAGCGGATGACAGCTCCACGGGATTGGGCAACGGCTGGACCCACAATCTCCATGTCCGTGCCACCCGCAGGAGCGCTGCACGGGCGGCCATGGGAGATTCCGCGCTGGCGCAGATGGCAGCGACGTATGTTGCGGTCTCAGTGGCTCTCGATGTTTATGCCAATAAAGCGAATGCGAAGGATTGGGCTGTCACCGCGTTGACGGCTGGGTGGGGTGTCGACCAGATGCGGGACAACGGCATTTCTATCAATATAGGAGGGCCCACCCTAGAATTCGTCAGAATGCCGGATGGAACCTTTGTTCCCCCTGCGGGCATCACAATGTCTCTTTCATCCGGACCAGGAGGAACGCTGCTACTAGCAGAACGCCATGGAAACACCCACAATTTCGATATCGAAGGCAAACTCACTTCGACGGTGGACCAGCATGGTGCAACCGCCACTTTCACCTACGGCACCATCACGGTGAGCGGTTCGCCAAGAACGGTTTTGGACAAGGTCAGCGACCACTATGGAAGGCTGTTAGATCTCGATTGGGTGGATGGCAGGATCAATTCGGTTACGGAAACCGCAGGAACCCTGAGTCGCGAGGTCGCCTTCTCTTACACGGGAAACAATCTGACTACTGCGACAGATCCTGAAGGCAAGAATTTCTATTATGGCTACGACCAGGATCGTATCTCTTCGCTGGTCGATGGACTTGGGAGAACGATCGTTGCCAATTTCTATGACGAGCAAGGAAGGGTTTTCGAGCAGCACCTTAACGGTGACCCGGAAAAGAGCTTCAAGATTTTCATATCGGGCTACAGGAACATCGAGCGGAGCCCGCAGGGGGGCGAGACCACTTACGTCTATGATCGTTACGGGCGCTGCGAGAGTGTCTTCGACGCGCTCGGAAACGAGAGTTACAGCTATTTTGACGGACAGAACAGGATAGTTGAATTCGCAGAGCCCGGGAATAGCGCGCCGTCTTCTTATCGGCCCACGAGGTATACCTACAACGCCGACCACGATCTGACGATGGTGCTCCTTCCGAAGCGAAACGCGAGCGATCCCAATTCCTTGTATAGTGCCACGAGGGAGTATGACTCGCAGAAACGACTTTGGAAGGACTCCGACTACAAAGGGAAAAAGATAATTTACACCTATACTTCTAAGCATCAGCTCGAGACCATTACCGATCGCAAGAACCAGTTGGTTCAGACCAACACCTATTACCCGGACGGCTCGCTCGCCACTGTGAAGAATGGTACGAACAAGATCACTTGGTATTTAAATTACGATGGCTTTGGTCATCCTCGAATGATTGAATATCCATCCATTGTTGTCGATGGCGTGACAGTGGTGCCCATTGAGACATTTCTCTTCGACGAGCGCGGCAATCTTCTGGAACACACAGACCGGAACGGTAATAAAACAACAATCACCTACAATGAAAGGCGGCAAGCCGAAATTGTCACTTTAGCCGCGGTCGATGGCGCGAGCCACACCACGGAGATCCAGTACGACGATGCGGGGAATGCTTATCGACGCAAGGATGGCAATGGTAACTGGCTTGAAACCGAAATAAGCCAGACCGGAAAGTTACTGTCTACGAAGTTTCCTTCTACGGATGCTGGAACCGCGGTCATCAGGCATAAATATGATTCCGCGGACAGGCGCGAATGGTCTAAAGATCCTTATGGTCGACAGACGACCTTCTCTTACGATCTGGCAGGTCGCCTCACTTCGACTACCGACGCTCTTGGCAGAACCGCCGTGGACATCTTTGATGAAAATGGAAGACTGGAGGAGAGCGTTGATTTTCGGAACAAGAGCACGTTCTTCCGTTACACTTGGCGCGGCGAACTCGATCAGACTAGAAACGCGCTTACCCACGAGAGCACGACGCTTTTTGACGCGAATGGAACTAAGGATACTTACACCAACAATCGAGGAAAGGTTTTCGATTTTGCCTACGACGAAAACGGCCGCCCGCAGAGCCTAAAAACTCCGCTTCTGAAGGAGCGGACTAAAGGATGGACTGTCAACGGACAAATCGAATATATTCGAGAGCCCTCCAGCGATAAGACTGAATTCACCTATGATGGTCTCGGTCTGGTGAAGCAGACAGTGCATATGCAAGGGGCAACCGTGGTCGCCACCCTGATTCATGCCCGAGACAGGCAAGGCAACATCAAATCTCTCAAGGAGGGTGCCAAGCAAGTCAGCTATACTTACGATGAACGCAACCGAATGCGCTCCTTTACCGATGTTCGCACTAAGACGATAGGATATCGATACGATGGTAACGGTAATCTTAAGGAGCTGATCTATCCGGACGGCAAGGGGAGTGTTTTCTACACCTGGAATTCTCTCAATCGTCTGGAATCCGTCACCGACTGGAATGGTAGAGTTACACGGTATTTCTACGATATTGCCGGACGGCTCATTCGCGGGGAGCGGGCGAACGAAACCGAGCGGCGTTACAGCTACGACGCCGTTTCGCAACTAACGGGGGTAAGCGAAATATCTTCCTCCGGGCAACCTCTCTTTTTCTCGTATAACCGCTATGACGGAGGTGGCCGCAGGGATCGCGAAACTCTGTTCCCCAGTAGACATGCGGTCGCCGCATCACCTTTCAATGCGGTTTATGATGATGATGACCGGCTTTCAAACTTCAATGGAACCGCAGTCGTTCACGACAGCGACGGAAACATGACGACTGGCCCGTTGGGGGGAGTAGCGAGTTCTCCCTTCGGCTACGATACTAGAAACCGCCTTGCCGCTGCTGGGGGCCTTACCTATTCATACGATCCGGCAGGCAATCGGTCATCCGTTGTTTCGGGGTCGAGTGAAACCAAATGGACCATCGATCCAAACGGGCCGCTTTCCCGTGCTCTTGTGCGGGAGGCTCCAGGTGGAGCAAAGACCTGGTACATCTATGGCTTGGGATTGCTCTATGAGATTTCGGAAAGCAATCAGACCATCACCTACCACTACGATTCCCGTGGCAGCACAGTGGCCATGACGGCTGACGACGGAACTACAGTGGTGGATCGGATTGAATATGATCCCTATGGACGCGAAACTTGGCGTCAGGGGAGCTTTGACACGCCCTTCCGCTATCACGGGTCTTCCGGGGTTCAAACCGACTCCAACGGCCTGTGTTACATGCGTGCTCGCTACTATCATCCACAGATCCGACGTTTTATCAATGCCGACCCGATTGGGTTCGAAGGAGGCACCAACTGGTATCAATATGCAGCGGGCAATCCGATTGCTTTTGCCGATCCGAACGGCTTGGAGCCAGCTCGTGTGACGATCAATGGAACTGAGATGACCGATTGCATCCGTTACAATCCCACGTTGCGTGGGAGCCCTGCTACTTGGGAAGATGCATCCCCTGTTGTTCATGGACTCTTGGATGGCATTGGCCTCTTGCCCGCAGCGGGGGAGGTTGCGGATGGGATCAACGGGATTATCTACTTTATAGAAGGCAACAAGGTCGATGGGACCCTTTCTTTCGCGGCAATGGTCCCAGTCGCAGGGTGGGGAGCAACAGGCGCCAAAGCGCTGAAATATGCAGATGAAGCAGTAGAAGGAGTCAAATATATAGATAATGCCGCAAAGGGGGGAGGGCGTCTTGGCAATCCGTCCACACGAGCTCACATTGATGATGTCGCGACCGAAATGGAGAAACGAGGGTGGGAAGTCACAGGCGGCGGTGGCCGCCTTCCCGAAGAGTATTTGCCCGGTCCAGGGGGTGCACGTAACGGCTCTTCGTTCCCTGATATAACGGCGACCAAGGACGGCAGAACACTCCGAGTAAACACGGTGGATACTCGAGCCGATGGCGTCACACCGACAACCAGAGAAGCGACAAACGCCGCTCGTATTCGATCACAAACTCCAGGGGATCACCTTCTCTTGGTGCCAAAGCCCAAGAAACCCTGAATATACGCGAACCGTCGAAATGGCTCAAAAAGCGAAATCCATTAACTTGTTTGCGGCGGGTGATGACTGGCGCAATTTATTGTCGAGTGTCGAAGAGCAAATGACAATCTACTACGTGCGGGGAGGTGCTCAGAACGGCCCTCCTTGCCGCATGGGCAGTCATCGGGAACTAGAAAAACTAGGCTCTTCTGATTCAGGCAATGCCAACGGCGATCAAACATATCTCTGTGTGCGCGGTGATGCTGATATTGAGGTTAGAGGCGTCGATCAACGAAATGGCGGACGGATGGATTTTGTCGATCAGAAGACAAATTTTGATACCGTCGCTATAAAGACTGGTGGTCAATTTGAAAGCAATGTCCTCATTGCTGGGCAAATCGGAACAGTCTCCGAATCAGAGTGGTCTCTTCGAGCGTTCGCGATCTTTCAGAAAGAAGTCCGCAAGCGATTTGAGAAAGTGAAGTCTTACTACGTGGGAAAAGAAGCGCTCAAACTTCTTCGCGATGGGTGGCGTTTAACGGCTAACGTGCGATCTCCAGAGGCATATGATTTGAGTCTGTCGTGATCTCGCGAGTCTTTCCTTTATGCACTCTCTTAGGCTGGCGCGTGAAGCAACTGTCTTCGTCGTTGCGCGGTCAGTTCGACCGCGCTTTTTTGGAGTGGAAGCCTGTCCCCTAACGTGGTTAGGCTTGAAACTGCCGCAGCGATCACGCGGCGGGCAACGGGTGGCCGATGGGTGCGGCGATGGCCGTTCAGCGGCCCGCACGGGTGAGAGACCCGTTGAACGATCGTCATGCGGGCGTGGGCGGGTCGGTCAGGGCACGCGGTGCCGCCTGCGGTTGCGATCGTCGAGCGCTGTCCTCGTCGGTCGTCGCTTCCGCGCTCGTGCCGTAAGCGCTCCATGGGGCACCACTTCCCTCCGGATTCGTCGAGGTCGTAGATCTGCCATCTATGACCTCTCCCAATTCTGGCAACCCGGATGACAAGCTGATCCGTGCCGACCGTCGGGGTCGCCTGCTCGTCCCGGCGGAGCAACGTGCGGCGATCCTCAAAGCCTTCGATGAGAGCAGCCTATCTGCCATTGCATTCTGCCGGCAGCACGGCTTGTCGTATTCCACCTTCGCAACTTGGATCCAGAAGCGACGGCGGGAGCAGGCGCCAGGGAGCGGAGATCCAGCAGTTCCGCATCCAGCCTTCGCCGAGGTGGTGATTGATGAGGGCAAAGCCATTCCGAAGACCATTCCTCCGCTGCGGGTGATTCTGCGTTCAGGCGTCAGCTTCGAGGTCGTGTCCGCCGACCAGGTGCCGCTTGCCGCCGGGCTGATCCAATCCATTGCCAGCCTGCGGTCATGCTGACGTTATCGGGCAGCCTGCGGATCTTCCTAGCTCTGGAGCCCTGCGACATGCGCAAGAGCTTCGACAGCCTCCATGCGCTGGTCGTCTCCCAACTGGGTGACGATCCACGAGGCGGCGCTGTCTTCGCTTTCACCAATCGCACCCGCACGCTTATCAAGCTGCTTTACTGGGATGGAACTGGAACGTGGATTTACGCCAAGCGGCTCGAGAAGGGCACCTTTTGTTGGCCGAAGCCGTCCGACGGGAGCAACGGAAAGCTCAAGCTTGCTCCCGAGGCGCTGGCCATGCTCACGGACGGAATCGACCTGAAGGGCGCGCGGATGCGCCCGTGGTATGAGCGCGAGTGATCCGGCTTGCCCCGGCTACGGCATCCATCGTAGATGGCGTCATCCGAATTACACCGGAGCGGGAGCAGCAACTTGTCGAACGTATCGCGCTTCTTGAGCGCGAGAACGAGTTGCTGCGCCAGAAGCTCGACCTCGTGTTGCGCAAGCTCTTCGGCAAGAGCAGCGAGACGCTCGACCCGGCACAGCTCGAACTGCTGCTTGGCGAGCCGCCGGGAAAAGCCCCGGCTTCCCTGCCACCAGACGGCGCACCGGAGGAGGCCAACGCATCAAGCGCCGCAAAGACTGAGCGCAAGCCACGGCGCGAACGCATCCCCGAACATCTGCCCGTCGTCGAGGAAGTGCTCCTGCCCGGGCCGGTAAAAGCCTGCCCCGACGCTTGGCGGCGCATCGGCGAAGAGAGGAGCGACAGCTTGGACTACCAGCCCGGCAAGGTCTTCATCCGCCGTCTCGTGCGGCCTGTCTTCGTGAAGATAGCGGACCGCGATGAGGCACCCGTGACCGCCAAGCTATCGCCGCGCTTGCAAGACGGCCTCACCGCCGCACCGGGGCTCATTGCCCACGTACTCGTCTCGAAATACTGCGACCACCTCCCGTTTTACCGGCAAGAAAAGATCCTCGCCACCCGTCACGGTGTGGAGATTGGCCGCAACACCATGTGCCGCTGGGCGGAGCTTGCCGTCTTCTGGCTCAAGCCGCTCTACCAGCGCATCCACGACAGCCTGCTGCATGGCGGCTACCTACAGGCCGACGAGACTCCAATCCGGTATCTGACTCCCGGAGCCGGCAAGACCGGCCTGGGTTATCTGTGGATCCTCCATCGTCCCGGCGGGGATGTGCTCTTCCAATGGCACGCCAGCCGGGGCAGCGCTTGCTTGGAGGATCTGCTCTGCGGCTTCCGCGGCATCCTCCAGTGCGACGGCTACTCCGCTTACGGCACCCATGCGGCGAGGAACCCGGGAATCACGCTGGCCGCGTGCTGGGCGCACGCCCGGCGCAAGTTTCACGAGGCGCTGCAAACCGGACAGAATCAAGCGATCTCCTTGAGGGGATAAGTCGGTGCCTTCGATCTCGCAAACGGAAGTGATGCATCATTTTCCGAGCAGAAGCTTTTTTCTTGGATTCCGTAGTGTGAATTTGCAACTCATCTCATCGTTTCGGAACCTTCAGTTCATACACCTCCCGCCCGATCCGCGGTTTCTTCGTTTTCCTCATCATGTCCCAGTCCCAGCAAGTTTCTTTCTATGCCTCCGAGGAGTTTTACCAGCGTCAAGGCGGCACTTTGGTCTGCGGCAGCATCCAAGAAGGACGTGTCCAGGAAGTGGCGCAGCGGCTGGGTGATCATTCGATTTTGCTTCTAACTCATCAACCGGGTGAGGCTGCCCGGCTTGAGGACAAGGAATTGTTGGATACCTGGTCGATCCCGTCCGGGGTGCCCGGCGAATTGCTTCATGGTCAAGGATCCCATTGCCTTGCTCTCCTGGAACTCTCCGAGGACCTCGAGTGGGACTACCTTTGGTACGTCCACCACAACGTCTCCTTTTTAGGGAATTGGTCCGAATTCTTCGCGAGCTTTGGGGATTCGAAGGCCGATTTCATTGCCCCGTGGGTACGCAGTCGCCAGAGCGAGCCGAATTGGTACTGGTGGGAATCCTTCAAGACCCCGCCGGGTGGAAACATGCTCCCGGAGGAGTCCCAATTTGCAGCTCTTTCTACCATCTTCAGGATAAGCCGGAAGGCTTTGGAGGAGGTGAGAGCCGCGATCGCCTCTGGCTGGCGAGGGCACTGCGAGGCGGTTTTCCCGACCGCCGTTGCCGAAGCGGGCCTTGTTGTCGAGGACATGGGGAGCTACGGCAGCCACACGCCGGACTCGCGGAGGGGACTCTATTACAGCAAGACGACCTTCAATGCAGAGGCAGTCCGCGGACACACGACGGGATTTCTTCATTATCCGGTCCATTTTCCCGTGATGCCTCCGTCTCCGCAGCGATTCCGCCCCGCGACCAAAGACATCCCGAAGATCCTCTACTTCTCCCCGATCGGCCCAGCGGCACCTGGCCTTCTGCACGACACCGTCGCACGCTTCCGGCAGGTGTCCGCGGAGATCCGCCTGGTGGAGTATCAATCACCTGGTATCGCCTATCCGGATGGATGCTCGGTTGCCTACGACAAGGGCCAGAAATGGGAACTGGTGAGGCGTCACCTGGATCCCGAGACCATCAAGGAGTTCGACTATGTCTTCGTCTGGGATGACGACATCGGGATCGCCAATTTCGACGTCTTGCGGTTTGTGAAGATCATGGAATCGAACCGGCTGGCGATGGCGCAGCCCTCGTTGGTTTCGCCCCATCCGATCTGCCATGATATCACGCGCCAGCAGCAGTGTCCCCCGGCCTTGGGGTCCCTCAATCGCGTGGGACGACTCACCAATTTCGTTGAGATCATGGTGCCGGTGTTCACCCGGGAAAGTTGGGCGGAGTTCTATTCCTACCTGACCCCCGCAGCCCGGCTGGGCTGGGGATTCGACTCTCTCCTGCTGGGTAGAAAGGGGATCGTTGACTGCATGCATGTGGTTCACACGCGCCCCTGCAGCCAATATGGCTCCGGAGCGACTATCGAAATGAGGGAGTTTCTGAATTCCCAAGCTCTTTTCGAGTGTAGCCACCAGAATCTCGGGCATCTTCTGGAAGAGCCGATCGCTGCTTCATGAGAATAAATCTCGAATGGGAGTGACAAATATCCGCAGGTCAAAGTCCTACGCCCGATGAGTTGGGGGCGGGACATCATTCAGCCTGAGGTCGGGAGGGGAGGCAACTGGAAGCCAGGCCGATGTGATGGTTTCCGCTTGCCAATATTTACCTTTCCAGTTCACAGTCGCCCTGCGATCGGGTGTGGGTTTTTCGGTGGGTTGATTTATATAAATCTTATCATATTATGAGTTGTTCGTCAGGCGTTACCTACCTTTGCACCGGTCCTTACCAAGACATGCTGAGGAACAGCTTGCGTAGTCTTGAGGCGACGAACCAAGGGCTAGATTTTCACGTTATTTCGGATCGGCCCTTGGCCGTGCCCTACACTTGGATTCCAAGCTGGAGCGGCAAGGAGTCCCGTCAGGCCAAAACACGCTTGTTTGAATATACTCCGTTCGATTTGACGCTCTTTGTCGATACGGACACCGTCTTTGGAGAGGCCATCGACATGGAGGAATTGCTTGGGGATGCCGACCTTGCGATGGGTCTCGACGCCGATCCTCAATTGGGCCGCGGTGCCAGGGTTTTCCTGAAGTATCCGGGATTCACGTCGGCGGCGGAGGTTGACGAGACCTTGAATCTTTGCGGCGAAACCTTTCCGTTTTTCAACAGTGGCGTGATGGTGTGGCGCCAAACGGAGAAAACCCGGGCCTTCTTCGAGAGATGGCACTTGGAGTGGTGCAAATACCGGCGAGCGGACCAGCTCGCCCTGGCTCGCGCGTTATGTAGTACCAACATACGAGTCAAGGCGCTCGATAAGCGTTTCAATTTCCCTGTGCTGTCCAAGGATCTAGTTTATGATAAGGCGATTTATCATTTGATCTTCAAGGAGAGGATTGCAAAGGAGGTTGGACTGTGGCGGCCCGAGTTTGACGGGCTGATGGACGCCGCTCTAAGCAAGATCCTGAGCAACGGCGTCCGGGCGGAGAATCACTATCTCCATATCGGCCAGACGATTTATAACGATCCGGGTTCATCGACCCTGGTCGTGTGCCCTGCGGGCGACGAGGCTTTCTGGAGCTACTGTGCTGACGGGAATTGCGTGTTCGTGACGGAAGGTGGCGGTTCGGCAGGTGGAGATGGCAATGAAAGCCACCAGTACGATTTCAAATCCAAGGTCGGCGAATGGCTGAGCACGGTTGAAGTTCCGGCGGGAATAGACAGGTCATTTGATTATGTGATCATCAGCGGGCCGAAAGGATTCAATTCAGACTGCCCGGGGAGAGAGATCCCGGTTGCCTGGGCTTCGAAGCTGGCAAAGAAGGGAGTCTTTGTGTTCGATTACAACAGGCAGTGGGAGCGACAGGTTTGCGATCGATACTTGGGTGCTCCTCACTATGTCGTCCCTCCAGTCGGGAGGGGAGATGCTGAACTTGCCGTATTCCACAGAGGCAATTGACCTTCTGCAGGAGGCGGTGAACGCCCGTCGCCTAAACTCCTCTTTCATGCTCCGGGGAGGTGGTTCTGCACCGACCCGGTTGCAGTCGGCTTCCTTACATGGGGCGGCCGAGGAAAACGCAGAGGATTCTCGCGTCTTTTGCACCGGGATTGAAGACGCGGTGGTCGACCTCTGCATCGAAATAGGCGGCATCGCCTTCTTTCAGCAGATGGGTCTCGCCATTGTATTCGAAGGATACGCTCCCCCTAAGGACGATCAGGAACTCCTCGCCTTCGTGGGGCATTGCCTCGCGGCGTCCTCCGCCTGCGGGAACATCAAGGACGAAGGGATCCATGTTCCGGTCCGGGCGTCCGTGGGCCAAGGCGTGATAGCTGATGTCCGACTGGTCCCGATCACGTTCGATCTCCTTGCGCTCGTTGGCGCGAACGATGCTGAGCTTGGGTTTGTCGTCGAGTCCTTCGAAGAGCTCGGACATGCTCATGCCGAGCGCTTCGCAGAGCTTGGCCAAGGTTGGCAGCGAGGGGGTGACCCGGAAGTTTTCGACCTTCGAAAGAAGACCTTTCCCCAAGCCGGAAATTTCCGCCACGCGATCCAGCGTGTAGCCTTTCGACATCCGTGCGGCTTTGATCCGTGATGCCAGTTCGACCAAGTTCATCGGCCCAAACAGTCACCGGAGGAAGGGACCGGGTCAAGCCACAGCCGTTCGCTCCGGTGACTGCATTGCCTCGATAGAGAGCTTTCTCAGGGAGTGACCGCTTCGAACCGGAAGAGGTGCTTGGTGTCGGTGGTCCCAGGGATACTGAGGTGGAACTCGCCGTCCGTGGCAGATCCCGAGAGTCCGGGAGCCGAGGGAACAATCGGAGACCAAGCACCAAGGGTGGTCGAGCCGGACACCTTCAGCCGGAAGCTGAGGGTGCTGTTCACGGTGTTTCGCGCCAAGACGAGGTCACCGGGCTGGATGCCGCCGTTGCAGAGATTCGCGAGGACATATTGGACCGCGGCCTGTTGGCTGATCAGGGGATCGGTCAGGGAGCCATGGACCTCGTCCCCGTCATTGATTCCGTCGTCATCGGTGTCTGCGTCGTCCGGGACGGTGAAATAGATCGCCAGCTCCTGGTAGTTTGTCAGGCCATCGTGGTCATCATCCGCTGTGTCCGCGATAAAGCTGGCGATGGATTCAACGGATCCCGTCACGCTGTGGGTGAAGGAGGCCGGCTTCCCGGCAAAGGGGCCACTCCAGCTGGCGAAGAGATAACCGGGGGCTGGAGCTGCATCGATGTTTGCCACCTCGCCGAAGTCGTAGAGCTCGGTGCCACTCACCGTGCCGCCCGCTTCCGAGGATGGACTCACGGAGATGAAGCCCTTGTTCGCTGCAGAGAGGTTTCCGAGGACACCGAAGCCTTCCGCACCACGGAGGAAGAGTTCCTTCGCATCATTGGCAGTCAGGGCGCGATTCCAGACTGCTACCTCATCCAGCATCCCGTCCCACTCGCGGTCTTGGGCGACCGTAGTGCGATGACGGCCGAGCAGGATCGAAGGAAAGTCCATCGACGAGGTTGCTGCGGTACGGCTGGAGACGAATTCTCCATTTACATAAAGCCGGAGGGTCGTGGTGCTGCCATCGGAGGAGAAAGAGTGGACGACATGATTCCACACGGTGGATGGCAGTGGCGAGGGACCGAAGCCGGCACCTTCGCCGACGTAGGCCAGGTAGCTGTATTGGCTCTGCGGGGTGGTGAACGATGTGGACGATGTTCCCCATGAGATGTCGAAGCCATTGCTGGCTTCGAAGACATGGTAGCGGCCGCTGGTATTCGAACTTCCCGGCGTCAATGCGTGCCAGGTGGCGATCGAGAAGGAGGTGCCGAGCTGGGCGGTGCCAAGCGGGATCTCGACGTATTCGTTACGTTCGTCGTCGAGATTCAGCGCCTTTCCTACGATCATCAGCGAACGGTCGCTGGTGCCAGTGGTGCCGAGGTATTCGGCCTTGCCGGCGAATCCCGGGCCGGTCGGATTCTCGCCGGTGGCCCAATCGGGCTGGGCTGTGCCGCCGCGGATCGCGTCGTGGCCTGTTGCGCCGGGTGCCTTGTTCGCCAGGCCTGATGCACCGGTCTGTTCGAAGTCGTAGTAGGCGGAAAGATTGGCAGCAAGATCCGCTTTTGCCGCGGGAAGCGCGAGGAGCCCGCCCATGGCGATCATGATGGTTCGGTCAAAAATCATCGAAGGAATCGGTTGATGTCTGATGAAGGGAGCCGACTTCAGGAGGCGCGACGGCGGAAGAGCAGTATGAGGCCGAGACTGCCGAGCATCGCCACCGAGGGTTCGGGAATCGCGAGGCCGGCTTGGCCCGCTCGATAGACACTTGCTGCTTCCGCAGGGCTGAGTGTCCGGTTCCACATGCCGACCTCATCAATGGATCCATCGAACCAGCGATCGTTTGCGCTTCGATAGGTGCCGATGTGAAAACCATTCGCCGCGACCAAGCTCACTCCGGTTGGAACGGTCAGGTTGTAGGATTGTGTTCCATCGAGATAGCCGGTGATCGAGCCACTGGTGGTGGAGGTGGAGGGCGTGAAGGCGAGCAGGATGTGGTGCCATGCTCCGATCGTGGCGGCATCACCGATCTGGAAGTCGCCCGAAGGATCGCCGCCCGTGGCAGCATCGGCGAAGGCTTGGAAGTTTGTGTTTGTCGCCGGGGTGCCTTCACGGATGCCGAAAGACATGGCGAAACTGCCGGAACTCTCGAAGACCATACCGCGTCCCGTGGGGGCGACATCCGAGTTGAACCATGCGGAGACTGTCCACGGCTGATTCACGTCAACGGTGGAAGTGATGTCCAGATAGTCGCCGCTGCCATCGAGCAGGAGTGCGCCACTGCCGGCCCTGACCGTGCCGGTGGTCGCTGCATTTCCCATCAGGACGCCGTCGAAGGCAGAGCCTCCGCTGCCGCCGTTCGTGGTGCTATCTTCAAAGCCCCAGTAACCGACCAAGCCGGTGACGATGGCTCCTTGTGAGAGCGGCATGGCAAGAAGGGACGCGAGGAGAATGGAAGAGCTCTTTTTCATGAGTCGAGAGAGTATGAAGGGGCAGTGATGGATCAGGGTTTGCGACCGAGAAGGACGTAGCTGTTCACCGTGTTCGAAGGAGCGGGGATGGTGATATCCCAGCCATCGGTCACCGGTGTGATCGTGACGGAAGGGCTGTTGAGATTAACTGGCTGCCATGCGCCTTGATCCGGGGAACCGCTTAGTCCCAGGAAGAGGCTCACCACACCGCTGGCGGGATTGCGTTCGATGCGGGGGGCATTGAGAGCGATGGCACCCGCGTGCTCGTTCGTGCAGAGGTTCTGATCTACGAAGGAGACCAGCGCTGCGTCGCTGGCGGTCGGGCTGGTGAAGGTGATGTTCGCTTCCGCACCATCGGGGATGCGGTCTCCATCCGTGTCGGGGTTGTTAGGATTGGTGAGATGGATGACGATCTCTTCGTAGTTGCTTAGTCCATCGCCATCGGAATCAGAGGTGTCCTCACCGAAACTGGCGACGGCTGTGGCACCTGCATTGGCGGTGTAGGTGAAGGAGGTCGGTTGGCCGGTGAAATCCCCGCTCCATGAAAGGAAGATGTAGCCGGGATTTGGCGTGGCGGTGATCGGGACTTCTTGGCCGGGATTGTAAACGCCGTTGCCGGTGACGCTGCCCTGGGTGGCGGGGTTCGCGCTTAGTGCGATGTTAAGTTTGGTTGTCACCAGCGACTCGCCCTGATTGCCGCGCGAAAAAACCTCGCTGGCCTCGGCGATGCTCAAGGTGCGGTTCCACATCGCCACCTCGTCAATGGAGCCAGTGAACCAGCGGTCATTGGCGCTGCGATAAGTTCCGATGTGAAAGCCATTCGCGGGTGTGAGGGTGGTCCCGGCCGGGACATTTAGCGTGTAGATTGCAGTGCCATCCAGATAGCCGATGACGGTGCCTGCATCTATCGGCGTCGCAGGGGTAAAGGTGAGCAGGATATGATGCCAGGTTTCCGCAGTGCTGGCATCGGGAACTTGGGAATCGACGAAGGGATCGGTACCGGTGGCGAGATCGGTGTAGGCTTGGAAGTTGGTATGGGTCGCCGGAGTGCCTTCACGGATGCCGTAGGAGATCGCGTAGCTTCCAGAACTCTCGAAAATCATCCCGCGGCCCGTGGGGGCCACAACGGAGCGGAACCATGCGGAGACGCTCCAAGGCTGGTTCACGTCCACCGTCGAAGCCACATCGAGATAATCGCCAGTGCCATCCAGCAACAGGGCACCGGTGCCGACTTTCGGGGTACCAGTGACCACAGCATTTCCGGACAAGACCCCGTCGTAGGCAGAGCCTCCGCTGGCAGGCGTGCTGTTGGTCGCACTCCCTTCGAAGGTCCAGTAGGCGACGAGATTATCCGTTACCGCGGCCGGTGCGGAAAGGCTCCCCGCAAGAGGGAGGACAAGCATGGGGACGAGTTTTTTCATGTTCGATGCGGCAAACTGTGTTGAAATAATGTTCCTTTTGTTGGTCTTTGAGAAACATCTTGGCATATTGCTGGGAGACATGAGGTTGAATGAAGAAGTTCCCGAGACGGTTTGAGGAGGGGCTGCGGAGGGAGGATCGCAGGGAAGGATTTCAATCCGCTTTCAGGCAGATGACATTGGGAAACTTCTTTAAAAGAGTTTCCTATGCAATAAATAAGTTTCCTAAAGTCGAATTTGTCACCTTTAGGGGAAATCCTTGATCAAGGATTGATGTCGAAGCGGAAAAATTGTCCTCCGTTTGCTTCGAGAGGCAGACTGAAGAGAAATTCACCCGTGAAGACGTCGCCACTCACCCCGGCCCCCGAGGTGAAAGGCGACCACTCCACCAGATCCCGGCTCGCCTTTCCGTGCAGGCGGAAACGAAGGGTGTCTTGAGATGGGTGACGGAAAAGCAGCGGCGCGGAGAGGACCCCAGGATCCACGAGTTGGCGGAGGTAATCGTAGAGAGAAGAGTTGTCCACTAGCGGATGAGTTCCCGAGGCGCGTTCCAGCCAAGCCGGGACCGAATCATGATCGCTGTCAGCCAAGGCATCATCGGCGTTCTCGGGATCGAGCCCGCAGAGGACTTCCCACCAATCTTCCAAGGTATCGCCATCGGTATCGGTAGCGGAGACTTCGGTGGGCAGGGTCTGAGGAGTTCCTCCGTGATAGAGCGTGGTGATTTCGGAAGGGGACAAGGCACGGGACCATAGCGCGATTTCATCCAGCAGGCCGTCGAAGTTCCGGCCTGCTCCCTCGCGATGTCCCCCGATCACGAAACCGCCCGTTTCCGAGACGGGGCCCGGGATGGGGAGTTCGTGGGCGGCGACCTCGCTACCGTTCACATAGAGCCGGAGGAAGGTGCTATCGAAGGTCAGGGCAACGTGGGCCCACTTTCCTTCGAAAAGGCTGCGATCGAGCATGCAGGAAAAGCCTCCTTGGGCGAGAGGCGTGGGTGCCGCGGTGGGAGCGGGACCAGCCGGCTGCAGCGTATGGGTAAAGAGTTCCAGGTTCACCTTGTCGGGAGCGTTGCCTGCCCGCAGGCCAGCCGAGATGGAGTAGCCCGCCTCGTTGCCAACCGTGCCTGCGAGGGTGCTCTCGATCAGGAAATGCCGCTCCGCACTGCCGTGTGAGGGAAGGCTCGCGGGCTTGCACCACATGGAAGCAGTGTAGGCCGCGGTATTATCATCCAAGGCACTGCGACCCACATGCAGGTATTGGCCCGCGGCGCGGGAGAGCGATGCCGCTCCGCCGCGCAAGCCGCCTTCCGCGATGAGGCTGGCTCCGTTCACGGCGTCGGCATCGATGCGACTGCCAAGCACCGACTTGTTCTTTAGATCCCCATCGAAAGACCACCATGCCCGCAAGCCGCGGCCGAGGCCTTCGCCCTCTTTTGGGACGAGCTGGTCATAGGGGATCGCCACTTCACGCTGCACCGTGCCATCGGCGAGATAGTAGCGCGCGGTGAGCAGTGGCGGATTGACCCGGGTATCCGCGGTCAATGTCAGGAATTGCCGCGGCTGCTGAGACGACCATTCAAGGGAAGGGTGAGGAACATCAAGGCTGGCGATCACGGACGTGTGCGCGGGCGAGGTCACGAAGTCATGGAGATCGTAGCCGATACGCTGCGGGTGAACCAGATGGCGGGAGACGTGGATGTCTCCTCCCAGAAGAACCACGCCGGGGATGGCCTTGCTGCGAATGAAGTCGAAGAGGGCGTCCCGCTCATGCCAGTAGGTGAACATGTCGTCGTTCTCGGAGTTCTTCTTGTCCTCCCAGACCTCGCCCATGGTCAGCACCTTGAAAGGAGCGCGCGAAGCTTCGAGTGCCTCCTTGATCCACTGCCATTGTGCTTCGCCAAAGGTCGTCTTCTTGGCCGGGTCTGCGGGCGATGGTCCGGTCTGTGAGAACCAGCGGGGATCGAGCAGGAAGATCTCCATCACACCCAAGTCGACCTTGTGGTAGACCGCTTCGCTGCCGGTGCCGAATTGCTCGTGGGCCCGGTATTCCACGAAAGCCTTGCGGGTATTTTCCCGCCGATCTGCAGCCGTCACGCCATTGCCATTGTTCAGGCCGAAGTCGTGGTCATCCCAAGTGCCGACCGCGGAAGTACCGCGGATCAAAGAGGACATGAAAGGTGTCTCCAGAAAGGCACGATGCTTCGTGCGGCTGGTAGCAAGGTCCGCCACATCGACATAGGGTGTATCGCCACCGAGGATCACTTGGTCCGGTTTCAGCGTCCCGATTCTCTCCCAGACAGGTTCGGAGGTGTTGTTCGCGCAGGAGACAAAGGCGGCTGTGACCGTTCCCTGCGTGCCAGTGGTGAGCCGGGTCTTGAATCGCAGGCCGTCTTCCGGTCCGGCGAGTGGCATGGGTGAAGAGCCCGAGGTGTCTTCGATCTTGTAGCGATAGGCGGTTGCCGCACTCAGGCCGGTGACGTGGAATTTTGCCACGAAGTCATTGGCTGCCGCACTAGTGGAATCGCTGGTGGCGACGACTTGTCCTCCGGTATCAAGCACGCTCAGGCGCAGGCTTTTTTCGACAGCTCCCGGGCGGTAGAGGAGCCATGCCTCGGTGGTTTTTACCGTGCCGATCATGGGTCCGGTTTGGGCGCACAGGCTAGTGGTTCCGAGAAGGGCGGTGGCGCAAAGGATCGCCCGCGTGGTGGAGAGTGGTCTCATGGGTTGTTAGAGGGTTCGGGAGTGGCAGCTGTATTGTTCCCCGCTTGCGGTGGATGGGCTGGCAGAGGCGTTGCGGCGTGATTCCAATCAGGGAAGTAGGCACGCATTTTCCAGCTGTCCGGCACGCCCAAGGGTATTTGTGGAAACCGATCCCCACGCTTCCGCATCTCCAGCAGGCTGCGGTCGGTGAAGGCATCCATCAGCGCGACGAGATCACTCAGCTCCTGATCGTCGAGGCCGAGATTGCCGAGGTCGCTGTGATTGACCGTTTCCGGATAATCGGTCTTGCCCCAGCGCTCGGGTTCGAGGTCGCGTTTGTTGTAGAACTCGATGACCTCGCGCAGGGTGGCGAGCGAGCCGTTGTGCATGTAAGGGGCGGTGAGTGCGACGTTGCGCAGCGAGGGAGAGCGGAATTGCCCGAGTTCGGTTGTTACGCCGGTGTGGCCGCCGAGGCCGGGGTCGGATTCACCACGTGATGGTACGCCCAAGTTGTCGTAGCCGTAGTCACTGAGCAGCGGTTGAGGCCAAGCGCTGTTGTGGAGCAGATGGCAATCGGCGCACTTCGCTTTGGTTTTGAATATCTCCAGGCCGCGCCTTTCCTGAGCGGACAGTGCATCCTTGTTTCCCGCAAGGTAATCATCGATGCGCGCATCGAAGGGACGGAACATGGGTTCTTTTAGGAACTCCACCAAGGCACGGTAGGCGCGTTGGGTGACCTTGCCGTCATCCGTCCATTCTTCTTCCGCGAGTCCCTTCTTGAGCTTCGGAGCATAGCTCGAGTTTCTCAGGCGGCCTGCGAGATCGGCTTCGTTGAGAAGATTCATCTCCGCGTGGTCGAAGAAGGGGCGTTGCACCTGCTCGTGCAGGGTGCGGGCACTGCCATCCTGAAACATCCCGCCCTGCCAGACCCAGACCTGCTCGCCGCTTTCTTCGAGGATGTCCTCTTGATCCCGGTTCGGAATCAGCGCGGCATACATCAGGCTAGGAGCATTCCGCCGGCCGTTCCTGCCCAATACGGCACCTGGTGACACCGCGCGGGGATCCGCGAAGGCTGCTTCCGGGAAATGGCAGCTGACACAGGACATGCCCGGGGGATTGGAGAGACTCGCATCGAGGAAGATCTCCTGCCCCAGCTTGGCCGCCGCCGCTTGGCTAGTGGCATCCGCTTCCTGTGCCGTCGCACCAGTGACCGACGCCATCAAGGCGACGAGGCTTCCGATGCTGGCTGCTGCGGAGATGGCCATTCCGCCGTCCGGGATAGCAGTGGTTTCTCTAAATGCAACAAAATCGTTTCGAGGAAACATTTTCCTTGGGAGAGAAACAGAGGTCGCTTAGGGACATCGGCTGTCGGCCGGTGCACCACCATGACGGATGTCCACCAAAGCAAGGAGTTCGCGAGCGCGAGGGTGAAGACCCTCGTGGCCGTGATGTTCTGTTACCTCTTCTACTATACGGGTCGTCAGAACTTCGGCTTCGCGATTCCCGGGATGGCCGAGGAGTTCGGGCTGACCAAGGCGCAACTCGGCTGGTGCAGTACCGCCTTGCTCTGGTCCTATGCGGTCGGGCAGGCGATCAACGGGCAGCTGGCCGACCGCTTCGGTGGGCGGAGCTTGATGAGCCTCGGTGGAATCCTCTCCTTCGTAATGAACTGGATCACCAGCTTCGCCGGAGGCTTGGCGGGTGTGATGCTGCCGTGGGCGGGAAATGGCTTCGTGCAATCGATGGGGTGGGCGCCCGGTAGCCGGATTCTTTCAAATTGGTGGGATAAGGGCTATCGTGGACGTGTTTTCGGCTTCTACACCTTTGCGGCCGGGATGTCTTCGGTGGTCACCTATGTCATGGCGGCTACGGTGGTGGATCATGGCTGGCGCTGGATTTTCCGCGGGCCGGTGGTGTTGATGCTGCTGGGGTGCTTTGTCTTCTGGCTGGTGGTGCGCGAGAGACCGTCACAGGCAGGTTTCGCGGATCTTCCGGAGGACGCAGACTCCGCCCGGGCGCACGTGCATCCGGAGCGTCATCTCACCTGGTGGGAGCGCTACAAGGTCGGCTTCACGTGCCAGCCTTTCCTCTTCGGCTGCATCGCCATCGGGTTCCAGAATCTGGCCCGATATGGGCTGTTGGTATGGGTGCCCGTCCATTTCCTCGGGAAAGATTGGAAGGACTCGGATCAGAAGTGGATCTCCGTGGCGCTGCCGGTGGGCATGGCTCTTGGTGCCGTGAGTGCGGGGTGGATCTCCGACAAGGTCTTCCGCGGCGGGCGCTCTGCACCGGTGATCATCTTCCTGCTCTTCGCGGCGGTGTGTGCGGCAGGGATGGCCTTTCTTGATCGTTCTTCGGTGATCGCGATTCCGCTGCTCTTTCTCACCGGCTTCTTTGTCTATGGCCCGCAGTCTGCCTTCTGGGCGCTCTGTCCGGACCTGCTTGGCAAGCGCTTGGCCGGGACCGGGGTGGGGATGATGAATTTCTTCGCCTACCTCTTCGCCGGGCTGGGAGAGCCGATCATCGGCCACTTCATCGAGACCTCCGGCCAAACGCAGATGGTATTCCGCGTGGTCGCCGTGGCCTGTGTGCTCGGTGCGCTCTTCATGTCTTTTGTCCGCAAGCCCCGATGAATACCGAACGCTCCAGTGCACGCGCTCTCGCCGCTGTTTTCTCCGGTCCCGGAGAGCCCTTTCGTCTTGAAGAGTTTCCGATCCCGTCGCCGGGAAAGGGCGAGGTGCTGGTGGATGTCAGTTGCAGCACGATCTGTGGGAGCGACCTGCATACCTGGCATGGCCGGCGCCAGGAGCCGGTGCCCTGCGTGCTCGGGCACGAGATCGTGGGAAGGATCGTGACATTCGGAGCGGGGGCACCGCGCATCGATCTTCGCGGCGAGCCTCTGAAGGAAGGCGACCGCATCACATGGACGCTGGCGGCTTCCTGTGGAGAATGTTTCTTCTGCATTCGCGGGCTGCCCCAGAAGTGCGAGCACCTTTTCAAATACGGGCACAGCTCGATCTCACCGGGCCGGGAGTTCAGCGGTGGTTTCGCCGAATGCTGCTTGTTGAATGCAGGCACTGGCATCGTGAGATTGCCGGATGATCTTTCGGATGCCTTGGCGGCGCCGGCGAATTGTGCGGTGGCGACGGTTGCAGCGGCGATGCGATTGGCCGGCCCGGTGGAAGGTGCGACCGTGGCGGTGCTCGGCTGTGGAGTGCTCGGTTTGACAGCAGCCGCGATGGCGCGCCGCTTGGGTGCAAAGGAAGTGGTCGCCTGCGATATCGACCCTTCACGGGCACCTTTCGCGAAGCGATTCGGCTCCGGAATCTTCTGCGAACCGGCGGATCTGCTCTCCGATCTCCGAGATCTTACGAATGGCCGCGGTGCGGACGTGACCCTCGAGTTTTCCGGTTCCGCGGCTGCAGTGGCGGGCGCTTTCGCGGTAACGCGCACTGGTGGTGTTTCGGTGATTGCCGGGACCACTACGCCGGGAGGGAAGGTGGAGATCGATCCCAACGAACTGGTGCGCCGGATGCTGACGATACACGGCCTGCACAATTATGCGCCTGATGACCTGGTGACGGCCCTCGATTTCCTGAGCACCTCGAAGGATGTCTTTCCCTTCGAGTTGCTGCACGGTGAAAGCTTCACCCTCTCCGATATCGAAGCGGCATTCGCGTCTTCTTCGGATCGTCCGGGCCTGCGCACCGCGGTGATCCCCTAAGCGGGGCTATTTCAAGTAGGCCCCGCAGGAATCGCGGATCACCAGCCGTGGTGGGACCGTGAGCTGGCAAGCGGGCAAGGTGGCATCTGCCAAGCGATCCATCATCGCCCGGAAGGCGACGAGCGCGATCTCGCGGCATGGCTGCTGCACGGTCGTCAGCGGCGGGGTGACGAGGGTGGAGAACTTCACATCGTCGAAGCCGACCACACGAACATCCTGCGGGACCTGGATGCGGGCCTGATGGAGCTCGCGCATCAATTGCGCCGCAGTGTGGTCGTTTGCACAGACATAGGCATCCGGCAGGCGCGATCCCGTCAGGCTGCGCACGAACTTCCGGTCCTCGAAGTCCCCGATGTGAATCCACCCTGCCTCCGGCTCGACATTGCGCCGGGCCAGTGCTTCGCGGACGCCAGCGATGCGTGCCTCCACGGTGGGTGCTGAGAGCGGGCGCGCGACGAAATGGATATTCGAGCAGCCGAGCTTCAAGAGATGCTCTGCCAGCAGGTAGCCGCCGGCCAAGTTGTCGATGCCTACGAGATCGAAATCGCTTCGGAGAGGGAAGGGTGTCAGGTCCCGATCCAGAAGGATCACGGGAATGCCTGCTTCCCGCAACATCACGGCCATCTCGCGATTGGCTTCCTCCTTCTCCTTTACAAGTTCATGCGGGGCGAAAAACACGCCTGCTACCCCGCGCTCAATGAATTGGGCGCAAAGCTGTCTCGTTTGTTGCAGGCTCAGATCGGGATCCAAGCGAGGTACGTCCGAGCCGCCCCAGACGAGACCGTAGTCATGCATGCGGGCGAGGCTGGCGAGCTCGCCGCAGATCAGCTGGAAGATCTCGGTATTTCCGAGGCCGGGGACGAGCAAGGCCAGCAGCTTGCTGGTGGTCCGGGCTTTCGCATCCTGGCGGGCGAAAGTCCCGGAGCCTGCACGCCGCTCGAGCAATCCTTCATCGGCCAAGACCCTCAATGCCCGCGCCACAGTGGGCCGGGAAACACCGAAGCGGCGAACCAACTGGGCCTCGCTAGGCATGCGTCCTTCCGCGCCGTAGCGGCCTGACAGGACCTCCTCGCGCAATTGGCGTGCGATTTCGGGGAAGCGCACCGATGGGTTTCCAAGTTCATCCATGGGTTTTGAGGATGACAGCTTCGTCAACTTGTCAGGTCAAGTAATTTGCAGATTGGTTAGTTTCGATTTTCAGGATCCCGGGCAAGCCGCCAAGGCTTCCCGCCAACCCACAGGGACCGGTTTCCGGTTCTCTGGTGTGAAACCCAATCATGAAACCCAAAGTCATCGGTATCGGTGAATTGCTGTGGGATGTGCTCCCGTCTGGTCCGCGCATGGGCGGCGCGCCCGCGAATTTTGCCTGCCATGCCCGCTCGCTCGGAGCGGATTCCCGCATCGTGAGTCGTGTCGGTCAGGATGAGCTGGGTGAAGGCTTGATCCGTAGCCTGGGTGAATTGGGAATTACGACCGCAGGGATCTCAAGAGATGAAAACCATCCCACGGGAACGGTGGAAGTCGAACTCGGCACCGATGGCCAGCCGACTTACACGATCCTCAGTGGGGTGGCATGGGACTGTATGCGGGTGGATCCTTCGCTGTTCACCCTGATGGGGGACGCGGATGCGGTGTGCTTCGGAACCTTGGGTCAGCGGGCTTCCGAGTCACGCGAAGCGATCCAGCGTCTGGTTCAGGCAACGCCGACCACCGCCCTGAGAATCTTCGACGTAAATCTCCGCCAGAATTTCTTTTCCGCCGAGCTGATCCACGAGTCGCTCCAAATGGTGAATGTACTGAAGCTGAGCGATAGCGAACTGCCCGTGATTGCGGGAATGCTCTCCTTGGAGGGCTCGGTGCAGGATCAGCTTGGGACGCTGCTCGATCGCTACGAGCTGAGGATGATCGCCTACACCCGTGGCGCGGCCGGAAGCATTCTCCGGGATCGCAGGGATTGGCATGAGCATCCGGGACTGCGTGCGGAGGTGAAGGACACCATTGGTGCCGGAGACTCCTTCACGGCAGCCGTCACGCTCGGGCTGTTGCTTGGCTGGCCGCTCCAACGCATTTCCGAGGCGGCCAACGAAGTAGCTGCCTATGTGTGCTCCTGTGTCGGGGCGATTCCCCAACTGCCGCAGGGGCTGCGTGAACAGTTCCTGCAACGCGAGGAGGACAGCGGTTTTTCCCATGGGGCGAGCGAGGCCCCTGACTCTTGCCCATCAAGGCCCGCGCATGAAATCCAAGCCCAGCGGATCTAACACGCCATGACTCTTCCGGGTTAAACAATGCCCGGCCTGCCTTAGGGTGGCAGGCCGGGACTTGCCGGCCGATCCTTCGCTTGGGAAAGAAGGATCGGTCCGGTGAAACCCAACCCTTTTTCCCTCCGTTCCAGATCACCCACGAAAGCGACCATACAAGAGGACCGGTGAAGCCGGTAGAATCCCGAATACCCTTTCCTTTCTCTCGCGAGATCCTTTTGTTTCCATCCACGGCCAGTTCTTCAAACCCATGAACAAACTATTCTTATGGTCCATCACCTCGGCGCTCGCCGGGTTCTTGTTTGGCTTTGATACCGTCGTCATCTCCGGTGCGGAGCAGACGATCCAGAAACTCTGGCAGCTCAATGCATGGGCACACGGTGCTGCGATCGGTGCGGCGCTGTACGGGACCGTGGTAGGATCCCTGATCGGCGGGTGGCCCACCCAGGCCTTCGGCCGGAAGAAGACCCTGCTGTGGATCGGCGTGCTCTACTTGATCTCCGCGATTGGCTCGGCGCTTGCCCATGACGTTTACACCTTCTTCATCGCCCGGTTCCTCGGGGGACTCGGCATCGGCATCTCGACTGTTGCCTCGCCCTTGTTCATCTCCGAGATTTCACCTCCGGAGAAGCGTGGTCGTCTTGCGGGCTTGTTCCAGTTCAACATCGTCCTGGGTATCGTGGTGGCCTTCATCTCGAATACCCTGCTGGCAGGAATCGGTGAGAATTCCTGGCGCTGGATGCTGGGCGTGATGGCTTTCCCGTCCGTATTCTACACCCTGATGTGCTTCTCCTTGCCCGAGAGTCCCCGCTGGCTGATCAGCAAGAAGAACGACCGGAAGAAGGCGATCGAAGTGCTGAAGATGATTTCGCCGGAGGCGACGCCTGCGGAGATCGAGGCAACGGCGGACAGCATTTCCGCGCACTCCTCCCATGGTGCACCGGCAGGTCCCTTCTGGTCCAAGCGCCTGAAGGTTCCGATCATCCTGGCGTTCCTGATCGCCTTCTTCAACCAGCTCTCCGGTATCAATGCGATCCTCTACTTCGCGCCGCGGATCTTCGAAATGACAGGACTCGGAGCGAAGGCTGCCATGCTGCAATCGATTGGCATCGGCGTGACCAACCTGATCTTCACTTTTGTCGGACTCTGGCTGATCGATCGCTTGGGGCGGCGCACGCTGCTCTACATCGGGTCCTTCGGCTACATCATTTCACTGGGGCTGGTGGCTTGGGCCTTCTACTCGCATAACTACGCGATCGTTCCTGCCTGCATCTTCGCCTTCATCGCCGCGCATGCGATTGGGCAGGGAGCGGTCATCTGGGTTTTCATCTCGGAGATTTTCCCGAACGAGCATCGCGCCACCGGACAATCGCTGGGAAGCTTCACGCACTGGATTTTCGCGGCGCTGCTCACGACCTTCTTCCCGAAGATGGTGGACGAATTCCACCCCGGAACGGTGTTCCTCTTCTTCGCCGGGATGATGGTGCTTCAGCTCATCTGGGTGAAGCTGATGGTGCCCGAAACCAAGGGAGTGCCGCTGGAGGAACTCGAGGGCAAGCTGCTCTCCGAATCCTGAGCATGTGCCTCGGGCGGGACTTCAAATGCTCCGCCCGGCTAGAAAAAACCCGCCGCACACCAAATGATGTCGCGGCGGGAGATCGGAGAGGGGTGTTCTTAACCGAACATCCCTTTTACTTTGTCGAGGATGCCGCCGCCCAGAGCGGAGAGGTCCGGCGTTTGGCCGGCCATCAGCGAGTCCACCATGCCTTGGTATTCCACAGGCAGTTTCGACTTCACGAATTCGCCCACTGTTCTGAGCGCTCCTTCGGCTTGCTCGGCACTGAGACCGAGAGCCACCAGCTTTTCTTTCAGCTCGTTCATGGCGTGTTTTTGGAGGTGCCGGGAACAGGACTCGAACCTGCTCACGACGGATGCTTATGAACAGTCATAAGACCCCACCCCCCTTATTTTCAAGGAAATGATTTCCGGGAAATTACCTCGGATTTGCTACCCAAGCTCGCTTCCATCGGAACACATCGGAACCCCTTGGGACGGAGTGCAAACCACTCTTGGCCCTCCTCTAAAGCCTTGGGGTTGTGGTAATGCCGGTTGAGCATCGCCACGCTGGTTCCCATCTCTTCTGCAACGGCAGGCATGTTCCGAATCAACGCATTCCTGTAAGAACCGTAGGAGTGTCGCAAAGCATCCTGCGGCCAGCCGGTCTTGAAGACCTCTTTCCCGATCCGAATCGTCTCCGGCTCCTTCTTCGGACGCTCGCAGGGATTACGCCGGCACACCGGACCTGTCATGCCAGGTTTGATGCCGGCCCATGCGAGCCAAGCCAGCGCCGCATCGCACAGCGGCACGTTCCTCGGACGCTTGCCACCCTTCGACACCTCGGCGGGCAGACGGATCACCTTGAAACGGAAATCGATCTCCTCGCAGCGGATCCCGCGCTTGTTGCCCTTCGAATATCCCTTCCGCTCCGCCGGCGCGATCTCCTCAGGCCGCAGGCCGCAGAAAGCCCCTAGCACTGCCCAGGCTCGCCACTCCTCGGAAATGGTATCGAATACCGCCACCATCTCCTGCGGCGTCAGCACGCGGCGCTCATGATTATCCAGCTCCTGCCGCGGCAGCTTGTCAGCCGGCGTCGATTCCTTCGGGTGCAGCTTCTCAAGAATCGCCCAGTTCCAAAACTCCACCAGCACCGCCCGCACGTCGTTGCAACTCTTCTTGCTCAGGTAGACCGGCCTGCCCTCCGCGTCCTTCATCGGCTCGCCCTTCTCGTCCCTGCGTGTCACGCGCGACTTCCACCAGCCCATCAAATCGGCATCATGGATATCCGCGATCGAGCGCCCCTTGAAGCTCTCCGCCATCGGATCGAGCACCCTTTTCATGTTGCCCAGGTGCCGCGTCTCCTCGCCCTTGTTGCTGATCTTCCATGCGAGGAAGCGCTTCACGCTCTCCACGATCTCCGCGCTCCGGTTGCGCGTCTCTAGCAAGGCGAGGACGGCAGGATAGTCCGCCGGCTTCGTCAGGCGATGCACATCCTCCAGGAAGCGCCTCACCTCCGGGGAAAGGTCGCTCCAGATGATCCCGCCCTCGCTGATCTCCCCCAGCTTCTCCCAAGCGCTGTCCTTGATCCTCTCCTTCGTGGAGCGGGTCACATACTTCCAAGCTTCGTCCTCCCGCTTGCGCCAGCCGTAGCGCCACTTCCACTTTCCCGTCGTCGGGTGCTTCCATGGATAGCAGGTCAGGAACGCATTGTTGCGTTCCACGGTGAAGGTTTTCCGCTCGGGAGCCGCCATGATATCTGTCGGGTTACGCGTTCAGGTGGCTTGACCCCACCCAAGTTGTTTTGGGAAATGCATGCCGACCATGACACCTCCGCCCATGCCTGCCGCGCCCAAGAAGAAAAGCGGATGTCTCCGTTTACTCCTGATCATCACGGGGTGCTCTCTGGGCGCGTTGATCCTTATGGCCGTCATTGGTGCTCTCGTATCGCCATCGCCGCAGACTGAGCAGGGTCCAGCAACTCCGGTCACGAGGCCGGAGAAACGTCCACCGGCAACAGTGCAAGCACCTGCCGAAAGCCCACCCGCGCCATCGCTCCCCGAGCAAGTTGAAGAACTAGCACGGAAGGAATTCGGCGATAGGTTCGAAAGGGTCTTCGTCACCCAAGACACCACGGGCACCTGGAACATCATTATTAACGTCTTCGATGAGAACCCAGGAGCAGCTAGCCTGCAGCGATCGATCATCCGCCTCGCAGCACTCTGCCACCCAGAGGGGCTCAAAGTGGGCCAGTTTGAGGTCGCTGCATGGTCAAACTTCGTCGACGGACTGGGGAACGTGGAGAGGAAAGGACTCGTGAGGGCGCACCTGCGCCCGGAAGTTGCCCCAAAGGTCAATTGGAAGAACGAAGTCATGATCGAGTTCCATGCAGCTTTCGCCACAGAGTTTGTTCATCCAGCCTTCAAACAAAAATGGGCGGACTCCGATATCCTCTGAGCTAAAGCACCTCCACCAGAACAGCATCGATCTTCCCGCCCTCGAGCGGCTCCACGTCGGTATACTCGGGGTTCAGCGAACGCAGCACCGGCACCTTGCCCAGGCTTCCCGGGTTCTCCGGATCGTCGCGCTTCTCCGTATCGTAAACCTTCAGCGTGGCACCGTGGCCGTCATTGTAGACCACCACCGTGCCCTTCTTCGGGTATCCATCCTTCCAGGTCTTCACGACGATCGTTGAACCATCTGGAATCTTCGGCTCCATGGAATGGCCGAGCACGCGCAGGGCATAGCATTCCTTGGCATAGCTTTTGCCGACCGGCATCTCTTCCTCGGTCACATCGGCCGAGCTGCGGCCTCCTGCTGCTACGCTGCCTCGCCGTGTGATATAGAATGCCGGTGCCTCGGCCGGCACCACGGTTAGCGAGCCCCTTCTCGCCGTAGCCTCGAGATCGGGCCGCGCCGATTGCGAGATCAAGGCGGGGATATCGTAGTTCACCCGTCTCAGGTCCTCGAGGCCGATGGCCAAGGCGAGACGCATGATCTCCGCCTGGGACAAACCAGTCAGTTCCACTGCTTCGGAGACCTTTGCCTGAAGGGCCGGGTCCATCCGGATTGGCGCGCTAACCTTCTTAACGGGAGTGCTGTCGGGCTCGCTCATGCCCTTAAGCTACCCTAATGAAGTCATTTTGACTACATTTATTGTTGCGGACGTAGTCAAAATGACTACGTTGCCGCCGTGAGCACCACTGAGCAACCCAAAGAGGGGTCAAAGAGGGTCACCCTCAGCATCCCCGACAAGATCGACCAGAAGGTCGACGCAGCCGTTGGCGAAACCGGTCTCTCCCGTGCCGCCGTGATCCGCCTCTCGCTGGACCGCGGTATCGACCGGCTCCTCGAGCAGCTCAAGGGAAGCGACGCCAAGACCGCCGCCTAACAAACCCAGCCTCCCACCTTTCCCATGCTCCCCGCCCAACTCATCGCTGCCAAGGAAGCCGCCTCTGCCGAGATCGAGGCCCGCCGTGCCGAGGCCGAAACCGCCGGCCAGCGGGAAGGCATGTGGACCTTTCGCCACGCCCTCCAGATTGTCCGCACCTTCGCGGATGTCCAGCAGGCGCTCCGCCAGCTCCGCGGCCACGCCGCCTTCACCAGCGTGAAGGAAAAGGCCGCCGCTTACACCGAGGCCTTCGACATCCTCACCCGCCACACCGGCGAGACCCCGGCCGAGAGCAAGCCCCGCCACGAGTCCGAGGAGATGCCCTGCCTCTTCTAACAGAACCATTTTCCCGTCCGGTGGCCTCGTCTTGTTGGGAGGCTGTCGGGGTAGCTGCCGGACGGGATTCCACTCTCTAACAAATCCTCCCCTTTAAGCCTTCGCCCGGCTGGTCCCGCGTTCCGAGTGGAATGGGAGGGAGCACACGCCAGCCGGGCACACTTTTACGGAAACCCCGCAAGTCCATGACTCAAACAGCACCCGCACCCGATTCCCACCGCACCAGCGGAGGAGAGATCACCGGCGAGGAAAAGGAAGCCTGGCTCCGCATGTCGCAGATCCTTCGCGCCCAAGAAGATGTCCACGCCGTCCTCGCCATCGAATGGGACCCCGACGAAATGCGCTGGTGGTACTTGATCGAGACCACCTTCGCCACCTTTCCCCGCTTCGTCGTCGGATACACCGATCCCGAGAACCTCGCCCCCGTCATCTTCTTCCAATCCTCCGCCGATTGGTCGGCGAAGGACGCCTGGAGCGGCCTCATCCCCGGCCGCCCCATCATCCCATTCTGAGCCATGACAGCCACCGCTACACCCACACTACAGCTCTCGCCGGCCGCCATGGAAGATTGGCTCGCCACCTCCGCCCGCGAGTTTGCCCGCCTCAAATACGAGGCCCACGTCAAGGAACTCGATGAGCTCGATACCCTCGATATCGCCACCGTCGCCGCCTTCCTGAATTGGCCCGTCACCCGCGTCGCCAAAAAGCTTCCCGTCGTCGAGCTCGGCCCCCGTTCCCGTCGCATCCGCAGGAGCGATTACCTCGCCCTTCTCGCCAAGAACACCAAGCAACCCAAGAAAGCCTGAGGCCCATGTGGATCTTCATCTTCGGCTTCATCACCGGCGTCGGCTTCCTCGGCCTCGCCCTGCTCCTTGTCCTCTCACTCATGGTCCAGTCAGCACGCACCGAGGTCATCGAGGAAGAGCTCAACGCCAAATACGGCCCCTGACCTACGATGACCATCGTATTGCCGATTCCCGATCGAAAGATCTCTGCCAATAGCAGCCGCGGCCAATCGAAAAAGGCCGCCATCATCAAGTCCCGGCACATCAAGCGCCATCGCTCCCGCGCCTGCACCTTCACCAAGAAGGCCCTCGGCGATCTCTATCACAAGCAGGGCAGGGGAGTCCCGCAGTTCATCGGCTACAGCCTCGCCCACTACTTCCCCACCGCCCAGGTGCGGGACGACGACAATGCCGACTCCGCCTGCAAGGCCTATCGCGATGGCATCGCCGATGCCCTCGGCATCGATGACCGCCAGCTCCGCAAGCTGAAGCTCTCCACCATCACCAAGGACGCCGGCAATCCCCGCGTCGAGATCACCCTCTACACCGAACCCCCATGACGAAATCCACCCTCATCGAACCCACGCCGCTTTTCACCCGGCAGGAAGCACCAGCTCATCTGGCCCCGGCGAAAGCCATCACCCGCGCAGTGGAACTCGCCGCCGCCATCTACAGCGTCCCGGATCCGCGGGAACTCATCGGCCTGAATCAGGACTTCACCCTTCGGGACGCTCGAGCCGCTGCCATTCAGGCCGCCTATCAAGCCGGCATCCCCGTCCGCCTCCTTGCAAAGGCCTTCAAGCGTGAGCCCCACACCATCCGGGACCTCATCAACAAGCCCCGCCCCCGTGGCGCCGATATCGGCCCCATCGTCACCAAGATCCTTCACCTCATCCAATCCGGCCCTTCCGCCCATGCCTGATCCCGACTCCATCCCAGTCCCCGTGCATATCCTCCAGCGCCTCCTCCGCCTTGCCGATGAAGGCATGCATGCCCGCATCACCTGGGACGTCTCGCGCGAGAAGATGGACCGCGCCTGCATCGAGATCCGCGGCGAGAAGCTGAAGGAGATCCAGGAGGAGCTCGAGCAAGTCATCCCCGCCAACCGCCGCCGACCCTAACCAAGCTCTTGGAACCATGAGACGTGCAGCGACTCCGTTTCCCGTGGAACAGAAGGAAGAAGCGCCGGCATTCAAGTCGGAGCTCGATCTTCCGGACCCGACGCCCCGGCAGGTTCTCGCCATCTACGACATCAAGGACCACGGCGGCATCTATCACCGCCATTCAAATGGCTCCTGGTATCCGCCCGGCCGCGAAACCGCATCCGCCCGTCAGACCGATCGCACCATCAAGGGCCTCATCGCGAAATGCTGGCTCACCGTCACCAAGACCCACGAAGGCCGCCCCGTCGCCGTCCGCCTCACCTTTCCATGATCCCCGCTCCGTCCAAGCGCCCCTTCAACTTCCCCACGCCGGCGGAGGCCCTCGGCTTCTTCTGCCATCCCACGCTGTCTCCCTTCACGCGTCCATTCGTGCACAATGGCACCCTCTGCGCCGCGAATGGCTACGCCGCCATCCGGCTCGATCGCTTCAACGGAGACGCAGGCGCGCTCGAGGACGCGCCTTTTGCCTTCCTGCAGCGCTTCTATACCCTGCCTTGGGATCGCTTCGAAGAAGACGGCCGCGAATGGCGGGACATCGATCTCTCGCGCGGCACCATCTACCGCGGCGATCTCCTTCCGCTCTGGATCCCGGACGGGAAGGGCCACGCCTTCACGCAGGACAAGCTGGTCCTCACCGCCGGCGGCCCGCTGGTCCCTCTTGCCCTGCTACAGCTCCTCGCCCGCCTTCCGCGGCCCGAGCTGCGCATGTGCTCCACCTACTTCGCCTCGCCCCTCCTGGTCCGCTTCAAGGGCGGCGAAGCCATCGTCGCCCCGCGCTTCCCCGATCCCGTCCGCGCGAAGGTCGAGATCGCCTTCCACCTCTTCAAACCCAAGTCCGGACCGCTCCTCCCGGGCGGGCTCATCTAGTCCATGCATCCCCTCGGTATTTCCTGAAAACTGAGCACTGAAAACTAACAAACTTCCGCCGCCCCATGCCTAACCGACTCCTACGCGACTGGACCGACTCCCTCCGCTTCGATGGCATCAGCGCCGAAGCCGAGCGGCTCTTCACCCGCCTCATCATGAAGGCCGATGACTACGGACGTTTTCACTGCGACCCGCGCCTGATCAAAGCGAACTGCTTCCCTCTCCACGATGACCTCACCGCCGCCCAGGTCACCGCATGGCTCGATGAACTCGCCACCCGCCAGCTCATCCTCCGCTACGAAGCCGAAGGCAGGCACCTCCTCGCCATCGTCAATTACGGCCAGCGCCTCAAGCAAAGCCGCGCCAAGTTCCCTCCGCCACCCGGCCAAGCTGCCGACTTTCTACCGGTCTCCGATCACTTCCGGGAACTTCCCGGAACTTCCGGACACTTCCCGCTAGAAGAGAAGCAGAAGAGAAGAGAACTCGAAGCCGAAGCGAGAAGCGGAACCCCTCCGGCCCCGCCGGAGCCAAGCAGCGGCGGCGCTCGCGCGGCAGGCGGTTCCCGCCGGTCTCCAAACCCCGCGATTCTCGCGAACATCAATTCCCTCCGTGATGCTTGGGCCACCATGCCCGAACTCTGCCACTCGGAGCTGCAGGCCTACTTTGCCAATGAGGCCGCCCTCGAATCCATCCGCCCCGAGACATGGACCATCTGCGGCGAATACATGCGCGCCACCCTTCGCACCGGTGACCCCGGATGGCAGCCACGCAGCCGCCTGAAGTACCTCGAAGCTCCCGGGGATCTTGTCTCGCACGCACAGGCCTGGGCCTCCAAGCGCCCCAAGCCGCGCCCCGTGACACCCCGCCCCCCTCTTTCCGGAGATGTCATCGAGGACCCCGCCGAGGCCCTCCACTTTTTCCGCACCGCTCCGATCAAAGTTCCTGCCTAGCTGCCACACTGTGACCCTGAAACTGCCCCGCCCCTACAAGCCCCGCCTCGCCCTTCGCGAAGCCTCGGTCCTGCAAGTGCTCCAGTCCCAGGACCACGCCGGCACCGGCATCATTCCCACCGACCACGATCTTGTCGCCCGCACCCTTCAACTACCCGCGGAATCGGTCGGTGAATCCATCGCGTTGCTGAATCGTTGCAAGTGCATCCTGCTAGGAACCAAGCACGTTGCGATATTGTCGCGGCTTTCTCGCGCCCTCCGCAATGAGCGGGAAAGAAACCGCATCCGCACCAAGCGCGGCGGGCAGCCCGATTGGATCTTGCACCAGGACACGCTGAAAACATTCCCCATTCTCCGCGGGCGCCTCGATCGCCCCGCCTCCTACAATCGCCCCGCTGCCTTCGAGGCACTCCTTGCCAAGTTCCCCAGCTACCACAAGAGCGCCTGCCCCGCGAACGTCGAGATCATCACCGAGGCCTGCTACCCGGGCGAACTCCAGAGCGTCCTCACCTACATCGCAGAGCAGGAGTCAGCAAACCGCAGCGTTGCCCTCCTCTTCACACGGAAGGCGATCTATGTGGGGTTGGTACGAGCACCGAAGCGATAGGCCTCACTCGATCCGCTTCCACCCGGTGGCATCGAGTCCCTTGTAGCTCGCCGCGAAAATCCACGGCTTCTCCCCCGGTTTCAGCCCGCTGGGGCGGAATTCGCAGAGCCGGATTCGGGCATCCCAATGAGGCACAGACACGGGAAGGACCATCTCGCCGATTTCGCAATCTTCCGGCCGATCTTTGATGATACTGGGAGCTTGGATCATCCGGGGAAATTGCATCGCATTCCTCTCCTCGCAAGTCCCCCTGTTAGGAAAAAAAGACAGCCCTGGCGGATCGCTCCACCAGAGCCGTTTCTTTGGGGTACGCCGGGTTTTTGCGTGCCTTCTGGACAAGCAGCCATCAGGCGCATTTCAGATACCCGCACGCTGATTTTCTTCAAGCCCACCCACCCCTTTCCTCGATTATACGTCAGCAAAATCGCGCCTTGGAGAAATGCGCATCTCTTCTATTTGTGCTCTCTTAAACTTAGAGGACCGTTGATCAATCTCAGCGCCCGGCCTGGCAGGGGGCGCAGTGTGTGAGTGCATCATACGGTAGGCGGAAGGGTGGCAATGCGAGTTGCCGCCCTTTCGTTTTTCCGCCTCTCGTCATTCAGTTTAGGGCCGCCCGCAGGATTCCAAGATTCTTGCCAGCCTCTAGGAGCCACTGCCTAGGCGGCGTATGATCGGTTTCCGGCCCCGGTGCCACGGCATTGAGAAAGTAGGAGCGGAAGAGGCCCAGCTTCTCCCGCGCATATCCGGTCTGGGTCTTATTGGATTCCAGAATTTCATCCAGAGTCCGCGCGATCGCTTCTGCCGCGCCGAAGAGCTGGAGGCTCTCGATCCTCTTATCGAGGTTCACGGCCCCCACGATCTCACTCAGGGCTTCAGCGTATCTCTTCATAGGCTCCGTACACTGCCGGCCCTTGTTAGAAAAGCGAGCTATTCGGCCTAGGCATTTTTCGTAGCCCGAACCTCCCCAATCCCGTCCCCTCTGTCTCTTGGCTCTCGGCTCGCAGCTCCACCCTGCCTCCATGAGCTTCCTCACCTTCCTCCGCAATCTCATCGCCCCTTTCCGCGGAGCCGCCCTCAACAGCATCGACCATGATCCGTGGTCCAAGCCGCCCGCCAAGGTAGCCCCTTCGCCCATCAACTCCCGCGGCCTCGAACTCGTGAAGCATTTCGAGGGCTGCTACCTCACCGCCTACCCGGACAGCGTCGGCGTCTGGACGATCGGCTACGGCCACACCGGCCTCACCCATGAGGATGGCACCGTGAAGCGCGGACGCACCATCACCCAGGCGGAAGCCGAGCAACTGCTGCAGCACGATCTCGACTACTTCGCCAATCGCGTCCGGAAAGGCACCACCGTTCCACTCAGCGAGGACCAGTTCGCCGCCCTCGTCTCCTTCGACTTCAACACCGGCGGATATCTCCGCTCTCATCTCCGGAAGCTTCTGAACCGCGGCGACTACGCTGGCGCTGCCGAGCAATTGCTCCTCTGGGACAAAGCCGGCGGACGCACCCTCTCCGGCCTCACCCGCCGCCGCCGCTCGGAGCGGAAGCTCTTCCTCGGCCTCACGCCTTTCATCGAAACCTCCATCTGACACGCCCGATGTCTCAGGACGAAATCCACGCCGTTGCTACCAAGACCACCCCGGCGGACGTTCAAGTTCCGAATACCATGGCCGGCCTCATCACTTGGGCTGTCGGGAAGTTTGGCGGAGCCGCCATCATCGCCATAGCCCTCAGCTACGGCATCATCCGGGTCTACACCGACATGCAGGTGCAGACCGAACGCCAGCTTGCCGACCAGAAGGCCACCAACCTCCAAGTAATGGAAATGGTCCGTAGCCAAACCCTCGTCCAAGCCGAGCTCGCCAATGCGCTCCGAGATCTTGCCAAGCAGGTAGAGGCGACCTCGCGCCATTGAAACCAGTTCGGCCTACTTCCCTACGCGTCCACGTATCCTGCCGCTATTCGCTTGAGACAGGGCCCGCATCCGGCACCCTCCCGCTCGTGAGACCCTTCCTCCACCTCGCTGCCCTCGCCGCGGTTTCCCTAACCGCGACCACCCAAGCCCAGATCAAGAACCTTACTTCCAACATTCAGGGAAGTTGTTCGATCATTGGTGAGGGGAACTGGGTGCTTTCATATCCGGAAGGAGGAACCGAAAGCCGCCTGTATCGCACCGAGGAATTTCCATTCAACTTCTCTCAGACCGCACTCCCGCCGGTCGCGAAGTCATTCTCCAAGGTGCTCGACGCCCCGCCGGCTACAACCCACCCGGGATTCACCTGGTCCGGAGGAATTCAGCCGTCGCTCAATTACAGCTTCAGTGTCCCGCAGTGGGCGACCTCACCCGGCAGCAACGGGGAGTTGGCCTCCGCAAACATGCGCTTCGAGGTGAACTCGACCGTCGTGACCGGAACACCTGACTTGGTAAGTTGCAGCACCCGGATTCTGATCTTCTTTGAGCTTACCGAACCGATGGCGCTTACCCAGTCGGGAGGTAGCTTCTTTGTCTCGGGCTTGACAGTGCCCCTCTCGGAACTCTTGGACGAAGATGGCTATCTGCCGTCGGGCAGCTACGTCTACGGCTTGATGTCGCATCCCGGCACCGGCTGGGTCGCGCTATCGCTTGTACCACCTCCCATCGACACTGACGGCGACGGCCTCCTTGATCCTGATGAGGTCAACATCCACCACACAGACCCAGCCAAGGCCGACACCGATGGTGACGGCCTCAACGACCGGGAAGAGCTACAGATCGTCCACTCAAACCCGCTTCTCGCCGATACGGATGGCGATGGTTTTCTTGATGGGGCGGAATGGAAATCCGGCAAATCCCCGACCGATCCTCTCAGCTTCCCCTCCGCAGCGATGACGATCCATCCCGCCATCGAGCTCCGCATCGTCACGAAGCTCGGCACAAACTACCGCGTGCAATCCTCCGTCGATCTCGACACCTGGGTCGATACCGCACTGCTCATCGAAGGCACCGGATCTGAGGTTCGCCGCCTCTTTGAATCTACCGACGATGGCGCGAAGTTCTGGAGGGTGCGAGTCGAATAATGATAGTTGGCCAAGCGCAGGCGTCTCACCGATTCCGAGGACAAACACAAGGAGTGCGATTCCGATCGGCAAAAGCTCCGCGAGGGACAGCACAAGCTCGAGCTGGAGCTCACTCGCCTCAAGGCCTGCCCGAAGGCCGGCTGCCCTATGCGACTGCCATGAACCGAGGAGAATCGGTCGGGGGCGTGATTTTCTTTGTAACCGCGTCGCCGTCGGATGCGTCTTACCTTTGGGTTTATGTATTCGGAGTATATCGATATGGATATGCTTTATCCATGGGGATCTGGTGATCGACTATTTGCATAGGTAACAATTCACTATGCGCTGCCACGAAGGGTGATCAAGCGTGCGAATGGTTTGCAACTTGCTAGGAATCAGTGATTGGGCTGGTCATTACAGAGGGTTGTGCGACCCGGCACTCGCTTTGCTAGGTAACCGTCGACATGAAACCCGATATATTCTCCTCTTGCATCGGTGCCGCTGTAGGCCTCTTCTCTTACACTTGTCTTCTCGTCTCCTGCGATGTGGACAAGAAAGAGGACGGCGAACTCCCGAAGGTGAAGGTCGACGTCGAGGGCGAGGCCAAGCTCCCCAAATACGAGGTTCACGGTCCGGAAGTAACCGTGGGCGAGAAAAAGGTGGAGATGAAGGTTCCAACAATCGACGTGGACATCCCCAAGGAAGAGGAGAATGAACCGGTCCCCCCGCCGGAGTCCAAGAAAGAGTAGTGCTGTTGCACTGACCTTGAAACAGAGGGCTCGCCGGACGGACCGGCGGGCCTTTCTGTTCCTCAGGGAACCGCTGGGTGCCTCGGGACACGTACCGCATCTAGCAGATCTTCTTACGGAGAAACCCTTAGCAACCGGTTGTTTGGCGGTAACATTCTCCTTTGTCATGAGCACTCCTCCGTGAGGAGCAGGGCAGCCCAAGGGGTTCGGCGACGGACCCCTTGGGAATTCTTTGGAGAGAAGCGGCCCCTGACGGCAGTGAGTACAAGAGAAACCCACCGGGATCGTTTGGGGGCACGACGGCGGCGGGTTTTTCCTAGGGCGGGACAGCGAGTGGGGGCATCGCTGGCGGCGGGCGGAAGGTGCCCGGTTTTGCCCACATGTCAAATCGGGATGGCGAGTCTAAGCCGAAAACCAGAGCCCGGAGCGAACTTAATCGATCCAGGCTAAGGACCTACTGAGAGTAACTTCGGGCATTGGCTGATCATCTACAGGTCGGGACCAAACCGGGCAATTGCCATGGCGGAAGCGACGATGCTCCCTGCGATTACGATCGTAATGAAGAGCTTCTCCCGAAAGGTCATCCGAGGCATTTGGTTTATGGCGATGCGGGTAGAGATGCTAAGGCTAGCGAGCTGGGTCTGCCTTCCACACTGGGACGGCGCAGGTATCGATGGCAAAGATCTGGGTAAGGAGATCGCACGGGGGACGCGTGGACCGGATCATCCGGGTTTCCACCTCCAAGTCGTGGAGATCTGAGAAACGGAAAAGTTTCCACTCGCCGGATTCCGCCGCCGGCGATTCGGCTTCGAAATCCTGGTCGGGGCCGAGCTCCCAAGCCAAGATCACGTAGCTCTTGGTCCTCGCGGCTTGGCCCAAAATACGAGGCTCAACTCGCACCCGCTCTTTGCTATAGGAATTGGTGAAGGATATAACGCGCTTCTGGAAGATCGCGCTGCGGATTTCTTGAAGGGATGGTTTGATCCGCATGGGTGTGAGGAGAGTGAGGGAGGCGGACCGAAGATGATGCCCCAGCAGCGGTCCACCTGAAGCCCTCACCGTTCCGACGCGCCGCGTTCCCCTCAGGTTACAAGATTGTACCTGCAAAGATGCGGCCCCGGCAGCAGGGCTGCCGGGGCCGGACATGTTCATGGCGCACCGGAAAGTCCCCCCGGATTCGATGGTGCGTATCGCGAATAGTGAATCGCGGAAAAAAAGTCAAGATGGCCTAAAATACTCAGCCCCAAATAACGCGGGATCGTTAGAAAAATCCGCGATTTCCTTTTTTCGATAGGTGGATCAGCCAAGGTGCAAGTCCCCCCCCGCAGGATACATGCTCCTGACCCACGGAGGCGGCTCGGTGCTTTCTCGTCAGCGGGACGCCTCCAACGCTTTATTCTTTATTGGGAGGGCGGAGTAGAGCAGGCAGGACTCTCCCGCTTCCAGTGCAGACGCGAAGATCGCCAACACGGCTTGCAAAATTCACGGTCAGACGCTGGTTTCCGGCATGCGGCGGATGGGAAGGAAGCGAGCGTTCAGAGTGGACTGTGAAATCGGGGATTGGGTCGAAGCAACCGCCGTAAAGGAATGGGACCTGGATCCAGAATTCCGGTCATTCGAACTTCCCGAGGTCATCGCGAACGAAACGGGTGAGCAGCGATGGATCTTCCGCCGTCGAGGCTTCCGGGAAGATCCACACCACCAGCTCACTTGGGTCTGGATCCGGATCTCCTGAGCCTGCCGGAGCTTTTGGTTTTTCCTCCTTGCACCTCCTGCCGGGAAAAACGCGGGGTCTTCTAGGCCAAATTCGTAGGCCTGATTTGTTGCGTCGAGGCGGTTCCAGCGGATTGTGCCCGCGGAAAATGTGAATCCTGACTGTTACCGAGGGGCTCCGGGTGGAGCCCCTCTTTCTTTGGAGATACGAAGCATCATTGATCCGCGCCAATCTCGCCCGATCTTGAAGCGCGGAGTTTCTTGGACCGACGCTCCGCACCCCTCGTCCGGACCAGGCCCTTTAAGGTGGCAAGACTCCGGGCGGGGCTTTTGCTTCTCCCGGAAGCCGGATCGCTCCAAACGCATGACGCTCCGGCTAAACGACGCCTCGGCAGCTCCTCGCTTGTCGAGGCGTCGAGAGCTTACTCCTGAACTGGAGATCCCCAGGTATCCAGTTCGTGGATCTCGCGTTTTAGCCGCCCGCAGGGAGGGCGATCCAACCGGATCGGTTCAGGAAGCGCCCTGAACTCGTAAATCTCGCTGAAGCGGAAGAGCTGCCATCCCTCGTCTGCCTCCAACTGCCAAGCCAAGAGCAAATAGGTGCGATACCGGCCTCCCTGTCCAAGGACCCTCGGCTCGGCTTTCACTTGCAGACCCCGCCACTCGAACGTGACCACTCTTCTCCGGGTGATGGCTTCCCGGATCTCGCGCAAGCTCGGTTTGGTGCGCATCAGAAGCCTTCGAAATAGAGGATTGCGACGGCCCCCATGATCAGGAGTGCGAATATGAGTATGGGCACTTCCCCGTAGAGTCGGGAGAAGGCTCGTTTGACTTGTTGGTAGCGCGGCATGGCAATCGGGACAGGATTGGAAGGCCGGGTGATAGCAGGGCGTTATGGATAAGCCCAGATCGAGCGGATTGCAATTCGTTGCTCCAGCCGTGATTGTAGCACTGGGGCGAAGTTGGCGGTCCGCGAGGTCTAGCTATTTGCAGGAAAGCTCGGGAGGCACGACGCGACCGCACCCGAACTCAAGCGATGCAGGCATCCTCGTACTCACCATCGGGGGCACCCGGTTGATTAGATTAGGCCGACTTCTTCGCTGCCTTCTTGGCGGCTTTCTTTGCAGCCTTCTTCGCGGCGGGTTTCGAAGGACCTGCGGTAGGCTTCGCCTTCTCGCTTTTCTTCAGGCTCTTCTCGAGATACTCGGCGAGATCCACCACGTTTCCGCCGGATACGATCCCGGCATCTTCCCGTCGCCCTCCGCCGCGCACCGCAGCCGTGCCGCCTTTCGCGACTTTCTCGTCAATGTAGGCGAGCAACGCGGCTTGATAGTCGTCGTGATGTTGCTCCGGGTCCCACTCCTCGGTCATGTCCGCCACCAGTCGCTTGGCGAGCTCCATCTCCTTCTTCCCCGGCTGATACTGCGGATCGTCCGTCTCCGGTAGATCGAGCTTCTTGGGTGAGCGAATCTCCTGGGGAAATCGCATTGCCATCAGGACGATCACCTCGTCTCGCACGAACATCGCGCACAGATATTCCTTCGTCCGGATCACCACTCGCGCGACGCCAGCCATGCCGGTTTCTCGCAACGTTTCGCGCAGAAGCGCATAGGCTTTCTTCCCCCGCTTCTCGGGCTCCAGATAGTAGGGCTTCTCAAATAAGAGCGGCTCGATGTCCTCGAGCTTCACGAACTGGGTGATTTCGATGGTCTTGGTCAGCTTGGGTCGGATACTTTCCAGCTCGGACTCGTCGAAGAGCACGAAATGTCCCTCCTCGTGTTCATAGCCTTTCACGAGACGCTCCCATGGCACCGGCTTGCCGGTTTCCGCATTCACCTTCTCGTACCGGATCCTCGCGTGATTTTCGCTATCGACCAGATGCAACCCCACGTCGGTCCGGTCCTCCGCGCTGGTCAATCCTACCGGGATATTGACCAAGCCGAAAGCGATCGCCCCTTTCCAAATCGATCTCGCAGCCATGAGAAACTTTTTCGCATAATCTGTACCGCTCCGGATTCCCTTTAAAAACAATGCCCGGCTCCTGCTTCAAATGCGGATTGCATGGTTTTCTTTTGAAATATCGCGTCTTGCCAACCTTGACGGCCACTCAAAAATAGTGTTCACAAGAACACATGACCGCGGCCGTTTTCTTGGTTCCGTCCCCCCGCACCTTCCCCCCGGCACGTTATGCCGGCTCGGTGGGAAAGTGCCGCGTCGGCGATTGGGAGTATCCCGCCTTTGTCGAGGAATGGTGGGGACGAACCGCTCTTCAGCGTTACCAGGCCACTGCCCCGGATCCCTTCGATCCTGCCACCTTTGACGGTGCGTGTCCCGTCTGGCTCTTTGAGCGCACCCAGCATCCCGCCGTTCCCTTCACCAAGGGTGAGTGCCAGGTTTGGAAACGCATCGCGTGACGGTCATGTCAGTACCTCCGCTTGTGGTGAATGATGGCCACCGCGTCATTGGCTCTTCCTACTGGGACTATCCCGGCTTTTGGATGGATAACCGGGAATGCTGGCTTGATTGCCACAAAGGGCACCTCCGCCTTCTATACTCCGGGAATTGGCTGAGGGAACGTATCTGGCACCAAGCCGACTATTGCATCCTCACTCGGGGCCTTGGGCCCGACGGGGCCGACATGCTCGAGTTCTATTTTCCCAGCGAAATGGAGGACCGAAACCCGGCGCCGATCCATCTGCGCCGCTGGCAGTGCAATCGCCTGCCCGGTTGGAAGCCCGGCGACCGATGTTGGATTCTCGACATCTACGGCTGCGATCTGTTGAGCAAGAAGATCATGGTGGTTTACAGCGGTACTGTCTTTTGGCGTGAGGGACGCATTCCCAGCCGCGAGCCCTGGGAGGGTCCTCGCCAAGATGGAAAAGCAGATCCTCCACCGCCACCGCAACGCACCCCGGAGGAGGCTCAAGCTTACATGGAACACCTTCAGCGGTTCTTTGCCCCGGCCCCTCCCAAGCCAGCAAAGAAGCGCTCGCGAAAGAAAATTGATGTCGTTGAGGAGCTAAGGAAACGCCACGGCATGGGGCCGGGACAATGATCCTTCTTTCAGAACAGCTCTCCCTGCACGGGCCCCTTGGGTGGCATGGGCTTCTCCGGCTTCCGCTTCAGGAAATTCTCGGTCTCCTTCCAAACTAGCGGCACCGCTGAGGGTCCGAATTCGTTCAGTTCGAAATTCATGAAGGGCCGTAGCTGATCGCTCGCCAGCACCGCCGGCATTCGGTCATGCACCGGTTGAATTGCTGCGGTCGGTTCGGTGGTGATCATCGAGAAGCATTGCCCGCGCTCCTTGTCCTCTTCCCAAATTCCTGCGATCCACAGGCCTTGCCCGCCCGGGCGGGTAAACTCCAGCGGCATCGCCTTCTTATCGGGCCCTTCCACCCATTCGAAGAAGGACGCCGCAGGAATCAGGCAGCGTCGCTCGCGAAAGGCTTTTCCCCAAGTCCCGCCTTGGAGCTTGTCCTCGCGGGAGTTCACGATGGTTCGCCACAGCTGCTTCGTCTTTCCGCCTGGCACCGGCCGGCGAAAGCCCCACGCCATGATCCGGATCTTCCCGTCGGCCATCGCCACCGGTGCCCTCAGCGTGGGCCGGATGATCTGATACATCTCCTCATCGGCCATCGCCGCCTCGAAGGCATCGGCCACCAGCCAATCCACGTCGAAGCGCTCCACGTTGCCGATCTTGTAGGCCGTGCACATGCGACCATGCTGGGTTGCTCACAGCAGCCGCGCGAGCATCTTCGCCCGCTCGCCGGCCTCATCGAATGGCGCACCGAAGTTAGAGCACAAAAAAGGGGTCCCGCAAGGGTCCCACATCCGGGAATTATTCCTCCTACCTGCTGGACCGGAGGGAGAGGCGCCGCGAACCCCTTTAGGCCCCCCTGCAGGGGTCCGCGGCACCGGGGTGGGATCAGCGCCACAACAGCTGCAGAACGCTCGCAGCTCCTGCGGCTAACCCACGCGAAGACTAACAGGCTGCAATCCGGCCGTCAAACCTCCGGACCTTGTCTGTTGGCTCCGGATATGCTAGGGTCATGGTCGTCGCGCCATGGTGTGACATTAGCAGCGAACGCCCCGGTGGCTTCTCCCCACCGGGGCGTTTGTTTGTAGGCGCTGCCCGTCCCCCGAACGCGCCCAATCCCGCCCCCTCAATCTCTCCGCTCTAGGCTCAGCGCCCCACGCTCGGCCCCATGGCACTCCTCGGCACGCTTCAGGTTGGCATGGCACTCGAAACCGCATCCTTTGGCACCCAGTTCAATAGCTTCACTAAGGACATTGGGAAGCGCGCGGACCGCTTCTCGAAGACCCTTTCGGGCATGACCAGCGTTGGCTCTCTTCTGGGCGGCACAGACCTCGGGGCCTACCCCGCACCGGGCATCGATGTTGTCAGCCGCTTCAGCTCCTCTTTCGCCAGCAGCATGGGAGGATCCACGCAGACCCGTTTCAACGAGTTCACCAAGTCCATCCAGGAAGGCGCGATTAAGGTAAAATCCACTTGGACCTCCGCCATGAAACACGTTGGGCGTGCCTTCGATGAGTTCGTGAAAACCGGCAAGCTGAACTTCTCGGACCTCGTCCGTAGCATCATTGCCGAGCTCGCCAGTGCCGCACTGAAGAATGCCTTCAATGGACTCCTGCAGGGCATCATGGGAATCAGCGGCAGCGGGGCAGGGGGTGGCAGCTTGTTCTCTGGCATCGGCTCGATCTTCGGCAGCATCGTCGGCGGCTTCGGATCCTTCGAAGGCGGCGGCTATACCGGCAATGGCCCGCGCGCCGGTGGCCTCGACGGCCGCGGCGGTCGCCTCGCGATGATCCACCCGCAAGAGACGGTGATCGATCACACCCGGGTGAAGAAAGCCGCGGACCGCAGCCGCCGCGGGGACATCCTCGTTTCCACGCCCATCACCCTCATGCCCGGCGTCAGCAAGGAAGAGCTCGCCGAGATCCTCCCGATGCTGAAGCGCGACATCATCGACTCCATCCCCCGCCTGATCGCCCAGGGCGGTCGCTACGCCGGCGCATACGGCCAGTAACATGCCTTTCCCCATCGACATCCCCGCCGCTCTTCTCCGGGTCACCAAGCTCTCTTGGACCTCGGAGATGAATCACGGTATTGCCGAGAGTCCTTTCAGCGGTCACGTGCAGGTGCAGCGGGGCAGGGTGGAACGCTGGTCCTTCACCATGGACATCCAGCGCATGGGCCGCCGTGACGCACAGGAGGCGATGGCGTTTTTCCTCCGCCTCGAGGGACCGCTCGGCACTTTCCGGATGCACGATCCCGCCGCGTCCCGCCCGCTCGGAAAAGGTACAGGCCTTCCCGTCGCCGCGGCGAACACGCCCGCGGGGAGTCGGACCCTCGCCACCTCGGGCTGGCTTCCGAATGTCGCCACCCAGCTCCGCGCGGGCGATTGGGTCCAGATCGGCGACCAGCTTTCCAAGGTTCGCGAGACCGTCGGCTCCGCTGCCGATGGCACCGCCACGCTCGACCTCTGGCCCAAGCTCATGCGCCCGGTCACCACCGGCACCCCGATCGTTCTCCGCCCCGCCAAGGGCATCTTCCGTTTCACCAGCGAGCTCCCCAGCTGGGACATCTCCGCCGCGGACCTCAACCGCCCCCACTCCTTCCGCCTCACCGGCGTGCAAGAGATCCTCCGCGACTGACGACCCTTCCCCCGGGAGCGCGGAGCCTCTGGCCCGCATCCTTTCTTCCTCACACTTTCCCATGCGCGACCTAAGCCCCGAGTTCCTCGCCGCCATCGAAGCGGATTCGGTAACCCCGAGTCTCCTCGTGTGGCTCGACTTCGCCGGCGATCCCTTCCGCGGCTGGTCCGGCCAAGGTCCGCTCGAGTGGGACGGCCACACCTGGCACGGTCTCGGTTACTTCGGGGAGGTGGGCGCGATCGAGGAATACTCGGAGATCCGCGCCGGTACCGTGGAGCTCAAGCTTCATGGCATCCCGGGCCATGCCCTCACCGATGCCGCGAGCATCATCTACAAGCGCCGGGCCGCGGAGATCTACCTCGCCCTCCTCGATGGCGATTCCAGCGAGTTGCTCGGTGTCGAGCTGCTCTTCCGCGGCACGATGGACACGCTCGAGCTCGACCGCCAGCCCGGCCCGAATGGCTCGAGCTTCACCCTCACCCTCGCCAACGAGCTCGCCCGCCTCCGCGATTCCTGGGGCCTGCTCTACACCGACGCTGACCAGCAGTCCCTCTTTCCCGGGGACACCTCCCTCCGCTTCGTGCCCTCTCTCCAAGACAAGAAAGTCCGCCTCTAGCCCCCGGGACCGCGGAGCCTCTGGCCCGCATGCCTTTCAACTCTTCTATCCATGACCCTCGCCGAAAAACTCGACGCCTACCTGCAGGAATCCTTCAACCGCCACTACCTCGTCGGCCACTGGGACTGCATCATCTTCGTCGCCATGTGGGCGGATCTCATCAGCGGCCAGAGCCACACCGAGACCCTTCGCGATACCTACACCAGCGAGGAATCAGGCCGCGAAAAGTGGGTGCCCAGCTCGACCAACGATGCCATCGTTTGGGCGCTCCAGCGTGAAGGCTGGCAGAAGATCAAGCCCGGTGAGCCCTTCGAAGTGGGGGACATCATCCTCACGAATCTTCATCACCCCGGCATCTGGGACGGCGAGAAAATCGTCGCCCAGCCTGCCAACGCCACTGGGCTGCTCTACATCCAAGCGGGGCACAGTTGTGGTGGGTTGAGACGTCCGGAGTATATTCGCCTTAAGGTATGATACCGGTAAGCTTGTCGGGATTTCGAACTATATAGACGGCCTTCACTCGGTTTCCTTCGAAAGCGAATGTCATGACGCTGATACCCTGTTCCCCGTGGCAGGTTACAACGCCTGGACTTCCGTTGATCTTTACGAAGCGCGGAGGCGGGCTGCCTTCCGTGCTCAAGCGTCGCATGCCCATGAACAGGCGGCCGATCCTGTCCGGACCATAGATGGGGAGAAGCGCTGCGCGAACCCTCCCTCCGCCATCGCTGTATAGTATGGCATCCTCGGTGAGGAGAGCGAGTAGTTGGGCAAGTTCTCCCGATTGGGCGGCGGCAAGAAATTCTTTTACCAGTCGCTCGGCTTCCTCAGTTGCAGTGGATTGCTTGTTAGCCTCTCGGCCAAGCCTTTCCTTGGCTCGGCAGACGATCTGACGACAAGCGGCCTCGGAACGTCCGGTGATTTCGGAAATTGCCGGATAGTCGTGGCCGAACGCCTCTCGTAGAAGGAAAACAGCACGGTCGACTGGAGAAAGCTTTTCGAGCATGAGCATGAATGCAGTGCTCAATGTATCGGCAAGGTCGGTAGAATTCTCCTCGACGAGCGGTTCCGGGAGCCAGGGGCCGACGTATTCTTCACGCTGGCGGCGGGCGGATCGCAACTGGTCGATACAGAGACGGGTTACGGCTTTTGTGAGCCAGGCTTTTGGGAGTCCGATGCTGCCCTCCGGTTGCAGGTGAAAGCGGAGATATGCTTCCTGGACCATGTCCTCCGCTTCGGTGACTCGTCCAAGCATGCGGTAAGCGATACCGAAAAGAAGCGGACGGTAATCGTTGGCAGAGGACATGGATGGCGGCAGTCGTGATGCGACCTCGAGAAGGACCTAGAACACGAAGATCAGGCGGCAGGAATGGCCGGGAGAAAGGCGGTACCGAACCGATTCCAGGCATTGATGGTTGCGATAGCGAGCGTAATACGGGCCACTTCTGCTTCATCGAAATGTGAACTGATTTCCAAGTAATCTTCGTCGCTCACATGGTTGCTAGGTAGCTTGGTGAGGGACTCGGTCCAACGCAATACAGCCCGCTCGGCATCCGTATAAAGATGGGGCGTTTCCCTCCAGACGGGCAGGAGATTCAGTCGCTGGAGAGACTCTCCAGCTTTGACCGCATCGTTAAAATGTATGTTGATGCAGTGAGCGCAGCCGTTGATTTGAGAGGCACGAAGCTTGATGATCTCAAGAAGCTTTGGAGCGATTCCGAAGCCTTTTACGGCATTTTCGAGGGCTAATGCAGCCTTGAAGACCTCCGGAGCGGCTTTCCAAGGGTCGAGACGGGCGAGGGCAGTGCTGTTTTGGTTCATACATCCTTTCGGACGATTCAAGGCGCCGTTTTGTGACAGCGGGCAGCAGATTATCTGGAACGAAGCATTTAACAAAGAATACACCATGTACCGGTGCCGTCCGCTTGATGATTGCGGCCCGAATGCCTCGAACCCCCACTCCCAACCCTCGGATCCCCGGTCACCTCCAGTGTGGATAGGGTGGGCATCAGCTCCCGAAGTACGCAGTGTTGCACTCCCCCGCGGGCTGTTAGCTGGATAGAGCGAATCCACCAAAAAGGCGGCCCGCGAACAGCGGACCGCCTTGTTCTCTCACGATGCCAATCTCAGGACCACGAAAGCATTTGAGCTTTGCTCGGGCCGCGCATCTCATCCGTTCGGTGGAAACAGCGCGCGGCACGAGCAATGCCGGAAGTGATTTCAAGCGTCGGGGACGAGGTCTCCCACCTCCCCGATGATCGTGGCAGAAAGGTCCGTAAGCGTCGCATCGCAGGTGCTTTCTTCATCCAGCGTCTCTTGAAGCAGCGCCACCACCTCCTCCAGCTGTAGTGCCTCGGCCAAAGCGCGGGCAGTTCCGTAGCCGGCGATTTCGTAGTGCTCCACACGCTGCGCCGCTCCGATGAGCGCGAGATCCTTGATGTTGGGATCCCCCTCCTCTTCGATGGCCTCGGAGCCTTCTTCCACTAAGCCTTTCATGGCCTTGCAGACTTTGCCCTTGGGCGTCACTCCGAGAATCTCCGCGACCTTTTCCAGTCGCTCCACGTGACCCTTGGTTTCCTCGAGGTGCGACTTGAAACCGGCCTGCAGGTCGGGATTCGACGCCGCCTTCGCCATCTTCGGCAGCGCTTTCACCAGCTGCGTTTCGGCATTGTAGAGATCCTTGATTTCTTGAGTTAGCAGAACTTGAAGTGATGTCAGTTTAGCCATGGTAATTGTGGGGTGGTTACGCCGCTTCCATTGCAAGTCTCGTGCCCGCCACCCGCGACCGATTAATCCCCGATTTTTCAAGGGCTCCGCACCGGTCGTCCGCTGACCCTTTGATTTCGGACTTTGGCAACTTGCAAAGGCACGACGCACTTTGCCTTCGCAGAACTTCGGAGGCGGTTTCAGAAAGGCCGGAATTGGCGGGATTTTCTCGCTGGCACCGACCTTGCGAAGGAACCCTGGCACGAAAACGCCAACCCATTATGAAATCGAAGGACGAAGCCACCAGAGAAGCCCGCAACGAAGATCCAATCACCGGCGAACCCGGCAGCCATCCCGTGGGCGTCGGCGCCGGCACCACAGCAGGTGCTGCCGCGGGCGGGGCCATCGGTTCCGTAGCTGGACCAGTCGGCGCTGCCGTTGGGGCAGTGGTCGGGGGAATCGCTGGCGCAGCAGCAGGTAAAGGGATCGCGGAACGCATGGACCCTACGGTCGAGGACGCTTACTGGCGTGAGAACCACCCGCGCGCAGTGTACGCGGAGAAGGATTACACCTACGACGACGATTACCGTCCCGCTTATCAACTGGGCTATGAAGGCCCCTCCCGCTACCGGCGGACCTGGGACGAGTCCGAAGATTCCGTGAAGTCGGAGTGGGAGAACGTGAAAGGAAAATCTCGCCTCACCTGGGACAAGGCCCGTCACGCCACCAAGGCCGCTTGGCATCGCGTCGAAGCCAAGCTCCCCGGCGATGCCGACAAGGACGGCATCTGACTTTCCAGAAGAACCTACTTTGCGCAGAACATAGGCGGCTCACGGGTGTGAGCCGCCGCTTTTTTGCACATCCAATCCGTCGACCGTCGAACTCCCAATACCCCCAATCCCGCCCCCTCCATCTCTCTGCTCTTCGCCCTCTGCTCCACGCTCCCCCCATGGGCGCCATCGGAGCACTGATCGCAGGAGCCGTTTCCTTCCTCACCACCTCAACCCTGACCACGGTCATCCGCCTCGGCCTCGCCGCCTTTTCCATCGCGTCCTCCCTCAGCTCCGCCCGGGAGCAGCGCAAGGCCGCCGCCGCGGCCCGCATGCAGGACATCCAGCGCAATGCTTTCCGGAACTTCCGCCAGGCACTCACGCACCGCAGGATCGTCTTCGGCCGCTGCCGGGTTGCCGGGCCGCTCGTCTTTGCCCACAACCGCAAGAAGTTCGGCACTCACTTCGTCGTCGCCCTCGCCGGACATGAGGTCGAGGCCATCGAATCCGTCTGGCTCCTCGACAAGCAACTGGTCTTCCGCCGCACCGCCCCGAACCTTGGGCGCGTCTCCGGGAAGTATGGCAAGGCGGTCCTTGTCCAGGTCTTCACCGGGACCAGCACGCAGAACATCGGGCAGGCGATGGTCAACGCAATCGACACCCGGCCCTTCGTCTCTCCGGTGTCGCTCGATCCCGCGATCATCGAAAGCACCGATCGGTTCAAGGGCATTGCGGCCATCTACGCCATCACCCGCCAATTCGCTTACCACTTCGAAGGCGAGACCCCCGAGTTTGCGGCGATCGTGAAGGGCTGCAAGTCGATCTACGACCCGCGCACCGACGTCACCGGCTACACCGCGAACCCGGCCCTTTGTGCAGCCTACTACCTCACCGAGATCATGGGCTTCGAGTGGAGCGCCCTCGATGGCCCGGCGCTCGAGCTTGCGGCGAACATCTGCGATCAGGATGTGGTCTTGAAGGATGGCGGCTCGGAGAAGCGCTACGAGTGCCACGGGGTGATCACCGGCGACATGCAGCACCGGGAAGTTCTCGACCTGCTCGCCCGCTCGATGGCCGGGGTGATCCGCTATGCCTCCGGAAAGTGGATCATCCAGGCGGGCGCACCGACGGCCGGGACGCCGGTTGATCTGACGGAAGACCGTGCGCTCGATAGCTACAAGGTGCTCTACGATCCGCCCGACCGTTCCTTGCCGAATGCCGTCCGCGGATCCTGCGTGGACATCGAGACCTGGCAGCCGCGCGCCTATCCGCAACGGCGGCTGGAAACGGCGATCATCGCGGAGGGCGGTCCCTGGTGGCTCGATATCGATCTGCCTTTGACGATCTCCCACACGATGGCCCAGCGCATCGCCAAGATCGAGTTGCTACGCGCGCGTGCGCGGAAGCGCTTCTCGGTGGAACTCGATCTCCGCGGCCTCCGTGCGAAGCCGGGCAGCTTGGTCACTTGGTCCGCTCCGGACATCGGGATGGAGGCGGAGCTCTTCGAGGTGGACGTCTTCGGCTTCGCGATCCGCGATGGCAAGGCGGGGAAGGTCCTGGGGACGCGGCTCGACCTGGTGCAATACACGGCCGACTTCTTCGCGTGGAATCCAGCCACCGATGAAAAAGCGGGCATCAATGGCATCGCGGATCCAACCGGCGGCGGGGGCGATTTCTCGCCGCCCGATGGCTGCTACAACGAGGTCCAGTTCGCCGCCTCGGGGGAGACTTACACCGCCGACTTCGAAGTCCATTGGAATGATCCGGACATCGAAGAAGCCTCGCTCGATTTCGTCCGCGCGAAGGTGACGGTGACGATCACCTGGGACAATGCGGGCTCGCCGGAAACCACCACACACACCGATACCGCGGACATCGATGCCGGGGAGGAAGAGGGGATGCTATCGATCACGGCCACGCAAGCGGGCTGGACCTTCGTCTCGCGTTCGGTGGAATTCACGCTGATTGCCTACTACAGCAACGGCCTGAACTCCGCGGCATCCCAGCTCGATGCCTGCCCGATCCCGGTTGAACCGGGCGACACGCTCCACGGTGTGGCCTCCGCGGGGACCTTCCCGAATCTGAGCTACCTTTGGAATGAGCTCAACAACCGCTACGAGAACCCTTCGAATCCGGATCGCCTGATCGCCTACAGCCTCGTCTATGAGCTCTTTGACGGCGCGGGATTCCCGGTGGCTTACAAGGAAGAGGTCGGCGAAGGGCCTGCCGATCCCCGCGGCACTTATGTGGCCACAGCCTTTGGCCGTGATACCTACAACGGCGGATCGCCGTGGTCCTACGTGGTCTCGTGAGAAAAGAGGAGCGGCGCGCCCCCGCACCGCTCCCCATTCCATTCTCCAGTACTTACCCTGCAAATTCCAAGGTTTGGGGCTTGGCGACGCGGGGCAGGAAGCGGTCCGGCATCACGTCGAGCGCCCGCATCTTCCAGTAGTGGAATGTCTTCCATCCCGGGAGATCATCGTCGGGTCCCTTTCTCACCCACGTTCGGACTTCGTAGGTGCCTGTGACCGGGTTCCGCCCCAGTTCATGGGGTTCGGCTTCATACTTCCGGCCCTCGTAGGTAAAGCGGATCACGCGGTAATGGCGGATCGCCCCCCGAAGGTCGGCCATCAATGCATTTTTGTGCAGTGCCATAATTCCGGAAAATATCCATTTTTCCGCGACGTCAAGAGACGATCTCCTACAAAATTAAGCCGGTCTCGAAGGCCTCTTTCGCAGGGCTAAAGAGGGATCGAAACACCGTGCCGCAAACTCCGGGAAGGGTCGCCGGACAAACGGTTCTGGGAGGATCATAAGATCCCGGATCTCACAAAAGCGGATGGTCTTCCACCCGGGGTCTTCGCCTCCGTCCTCGCTCCTCATCCACGCAAGGAGAACCAATGCTCCTGTCCGGGGAGCATGGTCGATGCAGTGCGGCTCGGCGACGAGGGAAACCGCCGTCTTGTCCGCGGCCTTGTGAAGGAATCGGATGAGTCGGCGCTTTGAAATAGCTTCCTGCAGCTCACCCATCGAGGCGTACTTCAGTGCTGGCATAAGCGATCTAAATTACTCAATGCCGCATTTTTGCAACCAGCGAGTGCCTACTAATTTTTCCTAGTCGCCCGCGAACGTCCTCAATCCTCATCCCGCCATCTCTCCGCTCTTGCCTCAGCTCTCCAAGATGGCCCCATGCCATCCGCCGTCGTCCGCCTGCTTTGCGAGAGCCGCGATGCCTCACGCACCGTCCGCGATGCCACCACCGAACAGCGGCCATTCTACTGGCGAGGATCCTCGGTAAAGTTCCAGCTGGCCCTGGCCGATGGCGGGGCCTTCCTGCTCGCCGCGGATGTAGGCGAGATCATCGTCGAGGTGAAGAAGCTCACGGCTCTCGCGCTCGACGATTCTTTGATGCGGAAAACCTTCGTTGCAGGCGACTGCGACGACACCTTCACCTCCGGCAATTGGGGCGGGGGCAGCAAGCAACTGCTTGAGGCTTCCTTCACGGTGAACGAGGCCGCAATCCTTCCGGGAACCTATCGGCTGATTGTTCGCCACGTGGCCACTGACGGGCAGGAAAACGTCTACCTCTCGAGCGAGCTTCAGGTGATCGATCCCCAGAGCGGCAGCGAGGGCATCGACCCTCCGCCGGTCGCATGGACCTACCTGGATTCCGTGCCGGTCGTCATGACCATCCCTCAGGCATTGAACGGCCCGCAACGCCAGCAGGTGCTCGCGAACCTCGGCCTTGAGGGGCTTGTGGTCGATCTCGAAGCCAATACCCAGCGCGGCGGACTCGCCGCCGATCCCGATGGCATCATGCATGTCGTCGGCTGGAACTTTGACCAAGGTCGATACCAGGGCATCGGCATCGATGGCGCACCCGGCAACGAAAAGCTCTTCGTTTACGACCTCCCCACCTGATCCTTTATGAGAACACTGCTACTGACACTGTTGTTCGGCCTCGGCTCCTTGCTGCATGCCGATCCTCCTCCGGTTGCGCCTTCCTCGCGGATGGCGAACATGACCGATGTCGCCACCCGGGTTCCCGTCAACTACAAGCGGCAGGGTTGCGCCGCGGCGTGGGACAGCGAATCGACCAACCGCTCATCCAACCTCATCACCCTCTGGACCGATCTGACGGGGAATGGCAAGGATCTCACCCAAAGCGACAATGCCAAGCGGGCGACCTATACCAGCCGCGGAGCGGAGCTGAAGCTCGGCGGATCCTACGACATCACCGGGGGGCTAAGTGTGAACTATCGATCGTTCACCGTCATCGCGATCTTGGCCACCAACCGCACGGTGGAGCAGTGGTCGAACAACGGCTATTTCTTCGAGATCCCGAGCGGCCCGGTGGTGCAATTCGGGGCTTTCAACACAACCTACTCGAACCCCACCGCCTACGCTCCACCACCTCTCACCCGGACGGCGGGCTATAGCGCTTGGGCTGTCAGCGGAAGTAGCACGGAAGTGAAGACCGTCGTCAATGGGACGGCTCATACCGGACCAGCCTTCACGGCCGGCACTGGTACGCTGAACCGTCTCTTCTCGAACGCTGCGGGAAGTGGAGGGGCAATCCCACCGATCAAGGCGCTCTATGTCTTCAACCGGTCGATGCCCGAGGGCGAAATTAACGAGATCATCGCGACTCATGGCGTCACCCCGGACAATTCGCCGGCGCTTTACATCGGGGGAGATTCCATCCAGCTCGGCACTGGAGCCACGACACACGATAAGACACTCACCGCCCGGCTGGCCAAGGACCTCGGGGCCAGCGTGGCATTCTTTCCCATCGGCGGAAAGACGATGGCCACGATGGCCTCCACCCCCGCGTCGCAGATCGTGCCGGTGCCGGGGAAGCCGACCTATGTGTTCATCATGGGGGGCACCAATGATGCCGCCAGCGCGACCGGGACCGCAGCGAGTGTGAGCAGCAACACGCAAGCCTTGATCAACTCTTGGCGGGCGGCGGAGCCCAACGCCATCATCGGGCTCGGCTCGGTCCTGCCTCGCAACAACTTCTTCTCGGGTGGCGTGACGCAGGGCAGCTTCGCGGCCGACCGTGCGACCATCAACAGCAGCTTCTCGGCAAACTGGAATGCCTGGGGCTGCAACTTCTATATCGATTTCGGGGGCCTCGATGCGGATGCCGATAATCTCGCGCTTTACGGGGACAAGGTCCATCCGACCGATGCCCGCTATGCGACGATGGCCACCACCGCCGCCGCGATCTTCCGGCAAACCGCCGCGAGGCCGGTCACCCTGGGTGGAACCGGCAGCTCTACGGGATCCATCACTGGCACCGGGGCGCTCACCTTGCAGGCGGGCGGAACCAATCAGTCGGCTCACCTGCTCCCGTCCGGAACCGGATCGGTGAACCTTGGCAGCGGCAGTAGCCGGGTGATGCTGTCCCAGTCCTTCGGGAATACGCTTCTCTACTTCGGGTCCAATGCCGCGGCACCCTCCGCATCGAACTATGCCCTCTTGGACGATGGGGCCGGCACGATCGTCAACTCACCGGCGACGCAAGTTCGCTTCCGCATCGGAGGCACGGACCGTGTCTCGGTGACCTCAACGCAGTTGGTTTCAACGGGAGGCTTGCGGATCGCTTCCCCGGCGGTTCCTGCCACGGCAACCTCAACCGGCATCGCCGGAGACATCGCATGGGATGCGACCCACTTCTACGTGTGTACGGCGGCGAACACCTGGGTGCGGGTCACACTTGCTGCCTGGTAAGATTGCGGAAGCCCGCAGATTGGCTCTCCCACGGATCACTGGTCACCGATCACTTGGCACTCTTCCGATTCCGGTATTCCTCCCGCTTCCGCGCCACCTCTGCTTCGTACTTCTGCAGCGCCGCTTGCATCTCCGCAGGCGGCGCTTTTGTTTCCCCCTCATCCGGCAGGAAATCTTCCCGCTTCCACGTCCGCTTGCCGCCGGCCAGCAGATTGCAAAGCAGGGCGTAGAGGTCGCACCACGGGACGTAAGAACGCCGCTCCCGCGCTTCTACCTCGCGCAAGAGCAGCTCGCTATCTCCGAGGTCAAGATCCTCGAATTCCTCCCTGCGGAGCCCGGTGGCGACGTGGAGACGCGCCCAGAGCTCCGTCAGGCGTTTCCCGAGGAGTCTCCGCCGAAGAAGTCCTTGGTTGCCGTCAGCATCTCACCGACGTCGAACTCTTCGACCTGCTCCTTGCTCGGTGGGCTATCCCACTTCCTCGAACCTTCAAAGGTGATGTCCGTGAGGAAATCAACGGTCGCCATCTTCGGCGCGTCGTCACCCGGGTTGAGCAGGTTCTTGATCTGGTGCTTCTCCTGAAGTTCCCGGATCTGCTTTGGCGTGAGTTTCAGTTTTTGCATGACCCCCGAACGGTAAAGCGGACAGGCCCGCCAAGCCTCTCCGTGAACCATCAATTCGCCCCGTTCATCCCCGGGACCGCGGAGCCTCCGGCCCGCATGCATTTCTCCACGCTTACTAACAGAAACGGCCGCCCCACTACGGAGCGACCGTCCTGTCATGCGCGGGAAAAAACCCTAAAACCCGCGCGCGAATCAATGGTGTCCGTAGTAGTCTTCCGGGGCGGCGATTCCCGCGGGCAGGACCTCGGCGGCAATCTGGTTGCCCTCCTTGTAATACTCGCCGGTCGGCTCGATCCCGATCGTGCGCTTCACCGTCTCGTTGGGGGTATACTCGGGTTCTCCGATCTCCTTGACGGTGGCATGGACCATGACGCCGGTGCCAAGATCGTTCGGATGGACGATCCGCCAGAAGGTGGCCGTCTCGCTCTCGAAGTCGTCGATGAAGAGGTGATGATTCTCGTCGTTCTCATTGCCGGCCACGCCGGCAATGATGATGACCGAAGCCGGCGCGGCGGTGATGCCGGTGGCGGTCCCGGTCGCAATGGCGATGTTCGCCGTGAGGTCATTCGCGGCCGGATCCTTCTTCTTGAGCTCGAGAAAGACGCCGTCACCCTGGACATCCCAGATCGCGCGGACATTCGCGGCACCGGCATGGTTGCGGAGATAGCTGCGGATCTGCTCGATCCACGCGGCCGGAGCTCCAGGAGTGACCGGAACGTTCAGGCCGAGCGGGGAACCGGTCATGCCCGCGGCGGTGATCGTCACCAAGGCATTGCCACCCACGGTGATGACGCCCGCACCGGTGGCGCGGAGAACCTGGTGCACGCCTGCAGGATAGACGGGGTTCCATTTGATCTCGACCGAGATGTCCCCGATCTCCTTGGTGCCCGGGCTCTTCTTCTTGAAGTCGTTGCCGCCTCCCGGCGCGCAATCGATGGTGAGGTCTTCCTCGACGGTTTCGCGGGAGAGGCTGGGGCCGCTCATCGAAACGCGGGACGCGACGCGATCCCAGGTGACTCCGTTGTATCGCTCAAGCTTGGTGCAATTGCCTTTCACGCCTCGCACCGTGTCAAAGGCCGATGGAAGCGCCTACGATCGGCGCGCCCCGTTCGATTCATTCACAAGGTGCGAATGTGAATTTCGAAATGAACTGTGGACATGGGCTTCGATCGCAGGTCTATTGACAGAACGAAGCCGAAACAGGTTTCGCTACATGTCTGACCAACCCATCTTGCGGGAAGGCCCTCAACTATGCAGTATCGGAGAAGGAGTTCCCTCCTCCCTTTTGCCGGAGTGGACGCTTGTTTATCCATCTCACAGTTTCATCGTACATTTCAAGCCATCCATAGACGGCAGCGTGGTGACCAGCACCACCCTTCCCCAATCGTGGACATTTCAGCTTCACTGCTTGAGTTCGGGGCCGAGTGAGCCCCGGGAGTTCTGCTGGATTAGAATTGACTGAAGACCTCTTGATTTACCTCCCCCGGCGAGTGGGGGTTCCTTCGCCAACTCATGACGGTGGGGGAATCCCTAGCGTTTCCTCAGATGGAACTCGATCACACCGAGCGCCCCATAGTCCTTCGTGCCTGGGTCGAAGGTATCGGCCAACTCACCCCAGGCGCTTCCCTCGATGATTTGCCCTCCGCCGATCGCCACCGGCTCCATGCCCTCGAACTTCTGGCGGAAGGCTTCGCGCAGGCCGTTGGCCGACTTACGGGACGGCCCGTAGATCCGGATTTGATAGGCCAAGGTTCCATCCCTCGCCGGGCCTTCGTCGACCGTCGGCTCTCCAACGGAGCTCACAAGCTGATAGACAAGGCAGGGATTGTCGGTCCCTTCCTGCGCTACATCCGGAAAGATCTTGCCCTTCAGTTCGTGCAGCGTGCCCTCGGCATTCACCGTGGCAACAAACCATTTCAATAATTCAATCGAATCCATTTCAATCTATGTGCTCAATCAATTCTCGAATTTCCTATCTCACAGCCCTTTTGCCTGCCGCTCGATCCCTTCCTCCAACGCCTCTCTCACGGCTTTCAGAACGGCATCCGAACGACCCTGCAAGGCCGGCTTCAAGAAGGGCTTTGCCGGATGAAACTTCGTCCCGAGTTCTTGGAACCGATAATATCGCTCCACCGCATCTGGATAATAAGGCTTCCCCTTGTTTCCCCCTCGATGGGCCACCCGGCCGCTCGCCTTCAATGCCCCTCGGATTGTGACCTTCACGCCGAAGAGACCCTTCGAAGGCTTGGAGCTGGCACGATGAACAAGGGACTTTCGTAACGATCCGGTGCGCACCGGCACTTTCTCTTTCGCCGCATCGACGAGGATCTTGCCGCCCGCCCGCACGGCGGCGCCGTAGACCTTCTTTTGCAAGCGGGCATCGAGCTTCGCGGCCCGCGCCCGAAGCTCCTTGAATCCCTCGACTTTGATCTGGGTGGCCATCAGGCGAAGAACCAGCGGCGATGGGGCTTGCAGAGGTGAAGGAAGCCCATCGGAACCTCTACCGCCGAGACGCCTTGCCCGATCAGGACCGAGCTCCGGTTCTCGTAGTAGTGCCCAAGGAGGAAGAAGCAGGCCACCTTGAACCAGGCGGGAAGCTTCTCTCCGAAGCCCGCATTCCAGGTGACCTTGTAGCAGCTCCCGGAAACGTGCCCGGCGAGGTGGGAAAGCTCGATCCGCTGCAACTCGTCTCGGGTGCCGGAGAGGGTATACTCGCTTTCCGGAATCGGCTGCCATGCCCCTGCCGCGTCCTTCTTCTCAACGCGGATGATCGACTCGACCGGATACATAAGCGCGAATTCAGCCAGTGGCGTCGCCGTCTCGTGCTCCCTCTCGAGGACACCGGCAAGGCCGATCTCCTGCAAGGTGCGGTCAATCGCCGCATCAAGGAGGAGCTCGATCAACTCGTCATCGAAGTCGTGCTCAACCCGTAAGTGCGACTTGGCCGCGGTCAGGGGAATAACAGGCTTGGCCATCTCACTCAGGGGTCTGCTCTTCAGGTTGGCCGCCGGCATCCGGGAACACTGGTGCCGACCCATCACCACACATGGCAGCGACGGCCATTGACGGCGTCACCAGGCGGTTCCGTTCAAGGTCGCCATCGGTTTCCTGTGGAGGGCGGACACTTTCTTCCACCGGGGGCTTCTCTTCCACCGGGGGCTTCTCTTCCACCGGGGGCTTCTCTTCCACCGGGGGCTTCTCTTCCACCGGGGGCTTCTCTTCCACCGGGGGCTTCTCTTCCACCGGGGGCTTCTCATTCCCGCTGTTAGAATGATCCTCAAGATTCACACCCTTTTCAGCGGCGAGCGCTTCGAGCGTAGCCCGGTTCGGGCTTCCGGTGACTTCGTGGCCGGCTTCTCTCAGCCGATCGATGATTTGTTTGTTGGTCATATCTTGAATGGAGAAGGGCCGACCGGTTTCCCGGCCGGCCCTGGTGTGCGTGTCGTACTTGGAAGGGTAGCGATTAGGCCTGATTGCCGCGGGCGATGTAGCCGTTGTATTTGATTCCGGCACCCCAGCGGCAGTCGCCTGCGACGGCAATCATGCCGTTGCCGAAGAGGAAGTGAGAACTCGTCTTAACGACGAGGCCTTTCCGAATGGCGATCTTGTGAGCCTGCTTGAAGTTACCGAAGAAAGCGGTGTTGTTGCCGGTGCCCACGGTGTCAAGGCGGCTGGAGACTTCGTAGGGAGAGCCATTGATCATCGAGGGCTGACCGACGATGAGATTGGGCTGCCAGAGCGGGCGGCCGGTCGTGTCCTTCAACAGCAGCGCTTTCGTTTCGGCGTCGGAGCTGATCACATAGACGCCACCGCTGCGGGCCTCCGGAACCACCGCCTGCTTGAGCTTGATGAAGTCATCGGAGCTGACAGCCGCGGCGGCACCGAAGGTGACCACCGGGACCACCGTGCTGTTCATGGTTCGGATACCAGGGCATACGCGGCCGGCGAGGGTGATGGTGATACCGCTTCCGGCTTGGTTGAAGAACGCCGTCTGTCCACTCGTGCCCTTCCAGCCGTATTCCTCGATGGTCTGGGCGTAAGAGCGGCCCCACACTTCGCGGAAGGCACTCTGCAGTTGCGAGGCATCTTCCATAAGCTCTTGGGAGACGGGAAAAAAGCCTCCGTAGTTGAAGATGTCGATCTGCTTGCTCGAGAGTGCAGGCTCGTTGAGCGTGTAGGCTTCAGCCTCTTTGCGGGGACCCATGACGCCGATTTCCCCGATAAAGGGAATCTGGTCCTTGAGGGAAGACGTCATTTCCACCGCAGAGATCCGAAGCAATGGGCAAAGCGCCGCTGCCTCCATCAAGATCGAGGTTTCGATCGTGGTGGGGATCAGAACTCCACCGGTGGACGGAGATACCGTGGTGAGGTTCTTGAAGCGGCTTGGATCGATGCCCTGCGCCGTGAATCCGCCTTGGCTGAAGTTGAGGAAGTTCTCCAGATATTCGTCCGAAGCATGCGGAAGCCTGGAACGATCAGACAGGCCGAGCTTGTCGGCGGTGTCGTCGTCTTCGGCCTCCGACAGGTTCAGGGCCTTGAGCATCGCGCGGTCGGTCGCGATGGCTTGGTTAAGCACGTTGATCTCGGTTCCGAGATTCGCGTGCTTCGTGAATTCCTCGGCAGTGAAAGCACGGTCCTTGCCGCCCTCTCCCTTGCCTTTGGTGGAGTTGACCAAGTCTTCGTAAGCACTCAGCAGCGGTGCGAGGCCGGACTTGTGATTCTCAATCGAGCGAAGGATGTCGTTGCGATCCATATCCCGAAATTCGGGACTGGAGCGCAATTTTGGAATGAGTCGATGGTCGCATTCAGCTCATTCAGCACCTACGGTAACGAGGATGTTGACTATTTGTCGGGCGAATCTCCGTTGGAATTCAGTTCCGACTCTACGGCACGAGGTATAAGTCTGAAAATTCGGTTGTGAATCCTTCCCTTCAACCCTTTGTCGATCTTGTCCTTGAATTTTGAGGGGATAGCCGGCGCAGAGGCTGCCAGATCGTCCATCCTTCCTTTGATGTCTTCCAATGCTTGCCTCATTTTGTCCCCGTCTGCGGGGGGGAGAGTCTTTAGCAGCTCAAGGGCTCTCCGGATCGCGCCATAAGATGCGCCCGATGCTTTGTGTTTAGCAGCGCGGTCCGAGAGATTTAGAAACGTCTGGAGCGCTGCTACAACGGCAGAAGCCATGCTGAGTAAGCCGAGCCCCAACCGAATTTGCGCATCAACCCCATCTTTAAAGAAAGATGCACCTACGGCAGTTGAAAGAATGATTGCAGGTATTCCGAACCAAAAGTGCCGACTTTCAAGTTTTGATCCGTATTCATAGTGCGCCTTTTGGCTCTCTCGGCAACGACGGAACCAATCCGTCATGAGTAATTCAACATCCTCTGAGTCTTGGGCCATCACGTCGGCAGGTGAGCAGTTATCCGCAATCCTGTCTATTTAGAAAGATCGCTACAGCCTCGCATAAGTTCTCCCTTCACTAATGACGGCTACCAGATTGTTCAGTAGTGACCTCGACATACATGCCGTTGGTCCCCTCGATCTCCGCCCATCCAATGACCTTCCATACAGTCTCGGGAAAGTCGGTCCGCTTCAGCTCGACCAAGCGATCACCCTCCTTGTAGAGGGAGCAGAACGGCCGCGAGCGCATCTGGAAAACCATGGTGCGCCGCTCGGTGTCCCGATCGGCAATGACCTGCTCGGTGCGCGCGCGCGAGGTGACCGGCTTGCGGCGGGCTGCGCACCCTCCGAGCTTCAGCCATGATTCGATGGGTTGGCCCGTCTCGTCCGCGGAAGTGGTCTGCCGCTCGAAGCGGATGCGCTGGTTGAGGAGTCCCGGATTCATCAGTCCATGGTGGATTCTTCACCGCCACCTTCGGCTTTCTCCCGGATCGCAGCGGTGTTGTCGCGGAGAGCCTCCGCATGGTCCACGATGGCGGCAGTGAGATTGCGCACCTCCTCGAGCAGTTCGGCGAGCTGATCAGAGTCCATGGGACAGGCGGATCTTGGCGATGAGATCGGCGGCGGCGGCGACGTCTTCCACCGTTCCTCGGTGCTCGGGTTCCGGTGCTGGCGGGGGCTCTTCGCCCTCTTCCTCTTCCTCTTCCTTTGGCTTGGCGAGCATCGCGGCGGTATCGGGGAGCTCGTAGTCCTCGGGGAGCCAGAGGGCCCTGGCCTTCGGCGGAGAGAATTTGGCAGCGGCAAAGCCCGCGGAGATGGCCTCGTCGGCGGAATACCAGGTCTCTTCATCCATGGCAGCGGAAAGCGCGTCACGGCCGAGCTTGGTACGGCTCTCGTAGGTATTGAGGATGGCCGCTTTGATCTGGTCGAGGACCTCGGCCTGTTTCCGCATGACGTCCGAATCTCCCCAGGCAAACACGCTGGGATTGTGGATCATGACCATGCCATTCTCGGCGATGTTCACCGTGTCGCCGGCGAGGGCGATGACGCTGGCAATCGAGGCGGCGATGCCGTCGATGTGAACGATCACGTCGGCATTATGGTCCGCCAGCAGGTTGAAAATGGCAACGCCTTCGAAGACGGATCCACCCGGGGAGTTGATGTGAAGGTGGATCTCTTCGGCGTCGCTGTCGGAAAGCATCCGCTGAAAGGTCCGTGCATCATTGCCGGTCCAGTAGGAAACCGCGTCGTAGAGATACATCCGCGCGGATTTCTTGCCCTTGGCCGCGGCGACGTTTTCGAAGGACGGAAGCACGTTGTCAGGACGGGAAGCCCTCTGCTTCTTCGTGAGTTTGCGGCCCTCGAGCGTGGCGAGGATCGCGTTTTGGTCAAAGAGGATGGGGCGTTTCATGGCTTTGGTTCTTTCGGTTTGGCTCCGGGCTCTTGGCTCTCTGCTCCGAGCTTCTCCAAGGGCACATGGTTGATCGGGAAAAGGAGCTGGTCGCCCCCGGGAAGGGGCGGGCGATCCTCCAAGGCCCGGCCCTCGTTGGGCGTCATCAGCCCAGAGGAAATCTGATTCTTCATGGCCTCGGAGCGGCTCTGCAGGTCACCGCGAAGCAAGCCGTCGGCATTGTGGCGGAGATAAAGCCCGGCACGGCGGTCGCCCTCGGTGAGCAGGCACTGGTTCAAGGTCGCCTCAATGCGCGTGATCCACGGAACCAAGGTGGCAACGTAGAACTCCCGGGACAGGTGCTCGATGTTGTTGAACGTGGCCCGGTCGAGCTTCTGGATTTTGTGCGGCGGCACGTTGAAGATCCGGCAGATCTCCGCGACCGTGAATTCCATGTTTTCGATGAACTGCGCATCGCGCATACTCATCGTCACCTGGTGGAACTTCATGTCGCCGCCTTCGAAGATGGCGATGCCGTCGCCGCTCACCGAATCACGGTAAGCCTCACCCCATCGGCTTCGCACCTGTTTCGCCTGATCGGTGTTTTTGAAGACGGTTTGCGCGGTGATGATGCCCCGAAGAGGCTGGCCGCTCTCCGCCGAGGTCTTGCCGTAGCGCGCCAGGGCAACGCCGGCGGCCGTGGAAAGGCGGCAATGCTTGATCGGGTTGATGCCCTCGATGCCGTCGCCGGTGAGGGCTTTGAAATGGGCGATGTCGGGCCGGTAGAAACGGCCTTCGGGAACCTTAAATTGATTGGTCCCGACGTCGTAGGCGACCCTCCTAGCATCGGTGAGCGAGGTGGCAACCGATCCGAGGGGCAGGGGAAACATCTCGCGGACAAAGCCCCCGCTCCAAAATT